>DASQDI010000034.1:0-127660 GCA_035634255.1 Blastocatellia bacterium
GGCGCGCCTCCCTCTACCCGCCCCTCCGTCCGCGCGCGAATGACAGGCCGCTTTCTTCAGCTAAGGTCCGGCAGCCGAGGTTCAAGATTCGAAGTTTTGGACTCAGCCTTGGCCTATCTCACCCCGCGAGTTCGCCGACGCGATGGAGTTTCATCGAAAGCGAGATGGTGATGTCGGGCATCTTGCCCGCCATGACGACTATGCCTTCGCCGCGCTCGGCCAGCTTGTATTCCAATAGGGCGCGGTCCCCGCACTGGAGGAGGTCGTCGGAGCTGGGCGAACATTGTTCGAGCGGGTAGGGCTCGACCCCCCACAGGGAGGCGAGTTGCCGGTAGCTCTTAGTGACGGGCGTGAGGGCTATGATGCGCTGGGTCGGGCGGAGCGCCGCGATGCGCCGGGCCATGTGGCCGCTCTGCGTGATGACCACTATCAGGCGGCAGTTTATCTCTTCGGCGGCGAGCACGGCCGCCTCCGCGACAGCTCGGCCATAGGAGCCGGTGTGCCGCCCGAACAGGGTATTCCTCATCGCGGCCTGCGCGGGCGAGGTCATCGCTTCGGTCGCGCGGATGATCCGGTCCATCATCAACACGGACTCGACCGGGAAGCGGCCGACCGCCGTTTCGCCCGAGAGCATCACGGCGTCCGAGCCGTCGAGCACGGCGTTCGACACGTCCGACGCTTCGGCGCGCGTGGGGCGGGGGTTTTCGATCATAGACTGGAGCATCTGAGTCGCGGTGATGACGGTCTTCCCCTCAAGCAGAGCCTTGCTGATTATCTCCTTCTGGATCACAGGCACGCGCTCGGTCGAAGTCTCCACCGCGAGGTCCCCGCGCGCGACCATCACGCCGTCGGAGGCCTTCAGGATATTGTCGAAGTCCTCGACGGCCTCGGGCTTTTCGATCTTCGCGATCAGGCGGGCGTTGCCGCCGAACTCGTTTATCAGGTCGCGCGCGCGGGCGCAGTCGGCGGCGCTGCGGACGAAGGACTGCGCGACGAGGTCTATGTCGTGCCCTATGCCGAACTTCAAATCCGCGATGTCCTTTTCGGTGATGGACGGGATCGATATCTGAGCGCCCGGCAGGTTGATCCCCTTGTGCTCCCCGAGCGTGCCGCCGTGGATCACGCGCGTGATCACGTCGCTCCCCGTCGTCTCCAGGACCTGAAGCTCGATCTCGCCGTCGCTGATTAGTATCCGGTCGCCCGAGTTGACCTCACGCGCCAGCAGAGGGTAGTTCGCGAAGACGCGCCCGGCGTCGCCTTCGATCTTTTCGGAGGTTAGCCGGAGCAGAGCGCCTTCCGGCAGAGGGACCTCCTGCCCCCCGCGCAGCTTGCCCGTGCGAATCTTCGGCCCCGAGAGGTCGAGCATCACGGCCACTGGCTTCTTCAACTCGTCCGAGATCGCGCGGATGCGGTCGATCACCTTCCCATGATTCTCCCGCTCGCCGTGAGACATGTTGATGCGCGCGACATCCATCCCGGAGAGCATCAACTGGCGCAGACGTTCTTCCGACTCCGTCGCGGGGCCGATTGTTACGACTATCTTCGCTCTACGCATAAACGGTAATCCGGATTGCGACCGGCTGGCCGGTCAGCAACCCTTCTTCCCTTCCTCGAATATTTTCGTCCACGGCACCGACGAATCGGGCGATGCGAATGATCAAGGCGGCCCGCTCACGGCTCCCGGTGGAAGTCGTCGAGCCGCGCGGTGGCGGCGTCCGTGTCCGTCCGCGCGTAATCGAAGGCCGGCTGCCCGCACGTGTGGCACAGCTTCAGTGTGCGCGCCTTGTTGAGATACTCCATCACGGCAGTCACGAGCTGCGCGTGGCTCCAGGTCAGAGGCGAGACTGAAAGCGGCTCTCCCGTGAAGGGGTGGACCTGCTCGGCCAGGACGCCCGAAGGCAGGCCGTGTTCTATGGCCCACCGGATCAGCCCCAACGCATTCTTCAACTCGTCCTCATTCCTCGCGAGCGCGATCTCGTACTGGGCCATCCACAGCGTCGTAACGAACCACGGGTTGCCGGGCACCCTGTCGAAATCGTTCGTCTGGCTGTAGTAAGAGTCCCGCTCGTAGCGCGCGAAGCCCCCGACATCGGTCTTAGCCCGGAGGTGCTCGCTGATCGCGCGCACGGTCGACTGGACCATCGGGTTCCGCGGGTCGAGCATCCCGAAGTACGGGACGCTGAAGAGGCTGGCGTCGACGGTCGTGTCGTACTCGAACCGCGCGTGGGCCTGCGCCCTCCCTTCGACCAGCTTCAGGGTCCGCGCGAAGCGGCCGAGCTCCGGCCGGTAGAGGTAAGCGACCGCCCCCTGCTTGATGGCGTCGGCGGCGCTCGCGTACTTATCGACGAGGTCGCGCTCCCCGAAGAGGTCGGCGAAGCGCGCGGCGGCCTGAAGCCCCGCCCACACGGTCGCCACCGTGAAGGTGTGTATGCCGCGCCGCTCCTCCCACAGGTCCCAGCTGGGGAGCGGAAGCCCCGTCTCCCGGTCGCGGTACTCGGACATGAAAGTCGCCGCCCGAGTGATGACGGGCCGGTAAAAGTCCGCGATGAATTCGATGTCGCGGTGCTCGTCGTAGTGCTTCCACAGCCCCCAGATGATGAGGGCCGTCTCGTCCTCCTGAATGGGGAGCTGCTGCTCCCCGTCCCTGATCCACGCATGCCACGAGCTTCCGAGCGTCCCGTCGGGCGTGTACTTGTGAAGGAAATAACCGTTCGGGTTTATCAGGTCTTTCGTGAAGGTGTAGAAGCGGCGGGTCAGCTCCGAAAAGCCCGCGATGTCGAGCGCGTACGCCGTGAGCGCCCCGTCGCGCGGCCACATGTACGAGTAGGTGTCGTGATTGTAATCTTCAACGTCCCCATCGTTGGCGGCGATTATCGCGCCGTTGTCGTCGAGGTTCGTCCTCATCACGAGCAGGCTTCGCTTGAAGGACTGCACGATCTCCGGGGGCAGGTCGTCGAACAGCATGCCCTCTTTGTTGACCCACGCGCGCCAGTAATCGGCCGTCCGGTGTATCAGAGACTCGGGCGATTTATTGTGGATCACGGTGCTGAGGGTGAACACGTCGCTGTAAGACTTGCCCGCCCCGATCCAGTAGACGAGCGACCCTTCGCCGCGCGGGGCGAGGTCTAAAGAGACGCCGATGGTCGAATCGACCGAGCCCTGCGCTATCGGATTCCCCTGAAGCGAGCCGTCTTCGGCGTCGCGCCAGGTGCCCTCGGCCCCCGCGACATCCTTGTTGCCCGTGGCCCACTGGTCGAAGCCGCGCGAGTCCGTCGTGAGGCACCCGGCTATGAAATAGCGGTTGCGCTTGTAGTGGATTATCGACGAGGTCTGGGGGTCGAAGTACGCGGTGTCGCCGATCTCCGTCTCGGAGATTCGAAAGTCGTGATGGAAGAAGAGGCGCACGGCGAGCGGGCGGGCCGTAAGGTTCCGCACCGAGACGCGGCGCAGGTAGACGTTCTCGTAAAAATCGACGGCGTCGTTGCAGACGACCTCGACGCCGAAGCGGTCCGAGCGCATCGTGACGGAACTGACCAGAGTCTCGTCCAGGTACTTCAACTCCCTCTGCCAGTCGTCGGACGAGAACCACGAGAACGCCCCGTCGACGGAGATTCCGAAGCGGAAGGGGTGGCCCGAGCTCTGATTCTCGCGGCCCGGGTGGGGGAAGTAGAAGTCGCGTATCCGGTATTTGCGGTCGAAGGTGACGAGCAACGTGCCGTTGCTCACGGGTATGTCTCTTGGCATGTCCGAAGCCCCGAGTCGGATGACTGCTTCAAGCCCGACAGGCTGGGAAGAGTATTCTTACGAGGCCGCGAGCGCGCGGTTAACGGCCTCGTCGAGCAGGCGCGCATCCGCGGGCGTGTACCCGGACAGATGCAGGATGAGGTGACCGTCGCGGTCGAACACAAGGGTCTGCGGTATCCTGTCGTCTTCGTGGCCGAGGTAGCTCGTGAAGACGTCGTTGCCGGCCATCCCGACCGTGTAGTTGATGCCGTACTGCCCTATGAATTTGCGGATGTCGGCGGGCGTAGACCTCCCGTTATCGTCGATGTGAAGGCCGATGACCTCGACCCCGCGCGACCTGTTCTCCGACGCGATGCGCGCGAGCTGCGGGACCTCTTCGCGGCAGGGCGGGCACCACGTGGCCCAGAAATCGACCACCAGAACCTTCCCCCGGTAATCGGACAACCTGAAGGAGCCTCCGTCGAGCGCGGGCAGGCTGAAATCCTCGGGGATTCTGATCTCCCCGGAATTCGAGACGGGCGTGCCCGGCAGGGCGACATTCAGGCGGGGGTTGGGCCCCGAGCCGCCCGAAAATATCATCACCCCGACCGTGGCTATAAGGACGCCCATCACGACCGTGGCGATGATGCGACCGGGAGTCCAGAGCTTATCGCCGCTTTTCAAATCATCCGCCTTCGCCGCGTTGTCCACGGACATTGCTCACCTCCGATAACGATCCTGTTAAAATCCCGGACGGGCCGTCACTCCTTCCGCTCGAAAGGCTCCTCCGCGTCTACGTCTTTGAGCGGGACCTCCACCCGGTACTCCTCCGAAGACCACCTCGCAAGGTCTATTATGCGGCACCGCTCGGAGCAGAATGGGCGATCCGGGTTGTCTTTCCACTTGGCAGGCTTGCCACAAATCGGACACTTCATAACAGTAAGAACCCCTTGATAGCTTTCGTAGAAATAATACTACGAAACGCGCCCGACCCGCAGCAAATCGGCAGGCGTGAGAAGCGCCCGCCCTTCTCGGGAGGAACGAGCGGCCCGGTTCGGCGGTCGCCCCTGACAGTGAAAAGAAGTCTGACGCGGACCGGGTGAAGGCGCACGGATGGCCGGGAGGGCTCAGAGGTCGCGCCGCATGCAGACTCGACTTTCCAGAGGCAATCCTATCGCTGCTTCACGCGCTCTGACCTGCCTGAGCCCCGGCCCCAGTTCTTCTTCCGCGAGCTGGCGGAAACCGAGGCGTTCATAGAAGGGCCGATTCCAGGGGATGTCCCGGAAAGTCGACAGAGTCACCGCTTTGTACCCGGCCGCCCGCGCCCACTCGCACACCGCGAGCGTGAGCATCCGCCCGAGCCCGCGCCGTCCGTGCGACGGGTGCACGTCAAGCTCGTCGAGGTGCGCCGCGCCATCGATCACCTTCGCGACGGCGAACCCCACCGGCTCCCGCCCCCGGCCGCACGCGACCCATACGAGGCCCTCGCTCTGCCGCTCGCGCAGAACGTCGATAGACATGGTTTCGAAGTCGATCAGAAAAGAGTAATCGGTGTCGAGGAAGAGGGTCGAGGCGGCCTGCTCTATCTCCTGAATGAGAGGTAATTCATCAAGGCGTGCGGGCCTTATCTCATAAGATTCTTCCATCACCACACCCATGCCCGGACGCCGGCCTTACACGTCATTCAAAGTCAGCGGCCGCGGGCTCTTTCCATCCACGTCCGTGAAGCCGTACTCCTGCGCCAGAGCCGCGGCGACGACTACCTTTCCACTCTTCTCCAATATATCGGGGTCGGAGGCCAGGGCCGCGACGGCGCGGCCGATGAATTGTGGAGACTCGGAGTTGCTCAGGTCGAACACGTCGCCCGCCATCAGCACGCTCTCCGTGCGCACTAGGCCGGGGTAGAGCGAGACGGCCGCCACGTTGTGTTGGCGAAGCTCGTGCGCCATGTCCGAAGTCAGTTTATCCGTTGCCGCTTTCGAGACTCCGTAGGCCGTATTGGCTATGTATTTTTGCGCGGCCCAGAAAGAGATGTTGACGATCAGCCCGCTCCTCTGTGCGACCATCATGGGGGCGGCGAACCGGCTGGCGACATAGAAAGCCCGGACCCCGGCCTGAAACATCGCGTCCCATCGCCAGATGGGTTGCTTCCAGAACGGGTGGGCGAAGGTGAACTCGCCATTTTCAACCATGTTCTCGTAGCCGCCCCAGACGTTGTTCACCAGAACGTCGAGGCGGCCCTGCTCATCTTCGACGCGCCGGAAGGCGGCCTCGGTCTGCTCGTCGCTGCGGTGATCGCATTCGATTGCGAAGCCTTTATCCCGGACGTAATCGAGGGCCTTCGCCGTCCGGCCCGTGATGTAGACAGTAGCGCCGGCCTCCATGAGCCCGAGGGCGACCCCCTTGCCGACTCCGCGACTGGCACCCGTAACGACAGCGACACGTCCGTTCAGGTTTTGCATTATCCTTCGTGCCTCGCTCAACAGTTGTATTCGATCAAAGCCCGTCCCGACTAACGCCTCCGTCGGGCGCTTCTCCTCATTATCAACGACATGCCGGAGTCGCTCACCACCTCGAATCCGAACCGCTCGTACAATCTCAACGCCGGGTTGTCGCCCGACACGCTCAGCGAAATAGCTTTGTACATCCCTTCGGTCTCTCGAAGCAAGCGGGTCAGTAGAAGAGTCCCCGCGCCTCTGCCCCGGTACCCCGGCAACATGGCTATGCTCAGCTCGGGCGTTTCGTCATCGACGTACCCATAACCGGCCTCCTCTTCGGGCATCAGCCGCAGCCACACCGCCCCGATGGGGTGCGCCGCCTCCGCAGACACCGCGAGCAGCCCCGTATCACCGGAGCGGCCCCAGCCGCGGACGTACCGGCCAAGCTCAGGCGTGCTTAATATATCTCGCGGTGGGGGAGGGGCCCCTTCCGGGACGTAGATCGCGTGGTAGAGCATTTCCCACAGGAAAGGCTCGTCTCCCGGCGAGATCGGCCTAACGGCGCAGCCGAATGGGTCTTGCTCCGTCATAAAGGGCTCCATATTAATAAGGCTCACTACCTTTATGCTCAGGCCCGATAAGTTGTTAGATTCATGCCGCCGGTGTTTTCATGAAGCCGACCGAGCCATGGCCGCGTCGGGTTCTTTCATCATCGCGGCGGCCTTCTCCGCGATCATCATGACAACCGCGTTGGGGTGGCCCGTGATATGCGTCGGCATGATCGAAGCGTCTACCACTCTCAGACCTTCCACGCCGCACACGCGGAGCCTCTCGTCGACGACCGCCATAGAGTCGTTCCCCATCCTGCAAGTCCCGACCGGGTGGTAGAGAGTCTCGGCCGTCCTGCGGATGAAACCGTGTATGGCTTCGTCGCTCTGGTTCTCGCTTTCGGGCCACACCTCTTTCCCGCGGAAGCCATCGAACGCTTTCGCCTGCGCTATGCGCCGGCATAACTTTACTCCGTCGATCAGAACCTTGCGGTCGTTTTCGCTCTGGAGGTAATTCGGCTGGATGACCGGCGGCGCGAGCGGGTCGTTCGAGCGCAGTTTTATGTAGCCCCGACTCTCGGGGTGCTGGATGATGCACCCTATCCCGAAGCCGTGGCCTTCGGGGTTCGAGAAACCATGATTCATGTAATAAACCGGAGCACATATCAGCTCAAGGTCCGGCCGCCCCGACGCCCGCTCGGTCCTGACGAAGGCCCCCGCCTCGGCCACGTTGGAGCTCAGCGGCCCCTTCCTGAAAATCAGGTAGGCCAGAAGATTCTTCAGGCTCTCGGCGGAAGCCATCGTCACGGGCTTGAGGCATTCGTGCATCACCCCGGACATCAGGTGGTCGATCAGGTTTTGCCCCACGCCGGCCAGGTCGGTTATCGCTTCGATTCCCAAAGCATTAAGGTGGTCGGCGGGGCCGATGCCTGACAGCATTAATAGCTGCGGGGAGTTTATAGCCCCCCCGCTCAGGATGACCTCGCGGCCCGCCCGCGCGTCTTCGACCTTGCCGTCGCGGACGTAAGAGACGCCGACGGCGCGCCGTTTATCAAAGAGCACGCGCGTCACCAGAACGTCGGTCAGTACGGTCAGATTCCCTCGGCCGAGCGCCGGCCTCAGGAACGCGGCCGCCGCGCTCATTCGCCTCCCCCGGTTCTGCGTCAGTTGGAAAAAGCCCGCGCCCTCCTGGGATTTGCCATTGAAGTCGTCGTTGATCGGGATCTCGTTCTCCGCGCAAGCCCGGAGGAAGGCGCAGGAGATTGGATTCACTGACCGGTGATCGGATACGGTTAAAGGGCCGCCGACCCCGTGGTATTCGCACTCGCCCCTCTGCTGGTGCTCGGATTTCCTGAAATACGGGAGGAGGTCGGAATAGCCCCAGCCAGAGTTGCCCGACTCGCGCCAACCGTTGAAGTCACTCCGGTTGCCCCGCGTGTATATCATCACGTTGATGGAGCTGCTGCCGCCCAGGACTTTGCCGCGCGGCCAGTACAGTTGGCGGTTGTCGAGATTCGCCTGTTCTTCCGTCGAGTAATTCCAATCGAGCGGGCTCTTTAAAAGCTTCGTCCAAGCGGCGGGGATGTGAATCTCCTTCCTCTTGTCCGGGCCGCCCGCTTCCAGCAGTAACACCTTCGTACCCGCGTCCTCCGTCAACCTGTTAGCCAGAACGCAACCGGCGGAACCCGCCCCGACGATTATGTAATCGAACATGGCTTCCCTCCGGTCCCGCTCGCATTACCCTTCAGGAGCGGGCGGCTGAACTGCTCTGTGGCACCCGGCTCCGGCCGCTACCGTCTGGGCGAAGACCCGACCTGCGCCCGCGGTGATGGCTTATGGTCAGGGTGCAGGTTCTCCATAAATAATTTGAGGATGCGCTTGTACTCGTCGGCCCAGCTCGTCGGCTCTACGAAGCCGTGGTCTTCGACCGGGTAGGACGCGAGCTCCCAGTTCTCCTTGCGCAGCTCTATCAATCTCTGAACCAAACGCACGGTATCCTGGTAATGAACGTTGACATCGACCATGCCGTGGCAGATCAGGAGCGCGCCTCTCAACCCTTCCGCGAAATATATCGGAGAGGATTTCCTGTAGGCTTCCGTATCTTCATGCGGGAGGTTCAGGATATTCGACGTGTAAGGGTGATTGTAGTGGGCCCAGTCGGTCACGGGCCGCAGGGCCGCGCCCGCCGCGAACACGTCGGGCTGCGTGAACATGGCCATCAAAGTGATGAACCCGCCGTAGCTCCCCCCGTAAATCCCGACCCGCTTCGGGTCGACCCCGTGCTCGGAGACCAGCCAGCGCACCGCGTCCACCTGATCGTCGAGGTCCTTGCCTCCCATGTGGCGGTAGATGCCCGTGCGCCAGTCGCGGCCGTACCCGGACGAGGCCCTGTAATCTACGTCGATGACCGTGAAGCCGCGCTCCATCAGGAGGTGATGGAACATGTACTCGCGGAAGTAGTTCGACCACCAGCGGTGGACGTTTTGCAGGTACCCCGCCCCGTGAACGAAGACCACGGCGGGGCCCCCGCGCCTGAAGTTCGCGGGCTTGTAGAGCCGCGCGTAAACGGTCGCGCCGTCCCTTGCCTTGAAGGTCACGATGGGCGGATCGATCCAGTTGTAATTCCAGAACTCGGGCGCGGGCGAAGAGGTCGCCTTCACGGCCGGGGCGGAAGGGCGGCTCTCCTGAATGTACAGCTCGGGCGGCTTGTTGCTGTAGGAGTAGATCAGCGCCAGGTGCTTCTCGTCGGGCGAGACGAAAGCCTGGTTGTTGCCGGGCATCGAAGTTAGCTTCACGCGCTCGCCGCCTTCCGCGGGCAGGGAGTAAAGGTGGCGCTCGCCCGGATGGACCTCGCTGGTCTCGATAAAGAAATGGGTCTTATCGTTCGACAGTTCGACGCCCGTGACCTCCCACTGGCCCGAGGTGAGCGCGCGCGGCTCCCCGCCCTCGTAAGGTACGGTGTACAGGTGCGAGTAGCCCGTGCGCTCCGATTGAAAATAGACGTGCTGGTTGTCGCGCATCCACCCGAGCGTGAAGTTTCCGGGGCCGTTTATCCAGGCGTCGTCGTGGTCGGAAGCGATCACGCGGGTCTTCGCGGTCGCGGGATCGACCGACAGAATCCAGCGGTCCTTATTGTCCGACGAGCGCGCGAACATGACGGCCTTCGTCCCGTCGTCAGACCACAGGGGCTGAGACAACCGCACCTCGCGCTCGCGCTGCTGAGCCTGCGCGTCGCGCTTCTCCCCTTCGCCCTGCTGGGCGTCGGTCTGCTGGACCTGTTCGGACTCGCGCCTCTCCACGCGCTCAGACGCGGTCTTCTCCGTCCGCGTCTCGGTCTTCGGGGTCACCTGCTTCTGGCCGTGATCGACCCAGCTCACGTCGCCCGTCGCGGCGCTGAGGACGGCGAGCCGCGCGCGCGGCTGCCGGTCCCCGACCTTCGTGCGGGCCGGTATGTCTTCGGTGAAAGCGGTCTCCGTGACGTAGTTGGGCACGATTGTGTTCCGCGCGCCTTCGGCCGCTTCCGTCACGAGGGCGAAGATGAATTTCTCGTCGGGCGACAGCTGAAGCGTCGAGACCGACTGCCGCGGGCCGAGGTGGAATGGCTTGCGCGGGTTCTCCCGCTTCCGGCGTTCTTCGTCCTCTTCCCTCTTCTCCGCGCGCCGCTTCACGTAATCGAGCAGCTCGCGCTCCTCTTTCTTCAGATACTCCTGACTATCTGTGCCGCGCTGCTGCGAGCCGCCCCTGCCCTGACTCCCCTGCCCGGCCTGAGGCGACGGGCCTCCCGCGCGGATGTCGGTCAGTTGAACGAGCGATCCCGTGTCGAGCGAGAGTACGAAGAGGTTGTTCGAGCGGGTGAAATAGACGCGGCGCTGGTCCCTCGTGAAGCCCGCGTTAGTCTCGACATCCGACGTGCTCGTGACCTGCCTCCGCTGACCCGAGGCGTTGTCGTATATGAAGATGTCCCCGTTCTCCGTGAAGAGCGTGAGCTTCTTGTCCTTCGAGAGCTCGCCGTCGGCCGGGGGCGCGTTTTTAGCCTCTTCCTGGGAGAGCTTCCTGAGCCCCGACCCGTCGCGGTTGACAACGTACGTCTCCGCGTCTTTATTCTGCGGGTCGCTCGGCTGCTTCCATCGGAAGAATACCCTCTGGCTGTCAGCCGACCAGCGGACGGAAGCCGGGGGGTAGCCGACCAGCCCCGGCCCGCGCATGATGTTGTCGACGGTCAGCTCGAACTTCGCGCCCCGAGCCGTTTCGGCGGAAGCCCGCGCGGGCGACGGCCTTTGCTGGCCCGTCACGAACGCGGCCTGTCCCGCCGCGAGCAGCACGACCAAAGTAAGCGCAGTCTTCTTAATCCACGGCGATCTCCAGTGGCTCATCATCCCTCCAACTTTAAACGCGAATCGGGTGAGTATTCAGCAGCGGGCAGAGCGAAGAAGGATGAGCGATGAATCGCCGCCCGATCCATCGCTCACCGTAAGCCTTGCCCGGATAGCGCCGACGGGCTTTAAACTCCGGGCATCGCCTTCTTCAACGGCTTTAGAATTATGAAGAGTATCATCCCGACCGCCGCCGACATTATGGCCACGACCAGGAAGAATTTCGAGTGAGACCAGTCCGTCCACTTCACGCCTATCGTCCCGACCAGATAGTTGCCGATTGAAGTGGCCACGAACCATCCGCCCATCATAAGGCCCCGGATCCGAATCGGAGCCACCTTGGAGACCAGGGACAGCCCCATCGGCGACAGCATCAGCTCCCCGAGCGTGATTACGCAGTAAGCTCCGATGAGCCACCACGGGGAGACTTTGCCCGTGTCGCCGCCGGACAACGCGGCCTGGTACATGATCATGTAAGCGGCGGCGACCAGAAACATGCCGATGCCCATCTTGGCGGGGGTCGAGGGCTCTTTGCCCATCTTGTCGAGCCATGCCCAGAACCCTATGAGCGGGAAGGTCAGAACTATGACGAAGAAGGGATTGATCGCATTCGAGATGATGCCGGAAACGTCTTCGCCGCTAATCAATCCTAGCGTCAACACCTTGATGATGATCGGGACGACCGCCGACGAGCCCCAATCGGTATTGTCATTCGCCCAGTAGGTCCAGGTCGCCCCGTTCTGGTGGAAGGCCATCCAGAAGACGATGACGATGAGGAAGATCACGATGAGCGCCATGACCCGCCTCGCGTCGGAGACCATCTCCAGTGCGGACTTCGGCGGATGCGCCTTGTGCGGCTCGGGCTCGACCGGCGGCGCGTCGACCGTGGTGAGAGTGGCCTTCGGCTCTTCGCCTTTAATGGGGTCGGCCCCGGTCCCTCTGTCGACCCCTTCGAGATGGCGCTTGAACAAGGCGAGCGTGACCACCGAGAGGACCATCCCGCCCGCGGCGACGGCGAAGGCGGGGTGGTAGCCGACGCGCGACTGCACGACTTCCATCACGAGAGGCGCAAGGAAAGCGCCGATGTTGATTCCCATGTAAAAGATGTTGTAAGCGCGATCCTTGAGGTGGCTGTTCTCCGGGTAGAGTTTGCCGACCATCGCGGACACGTTAGGCTTGAAGAACCCGTTCCCGACGACAAGACAGGCGAGCGCCGCGTACATGACCCAGACTATCGGAAACGCCAGCAGAAGGTGCCCGGCCATGAAGAAGAAGCCGCCTATCATGACCGAACGCCTGTATCCCAGCTTCCTGTCGGCGATGATCCCGCCGACGAGAGGGCTGAAATAAACGGCCGCGAGGTAGATCGCGTACAGGCTCGTCGCCCTATCCCTCGTCCATCCGAAACCGTCCGTCTGATCCTGAAGGTAAAGCGTGAACATTGCCAGCATCGAGTAGAAGCTGAAGCGCTCCCACATCTCAGTGGCGAACAGGACGTACAGCCCCTTGGGGTGCTTTCCCGTTTCTTCTACCGTGTAACTTTCCGGCAAGGTCGTCGAAGTCATAGCTTTTCATACTCCTTAGTGTGAGTAGTGGCATCCATCATGCTTCTGGTGAATCCTCAAGCTTGAATATTGCAGCGGGAATGCGAATCGATCCGGATTACGACTTATGCAGCCGGTCTTTCCCTGGAACACACCCTTGCCGGGAAAAGTTCCGGAGGCAGTTCGAGGAAATCAAATTTTATACGAGCGGCGGGCGGAGCGGCAACCAGTTTAATCGAAAGAAGCCCAAACTTACAGCCCATCGCGCCGCCCTCGCCGCTCGACCTCCCCGCGCGACCTTGGCAAGAAAAGATGCTCGGGCTACACTGTGCGCGTGTTCGAATGGGTCATAAACGACAGGCGATTTCATATCCGCGAGGCCGAGACGGAAGAAGACTATCGCGCCATAGAAGAGATTCAGAAAGAGGCGTGGGGGTTCAGCGACCTAGACGTGGTGCCGATGGCCACCGTCGTCGCCACGGTCCACGCGGGCGGGATAGCCCTCTGCGCTTTCGAAGGCGAGCGGATGATCGGCTTCGCCTACGGCTTCCCCGCCCTGGAACAGGGCCGCCCCTCCATCCATTCGCACATGCTTGCGGTGAGGAACGATTGCAGGAACCTTCAGGCCGGGTTCTACCTGAAGATCGCCCAGCGCGACCTCGCGCTCGGCAAGGGGTTGGATATGATCTCTTGGACCTTCGACCCCCTTCAAAGCCTGAACGCACACCTGAACTTCAACAAGCTCGGAGTCATCTCGCGGCGCTACGTAGTCAACTTCTATGGCGAGTCATCATCGAGCCCTCTGCACCAGGGCTTCGGGACCGACAGGCTCTGGGTCTCGTGGCTGCTCGAAAGCGACCGCGTCAGGAAACAGACGGCAAGCCGCACGTTCAACGACCCGGAAGCCGGGCGGGAATTAGACCCCGAGAGCCCCTCGGTCCCCCTTCTCGTCCGCGCGGAGGGCGATGTCCCAAGCCTCTCGAATTTCCGAGAGCACTTGTCGGGCAACACCTGCTTCATCGAAATACCGCACAACATCAATGTCCTGAAAGATCGTGACCCCGCGACCGGACGGGCCTGGCGCGAAGCTACGCGCGCGGCCTTCCTCGCGGCCCTCGAAAATGGCTTTCTTGTGGAAAATCTTTTAAAGCTTGGACAGAGCCCTACCCCCCGCTGGTTCTACCTGCTCACCCGCTAACTTCGCGGACCTTATCTCTAAAATCACCCTCAGGGAAAATTTTATTCTTGAAGCCTTTTTAGGCTTTAAATCAGATATTTTCCGCTCGGAATAAATAGCTTTAACGTTGGGATTGAGCTATTTACACCTGCTCTGAGCCCGGATCGAGGCCGAAGCGAAGAGATATGGCACCATTATTGCCCCTTTAAATAGAAGAAGGCGGAGGAAGTAGAGTGCTTGACTGAAAAGCGGGCGTTTCAATCACGTTGTGTCAGGACGGACGTACGGGAAGGCTACAAAACAACACGGCCTGCGGGGAGAAGACGGCCGGAAGGAGAGCTTAAATGAACAGTGCTGTTGGAATATTCAAATCGCGAGAGGATGCGGAAAGGGTGGTCGGAGAACTGCGGCCTGTCGGTATCAGGGAAGAGAATCTAGTCCTTATAAGCCCCGGCACTTCTATGGACGGCATCGAAGAGGTGCCGACCACGGAGACCGAGCAGCCCGGCATGGGCAAGGCTATCGGGGGAGTGGTCGGAGGGGCTATCGGGGCGGCCGGCGGCATGAGCCTCGGCGCGGCCGCGGCCAGCCTGCTCGTGCCTGGAGTCGGCCCGGTCATGGCGACAGGTATACTTGCGGCGGCCATTCTGGGCTTGGGCGGCGCGGTCGGAGGCGCGGCGGCGGGCGATGCTCTTGAAGATGAGATGGCCGACGGGCTGCCGAAAGATGAGATATATCTTTATGAAGACGCCGTGAGACGCGGTCGCACCGTGCTCGTCGCTCTGGCCAAGGACGACGAGCAGGCGGAAGCGGCGCGCGCCGTGATGGCGAGGGCCGGGGCCGAGAGCATAAACGCGGCGCGCGAAGACTGGTGGCTCGGGCTCCGCGACGCTGAGGAAGAGTCTTACAAAGCCGAGGGTAGGGACTTCACTTCGGACGAGTCGCATTACCGCCGCGGTTTCGAATGCGCGCAGCATCCCGACCTGCGGGACCGCTCCTACGACGAATGCCGCGACCGTTTGCGCGAGCGGTTCGGAGATATTTACTCCCACGAGCCGTTCCGAAAGGGCTTCGAGCGGGGCCAGACTTACAACCGCGGCCTGAGGGATAAGTTCAGTTCGAGCGCGGCCCGCTAATCCCGCCCGAACATCACGAGCCGAAGATGATCGCCGGACTTTAGCTACATCTATTTCCGGCGGTCATCAATTTTTCCGCCCCTGCATCCCTTGCGCGGTCATAAGCGTCTCACCCAAGGATACTTTGACGACACGTCGAAGAGCGCAATAGAATCTCAGTCGAATGCAAAAAGTAAATTCGATCATCCTGGCTTTGATGCTCGCCGCGGCTTCACCCGTCGCGGCACAGGAGCGCTCGCCTGCGGGCGCTCAGGAATCCGTCAAGAAGGCCCGGAAGGGGGCTAAATCGAAACAGCAGGAAGCCATCGCGGAACCCGGAGCCACTTCGACATCCCCGCTCGCACTGCCTTTTAAAAGGTCGTGGCAATACCTGACCGAAAGCGCCTCGACGATCCTCCCCTCCCTGGACGAGGCGCGCATCTACCTGCCGCTCGCGGGAGGCCGCGCCGTCTGCCTCGACCGCGAGACCGGCTCTCTGCTCTGGACGAGCGAGCCCGGAGGAGCGATCAGCGCCCCAATCGCCGTGGGCGAATCCTCAGTCTACATAGCCGCGCGCAAGATCGCAGAGGACGGCTCGGAGGCGGGGGCCTCATTGCGCGCGGTCGATAAAGGGACCGGCCTGACCCTCTGGGTGAGGGATTACGAGCGGCGGTTCACATCACCGCTCGCGCTTGGGAAAGACCGGATTTACGTGGGGAGCTCCGACGGCTCTCTCTACGCGCTTGCCGCCAAGAGCGGCGAGCCCGTCTGGAAGTTCGCGACCCAGGACGCAGTCCGAGGCCGCGCGCTCCTGTCGGAGGGCGCGATCTACTTCGGCAGCGACGATGGGGCCCTGTACTCCATCGACCCCGAAGACGCAAAGCTCCTCTGGCGAGTGCAGACGGGGGGCAGGATAACGGGCAAGCCCGCTATTGACGGCCTCTTCATTTACTTCGGGTCCGGCGACGGGTACGCCTACTCGGTCGAGGCGTCCACGGGCAGGCTGAGGTGGCGGTCGCGCACGGGCGCGGCAATCGAAGCCTCGCCCATCGTGGTCGAGGACCGCGTGCTGGTCGCGTCTTTCGATAACTTCATCTACGCGCTCGCGAAGGAGAGCGGGGATCGGATATGGAAGAGGCGTTTAGAGAACCGCATCGCGGCCGACCCTCTGGTCGTGGGTGACGCGACTATGATCGCGCCTCTGCGCGGGGAGTACGTGGCGGTCTTCCTGAATTCCGACGGCCGCCGGGTAAATCTTTACAAGCTGGAGCCCGGCTTCGAGATAGTTGCCGACCCGATTCTCGCGGGCGACAAGCTCCTGCTGAGTACGGATAAAGGGCTGGTTGTCGCGGCCACCTCTCAGGCGAAGCCGCACAATTCGAGAGTCATCAGGAAGAAATAAAAGAGCCAGCTCGGGGGCTAGCCAGCTCATCGGGGGTGGGGGATGGGGGTACTGGGGCGACCGAAGCGACGATTCTATGATTGCGAATCACCTGCCGAATGAATCACGCCCGCGTCTCTCGTAACACCTCCGCGCGGATCGATTGGGGGCGGGGGCCTCGATCTTTCCTGCCGCGCGCGAATTAATTATTCAACTGCCGTTCCAGAGTTCGCGCTTGATTTAATGGCGCATTTTCCTAATAAAAATGGCCTTTTTTCTCGCGGGGCAAAAAGCGGCCCGGTGACTGATTCAGGCGGGATGAAAGATGTGACTGACCGAATGCTGCTAAATTGACCGAAGCGGCCGTGAGCTCATCTCGACAGGACGCGGCACAACCGCTCGATGCCGTCTTTTATGGCCTCGGGAGATTCTTTCGAGTACGCGAGGCGCAGGGTGTTCGTGCCGCTGTTATCGACGAAGAAGGGCTGACCCGGCACGTAGGCCACGCCCGCTTCGATGGCGTCGGGGAGCACCTTAGTCGCGTCTACTCCGGAAGCCAGTTTCATCAGTATGAAAAATCCGCCGAGAGGGCTCGTCCACGTTGCCCCCGCCGGAGCGCAGCGTTCAAGGGCTTCGAGCATCGCGCGGCACCTCGTTCGATAAAAGCCCCGGATCTCCGGCAAGCGCCGCTCCACCAGCCCCGAGCGCAGAGCCTCGGAGACTATCGACTGGTCGAGCAGGCTAGAAGAGAGGTCGGCCCCTTCCTTCGCAAGCTCGACCTTCGAGGCGATCTCTTCGGGCGCGCACAGCCAGGCCGCGCGCAGTCCCGGAGCCAGCACCTTCGAGAAACTGCTCAGGTAGACGGCCCGCGAAGGGCGCAACGCCGCGAGCGTTTCGAAGCGCTCGCTCGCGCCCGTGAAATAAAGCTCGTAATATGCGTCGTCTTCGATCAACAGCAGGTCGTGCTCGTCCGCGATATCGACCAGTTCCCTGCGCCGCTCGCCCGATAGCGTGACGCCCGAAGGGTTTTGAAAGTTGGGGATCGTGTAGAGGCATTTGACGCGGCGGCCATCGCGCCGCGCGGCTTCAAGTTTCTCCAAAAGGTCGCCTATCACGATGCCGCCCTCGTCCTGCCGCACGCCCACAAGCTCCGCGCGCGCGTTGTGCAGGGCGATGGTACCGCCGACGTAACTGGGAAGCTCGACCAGGGCGATGTCTCCGGGGTCGAGGATCACCCGCGAGATGAGGTCGAGGCCCTGCTGCGACCCGGTCGTCAGCACGACGTTCGAGGGCGAGGCGTTCTCGACTCCCCGCCCGCGCATAATGTCGGCCACCTGCTGCACGAGCTGGCTCTGGCCGCGCGTCGGGCCATATTGCAAAGCGAAGCGCCCGCGCTCTCTTATGACCTGCGCCGCTATCTCGGAGAGCTCTTCGAGGGGGAAAGTCTCGTGGCTCGGAGCGCCGGCCGACAGGGAGATCACGTCGCCGCGACCGAGCAGCGCCGTCATCTTTCTAATGGCGTTGGGCCGCATCTCGCGGCCCACGAACGAGAATATCTCCTGATAATCAGGTTCAGATTTAATCATAGGGAGAAGAAGAAACCGTCAGCCCTTCTTGTCGTCCTTCACGTTAAAGACGAGATCGACTTTGACGTTCGGCTGAGCCGGATCGTTCGACTTGATGGTCACGGATTTCGTGTGCTCACCGGGAGCCCGCCCCGTCTTAACTTCGACTTTGATCGTGCCCGCCTTACCAGGCGAGAGGACTTTCGGGAAGTCCACAGCGGTGCACCCTCAGCTGGGCTCGACGGCGTCGATCTTCAAATCCGACTTGCCGCCGTTCCTGACCGTTATCGTCCTCACGAGGGTCTTGTCCTTGGCCTGCAATCCGAAGTTGATCTTCTGGACGGGGACGACGATCTTCGGCCCGCTCGCAGGCTGGGCGGGTTCGGCCTTCGCGGTCGCGGGCGACGCGGCCGCGGCCCTGCCCTGACCGTTGTCAGGCTCCGGCGTCGGCTTCGCGGTCGCCTGCACGGAGGTCACGGGAACCCCGCTGTCAGAGGTTGCCGAGGGGGTTCCGCTCTGAGGTATGGGCGTCTGCTGAGCGGCATTCGCATTACTCACGTTGGAAGAATTGGAGCTCTCCGCCGGGGCGGAGCACGCGGACGCGAGCGCCACAAGCGTCAATAAAATCGTAATAAGTACTTAAGTTCGTATTTTCATTGCGCTACTAATATTACATAAAAAGTCCGGCCGTGTGGAGCACTCATCGCGCGAATCACCTCCGGTCAGGGGCATCCGGGGGCGACAGGGTGACGAGGGTCGCGCCCCAGCCGCCCGCTTCAGGCGGCGCGTCCCCGAATTCCTCGACGTAAGGCGTGCGCGAAAGTATCGCGCGCACCGACTCCCTCTGCACTCCCCTGCCCTTGCCGTGAATGATTCGCACCCACCTGGTCCCGCGGCGGTGCGCCTCTTCGAGGTAATCTTCCACGACCGCTCTCACCTGCCGGGGCGGGATGGAGTGCAGGTCTATCACGTCGCGGAACTCGACCACCACCGGGTCCGGGAACGGGTCCTCGTCAAAGTCATGGTCAGACCCAGCAGGCTCGGGCGAATCCTCGACGCGCCCGGCGCGCGCCGAGCCTCTTCTGAATGCCCTGGTAAGAAAATCCCACATCAACGTTTGATGATGCCTCATGTAAAAAGATATTTACAGAGCGGGCGGAGGCAGGGCACCCGCCGCGTCCGCCCGCGTCGAACGCCGACGGGTAGGAGAAGAGGATCATAGCCGGCATCGCCACGAATCGGGTCAATCATTGGCCTTCGGCCAGTACTGACGGTCGCGGGGGCCGCCCCCGCCGAGCCTTCGGACCGCCTATGCCGCGTTTACAAATCGTTTACGAAGCGCCCTCGGGTGAATCTCTTTATAGCGTCAGCTTGCTTGCCGATTTAAAAACATGAATAATGATAGTTCGATTCTTCTTCGTGAGCCGACACCTTTCGCACAGGCGCGGCGGGGCTTCTGAGCTGGTATGAGAGTATTTTTCCTAGCCTTTTTTATGGTGGTTCCACTCGCGGTCGGGTGTGATCAGACCCCGCAAACTCCGAATGCGCCGAGAGAAAACTACCCGGCCATCATCACAGACTCGCCCGAAACGAGGGGGAAGGCCGAGCGCGAGTGGAGGCGGATGCTCACCGCCTACGGCGTGCAGCAGACGCCCCCGGACCTCCACCCCGTTACCTACACCCCGCGCTCGCTCCTGGGCGTGACGGGCGGCATAAAGATACTGGAGGCCGCGCCGGAGCCGGGCTCGGAGAGCATGGCCTTGCGCGAGTCCGTCAAAGTTTTCATCGACAGGTGGAGGGATTTGATCGGGGCCGACCCGGCGACCATCTCGCTCGCGAGCGCGGACGAGGGGGGCGAGGTCAAGAGGTACACCTACAGGCAGGCGAACTATCCCTTCCCCATCGCGTTAAACTTCGGGGAGATGGACACGGTGATGAGCGCGGACGGCAGGTTGATGCAGCTCGACAGCCGGTTCCTGCCGACCGTCGAGCTCCCCGTGCGCCCCCTGATCGAAAGGACCGACGCGGCGCAAAGAGTCGTCGGAAGAACATTCACTTATGGCGACGTGGCCGGACGGCCGCAGACGGCGAAGATCGGCGGCCTTCAGGAGATCAACGTCAGGCGTCTGGTCGTAGTGCCTTTGGAAAAGGGCGACTCCATTGAGCTGCATCTCGGGTGGGAGATCGTCGCGGGCTCGTCCCTGACGTGGACCGTCTACCTGGATGCGATCACCGGAGAAGATTTGAAGGTAGTGCAGAATTTCAACACCTGAGATGAGACGGGAGTGGGAGGATTGGTCAAGGACATCTGGGCAGACTCTTGTCCTTACGCGCGGCCTCTACCGAAACTATGGAAACAGTAATAACACGGGATACTGACATCCTCAGAGAATACATTGTCGCGCTCGACGCGCGCGAGCGCGGGCTGTCGCCCTTCGCCAAGCTCGCGGCCACGGTGAAGCTCGCGCAGTTGCGCAGGGAGCTGGACGAAGCACACCTCGAGACCTCGGACGACGACGTGGCGGCCTTGCGCAACGAGGTGGACGAGCGGCTCAACCGCACCTTCATGCGCCGCTTCGAGTCGAAGCGGTGGGGGGCGCGTTTGTCGATCTTCTTCATGCTCGTGCTCGGGCAGCAGCTGGTCCTCGCGCTGATCCTGCTCGCGACGATGCTGTTCGTCAGGCTCGCGCCGGTCCCGGCCTGGTGGAACCCCGTGCTCCCGCGCGAGGAGCCCGTCTTCCTTTACCTGTTCGTCTTCTTCTTTTTCTTCGTCACCCCGATGCTCGCGCTCGTCGTGCTGTTCGGGGGCCGGTACTTCCGCTCGTGGCGCGTGACGATCCCGGCGACCCTGCTCATACTCGCGCTCTCGGTCTTAGGCTCGTGGCTCACGCTCCCCGGCAAGGATGAAAATGCCAACCCCGTGCAGCGTAGCGCCTCCCTCACGCGGTTCGCGAAAGACAGGGGGACCGACCGCAACACGTACGAGGATTGGACGAGCACTAACTGGCTGATGAAAGACCCGAAGTTCCAGCGCGATTACGAGCAGTTCCTGCGCAGGGGCTCGGGCCGGTGGATCACTTCCAGGTTCGACGCCAACAACGACGGGGCATGGGGGACCGCCCTGCCCGTGATGAGCGAGTACCTCGACAGCGGGCAGGACCCGGAGAGCTTCCGCGAGTGGCTGAAGTACTACTTCGACCGCAACCGGATATACTCGGAAGACCGCGTCGAGCAGGAGGCCGACGCCCTTCTGAGCCCGAACAATCAGCCGTTCCTCGGCATCTGGCAGGTCAGCCCTTACCTGAAGGAGCGCGACGAGCGCCTCTACCGCCACTACATGGGGGCAGTCAACAAGCGGATGAAGGGCTTCGGGCTCGCGAGCCTCGGCCTCTTCACCCTGATCTTCCTGCTCATCTACCTGACCGGCCCCGCCCTCTCGTTCTGGGAAAGAGCCTCGGGCCGCATGCGGCTCCGCATCAAGCGCGGGTCGGAGAACGCTTTCGAGCCGGACCTGCGGCCGATCAACACCCCGCGCGTCACCCGATGGAAAGAGCAGTACTATTCGTTCCCCGAGCGGCGGGAGATCGCGACCCCCCCGTTCTTCGACACCCCGTTCAGGCTCCTTTCGCGCGTCCACCGCTCGTTCGTGCGGCTGGCGGTCTTCACGGCCATTCTGGTCTTCGCCTTCTGGGGGCTCGTCTACATGATGGACCTCGCGGCGGGCCGCGAGAACGCGCCTTCGCAAAGAGCTTTGATGCGCAGCCACCTCTTGTTCGGGGGCGCGGCCGACAGGAGAGATGAACAATCCGCGGTCGATCCCCTGATCTCGGACCTGCCCGCCGGCGGCTTCCTCCCGACCGTGAGCGCCGACGCGAGCCAGCAGAACCTCAGCGAGGGAGAGCTGACGGACGCGGAGATTTACGCCCTGGCCGCGACTTTGAAGAAGAACCCGAACAGCCGCGAGGCGCTGCTGGCCGCGCGGCTGATCTCGCTCAAAGAGCAGCTCGACGAGACCGACTACGAGAACAGGAAGCAGTTCAAGGAGCAGAGCAAGATCATCGAGAACCAGATGATGGAGATCGACCTCCTGAAGAGCCTGACCTCCCAGCTCGAACAGACCTCCGCGACCTTCCCCGACCAGATCGCGGCCGCGGGCTCGCGCGCGGCGGCGGCAGAGGCCCGCGCGGGCCAGTTGGGGGGAGAGATCGCGGCGGCGACCGAGAAGGCCAGCTCCATCGAGCAGCAGCTACAGGGCAAGATCAACGAGGCCGAGACCCGCGCCGCCCGCGCAATCGAGCAGATCGGCAAGGTCGAGGACCTATCGTCCGTGCTCGCCACCCGCACGGAGGCCCTCGAAAAAGAGCTCGACCGGCGCGCGGGCCAGATCGAGGCGCGCACGGAAGAGCTGGGCGAGCGCACGGCGGGCCTGAAGGAGCGCGAGGAGCGCTTCGCCAGATTGCAGAGCGTCACCTTCGGGGCGTTGTTCGCGGGCATCCAGAACGATGTCGAATCGCTGGAACACCGCGCGAGCTCGACCTTCAACCGCTTCTTCAACAAGGGCGTCCTGCGCCGCGATGCCGAATCCCTGCGGGAGCGCGTCACCAAACTGGTCGGCGACCTCCGCAACGTGAACACGGACGAGGCGCGCGAGATGATCGGCAGGCTCGAAGAGCTGGGCAAGCGCGTGGAGGCTGTGGCCGCGCGCGTCAAGTAAGGCGACATGGAGACCGGGGCTGATTCGCGCGATCCTGTTGAAGTCATCACGCGGGCCCCCGTCCCTTCGGCCCCGCGCCCGCTCCGACCTCTCCGCCGCCTGCTGGACCGCGCCTTCTCGCGGACCTTCCCGCAGGTGGCCGTCGCCTTCGCCATCATCTTCGCCGTGATGTCGTGGATAGAATTCGCGGGGCCGGCCATCCTCGATAACGACGGCTATTACCACATCCGGTGGAGCCGCATGCTGCGCGAGGCCGCGCCGCGTCTCCCGGACTTCAAAGTCCTGCCGCTCACGACCCTCAACGAGCGCGACTACGTAGACCACCATTACCTCTTTCACGTGATGCTCGCGCCCTTCACCTTCGGGGACATGAGGGTGGGGGCCAAGCTCGCGGCGGCCCTCTTCGCGAGCCTCGGGCTCACGGCCCTGTTCGCCCTGCTAGTCGCCTGGCGCGTGCCTTTCAGGTGGCTGTGGCTCGCGCCTCTGGTCGCGAGCTCCGAGCCCTTCCTCTACCGGATGTCGATGACGCGGGCGCCCAGCCTCGCGGTCGCTTTTCTCGGGGTGGGCGCTTACCTGATATTCAGGCGAAAGCTCGCGTGGCTCGCGGCGCTGTCGTTCGCCTTCGTCTGGTTCTACAGCCTCTTCCCCCTGATCCTGACGTTCGCGGCGGCGCACGCGGTCGCGGTCTACGTGAACGAGCGCCGCATCGACCTGAGCGCGTTCGGGGCCTCTTCGCTGGGAGTCCTCGCGGGCCTCCTCATCAACCCGTATTTCCCGCAGAACATCGTGCTCTTCCGCGAGCACCTTTTGATGAAGATCACCGCGAGTTACTCGGTGAGCGTCGGGATGGAATGGTACCCGTACGAGACCTGGGTGATCCTCGGGGGCAGCGCCGTGGCCTTCGCCGTCTATTTCGCCGGCCTCGTGGGGTTCAGGCCGGAGCGCGCGCGGCGCAATCTGAAGCCCCTCTTCTTCCTCATCGTCGCGACGATGTTCCTGCTGCTCGCCTTCAAGTCGCGCCGCTTCATCGAGTACTGGCCCCCGTTCGCGGTCGTCTTCGGGGCCATCACGCTCGCGCCCTACCTCGCGCGAGTCTCGCGGGCCCGCATCCGGAAGTTTTCCGACAACGCCATCGCGGCCCTCGCTGCGTCGGCCCTGCTAGTGGCCTCTCTGACCACGATTGGAGTGGTGCTGCTTCAGGCCCATTCGAGCATAGCGAGCGAGGCCAGCCCGTACGCCTACAGGGGCGCTTCCGAGTGGCTCGCGCAAAACACCGAGCCCGGCTCGATGGTCTTCAACACCGACTGGGACGACTTCCCCATGCTCTTCTACTACAACCCGAATAACGCTTACATAGTCGGGCTCGACCCCACCTACCTTCACGACGCGGACCCGGAGTTGTGGAGGCTCTACGAGCGGATCACGCTCGGAGACGAGAGCGACCCGGCCCCCATAATCAGGGAGCGGTTCGGCGCGAAGTACGTCTTCACCGACAACTACCACACCGACTTCCTCAACGTCGCCGACCTGAGCGGAGACTTCGAGACCGTCTATAAAGATACGTACACGACCGTGCTCCGCGTCCTCGAATAAATCGAATAGTGATCTGAAAGCCCCGCCCGTAACTTTCGCGGTCTTGCTTGATATATTGGCCATCAGCATGTACGATCCTTTCTCCCAAATCAGCGGCACCGAGAATTGTATCGAGATCATGGCTCTGACACTTCGTCTCGTGGAAAAGGATGATGAAGCGTTTCTCTTCGGCCTCTACGCCGCCGTGCGCATGGAGGAGGTCGCCGGGTGGGGGTGGGCCGAGGCCCAGCAGGAGGCTTTCCTGAGGATGCAGTTCGGCGGCCAGCAGGCGGGCTACAGGAGGGCCTACCCGGACGCCTCGCACCACATCGTCCTGCGGGACGGGGTCGCCATCGGCCGCCTCTTCGTGGCGAGGAGGGACGGGGCGCTCCGGCTCGTCGACATATCGTTACTGCCCGGTCACAGGGGCGCCGGGGCAGGCACGGCGCTAATAAGGGAGTTACAGAATCAGGCGGAGCGCGAAGGGCTCCCGCTCAGGCTCCAGGTCCTGAAGACCAACCGGGCCCTTCGCCTGTACGAGCGGCTCGGCTTCGAAGTGACCGAGGCCGAGGGCGCGTACGTTCAGATGGAATACCGGAGCCGTATGACCGAACGAACGGAGGATCGCACGTAATGACCGAGCTAATGAAGATGGGCGATTTCGCCCCGCACCTGAACACCAAGTTTGTCATGCACCTCGGGGAGTCGGAGACCCGCGAGCTCGAGCTGACCGACGCGCGGCAGATCACCCTGACCGACGAGCAGGACGAGTTCGCCCTCCTGTTCCTCGGCCCCGACGACAGCCCCCCCGCGCAGGGCATCTACAAGCTGTCGCACGAGGCGATGGGGTCGCTCGAAATATTCCTGGTCCCGATCAGGAAAGACCAGAACGGCGTGACCTACGAGGCGGTCTTCAACCTGTTGCCCAAAGAATTCCAGTCATAAGGTGAGCGATGCCTACTAACGTGAGCCTGCGCCCGGCCGGCGCGGACGACGAAGCCTTCATAACCGAGGTCTACGGCAGCACGCGCGAGCAGGAGCTTTCGGTCGTGCCCTGGAGCCCCGCGCAGAAGATGGCCTTCATAAAAATGCAGCATGACGCGCAGCAGTCGCACTACAGGAAGTTCTACCCCGGGGGCGAGCAGAGCGTGATCCTGTGGCAGGGCCAGCCTGTCGGCCGCCTCTACGTGGCGCGCGTCGAAAAGCAGATTCGCATCCTCGACATCACCGTCCTGCCTCGACACCGAAACCGCGGGATAGGCTCCCAAATAATAAGAGAGCTTATGGCCGAAGGCGAGAAGGCAGGCAAGCCCGTGGCGATAATGGTCGAAAGCTACAACCCGTCGCTCCGCCTGTTCGAGCGCCTCGGATTCACTCAGGGCGAGGCCGAAGGCGCGCACGTCCTGATGGAGTGGAGGGGCCGGTAGTCAGGGGCAGGGGTCAGGGGCCAGTGGCCGGGGGTCAGGTGATGATGAGAGGCTCTCTTTATAGGATCACTTTCCTCCCCTGAATCCTGACCACTGACCACCGGCCCCCGCTTACTACACCGTCCGGTTGATGACCGCATGGTAGTAATGCCCTTCGGGCCCCGGCCCTCCGCGCGATATGAGCAGGGAGAAGGAGCCCAGCAGGTCATGTTTGACCGTGTAGGTGTCCTGCCTGAGCGGCGTGTCGCGCGGCCCGACGAAGAGCAGCGCGAACGACTCGCTGTTTTCGAGGGACTGTTGCTTGCTGTTGCCATCGCCGAATGCGCTCACCTCGACCAGCCTGACCGGGGTCCCGTTGGAGCTCCCCCTCCGGAAGTGGAACGTGGAGTTCAGTACGTTTTCGAAGGATGACTGCCTGAAGTGGTAGAGCGGGTCGAGCAACAGGTACCTGTCGACATCCTTCACTTCTTTGCCCTCGCCAGCGAAGACCCGCGCCGGGGCCCCTCCGAGAATCGCCGCGGAAAATCCCACAATACTCCCTGCCCTTAAAAATCTGCGTCGCGAATTGTTCATAGTTATCCCCTAACCTCTGAGTTGTTTTCTATCCGTGGGGTCACACACGTGTACCGGGGCACCATGTCGGGGGGAGGGCTGTCGGGGGAAATATGAGAAGGTCCAACCGCGCTCAAGCGTTCCCTGTATTAACCACGAAAGGGCCGAATATTTCAATAGTAATTATTTGAAGAAATCATACGCTTGACATGCCTATTGCAAACAAATAGAATCGGCGCGCCTGTAATCAGTAGCCCTAATCCCTATAAGGCCAACTCAGGAGCGGAAGAGAAGATTGACGGACAATGCCCTCACACTGCCGAGCCATTCAACCCATACGTGTGTCGACCAGGATCACTCCATAGCTTTATCAGTCCTCAGAGCTGATGCTTATGGCCTACTCAGAAGGAGAACTTAGACATGGCAGAACCTTTCTTGTCAGAGATCAGGATGATGAGTTTCATATACGCCCCACGGGGCTGGGCCCTATGCAACGGACAGTTGCTGCCCATCAATCAGAATCAGGCCCTCTTTTCGCTCCTCGGCACGACCTTCGGCGGCGACGGGCGGGTAAACTTCGCGCTCCCGGACCTGCGCGGCCGCGTGCCCATTCACGTCGGCAGCGGTCACACCCTCGGCGAGCGGGGCGGCGAGCAGGCGCACACGCTCTCGATAGCGGAACTGCCCGAGCATGCGCACGTGGCGCAGGCGACCAGCACTCTGGCGAACCAGGCCGTCTCTTCCGGCGCTCTGCTGGGCGGCGTCAACAACGGCTACGCGGGCCCTGCCCAGCCGCTGACATCCATAATTCCGTCGACGGTGACGAACGTAGGTGGCAGCCAGGCGCACCTGAACATGCAGCCGTTCCTGACCATCAGCTTCTGCATCGCGCTGCAAGGGATTTTCCCCTCGCCCAACTAAGGAGATTAAAATGGCTCAACCATATGTAGGTGAAATCAGGATGTTCGCGGGCAACTTCGCTCCGGCGGGATGGATGTTTTGCGAGGGCCAGTTGCTGCCCATCTCTGAAAACGAGACGTTGTTTCAACTGATAGGCACGACCTACGGGGGCGACGGGGAGAGCACCTTCGCGCTGCCCGACCTGAGGGGCAGGCTGCCGTTACACCAGGGGAACGGGTTCATCCTGGCCGAGACGGGCGGGGCGGAGGAGATAACTCTGACCGTTCAGCAGATCCCGAGCCACTCTCATCCTTACCTCGCGACGGGGTCGGCGGGGACGCAGATAGACCCCGCCAACAACATGATCTCCGCGTCCCCCACGATAGATTTTTACATCAGGGACACCCCCACCGCCCCTATGGCACCGCAGGCGTCTACCCCGGTGGGAGGCAGTCAGCCGCACACCAACTTCCAGCCGTACCTGTGCGTCAACTTCATCATTTCTCTGTTCGGGATTTTCCCGCCACCAAGCTAAGGAGATAGATATGGCAGACCCGTTTGTTGCAGAAATCCGCATCTTTCCATTCAACTTCGCGCCGAGAGGCTGGGCCTGGTGTGACGGGCAGTTGATGCCGCTCTCCCAGAACACGGCGCTGTTCTCGCTGCTCGGGACCACCTATGGCGGCAACGGCAAATCAAACTTCGCGCTCCCCGACTTGCAGGGCAGGGCGCCCATGCACCCCGGACAGGGGCCGGGCCTCTCGCTCCATGACCTCGGGGAGACGGGCGGGTCGGAGACCGTCACGCTCCTCGAATCCGAGATCCCGTCGCACGTCCATGCGATAATGACCGCCACTCAGGATTTCGGAGACCTCGGGGCGCCCGCGCCTGACCGCGCCCTGTCGAAGAGCGGTCGCGGCTCCGGCTACAGCAGCGTCCTCACGCCCGTCGTCCAGATGAACCCCAGCACTATGGCGCCCGCAGGCGGAGACCAGCCGCACAACAACATGCAGCCGTACCTTACGTTTTATTTCTGCATCGCGCTCCAGGGCGTATTCCCGCCGCGCAGTTAGTGCCGGAGGGCGGGCCGGTCCTCGGATTCGGCCCGCTCGTTTGGTAGGAAATATTTCTATAGGAATAGATTGCTTCTGGTGGTATTATTCGCGGTCGGTTTCCGGTATCAGGCCCCTTGGTGATCCCGGCTTGTAAACGCATTCGAGATTATTGAACTTCAATAACGGCGGTCCCTTCCGCCCCCGTCGGGGGAGTAACGGAAGTCGCTAAATTGATTTGCAATTTTTTTCACATTAAGACATGCTAG
Organism: Blastocatellia bacterium; assembly: GCA_035634255.1. GTDB lineage: Bacteria > Acidobacteriota > Blastocatellia > UBA7656 > UBA7656 > DATLMR01. The sequence goes on from DASQDI010000034.1 coordinate 28,351, forward strand.
TTGCGCTCTCAAGCGGGGCCATTCTCTGATAAGTCCGGTTAGGCTCTAATAAAAGCGCAAAAAGAAAGAAGCGGCACCCCCGAGGGGCGTAGCTTCCGGCGAGGGTTCTTCAAGGTTCGGGCAGATTGTGGCGGTCACCCTGCATCAGGACCGGGAACTAAATCGTCTATATAACTACCGAGATCAGTACGAGCAGTCAATGAGCAAGGCAGGTTTTGATTAATAGAGTACTCAGCATCGCGCCAACGCACCCCCCCGGAGCGGAGGTCGAAACCTCTCAAGCCCCATGCATCAACCCGCAGGCTGAGCCATTGATCATTTTATTGCCTATCGTTTCGACGCCATTCAAGCTACAGTTCCGGGCTCGAACCTGGAGAGCATTGAGTTAAGACATTAAGGAGAAGCCATGAAGAGATTTTTTTCCTCATCCTCATTCCGTAACCCGAGACTCTTAATTCCGGCCATAGTCTCGCTGGTTATCTTAGCAGCAGTTCTCCTGCCTGCGCTTCCGGTATCAATGAACTCAATAAGCTCGCCAGGTGTAAGCGCCAGCAACGCGGCAGCCCCTTCGCCTGCCGCGCCGGCGACCCCCGCCCCGGCCTCCGCGAGTCCGGCGGGCGCGCCAGTCTCCCCGCTCGCGGCGATGCTTTCGGCGACAAAGACCGCCACCTTCGCCTCCGACCCGGACGGGGACGGCAAGGCCGATCCGGGCGATGTCATAATGTACTCCGTCACGATCCAGAACAGCGGGACGGACCCGGCGACGGCCGCGCAGTTCACGGACCAGATCGACCCGAACACCACGCTCGTCCCGGACTCGGTCAAAACGACCCCGGTCGCCGTGGATGACGCTTACACCGCGCTCGGCAACGTCGGCATCGTGGTCCCGGCCGCCAGCGGCGTCAAGGTCAACGACTTCGACCCGGACGGGGACACCTTCGACGTGAGCGGCCCGACGACTACGACCGGGGGCGGCACCCTGTCCCTGGCGGCCGACGGCGGCTTCACTTATTTACCGGCCCCCGGCTTCAACGGCGTGGACACGTTCGACTACACAATCACGGACGAATCGGGTAAGACCAACACCGGGACCGTGAGGATAACCATCAACACGGTGGTGTGGTTCATCAACAACGCGGTCGGGAACGGCAACGGGCGGTTGGCCACCCCGTTCAACAGCATCGCGAACTTCAACGCCGGCGCGGCGGACGAGCCGGGCGACGTGATCTTCATTCACACCGGCACCAGCAACTACACCGGGCCGATCACTCTTCTGAATAATCAGAAGCTCATCGGCCAGGGGGTCGATCTGGTGGCGGGGGCCGGCCTGACCGTGCCTCCCCACACCCCCGCCCTGCCCATGGCGGCGGGCGCCCCTACGATCACGAGCGCGGCCATCGCCATCGGGGTCGCGTCGGGCAACACGATCCGCGGCCTCGTCGTCGGGGACAGCGGGACCGACATATCGGGGGCGGGCCCAATCGGCACCCTCACGATCAGCGACGTCACCCTGAACGGGACGGGCCGGCCGCTCGACCTGACGAACGGGACGCTCGCGGCGACGTTCGCCAGCATCTCCGCCTCCTCCGCGCCCGGCGGCCCCGGCATCAACCTGAATACGATTGGCGGCACCCTGACCGTCAGCGGCACGACATCGATCTCCGGCGCGGGCGCGCAGGGCATATCGATCTCGGGCTCCTCGTTGGCGGCGAATTTCGGGTCGTCGACGACCATCGGCTCGACCACACAAGGCATCCTGGTCACGACCAGCACCGGCAACATCAGCTTCGGCAACACGACGGTCAACGCGGGGACGGACGGCGTCTCCCTGCAGAATAACTCGGCCGGGACGAGGTCTTTCGGCTCGCTCACCATCACCAATGGCACGGGCGTCGGCTTCCTGCACTCGAACGCTGGCGGAGCGGTCACGGTCTCCGGCGCGACCGCCATCACGAACCCCGGCGGCAGGGGCATCGACATTCAGGGCAGCACGACCGCCGTCACCTTCGCCAACGCGAACATCATACAGACGGGCGGCACGGGCGTGTTCCTGAACAACAACACGGGCAACGTCACGTTCGCGGACCTCGACATCAACCCCGACAGCGGGCAGAGAGGACTCCATGCGACGAACAGCATCGCCTCGTCCGGCTCCATAACCACGACGACCGGCACGATCACGACCACGAATCAGCCGGCGGTCGAGATCGACGGCCCCGCTTCCCGCACCTCCCTGAACATGACCTTCGAAAGCGTGAGCACTAGCGGGGGGCCGAATGGCATAGCGCTCATCGACACGGGCGGCAGCTTCACCGTCACGGGGACCGCCGGCGCGAACTCCGGCGGCACCATCCAAAACACGACCGGCGCCGACAACGCGCAGGCGGGCAACGGGGTCTTCCTGTTGAATGCCGACGACGTTTCGCTGAACCGGATGCTCTTAACGACGCACCAGAATTTCGCCATCAAGGGCTCGAACGTGAATGGCTTCGAGTTCCTGAATGGCACGATCAACGGGATCAACGGCACCAGCACGGCCGCCGACGAAGCCAGTATCCAGTTCATCAACCTGCTCGGCACCGCCAACATCACTAACAGCACCATACAGGGCGGCTTCGAGGACAACATCAGAGTCCTCAACAACACGGGCTCGGTGGTCCTGACCATCTCGAACAGCACGATCAAAGAGAACACGACCACCGATGGGAACGACGGCGTGTTCGCCGAAGCGACCGGCACCGCCAACGTGACCGTCAAGGTGCTCAACAGCATCCTGGCGCGCAACAGGGGCGATCACATACAGGTCAATCAGGTCGGCTCGGCCGTCTTCAACGCCGTCATCACGGGCAACACGATGACGGCCAACGGCACCGTCGGGCAGCCGCCGCTCGCGACCACCGCCGGCGGCAGCGTCACGATCACGACCGGCGCCAACTTCAGCGGCACCTCGACCTTCAACATCTCGAACAACAACATCACCGGGGCCAAGACCTCCGCGATCAACATCAACAACACGGCGCTTTCATCGACCGCTGGCGGAGTGCTGAGCGGGACCATCAGCAACAACATCATCGGTCAGGCGGGCTCGCCCAACTCCGGCTCCGCCGACGGGGACGGCATCGACATAATCGCGAACGGCAACGCCAACATCACCGTCAACATCACGAACAACAACGTGAGGCAGTGGAAACAGCTCGGCATCAACATGATCCCGCGCGACGGCGCGGCCACCATCCATGCGACTGTCACGGGCAACCAGGTCGGCGAGCCGAGCGACACGGTGAACTCCGGCCAGGCCATCGTTTTGAACTCGGGCCCCGCCGGGACCGAGACGGGCACCTCCTGCGTCGACATCGGAGGCGCGGGCGCGCTCGCCAACAGCTTCCCCGGCACCTTCGCCCCCGGAATCACTCCGCTCAGGGTCCGCCAGCGCGCCGCCGACACCGTGCGCCTCCCCGGTTACGCGGGCGGCAACACGAACACGGCGCAGGTCAACGCTTTCCTGTCCGCCCGGAACAATGGTGTGAGCACGAGCTCGACAGTCAACTCCCCTCCCGGCGGGGGCTTCGTCGGCGGCGGGCCGTGCAACTCGGGGGCGGCCCCGACATCGATCAGAGACCTTGCCAGCCTCAGCAGCCTGAGCACCGCTCCCAACGTCGACACCACGCAGGAAGAGCGCGGCCACGAGATCGACCGCGACCTGATGGCGACCCGCGGCAAGCTCGCCAGGAGAGGCGGCGATGACGTGCAGCAGCTCTCCCGCGAAGAGCTCGACGAGGTCATTCGCGTGGCGCTCCTCAGATGGACCGCCACCGGAATCTCTTCGGAAGAGATCGCCCGGATGGAGGCGATGAGCTTCGAGCTCGCGAACCTCCCGGACAACCACCTGACGAAGGTGTCCGGCAACACCGTCCGCATAGACAGGACCGCCGCGGATTACGGGTGGTTCGTCGACCCGACTCCTTTCGACGAAAATGAGTTCGAGACGCCGACCGGCATGGCCGAGCTCGAGGCGGGCGAGCACAGCCCCGCCTTCGGGCGCATGGACCTGCTCACGGTCGTCATGCGGCAACTCGGTTTCGCGCTCGACAATGAGAACCCGTTCCGCGAGTTCCGCAGGCGCGGCCTGATGCTCGGCACCATCGACGCTTCGCTGCGCCGCCTGCCGAGCAACGGAATCCCGACGGTCAGCGAGGTCAAGCAGACCGAAGACGAAGACAGGATCAATGCCGAGCACCTCGTCTCCGAAGATCGGGCGGGCGCTCTGGATATCTTCGCTCTGGCGGCGAGGTACAACCCGCTCTCGAAGATCGACCCGCTCCGCGTCGCGTCGGTGGTCACGAAAGCCCCGAGGGCGATGTACGCGATGCTGACCACAACGGCCAGCGCGTCCAGCGCGGCGCCGGCCGCTCCGATAACGCCGGTGGAGGTGACCAAGAGCATCGCCCAGATTCCGGCGGGCCGCTCGGTCACGATAATGTTCAACGTGACCGTCAACGCGGCGAACACGATACCTGCGGGCACGACTCAGGTCTGCAACGATGCCTCGGTCTCTGCCCAGAGCGCCATGGGTCCCGTCAGCGCGACCAGTAATGAGGTCTGTACGGACCTGAACCTCCCGCCGAGGGTGACCACTCAACCGAATGATGCGAGCGTGTGTGCCGGGGAGAACGCGGTCTTCACCGCGGCCGCGACCGGCGCGCCCGTCCCGACCGTGCAGTGGGAAGTCAGCACTGACGGCACGACCTTTACCCCCGTCAACACGGGCGTCAGCAATAACACCGCTGGCGGCATCATCACCAGCACCCTGACCGTCCCTGCGGTGACCGTTTCGCAAAACGGGCATAAATACCGCGCCAAGTTCACTAACAACGCGGACCCTGCCACGCCGACCGCCACGACCAACACCGTGACGCTTACGGTCAAGCAGCCGCCGACCATCCTGAAGGAGTTCATGCCCACGTCGATTCCGCTCAACGGAGTCTCGACGATCAAGTTTACGATCACGAACCCGAACGCTTCGATTGGCCTGACGGGCATCGGATTCTCTGACAACCTCCCGGCGGGGTTGCAGGTGGCAGCCGATCCGGCCATAGCCGCAACCTGCACGGGGACCTGGAATGCGTCGCCGGGTGATACGACTCTTAACTTCGGCGGAGGCACTCTGGCCGCCGGCGCTTCCTGCACGCTCATGGTCAACGTGACGGCCACGACCGCGGGAGTGAAGAACAACACGACCAACGCCATCACTTCAGTCGAGTGCCCGAACGGCGCGACCAGCAACACGGCTACGCTCACCGTCGTAGCGCCGCCGAGCATAGCCAAGTCGTTCAGCCCGAACTCAATCGGGGTCGGCGACACGTCAACCCTGACGTTCACGATCACCAACCCGAACTCCGCGACCGCTCTCACGGGAGTCGCCTTTACCGACGTGCTTCCCGCAGGTCTGAGCGTGGCGGACGGCAGCTTCGCGGCCTGCGGAGGGACGGTCACGACGACCGCCGCCACTCGCACGATCTCCCTGAGCGGAGCATCTATAGCGGGCGGAGGCACCTGCACCTTCAACGTGACGGTCACCGCCGCTTCGCCGGGTGTCCACACTAACACCACAGGCAACGTCACGTCGGCCAACGGCGGGACGGGCAACACCGCGACGGCGAACATCACCGTCATCGCCCCGCCGAGCATAGCCAAGGCGTTCAACCCCACGACCATCGCGGTCGGCGGAACGTCAACCTTAACGTTCACGATAACGAACCCGAATCCTTCGATAACGCTCACGGGAGTCGCCTTCACCGACGTGCTCCCGGCAGGGCTCGGCGTAGCAGACGGCAGCTTCGCGGCCTGCGGAGGGACGGTCACGACGACCGCCGCCACTCGCACGATCTCCCTGAGCGGAGCATCTATAGCGGGCGGAGGCACCTGCACCTTCAACGTGACGGTCATGGGCGTTTCAGAAGGAACTTTCACGAACACCACCGGCAATGTGACTTCGGCCAACGGAGGCACGGGCAACACCGCTTCGGCAAACATCACCGTCCTCAATCCGCCGAGCATAGCCAAGGTCTTCAACCCGGCTTCAATACCGGTCGGCGGAACGTCAGTGCTGACCTTCACCATCAACAACACAAACACGGCGACTATCCTGACGGGAGTCGCCTTCACCGACGTGCTTCCGGCGGGCCTGAGCGTTGCCGATGGGAGCTTCGCGGCCTGCGGCGGAACGGTGACGACAGTCGCCGCGACCCGTACAATCACGCTCACCGGAGCGACTATCCCCGCTGGCGGAACTTGCACGTTCAGCGTCACGGTCGGCGGAGTGAGTGCCGGAGTTCACACGAACACGACCGGCAACGTGACTTCGAGCAATGCCGGAACTGGCAATGCCGCGACAGCAGTCATCACGGTTGTCGGTCCTCCGTCAATCAGCAAGTCGTTCAGCCCGACCTCAATCTCGGTCGGCGGAACCTCGACTCTGACCTTCAACATCGCCAACGCGAACACGACGACCACTCTAACCGGGGTCGGCTTTACCGACGTGCTTCCGGCGGGACTTGACGTTGCCGACGGCAGCTTCGCGGCTTGCGGAGGGACGGTCACGACGGTCGCCGCGACCCGCACGATCACCCTCACCGGGGCTTCGATTGCGGCCGGCGGAACCTGCACCTTCAACGTGACGGTCACCGGAACCGCGTCAGGCAATTACACCAACACGACGGGCAATGTGACATCGAACGAAGGCGGAACAGGCAACACGGCCACGGCCATGATCAATGTTGTCGGTCCTCCGAGCATAGCCAAGTCGTTCAACCCGACATCGATCCCGATTGGCGGGACGTCACTACTGACGTTCACGATCACGAACAACAATCCTTCTACCACTCTGACGGGAGTCGCGTTTACCGACGTGCTTCCCGCAGGTCTGAGCGTAGCGGACGGCACCTTCGCGGCCTGCGGAGGGACCGTGACTACGGTCGCCGCCACCCGCACGATCACCCTAACCGGAGCGACCATCGCCGGAGGCGGGACCTGCACGTTCGGCGTGACGGTCACAGGCGTAACTGAAGGGACGTTCACGAACACCACCGGTAACGTCACGTCGGCCAACGGCGGGACGGGCAACACGGCGACGGCGAACATCACCGTCATCGCCCCGCCGAGCATAGCCAAGGCGTTCAGCCCGGCTTCGATCCCGCAAGGCGGAACCTCGACTCTGACGTTCACGATCATGAACACCAACACCTCGACCACGCTCAACGGGGTGAGCTTCATCGACGTGCTTCCGGCGGGCCTGAGCGTTGCCGACGGCAGCTTCGCGGCTTGCGGAGGCACGGTGAACACGGTCGCCGCCACCCGCACGATCACTCTGAGCGGAGCTTCGATTGCTCCGGGAGCCACCTGCACCTTCAGCGTCACGGTCGGCGGGGCGGCTGCCGGCGTCTTCACGAACACGACCGGCAACGTCACTTCGAGCAACGGCGGCACCGGCAACACCGCTTCGGCGAACATTACGGTTGTCGGTCCTCCGTCGATCAGCAAGGCGTTCAGCCCGACTTCGATTCCGGTCGGCGGGACCTCCACCCTGACCTTCAACATCGCCAACGCGAACACGACGACCACGCTCACGGGAGTCGCGTTCACCGACGTGCTTCCCGCAGGAGTGAATGTTGCCGACGGCAGCTTCGCGGCCTGTGGAGGGACGGTCACGACGGTCGCCGCGACCCGCACGATCACCCTCACCGGGGCTTCGATTGCGCCGGGTGGAACCTGCACCTTCAACGTGACGGTGACCGGCGCAACCGCTGGCGTGAAGAACAACGTGACCGGTAACGTCACTTCGGCCAACGGGGGCACGGGTAACACCGCTTCGGCCACTCTGACCGTCGTAGCGCCGCCGAGCATAGCCAAGGCATTCAGCCCGACTTCAATTCCGGTCGGCGGGACCTCCACTCTCACCTTCACGATCACGAACTCCAACACGACGACCACGCTTACGGGAGTCGCCTTTACCGACGTGCTTCCCGCAGGTCTGAGCATCGTTGACGGAGTCTCGGCAGCGTGCGGAGGGGCGGTGACTACGGTCGCCGCGACCCGCACGATCACGCTCACGGGGGCATCGATAGCGCCGGGCGGAACCTGCATCTTCAGCGTCACCGTCACCGGCACTACCGAAGGGGTAAAGAACAACGTCACCGGCAACGTGACATCAACCGAAGGCGGGACGGGCAACACCGCTTCGGCCACCATCACGGTCGTGTCGGGTCCGACGTTCACCAAGTCATTCGGCGCTGCCACGATCCCGGTGGGAGGCACGACATCCCTGACGTTCACGATCACGAACACCAACACTTCGACCACTCTGACGGGGGTCACGTTCACCGACGTGCTTCCGGCAGGGCTTGAGGTGGCGGACTCTTCAACCTCGCAGTGTGGAGGCACTCTGACGACCACGGCCGCGACCCGCACGATCACGCTCACGGGAGCTACGATAGCGCCGGGGGCCACCTGCACCTTCAACGTGACGGTGACCGGTTCTGCGGCGGGTGTGAAGAACAACGTGACCGGCAACATATCAACGAATGAAAGCGGTCAGGGTGGCACGGCAACGGCCAGCATCACGGTCGTCGCGCCGCCTTCGATCAGCAAAGCATTCGGGGCCGCCTCGATTCCTCTGAACGGGACCACGACGCTGACGTTCACGATCAACAACCCGAACTCGACGGTGAGCCTGACGGGAGTCGCCTTCACCGACGTGCTCCCGGCGGGGCTGAGCGTGGCTAACGGCAGCTTCGCGGCCTGCGGGGGGACGGTCACGACGACCGCCGCCACTCGCACGATCACGCTCGCCGGGGCGACCATCGCCGCGAACGGGACGTGTACTTTCAGCGTCACGGTCACGGGCATCACGGCGGGGACGCAGACCAATACGACGGGCAACGTAACCTCGTCCAACGGCGGGACGGGCAACACCGCGACGGCAAGCGTCGTCGTCGTCTCTCCCCCGAACATCAGCAAGGCTTTCGGGGCCCCGAATATTCCTCTGAACGGAAGCACCACGCTCACGTTCACGATCAGCAACCCGAATAAGGCGACGATGCTTACCGGAGTCGGAGTCGTAGACGTGCTCCCGGCGGGGCTGAGCGTGGCTAACGGCAGCTTCGCGGCCTGCGGGGGGACGGTGACCACGGTCGCCGCGACCCGCACGATCACCCTCACCGGGGCTTCGATTGCGGCCGGCGGAACCTGCACCTTCACCGTCACGGTCACGGGCACAACGGTGGGCCTGAAGGTCAACGTCACGGGCAACGTCACTTCCGCCAACGGAGGGACGGGCAACACCGCGACGGCGTCCATACAGGTCAACTCAGCGCCGGTGGCCAAGTGCAAGAACGTCACCGTGTCGGCCGGGGCGAACTGCACGGCTAACGCTTCGATCAACGACGGCTCGTTCGATCCCGATCCGGGCGATACGATTACGGTGGTCCAGACGCCCGCCGGCCCGTACCCGCTCGGCAACACGACCGTCACCCTGACGGTGACCGATAACCACGGCTCGTCGAGCACGTGCACGGGCGTCGTGACGGTCGTCGATACGACGCCTCCTGTCCTGAGCTGCCCGTCGAACATAGGGCCGAGTTCCGTCATACCCGTGAACGGGGGACTTAAGGTCACCTACCCGACTCCTGTGGCGACGGACAACTGCCCGAACCCGACGGTCGTCTGCGTTCCGCCGTCAGGGTCGATCTTCCCGGTGGGGACGACGACCGTGACCTGCACGGCCACCGACGCGGGAGGCAACACGGCGGTCTGCACCTTCACCGTGACCACGTTCGACATCTGCCTGCAGGACGAGACCAATCCGGGCGTGAAGCTCCTGCTCAACTCGCTCACGGGAGACTACGTCTTCTGCTGCAACGGGCAGCAGTTCACGGGCAGAGGGACGGCGAAGAAGAAAGGCCAGTCCATCACGTTCCAGCACATCACGGAAGACCGCAGGCTGAACGGGACGGTCAACCTTAACCAGAACTCGGGGACGGCAACCCTGCAAGCGCCTCCCGGACAAGTTCACTGCCAGATCGTTGACAGGGACATAAGGAATAACACTTGTGCCTGCGCGATCCAGCCGACCAAGCGTTGACCAGGGTCGGCAACGTTTCCTAACACCTCGAAGGGCCGGACCACAACCGGCCCTTTTTCTTTGCCTATTTTGGCTCGGGCTTCGATTGACACGCGAAATCGGTTTAAGTAAGATTGCCCACGTTTTATTTGTATTCATCTCCTGGGGATTCTCAGATCGAATCAATTAAGCAAGCAAGCTATCTCACGGGTGCGCCCCGGAGCCTTAACGGATTCACCCAACTCGATTTCGCATGGTCGATTAAGAGAGCGTCACGAAAGACCAACTGCCCGTAAGAGGACCATCATGAGCGTACTGTCTTTTCCGCGAATCTACTTCACAGGTTACATGGCGTGGGACCCCGCGACGGCCAACAACAACGACTATCTGCCCATCTACGACGGGCCCAACGCGGCGCTGGACTGGAGCTACCTGGGGACGCAGGGGATCACGCCCGAAAATTTCCAGGCCGAGTTCCGTCAGTGGGTAATCAGGTCGCACACGGACACCTGCCCCCCGGACCCTCCGAACGCGGCCACCGTCGACACCTGCACCGACTGCGGCACGCCTCCGGGTCAGGACCTGTGCCACATGGGGAGCCGGTGGGACTATTACGGGAGCAACGGCTGCTGGCTGGTCGATTACCCGGCGGGCAACAAGGTGACCCTCACCACGGGCGGGGCGATTGCATACAATCAGCACCCCGCGGCCGACGACGCGATCCTGAATAAACCGGTCGTGATCACCGGCAACACGTTCAGGGGCAGGCAATCCCCCGCGCGCCTGATCGACGTCAACCCCGAATCCCCGTGGTCTAGCCAGATATTTTTCGGGTCGATCAGGGCGGGGGACGACCAGACTTTCGTCAGCGGCCCGAGCAACCTGCGGATGCACTCCCGCCGCTTCTTCGTCCCCCGCAACATCAGCTCCGACCTGATCATCGCGGGCGCGATAGGGGTGATCTTCCAGACCTCGATCCCCTTCGATCAGCTGAGCATTCAAAACGGCGGCAACTCTCAACTGCTGTCGACTCTGCAACAGGCGATGCAGGAGCAGGGCGCGCAGGGCCTTATGCTGAGGTTCTCCGCTTACAACACGCTCTACTACCAGAACGGGATTTACAACGACATAGCCCAGCAGCCCCGGACCTGTGACGAAATCGAGGCGATGTACGAGAACGGGGAGGTCTTCATGAACCCGGCTTACAGCGGGGTCACGGGGACGTTTGGGGTGTGGAATGAGGGCGAGCTTTCGACCGCGCCGGGCGGCCACTTCCTGGTCGCGAATCGGGCCGTCGCCCCCATCGCCCCGGCCCCGGCCGCGAGGTCCGCGTCGAGGAGCGGGGCCGTCCAGAAAGTCCCCGGCCATGGCAGCGTGATGTTCGAGGAACCAGTTTTATTAGCCGCCGCCCCGGCCGGTCTCCCCCCTCTTGCCCTCGGGCCGACGATGGCCGAGGTCGACGGCGCGAACGGCATCGTCTCGCTCGACATGAGCAACACGATCCCCGAGTACACGCTCGCGGGAGACAAGTACGACTTCGGCCCCATCGCGGTCGGGGTGCAGGTGGACGGCTCTTTCAACCAGATAGGCACCTTCACGAATTACGACAGGGAGAGCTATTACGCCACGTCCGGCCTGATCGACGTGCCGTTTGATGACGGGGTGACGTGGGCGAACGTGCGGCAATGGCTTGAGCAAGGGCTGATGGCGTTACAGGTGCCGCAAGGTAATAAGAAGGTGATCGCGTCTCTTGAACTCCCCCTCACCGCCGAGACCGACGACCGGGGGATATACCTCGACGAGTGCCGGACCGCGGAGGTCACGGTTCAGGTCCGCTATAAGAACGGAGCGCCCCCGCCGGGGACGAAGATTCTGCTGGCGCAGTATTACCCGTGGACTCTGAACGTGGGGGCCGGTCAGTGGCAGCTTTTCGGAGCGCCCCCGCCCTCTGGCGATTCGAGTTCTTTCTGCACGGCCACTCCCGAAAGTGAATACCTGACGTTCCCCGGCGGCGAGGTTGCCGATGTCGTAATCCCGTATCTGAACGGCAGCCCCGCGCCCTACGGCGAGGCGACGGTCCGGCTAGAGTGGGCTAGCCCCGGCTTTCCCGTCGTGGCCTTCTACCCGTTCCTGCAGGGCGAGCCGCAGCCCACCCCGCAGAGCTCCGTGATCTTCAAATTCCAGAATTACAACACCTACACCATCGCGAATGCTTTCTACTGCACGGTGCGGGCGATGGCTCAGGATAACAGCCTGGTGCAGCAGTTCGTCGACCGGTGGAACGGGACGGGCCAGTTCGCGGGCCAGCCGCAATACGACCGCCTGCTGGCGTGGAATTTCATTTATGGGAACATACTCTACGTGTACGACATGCTTTACCCGGTGATGGACCAGTTCGTGCCTCTGGGGAGCCTTGAGCAGGTGGAGGGGGCCATCAACCAGCTGGTCACGATGATATCGGAAGACTGGGTCAACGCGAGCACGTTATACATGCCGATCACCCGCGAGCTGTCGGCGGGCAAGCGGATAATTCTGAAGACGTGGGGAGACTTAGTTATTCGGAAGTACCCCCGTCAGCCTTTGCCGCCGATAGTAGTTCCCTGCGATTGAGACTTGAGAAGCATAAAAGCCATCGGGTATACTTTGACCTTCTCGAAATTGTGGAGAAGTCGCCTAGTGGCTGAGGGCGGCGGTTTGCTAAACCGCTATAGGCTGTAAAGGCCTATCGAGGGTTCGAATCCCTCCTTCTCCGTTGATTCATTCAGTCCAAACGGCAAAGGGCAACCCTCGTCAGAAGGTTGCCCTTTTGCTATCGCACCGCCTCACTGCTCTGTACCAAAGATTCCCCGCTCGTTGAGCAAGTCGGCCGAGGTAATGTCGGCGGCGATCATTTCGGTGGATTCCGTTCGGAATAACCGTGTGGCGGTTGTACGCACTGTTTGAAGCAGAAGCGCTTCCCCTTACCCAACCCCGTCCGCAACCTCAGCCTCGGCTTTCGGTCCGCTTCAATTCATCGGAGAATTTTAGCGCCTCTCGCAACACGTGGTCGGCCAGGGCCGGATGAATAATGCTCTTGATCTGGCCCGCTTCTATTCCCTTTTGCGCCGTCTTCTTGAAGGCAATGAGCTCATCCAGAGAGCCCTTAACATCATTCGATTTATTCGCCCCGCGCCAGGCCTTGCTAGTCTTCATCGCCTTTTCAATGAGCATACGCTCCTCCGGGTCGAGCAGATGAGCAATAAAATCGGCATGGTCGGCCATGATGCGGGTCCAGAAATCAACCACCTCGCCGTGATCCAGCTCGACCTTACCGCGAGAGAAGCCGTCGAGGCGTTTGGCGAAGCGGTCCCCCTCAAGCGCGGTGTGTTCAAAGAAGGCAGGCCAGGCCAGGCTCTTTAGCTGGCCTGATGCCTGCGCCTTTTCCATTTGTTGCTTGAGGTCAATAAACCTCCTAACCAGTTCGATGGTGGATTGGTTGAAAGCCGCCAGGTTGCCCTTGTCGAGCCGCGCGCTTTTCACCTTATCAAGCTGGCCGGTAAATTGATTATGGAACTGCTGCGTTTGCGCTCGCTGAGCGTCTAGCTCCGGCGAAGGCATGTGCAGGATGAAGAACTTGGCATGCTCAGCTTCCTGGTCCAGCCAAAAAAGACTTTCCGCGAGCGAATGCGCTACAGGGTCAGTAGAACCAGCCGCGGGGACGAAGACCGGCTTCTTTGCCCCGCTTAAAGTCATCACGCCCGGAAACATCTTGTCGTCGCCCAGAAACCTGGCGAAGATGTTTGTTTGCAGGGTAAGCCCTACAAGGCTTGCTCCGCCAGCCAGCAGGACTTGTCGGCGCGTGATAGGTCCGTTTTGCTCGGGTCCTACATTGTCACAATGTTTCTTGTTACTCATTTTCCCCTCCCCATATTGAGTTGTGTTCGTCCACTAAGCTATTTCCCCTAACTATCAGATATGAATGAGTGCATGATAATAACCGTCCTCCGAAAGATGAGGCCCTGAAGGTAAGCGCCGTGGCGATGAGAAGGGTCTTACTAATCCAGGGGGCCCAGATATTCCGGCCGTGTTACCTTGAATCCTAGTCGAAAGCGCCGCCCTTAAGCGGCCGTATCCTTTCTAAAACGGCAGACACCATGCGGTCGCAACTGGCACCCATGAATTGAAATGCTGATGCCGTGGCCGCCCCGGTCTGCGCGTATATGTTCTTGCGCAGCAGCGAACGCGCTCGGTGCAGCCGTACCTTGACTGCCTCTTCACTGAGATCAAGACATTCGGCTGTCTCTGCCGTACTCATCTCTTCTACCTCCCGCAACATGAAAACTGACCGGTAGGTCTCAGGCAGCCTGTCTACGGCCGCCTCCAAGACCATCCTCATCTTATGAGTCAGCATTTCCTGCTCGGGAGATGGCGATTTGGATTCCAGGCTCATGCCACCCTCCATTGACTCGGGCGCGGCGTCGATCTCTACCAGCCTCTTGCGGCTGCGCGCCCTGGCCAGCGCCTCATGCACCGCGATCTTAGTCAGCCAGGTCGAGAACCTGGCCCGGCCGTCGAACTGATCCAGATGCATGTAAGAGCGGACGTAAGCGTCCTGCGTCACGTCCTCGGCCTCGGCGGCGTCGCCCAGGATGGAGCGGGTTACGCGGTATAGCCGCTGGTTATACCGCCGCATCAGTATCTCAAACAGGGCGGTCTCCCCGGCGCGCACCCGCTCGACCACTTCTTCGTCGGTCATAACGCTTGCCACTGTATTAATTGCCGCCGTAATTATCATGTCATATCGCCCCCTAAATTTAGCTCCCTGTACTTACATGCTCTCTATATACAGAGTCTCTTTCTCGAAAAAGGTTACAGACTTCATTCCGTTGCGGTTTTATGACCGGTGATCTCTTAACAGGGCTCGGAAATTCATTCGCACGGAATCCAATGGAAGGATTCGGCTGGGGCAGCACAAGTTCGCGATTTTATTGGGAAGCTCCAAGAATCTCGCATTGATTTGGGGATAATATTCGCCCAAAATGGCATACCGGGCGAACCTGAGGTGGCAGATGCAGTTAGAGAAATCCACGCCGCATTTGATAACTTTGGATTGTACGTATGGGTAGTTTTCGAAGAAGATTTAAGGGTTATCGAATCAGGAGCAAACTTCTACGA
Source organism: Blastocatellia bacterium (assembly GCA_035634255.1). Lineage (GTDB taxonomy): Bacteria > Acidobacteriota > Blastocatellia > UBA7656 > UBA7656 > DATLMR01. The sequence continues at coordinate 43,622 of DASQDI010000034.1, forward strand.
AATTCATGATGGCGAAATGGATCATTTGCGATTTGATTTCTGACAACTTACGCCGTGTCTAACAAGCGCATGCTACGAATAGTCATGCCGCCAAGTATCGCAGCCGTGCGATGAGAGGGAGGCACAAGTTATGCTGAATGGGGTCGCTAAAATCTTACTCGTTCTAATCGTGATGGCGCTTGGTGACATAGCGCTTCGGACACGGTTACCATCTCCGTATGCGCAGGCTCAATCGCCCGCCGCACAACCCGTTAAAGATAACGAAGAATTAAAGCGCCTGTGCGATGAAGATCAAGCCGACCGTACCCCGCCCGGAGGGAAGCCCATAGATTGGGCGAAGGTCGGGCCGCGTGACAAAGCGCGGCTCAAACGGGTGAAGGAAATCTACAGGCAGAACCTTTTGCGAACCGCCAATGACTACGACTGCGCCGCCACGGTCCTTCAACATGGTGACGGGCCGGAAGATTTCCTATTAGCGCATGAGTTTTGGATCGTAGCGATCAGCAAGGGCAAGAACGATAAGGATACGCTGTCGTTGGCGGCAGCTAGCGAGGACCGCTTCCTGATGAAGATTGGCAGGCCGCAGCGCTTCGGCACGCAGCTCCACTCAGAAGGGGAGGGCCCCATCGTGCTGTATCCGGTAGACGAAGGCGTGAGTGATGAACTACGGCGTTTGATGATCGGACATTCGCTAGCAGAGATAAAGGCGCGGGTGGCAGCAATGAATAAGAAATGATGTGGCGCCGCGGCATGACAAGTCAACGGGCCGGAGGCCGGGAAGCAAATTTCGTATGAAACAATTAATGTCGTTTGCGGCCCAGGTCGACTCGGCGTCAGGCTTTAACTGTGAGCCAAACAATGTGGAGTCAATTATGAAACTCTTTATGACGGTCTCGATTCTGGTCATTTCCCTGACCGCCTCGATCACGGCCTCGGGCCAGGACATAAGGCGGCAAGTAGATGATTTAATCAAAGCGGAGATGGCGAAACTTCACATACCCGGAGCGGCGGTGGCAGTGCTCCGCGACGGCGAGACGGAACTGATCCAGGGTTATGGGTTGGCAAATATCGAGCGGAAGATCCCCGTGACGCCGGACACCGTCTTCCAGATCGCCTCGACGACTAAGCCTTTTACGGCCATGTGCGTAATGATGCTTGTTGAAGAAGGCAAGGTTTCGCTTGATGAAAAAGCGATGAAATACCTTCCCTGGCTGCCGGCAATCTACAGCGAGGTTACGGTGCGCCAACTCCTGACGCATACTTCAGGAATAAACAGGGACGTTCGGACGGCTAACGTAGATAACTTTACTATTGATGAGTTCAAGAGAAGGTTTGCTGCCGCGTCAGTCTCTTTCAAACCGGGCGAAAGGTGGGAGTATAGCAACAACGGTTACATCCTACTCGGATTGATTGTTGAGGCCGTTAGCGGAAAACCCTTCGGAGAGAATCTGGCCCGGCGTATCACCGGGCCGCTTGGCATGAATGACACCGGGTACAATGAGCCGCCCACTGCCAAAATGAAGAATCGGGCGACCGGGTACGACTGGATTGAGAATGCTTATCGTCCGAGTCCTTATTTCTCCGGCGGCTACACGGGAGGCGCGATCACCTCCACCATATCCGATATGGCGAAATGGGGGCGGGCGCTCTCCGCAGGGAGACTACTCAATCGATCAAGTTTCGAGCAAATATGGACACCCGCTAAACTGATCGACGGGCGGCCGGGCAGTTTTGACTTTCGCGGGGAGCAATCGGGCTACGGGTTCGGCTGGTTTCTGACGAGCTACAAGGGCCGTAAGTTATTCACCCATGGGGGGACGGTCTCAGGATTCTCGAGCCAAGTCCATCGCTTTGTTGATGACAAAGTTACCATTATCGTTCTTACTAACAGTAAATCCGGACCAGACAGGATCGGGTTTGCTGAGGTCCTGGCACGTGGCATAGCCGACCTCTACTTCTCTGACGGGACCTAAACACGGGTTGAGCGGGCGGCAAGAATTTGACCGGCATTGGTGACTGCTCGCGCCGCGAGGAATTAGCGCGATTGTTCTCAGTCGGCGGGCCAGTTTCCGAATTGGTCAGCGAGGACCGAGATGGTCGCTGGTGGCCGACTACTGGGCCGACGGCAGCGCCCTCGTAAAAACACATGGAACAGTCCTGCGAGGCACACCCTGAAGGCGCTCCGATAATCACCATCGGCTTTGAGGCAAGAAGAATAAACTGATCCCCGCGGTCAGACCCGGACCTTAATCGAGATTTGATCGATACGGACTATTTGCCGATGGCCTTTTCGGCCCGGCCGTAGTAGCGGGTTGAAGATAAGCCCTTTTGCCTTTACCATCTATAAAAGAGAAGGGCCATCATTATGATCCGAGTTTTAATGTTTGATTTGTACGGTACTCTTGTTCGAGGTGATAGTCTGTTTCCTCATGCGCGTGAAGCTCTTGCGGTAGTATCCAAGTTCGAGACAAGCGCAGGCGACCCGCTCGATTTGTGTCTTGTTTCAGACTTTGACATGCCGGCACCCCCTGCGACGCCGCAGAAGACTGAGAGCATCTTTAATAAATATATCTCGATATTGAATGATCTCGATTTGCAGGATTTTTTCGAGCCGGTCCGGCGGCATGTTACGCTCTCGGCCCATGCGGGAGCGCCCAAACCTGACAGGCGCGTCTTCGAAAAAGCCCTTGAACGGCTCGGCACCGACGCACATTTAAGCGAGTGCCTATTCATTACTGAGAACAAAGAGCACGCCGCTGCCTGCCGCAAGTTGGGGATGGTCACCTTAGAATTCAACCCCCTTGGACCCGGAGAAGGCGACTTTCATGACTGGTCAGAAGCCCCTTCGATAATTGCTCAAACTGTTGCGCCCGATAGCTTCTTTGATATGCAACTGGCGCTGAAACTACGACTGGCAACAGCTCATGATATGGAATTAGTGACGATCAGCACGGGTTCGACCAAAGGCCGCATCCGCGGACGAGCGAAGGTCTTGCATCCTGTCACGTTAATGGCCGACGAGGGTTCTGAGAAAGTGCAAGTGCCGGTCCCTGTCGACGTGGAGATCGAGATGAGTGAGGAGGGAAAAATCAAATCAGTCAAGGCCGGCGAGCCTGACCCCGAGTACCTGGCCGAATCTGCTCATTTTATTGAGACCCTCAGAGAACACGGCCAGATCGCAAGCGAGCACAGCAAGCCTACGCCGGGCCAGACGTATCAGGAAGAGACCGACGAAAAGGGCCGCAAGCTGTTAAAACACATACGCTCCACAGCCCTCCCGGAGGGGAGATCACGCCGGCTTAAAAATGGCACAAGAACCTGATCCGCGTGAGGACCTTCTTGCCTCCGCGCGCACGTACGACATGCGTAGGCAGGTGGCTCTTCTTTTTATCGCCGGCGGCGGCCGAAGCGGCGCGGGCGGCTGAGGCCGCGCGTATCGCCCCGCGCGGGGTAGTGGGTCCGGGCATTTCGTCTTCGAATACGATGGCATCCTTCTCGAGCAGCGTTTCGACAAACGTGTGCACCTCGTCCGTCGTGACGCTCTCTTGCGGTAACGCGCTCACGATGGCCGCGCGTCTGCCTGAAGACCCGACGAGGATAGGTTCGGAGACGACCGCGACCACATCGCGCAACCTTTCGCTCAACCCGCTAAGCGGGACCTCCCGGTGATGCACCGCCTCGGCAAAATTTTCGCCGCCGATCTTAACCGCATTAACGGTGAGCCTCGATTGAGGCGCGGCGCCGAGCCGCCGCTTTAAGTCCTCGCGAGTAGTCGCCGTCAGGATGGGGGCGCCCCCCCTCGTGGCCGCGGCGATCCTGGGCGCTTCGCCCGCCAGGCTCGCTCTCGGGGCCAGCATCGCAGAGACCCCCAGGCTGATACCATGGCGCGAAAAGGCTTCACGTATGGCGTCGCGATTCGCGCCACTGTTGGTCTCCTGGTCTACCAGAGCCATGGCGCGCCCGACGGATTGGAAAAAGCGCGGGGTTTCTTGAGCCTGCCGCGTCCCGCCGATCAAGAGTTTGCCCGCCGTCTGCGCAGCCTTCCACAGATTCGCCTGATTGCGTGCGGTGTGGGAGGCAAAAATGTTGCGGATCAAGTCATAGAAACAGCCCGCGAAAACCCGCCCGAAGCTGTGAACCTCAGACGTGAGCACCGAAGGCTTGCCGGATTTCGGCAAGGTCGTGGGCAGCTGCCATTTAAAATTATTGAGCGCACGGCGCGGCGCGGAGGCGTCAAAGTCCGGCCCCTCGGCGCGCTTCGTCCCATCGGCCAAATCTTCCATCACTGCCTCTACAAAATTCTTACCCCCTAAATCCGGCGATATGTTAAGAAGCGCGTTGCGCGTCGCCTGGTCGGACAAGGCCGTGAGGATCGCCACGCAATCGCCGAAGGCTTCGTGAAACGCATTCGGTTCGGGTAAGGTGGTGTCCCAGAGGTCAGGCCTGATGGCGTCTAAAAAAGCGTGGCCGCACTCGTGCGCGACGACATCGGTGCTGGCCCCCGAAAAGGTGGTCTTGTTGCCGGTCGTGTACTCATAAAACTCTAGCGATTGCCGGCTGTAGCCCGCGTTGAGATCAAAACCGGCGTTTTGCAGCAGGGATAGTTTCTTCGGCGAAGATGTGCCCCAGGCAGACAATTTGCCGCTGAGGCCTTCCCACACCTCTATCGCCAGAAGCGATGCCTCCCGACACTGCCAGAAGAGAAACTCCGGCGTGCCGCGGTCATACAGACCTTCCGCGACGGCGCCCGTGTAAGCGAGGCCGGCGCTACCGGCCGGGCGATCACCTCTGGGCTGTTTCTTGCGCATCGGCGGCCCATTTTGAGCCAGGGGGTCGTTCGGAATGAAGTTGATCATAGGTGTCCTTTCTGGCGCTGGGGCGCAACCTGAACTGATGATACTACCCTTCGGCTGCGCGGCCTTGTTTTCATCGGCGTGGGATGGGAGTGATGAGGCTATCGCGCGCCTGCATAATGTCGATCATGGCCTCAAAACTAAATCGCTCATCCCCGTCCTTGTTTTCAAGCTTCTTAATTCCCTCACCTACAGAGTACAGGTAACCGCTACGCTGTGTTATGCCGACAGTCTCCATGGGAACAATCCGTAGATTAGCCACCTCTTGCATGATCTCTTGATAGGCGTTCTTACCGTGATACCACGGCCAGCGCTGGACGGTTGAGAGGTCGCCCTTCTTCTCGCCCGCCGGCGGTATAGGGGTCTGGAACCCTTCGGCCACCTTCTTGAAATCGTTCTGGAATTTATCGCTCCGCCAGTAACCTGGGAGGGCATGATTTTTGAACAGGAAGATGACCGGGAAGATATCGACGTACTCAAGGCACGCGGCCAAAAGTAAGGCGAGGTCAATGCACGTACCCCGCCGACCGTTGATGATTTCAGAAGGGGTGCGCAAGCGCTGCGAGGCGATGTTGTAGGTCGGGGGAGGGTTGATGTAGCTGATATTCATGTTATAAAGGAGCGCCGCCCAAAGAGCCCTCACCTGCTGGTCGACCCCATCGTAAGGCTTATCGGCGCCCGCGTCGACCGCCTGGTAACCATCGAACCCCGCGCTGCTGTCATCGCGCAACGCCATCACATAAGCCTGCGCGACGTCAACGATCTTACTGACAGCGGGGTCGCGCGGCAGGACGAAAGAAGGCAGCCAGACGCGCTCCGCGTCGTTGCCGCGCCATTCGTCTATCGGCGGCAAAGTGACGCGGTAGGTCTGCCGGTGAAGCAACTGTTTTTGCCATGAGACCTCGACGAAGAGCCCCGTATGTACATTCTCGTTATTGAGGAAGTCTATCGAGTAGAAGAGCGGCACACGTATATCTTTGTTCAGGTCGCGCGACGATTCGGCCATGTCAACAGAGCCGCTATAGCGCGAGCTTTCCCCTCCGACGTACAGCACCACGTCAACCTGAATGTCATTGACGCATCCGGGCGGGTCCTTCTCCTTACGCAGCATGAATTTTTCAAATAACTCGCAGTTGTTATGCAGCGTCGAGTAGTTCAAATTATTGCAGGTCTTAACCTCGACCGAGAGAAGTTTGCGGGCGTCCCTCCCGTGGAGGTCCTCGACCGTTATGACTTTCTTTTTCTCCGTGAGCAGGTCGGTCCGGACCCTCTCCGAGGCTTCCGATTGAGGCTTGACCAGGGATTGCGCGCTCCACAGGACCACCCCCGTGCCCATCAGCCGCTGGGGCTGTTGCTTGAGCAGGTTGCAGGCGTACTTGAAAGCCTCTAAAGTGTCCCAGTTGAACCGCCTCCAGGCTTCATAGAAACTGTCGAAGAAAAGCTCCGTCAAGGCATCTTCGAACTCGTCCTGGAATCCAATCGCGGCGCCTGCGCCTTCAGCTACGATCAAAGAGCTGACACGCTGGGCGGAGTAAAATATATTGCAAGAGACGAGCGCGGGCTTACGCGCGGCGGCATTGAGCAACCGCGCGAGGTCTTTAGCTTCGACCGGGTCGACGCCGGGGTCACCCGTTAACAAATAGCCGTCGAGCACCTCCTCCACGTTTAATACGCCTAGAGTCACTGCTTGATTAGTGTCGAAGCCCGACAGGTGAATGACGTCCGGCGCGTAACCGGTGATTTTCGCGCCTACGCTCTGGCGAGTTCCGTCCGTGATGATTTCATGCCGAAGGCCCAGGCTCGACTCCACCAGATGGCGCTCGGAATCGAAAGTGTATTGCTGCCCCAGTTCTCCGGGGGCACTCTCGATAATCAACAATTTTTCCGGCTTCTTATTGTGGGCTGCTTTCGTCTGTCTCTGTAAGTGGCGGATAACCGTTAAGGCCTTCCCCTGTCGGAAAGGACGTGTGGCCGCGCTTAACATGTACTCCCATGGGAATACGCGCGCTTCCCAGCCATCTTCTTCGGACGTGAAAGGGACGGCGACTTCTACGACGTCGGACTCCGCGATGCCACGTAAGTGGTCCCGTTTGATGCCGAGCTTATCGAGTTCCGTCTGGCAGCGTTGAATCTGTTCTTCGCGAGCAGACTCGGACGTGTTCCATCGGCGGCGATTGCACAGGATATAGGACCACTGCGCCGCCGCGCGCTGGAAGTCTTTGCTGCTCTGGAGAGTCGTCACCTCACCGGCGGGCGTGCGGAGATGAACCGTCACCCATTCTTTGGCGGGCGTTGCAGGATGCGGCATCCTTATTTTTCGCCGACCCGAGCCGGAAGCGGTAGCCGATTTCCGCGCCCCGTGTGCTTTACCTTTTTTGCCGGCTAGACCTTTCTTGCTCGGTTGCGAGCCCTTGTAGGAGGCCCCGATCCGCGCTTTTTTTGATGACGGCATGCCGCTCTCCTTTCAAGTTCTTAAGGATGAGGGACGGCGATTGTAATCTTCGGTTATAGCCGAGCCAGTCAAATCTTTCTTTTGTCAGACTAATAGACAAAACCTACGATTAAGAACGCCTGGCCCAGAATTGGTCAGTGAGAGAAGAGATTTGTCCAATTAACGCTTACTCATCGCGTGCCGAGACCACAATAGAATTCTGAGCAGGAGGGTTGTAACCCGACCGGGAGTGTAATAGCTGCCGCGCCCTGTTGTCAATCCCCTTCATGTCTAAGCTTAGCCGTATGGTAAACCGGAGTTTTATCATAAGAATTAGGTAGGCATGTCACTCGACGTTAAGGGCTTGACGCCCCTCACGTACGGGGCCAAGATTATAAGCAGCAGCGATTAACTAAAGCCGTGGACGCAACGGGGCGGACATTATTGCGAATTAACCGCCGGAATACAACTACTCCATCCCGCGCCGATTGAAAAACTGTTGGTCATGCCTCGACGCCTCATCGAGGCGACGCAAGGCCGGGACCGGCCACAGCACTGATCGCTCCGATTTCGGCAATCGGCGCGGCTCGGGCGCAATACCAACTGCTCCGACTTATCTTCAGCAGATTCTTGACGCCGGGATGTTCATCCCGAAGAGGGGATTTGCCATGTTTATTCTACTCGCGTGACGACTGCCGGGCGGTTTCGCTCGCCCGGGCGGCGAGTAGTTTTATCTTACACATGGAGGCCAAGGCTACATTAACGAAACAGACTTAGGAGGTACAAAAAATGACTACAAGGAGACAAGGTAAAGAGACTTCTAAGCAAGGCAACCAACAACAAGCCACAAGGCAAACGTCGCAACAAGCACCTCAGGCATCTCAGGCCAGCGGGCAGGCCGCGCAAGGCTCTGCCGAAGCGAAGGGCACACAGATACAGCAGGGCGATCAGACCGGGCAAGGAGCCCAAACCGGCCTGGCACGTCAGGGGGCGCCCATGCCATCGCTGTTCGGGGCCGACCCATTCAGCCTGATGCGTATGAGCCCGTTCGCCCTGATGCGCCGCTTCACGGAAGAGATGGACAGGATGTTTGAGGATTACGGCGTGGGCGGCAGCTTGTCGGCTTCGCGATCCGCCGGAGGGCTCCGGCAGGGGGCGGGCTATTTTGCGCCGCAAGTCGAAGTCTTCGAGCGCGAGGGGCAGCTCGTCGTGCGCGCGGACCTGCCGGGCATGACCAAAGACGACGTGCGCGTCGAAGTGACCGACAACGGGATACTGCTCGAAGGCGAGCGACGCTACGAGCATCAGGAGAGTCAGGGCGGCGTGTACCGCTCGGAGCGTTCCTACGGCAGCTTCCGCCGCATGGTGCCTCTGCCCGAGGGCACGAATGCCGAAGACGCGAAAGCGACGTTCAAGGATGGCGTGCTTGAGATCACGATGCAGGCCCCGCAACAGCAGACCCGCGGACGCCAGATCGAGATTCAGGGCGGCGGCGAGGCTCAGCCACAGAACCGGCAGCAGGACAGAGCGCAGGCAACAACAGCCGGGAAGCGCTAGCCGGCAGCAACGAGGTTACCGCGCGGTCATACGGCGGGTGACCGCGCGGCGACTTCTCATTTTCGACAGCCGATATAAGAGGCTCATCCGTCACGCGTGGGCGCAAAGAAAGATTCAAGATTAGAAAATAAAAGTCCAGCAGCCCATAAGCGGCGATGATGAAGTCGATGACCCGGGCGGCGGCTGAATCTTACTGAATCTTTATCCGGAGAAATGAATGAGCGAAACAATTTCCCCGACGAATAACGACAGACCGCGGAGGCGCGCGACGAGCGCGGCGCTTCTCACTGCCATTATGCTCTTACTAATCGCGTGCAACAGGACGCCGGAGCGCAACGAGTCAGCATCATCCGCGCCATCGAACACGACGCCCGGCTCCGGCGCTCAGACAACTTTCCCGCAGAACTCTTACGCCGATCTGGTGAGCCGCGTCGCCCCGGCGGTCGTGACGGTTCACTCCGCGCGCCGCGTCCGCGCCCCGAGGCAGCACCCCTTCCTCGACGACCCGCGCTTCCGGGAATTCTTCGGAGACATCCTGCCGCGCGTCCCCGAGAGCGATGCGCCGCGCCAGATAGGGTTGGGCTCCGGGGTCATCGTCTCGGGAGAGGGGTACGTCCTTACGAATCACCACGTCATCGACGGCGCCGAAGAGATACAGGTGGAGTTGAATGACAGAAGGACCTACGCCGCGCGGGTCGTCGGCTCCGACCCGCCGAGTGATCTTGCTGTCTTAAAGGTTGACCAGAGCGACCTGCCGGTACTGGCCATAGGCGACTCGGACCGGGCGCGCGTCGGCGATGTAGTCCTGGCAATCGGCAGCCCGCTCGGGCTCGGGCAGACCGTGACGGCCGGCATCATCAGCGCCAAGAGCCGTACGACGGGCCTCTCGGACGGCAGCTTCGAAGACTTCATCCAGACCGACGCGCCGATCAACCAGGGGAATTCGGGGGGCGCGCTCATCAGCTCCGCGGGCGAGCTCATCGGCATCAACTCGCAGATTCTCAGCACGTCCGGTGGCAACATCGGCATAGGCTTCGCCATCCCCTCGAACATGGCGAGGTACGTCATGGATCAGCTCATCCAGACGGGCAGGGTGCGGCGCGGCAGCCTCGGCGTGACCTTACGGCGCGTCACTTCGGACGTTGCCGCGAGCCTCGGGCTACAGGAGGTGCGGGGCGCGCTCGTCGAGTCGGTGATCGCCGGCAGCCCGGCCGAGCGCGCGGGCGTGATGCGCGGCGACGTGGTGACGGCTTTCAACGGGACTCCCATCGCCGACACCAACTCTTTGCGCAACGCGGTCGCCGGGACACAGCCCGGCACGGAAGTGACTATGACGGTGATACGCGAAGGTCGTGAGCAACAACTGCGCGCCACGCTCGGCGAGCTGAACACGGACTCGCGGTAGTCCGCTTTGAAGGAGGATTATGAAGAAAAGGGCTCTGTTGAGTTTTCTCTGTTCGTTCTGCTGTGTCGCGGGCGCAGCCCTCTTCCAGCCATCGTCCGAAGCGCAGGCTCAGGGAAGCCGGGCTTCGAGACTTCGCATCAACGGAACGGTCGTCGGCATCGGCGGGAACTTCGCCGGACGGTCGCGCCCCTTCTCACTGATAGTCAACAGCTATACGGCTACCAATCAGGTGCGCGAGTTGAATGACTCGCTCGCGCGTGGCGGGCAGGACGAGTTGCTCAAAGCGCTCTCGAAGATGAATGCCGGGCGGATACAGCTAGGCACCGGAGTGGGCGTGAGAGCTAACGCCGTGATCGCCGAACCGTGGGACGAGGGAGGCACGAAGCTGACCGTATTTTACGAGCGCAACCTAGGCTTTTTCGAGCTGCGTTACGGCACGAGGTCTCAGGACTACCGCATCGGCTATGCGGAGATATTCCTCGACCGGAACGGCAGGGGAGCGGGGACGCTCATTCCGGCGGCGCGCGTCAGGCTCAGAGAGGGGGACACGTGGGAGGTTGAGGACTTCGGCGTCTACCCCGCGAGGCTGATGGGCTTGCGGTCAAGCGGGAGCCTTGTGCCCCGCTGAGTGCGCGACTACGCCGAAAGGGATCACCAAACATGCCTTCCGACAGGGAACAGACCTTCATCAACGGCAGGATTTTCACGGCGCGCGGCGAGGATGAATTCGTAACCGCATTCAAGGTTGCCGATGGGAAGATCACCTGGGCCGGCGCTGCGAGCGAAGTGGACGGCTCCGGCGCAATCGACCTCGGGGGCAGGACCGTCCTGCCCGGCTTCATCGATGTCCACACGCACCCGACCTACGTGGCGATGACTCTCAACTCGGTCCCCTGCACCGTCCCCGTCGTCAACAACATCCCGGAGATGATCGAGGCCCTCAGGAAGCACCCGAACTTCGGCAAGGGGCCGAACTACTGGATCGAGGGCTGGGGCTACGACGAGTCCAAGCTCGCCGAGCGCCGCACCCCGACCGCCGAAGACCTGGACCTTGTCTCGACCACCCAGCCGGTGTACGTGCTACGCTCCGACGCCCACTCCGGCATCTGCAACACCCGCGCCCTGAAGATCGCCGGCATCACGAAGGAGACGCCGGACCCGGAAGGCGCGCACTTCGGCCGCTACGAGAACGGGGAGCCGAACGGCATTCTACAGGAGCACGCGGCGAACGACACCGTGCTGCGAGCCAAGGCGGTCGAAGACTACCCGACAAGGGTCCGGCGCATTGCCGCGACAGCCGCCCACTACAACGAGCGCGGCATCGTGGCCATCACCGACATGATGGCAATCACCCGGCCGTTCGACGACCTGCGGGCTTACCGTGACGCCGAGAAGCAGGGCCTCAGGCAGCAGGCGGCCCTCTACTTCACATGGTCCGGGCTCAAGGACAATCCCATTCCCGACCTGACGGACGAACAGCGCGAGGGGCGGGTCAAGTTCGCAGGCATCAAGCTTTTCGCCGATGGCTCGGTCTCCAACCGCACGGCATGGATGTGCCGGCCGTATCGCGGCTCCGGGCATGGCTACTCGACGCTCAGCGACGCGGACCTGCATTCCGGCTACGAGTGGGCGAAGAGCAACAGGGTGCAGGTCGCGGTCCATGCGATGGGCGACCGCGCGCTCCAGCGCGTCATCGACTTCTTCGCGGACAGAGAGCCGTGGATGGGCGACGGCCTCCCGTCGGTCCGACTTGAGCACGCGACGCTGCTCAGCCGGGCGCAGATGCGCCGGATGAACGACTCGAAGATGAGCTTCGGCATATCGACGCAGATCATCTTCCTCTTCGCCGAGTACGACTCCTACTCGGCGAATCTGACTGAAGAAGAGCTGTGGCGCACCTACCCGGTTAAGAGCTTCTACGAGAATATCGAGCACGTAGGCCTCTCTTCCGACGCCCCGGCCACGACGTGGGCCGACCCGGACAACGTCTTCGTCTCCATCAAGGCCGCGGTGACGCGCAAGGCGTACAACGGCTCGGACATCGTTCAGGAGCAGGCCATCACCGTGCCTCAGGCGGTGCTGCTCTACACGGCCCGGCCGGCGACCGTCGCGCCCTACGAGGGCAGGCTAGGTCAGATCGCCGAAGGGTTCGAGGCCAGCTTCATCATCCTCGACCGGGACATCTTCACCATCGACGCGGATGAGATCGACCGCACTGTAGTAGAGCAGACGTGGCTGCGCGGCGAGAAGGTCTACGAGCGCGGCGGGGTGTAGGTCAGTTTTCGACCGCGCGGGCCGCGGGCGCGATTATCCTGCTCTCTTCAACCCTTCTTTACAACATTCTGAAAGAGAGGGGCCTGATTGCTCTGGAGCGGCTGATGGGCATGCTGCTGGTGATGATCGCCGTGCAGATGTTCAAAAACGGCGTGGCAAAGTTTCTGACGCCGAGTTCATGAGAGAATACTAGAGCGCATCTCATGCGCTCATCCTCGCCGGGCGCGGGCGGGAGTCTTGACAGATCGAAGGGATTTAATGGATAAGAACGCGAACGTTGATGCCGGAAGAGTACCCATGAATGAAAGACCTGAACGACCCGGAGTCGTGATAGTCGGCGGCGGGTTCGGCGGCCTTTACGCCGCGAAGGCGCTGTCGAATGAAGCGGTCGACGTGACGCTCGTCGACCGCAAGAACCATCACACTTTCCAGCCGCTCCTTTATCAGGTGGCGCTGGCGGTGCTCTCCCCCGGAGAGATCGCGGCCTCTCTGCGCCACATCCTACGCAACGCGCGCAACGTTAAAACCCTTCTGGGCGAGGTCGTCGGATTCGACACCGCCTCGCGGACGGTGGAACTGAGCGACGGCGCGAAACTCGATTACGATTACCTGATAGTCGCCGCCGGAGCGCGGCACGCTTACTTCGGGCATGACGAATGGGAGGGCGAAGCGCCCGGGCTGAAGACGATTGAAGACGCAGTGGAGATTCGCCGCCGTCTGCTGCTCGCGTTCGAGAGGGCGGAGCGCGAGGCGCTCTTGACCGGCAGAAAAGAGCCCCTGAACTTCGCCGTGATCGGCGGCGGCCCGACGGGCGTAGAACTGGCGGGGGCCATCGCCGACCTCGCGCGGCTGGGTCTGGCGAAGGACTTCAAAGCAATCGACACGACGAAGGCGCGCGTTCGGCTTTACGAGGGTGCCGCGCGCGTTCTGGGGATGTTTTCGGAAGAATCGTCCCGCAGGGCCGAACGGCAGTTGCGGGAGCTGGGGGTCGAGGTCCACACCAACAGCATGGTGACGGCGGTCGAGCCGGGGCGGATCAAGGTCGGCGACGAATGGGTCGCGACCGACGTCAGCCTCTGGGCCAGCGGGGTCGCCGCCTCGCCGCTCGGTAAGAGGCTCGGCGCGGAGACCGACCGGGCCGGGCGGGTGATGATCGAACAGGACCTGAGCCTCCCCGGACATCGCGAAGTTTTTGTCATCGGAGACATGTCGGCCCTCACGGACGTGAAAGGCACGCGGGTGCCGGGGCTGGCGGCGGCGGCGATGCAGCAGGGGAAGGCGGCGGCTCAGAATATCCTCCGCGACCTGCGCGGCCAGAAACGCATCCCATTCGAATACGATGATCGGGGGACGATGGCGACCATAGGTCACAACCGCGCGGTGGCGGAATTCGGGGAGAAGAAGTTCACGGGCTGGGTGGCGTGGCTGCTCTGGTCGGTGGTCCACGTCTTTCTGCTGATCGGCTTTCGCAACCGCCTGGCGGTGATGAGGCAGTGGGCATGGGCGTACCTCAAACGCGAGGGAAGCAGCCCACTCATCACCGATTATCAGCGGATAGAGTTCGGCCTGAAGGGGGCGGAAGAGCAACCGGTCCCCGCCGCCAGTAAGACCACCGAGCCTTAAAATCCTCCGACCTGACGGGCGCGCGGGTTGCGCCGTCAGGCGGGTGAGGAATCGGCCTAACCTTGCAGAAGCGACTGCGCGCCATCGATCCATATCTCGGTGCCGGTGATTAAGCTCGACGAGTCCGAAGCGAGAAACAGCACGAGTCGCGCGACCTGCTCGGGAGTTCCGGGCTTGCCGTCCGTAAGCGGTATCTTACCTTCGGGGAACTCGACCGGCTCGCGCACCCTTTCTAAATCCCGCTGCTCCGTGCTCTCCTCAATCGAAGTATCAATCGCGCCGGGGCAGATGACGTTGGCGCGCACGCGGTGGCTCGCGAGTTCGAGCGCGATCATCTTCGTGAAAGCCACCTGCGCGGCTTTCGACGTAGAGTAGGCGGTCGCGCCCGTGTTGCTGAAGATGCGCGTGCCGTTGACTGACGAAGTGACGATGATTGAGCCGCCTCGTTTTTTCAGGTAAGGCAGGGCGTACTTGACCGTCAGAAACGTCCCCTTGAGGTTGACGCCCAGCGTCTTGTCCCACTCTTCCGGCGAGAGTTCTTCGAGCGGTGCCCAGACGCCGTTGATCCCCGCATTCGCAAAGACAATGTCGATGCGGTTCCACTCGCCTGCGAGCTTCGCGATGGCGCTCTGCATCTGGTCGGGCTGCGATATGTCCGCGACGAGAGCCAGCGCCTCGCCGCCCCCGCCGTTGATCTCGGAGACGGTTTGCCGCAACTCATCTTCCGTGTGCCCCAACGCGCCGACTCGCGCGCCCTCGCGCGCGAGCAGCAACGCCGCCGCCTTGCCTATACCCGATCCCGCGCCGGTGACGAGCGCGACCCTGCCTTCCAGTTCCATGACTACCTCCCGCCGAAACACAGACTGTTTCGCCGGCGTCGGTGACTCGCGCCCACACACCGGTCGCCGGCCCTGCCGATCACACGATCAAATTCACCATCGCATAACTGCGAGGAGATTACCAGCAGCCGATGAGTCGCAGATACCACGCCACGAACAGCAGGAACAACCCGTGGGCGGTCATATTCTCCTGTCACTCCACACCCGAACTCATTATCTGATTCACGATGCAGGCATCGCCTCGACGCCCGGCGTGCCGGGTCGGAGGGCGGCCTGTAACGTTTTTTCCAGTCTGCCCACTTCAGTACGAAAGCGATGATACGACACTCGCTTCAGAAAAACTTTTAGAGAGAAAGGATTTACTCATGAAAACCATCAAGAAGATCACAGGGATGATGATTCTCGCGGCCGTGTTCACTCTCACCTCAGTTACTCCGGGCTTAGCTGGCGCAGTCGGCGGCAGGCAATACAACACCTACAGGCTCTACGGCAATAGCTATAACAATTTCGGCGTCACTTTTCGCGGCGGCGAGATCGCTCGCGTTTATGTAAACGGCGACGGCTCAACCGATCTCGACCTCTACATCTACGACCAATACGGCAGGCTGATCGTCTACGACAATGACTACAGCGACAGCTGCTTCGTCAAATGGTTTCCCATCTACACGGGGACCTTCACCATCCAGGTCGTCAACCGTGGCGGCTACTGTAACATTTATAGAATTTCAACCAACTGAGCTTGCGGCGCAGTCAGCACCCACTCGACGATACGTCAGCGATACCCGAAGCAATCTCCAATCAAATAACTGCGACCGGCCAGCGGCGACCCGGGAAACGCCGCTGGCCTTCTCTTTGGCCGCGCCGGGGCTTTGCGCCGGGCGCGGCTTACCGACGCGGTAAGGATTCAAGCCGAGGGCTGTAATGTTTTCTCACCTTTTTCACAACTGGGTGGAGGAAGGATTAATATGAAAAACAACACTGAAACACCGACAGTCGCGCTTAAGACATGCAACCCATGCGGCGCACAGCTCTCGGCATCTTATCGGTTCTGCCGACTGTGCGGAGCGGACCAGAGTCTTCCGGAATCTTCCACCAAACGACTCGACCCCACGCCGGGCCGGGATACGAACGCAAAGGGACTAGTGACGAGGACCGAGCGGGAGGCGTCATCGCAGGCAGCCGGCTACAGTTCGATTTCCGGCTCGATAATGAACTCGCTGACCATGTCTGATCTGCCGGTCGCCTCGTCATTGATCAGGAGCCGGGCCGCCAAAAAATTCGTCACCGCGGTCATCGCGCTTCCACTCTGGCTGATGATCATTCTGCTCTCGCCCCTCGATGCGCTCGAAGCGTCCAGACGGGTCGCCAGACAATTGTAAGGCGGCCCGTCTTCGAAGCGGGTTTACTACGTGGTTGGCCGAACGGCCTGAGCCCGGCCTGACTTCAGCTCGATCCCAACCATGCTCTTTTCGGATGCACTCCTCCCGCCCGTCAATTCCGTTTCGCGGCGCTCCTTAAATAAATCCGATCAATCGACCAATCGGTCGGCGTCCGCGCCTTCGCCGCGCGGGTCGCTGAGCCGATGCTGTAAAACAGTTGCGCCAGAGGCGAATCGTTTTGGCCTCTTATGTCGCCCCTTGAGCGCGCGCCCGTGAATTCGAGCACGAATGGGTCAGGCAACTCCTGATCGCTCGTCAGCAGAATGTACGTGTCCAACCCGAACGGCGGTACTAACTCGACCATACCGGCCTTGCCGAGTAATATCTCCCGCGGCTGTTGGGCGGGCGGCTTTTGGGCGTCGAGCGGAAAGCGGTTTTCCAGATTCCCGTCCTTATTAAACAGCAGAGAGGACGCGCCCTGGCTGTCTATGGAAAAGACATAGACCCATTTGCGGTTTATGATTCTGGCCCGCGCGAGCGCCTGCTCGTCGGCCACCAGCACCAGATCGTACTTATCGCCTTCATAAACAGTCCCCTCGCGCATCAACTCGCTCGCGCCGGTCCTGCGCACCGAAAGCCGGTATGGAAAGTCCGCGCTCGCGGGCGCTTGAATCTGCTGCCAGCCTTTGATGCGCGCGAGCGTCACCGCCTTGTCATGCAACTCCGCCGCGCCCGCGCCGCCCGAGCCTTCTATGGCTATCCAATCGCTGCGGGGCGGGAAGACGTATTCGGATTGCTTGTTATTATCGGCGCTGCCGGTTAATGCTTCGCGGCGCACCCACGCATACTCCACCCGGTCGCCGTCCGAACGGCCCGCGAGAAAATACTCAGCCTCCTGCAAAGTTTTGGTCTCTTCCATAGCCTGTTCGAGCTTGAGACCGTGCCGCAGTTCCCGCGACGGCGGCAGACTGATGAACACCGGTTGACCGGTCGCGGCGGCCACTTTTTTCAAGTCGAGCGGGTTGCTCAATGACTCGGCTTCGCCCGCGGGGGAAACGGATTCCCATCGCCCGCCCGCATAGATGACTACCCGTTCGGCCCGCGCCCCTGTCGGGTCGTCAACCGCGCTGATATGTTTCGCGCCGCGCAGTTGTTTAAGCTCGCGCGCGACTCGCAGGATTTCGCCCTGCTCAATCGCCGGAGGTATCCAGACTTTCAGGCCCACGCCGTCTTTCGAGACCCACCGATCCAGGATGTAGAGGTCGCCGCGCCGGATGCTCCCGGCGTCGCCTTGAATGACTTCGGCCTCGCAACCGCTCAATCCGGCCAGGCTCGTGACGCGCAGCCTGGCCCCTTTATCGTCAGGCTGGCCCGCTTTTTTCAACTCGCTGCCGACGCCCAGCCCCATCGCCAGCCCGCCTTCGAGCGTGAAGCGATTCCGCTCGACTTTGATAACGCTGGCCGCCGGCTTGTCGAGCGCCGGGTCGGGCTCGCCGCCGAAGAGCGGCCCCTTACGACGTTGCGCGTTGGCTTCCAGGGCAGGCTGCTCGTACACCTGCTCGCCTTTCATGTAACTGGTCACCCGGCTGAAGACCTGCTCGGCGGACTCGTTGGCCGACACTGACGGTTGCGACAACACCTGGCTCAAGGCCCAGGTAAAGTTGCCGCGAGGCGAGCCGTTGTACCGGCACTCTCTCGCCTGCTGATAATCCTGCGCGGCGTAGAGAAAGAGCGCGCCCCGCTCGGCGGGCGATTGCTTGAAGCTCTGCGGCTCGGCAACGTCTCGTTCGTCGAACGGCCCCGTCCGGGTGTACTCTTCGGCGAAGCTGCCGCGCCCGAGCGAGCTGCTGTGACAGCTATCGAAAATCCCCGTGATCGTTACCCCCTTGTCAATCGCCTTCAGGAAGAGCCGGGCGATCTCCTTGTCGCGGATGTCGCGCGCACCATGGTTGGCGTCCGCCGGCACTATGCTCTCGTCATAGCCGTCCGCTTCTCCGCTCCTGGAGTTCTTCACTTTCGAGCCGTGACCCGCGTAATACAGTACGCATATGTCGCCCGGCTCGGCCTGCCGGATCAGGTGATCTTCTATGGCCTGCAAAATAGCATCGCGCTTCGCTTCACCGTCCTTGAGGACTTTCACCTCAGTGAATGCGAATTTATTAATCAGCAGCGCTCGCATTGCTTCGACATCGTTCACCGGCCCATAGAGGTTAGTGAACGCGCCGCGCATGGAGCCGCTCTTCTGGGCCGCCGCCGGCCGGCGAGTCGGCCTGCCCGCGCTCGCGCCAGGACGATCAATCTTTTCTTTCGCCTGCTCGGTCTGGTAGGTGTTGATGCCGATGAGCAGGGCGCGGCGCACAGGTTCTTTAACCGGCCGACCAGCACTGGATCGAGCCACGGTCGGGAAAGGCGCCTGCGCAAAAATCAGCGCAAGGGATACGGCAACCGATGTGAGGGTTCTATTAGAGCGGCGCATGATGCGTTACCTCCCAAAATTTTCCAATCGATAGATTTGAAGGCGGCGCGACATTTCCTCTTCGGGCCGCTTACCTCCAATTGCCGGTCAGAACGAAAGGCGACCAGTAATAGGGGTGGGTAAACGGCGCGCCCTTGTCCTGCGTGAACGGCGGCGATTGATCAGCGCCGGGGCCGGTAACCGCCGGCCCGCGCCAGAGCGGAGTCTCACCTGCTCTGTACCTGCCGTTTATCAGAGAAAGCTGCGCCTTTCGCAGGGCTTCGCCTTTGCCGACTCGCGGGGCGGCTTCGAGCTGCCCATAAAATTCGCTCATTAAAACCCGCGTCGAAGCGTCGGCCACCGACCACAAGGTTGCCAGGACCGATTTCGCACCCTGTTTTTGAGCTATCGCGCCGAAGCTTTCGATCTCCGCGCCGCTCGATTTTTCACCGGCGCTCATCGCAGTGTTACAGGCCGAAAGCGTCAGCAGTTCCACCTCGCTGAATTTATCGCCGATCTCGTCGCGCACCGCCGCCAGCGATAATCTCCGCTCCTCCTCCTTGCCGCCGCCGAGCAGCAGGTACGAACTCGCTTCGTTTCCGGCGTTGAGGCTGAAATGGCTGGCGACGTGAACGATGCTGTAGCGCCCGAGGTGGAGCTTGAACGCCCGCAAGGTAAATTCTTCGTCGGGCAAATTCACGCCCCTGATGATGCCGCTCTTCCCTTCCGTCAGTTCCGCGCAGAAGGCTCTTTTCTGCGGGTCGTCGACGACGCTGCATAATTCCACAGGGACCGAGGGGAGCGCGGAAAAACCGCCGAAGGGTTTCGACACGCCGACGCCGAGCGCCGTCCAGTCGCCCCGCCCACCCGGCGCGTCTTTCAGCTTGTCGAGGCTCGCCAGAGTGATGACGGAGTTGGAATACTTCTCAGCCAGATACCTCTTGCCGTCCCACAGCGCGGCGAGGGGCGCGTAACGCAGCGTGCCGTCCAGGCTCCAGACTATCGTGTCAGCTTTCACGCCTTCCAAATCTTTTTGCAAAGCGGGAGGGAGCAACTTGTCGTAAAGCTTTTTGCCCGCCGGTCGCGGGTCGAGGCTCGGGTCTTGCGCGGCGGCGCGAAATTCGGCGACCAGTTTGTTCAACTCCTCCGCTTTGATGTCAACGGTGTGCGCGCGATTGACTTTCGCGGTAGTGACGATGATGTTCAAGCGGTCTTCGCCAGCGATGGTGGAAAGGATGACCGTTCTCGGCTGCTTGAGGCCTGAGAGCAACGCCTGCGTGCCCGATATTTGGGCCACGCGCACGTCCTCCTGCCTCTTTTCCTTGTTGAAGTATTGGCCGCTCAGTTCTTCGAAGAATCTGTTGAAGACTTTCCTCGCGTCCGTAAGCTTATTGCCGAGGTCGTCGAGGCGGGCTTGTTGCGGGAACTTCCCGACCTCATATTGCCTGCTCGCTTTCTCCAGCTCATCGTGTTCTTTGCCGACGAGGGTGATGCGGTCGGCGATCTGTTGGTAGCGTTGGTAGGCTTCGCGCTCGGGGTCGTTGAGCGGGATTTTGTCCAGCAGTTCTTTCGCGACTTTATCGCCGCGGCGCAGGTACTCGAAAAGCTCGTCTCCTTTGAGCAGGGCCAGAACCTGCTCGGCTTCGGCGATGCGCCCTTCGGCGATCAACCAGTCGGCCAGCCGCCGGTAATGCTTCTCTTTTTTTTCCAGGAAGCCCTTCCGAGAAATAGCGTCTAGGTTCTGTAATCTCTGGCGCTCCGATTGAATCTCATTAATGGCTCGCTTGCCGTAAAAGATCGCCAGCCGCCGGTTGCCGAGCGCGTCGTGGGTGCGTGCCAATTCAGTGAGCAGCGAGCTGTACTTCGGAGAGAATGCCTCTTTGCCGCCAATGCCCACGGATTGATAAAGGGCCAGGGCTTCGTTTTGATACTTTAAGGCTTCCTGCGCTTTGCCCGCCTCCATCAGCGTCCACCCAACGTCAGTCAAATCATCGGCGGTATCTTCATTAACGTTTCCGGTGCGGCTGATTTCAAGCGCTTGTTTGTAGTACTCGGAAGCCTTATCCCACTCTTCCAGCTTCGCCAAGGTGTATGCGACAGAGGCCGCGCTTAATCTAATAGTACGGGGCTCTTTCATGGAATGGGAAAGCGCCAGAACCTTTTCGTAATACTCAAGAGATTTTGGATAATCTTCCATCATCCGGTAATTGTAAGCAATGCTGTCCAATCTCACCTTTTCGATGAAAGTCTCATAACCTTCATCGAAGACCCCGAGCCCTCCGATATTGGCGTTCTTCTTCGCATTCTCCGCAAAATCGGGGGACTGCAAAATTGCCAGGCTTTGATCGACACGCTCCTTGAGCCTGACCTTGTCGTTCAGTACCCAATACATCGAAGCCATAATGTACAAGGTAGAGGATTGACCGAATTTATCATCCATCTCGCGATTGATTTCCAAAGCTCTTTCCAGGTTCTTTAACGCCGCTTCATATTCGTAATTTCGCGACTGGACCATGGCGATGGAGGTCAAAGCGGTCGCCACGTTTCTTTTTTCATTTTCGAATGCGCCGTAGATTTTCAGCGATTCGGTGAAAGATTCCAGGGCCTTAGCACTATCTTTCGCCTCCCTGCTATATACCGTTCCTATTCTTTGTAGTGTTAAAGCTTCCCGGAGTTTGAATTCCGGGCCCTGAGTTTCCTGATACAAAGCGCGACGCCGTTCTAGTGATTCATTCAGGTATTTGAGGGCTTCTTCCGGCTGCCCGAAACTGTTATCAAGCGTCCCGCCAATGTCAGCCAGCGTGTCGGCCCTGAGGGTTTTAAGCGCGATGAGGGCTTGCTTTACGCCGGGAATGTTTAGGTCGGCGAATGCTTTATCCTCAAGGATTTCCCGGTAGACCGCGAGAGCCTGCTTCTGGTAATCAACATTTGCCCTCAATTCGCCGAGGTTATTATGCGTCTGAGCAATACCGCCCAGTGATATAGCTTCGCCGTTCTTCGCCTGAAGTTCTAAGAGCTTCAGTAAGTTGAGTAATTGCCGGGAGACCTCGCCTGTCCGACCTATTTTTTCGACGAGGGCCGTGTCCTTCAGCTTTGCGTTCAGGGCGCGAAACCTTGTTAAGGATTCGTTTAATTTCTCCCTTGCCGCGAGGGAATCCGATTTTGATCTGACGCTTAGTTTTTGCCCTTCCCCCAATACCTGAATCGCCTTCTTTAATTCCTGAGACGGCTCGGTGAAAAGAAGGGCGTCGTATTTATTGACTTTGACTTGTCTGACTTTTTGCGTCGTCAACTCTACCAGACCGCCCTCTCCTAACTCCCGCCAGCCCGCCGATGCTCCTTCAAGTTTCGCTATAGCTGTGTCTGATTCCCCCGCCTTATGACTCGCGGCCATCCCTTCGACGAACAATCGTTCGACCTCGACCCGCCTCCTGTCTTTCGCGGTCGCCGTCCGCGAGGCTTCGCGCCGGATTGTGTAACCGCCCCTTTCCGCCTTCGCATCAAGGCCGCTTACTTCCAGCATGAAACTGCCAGCCTTCTCCGCCACAAACGAAATGGTTTCCGGCCCCTGCTTTCCGTTAGGGCTGTCCATCTCGCCCAGGACGTTGCCGCTCGCGTCCAGCAGCCTGAGCGTAACATCGACGCCTTTCTGCTCGGCCCGCGCCTGAAAAAACTCTCCGGCTTTCAAAGCTAATGCGTAACGGTGCGTCTCCGTGCCGGTCATCTCACGTTCAAGGGTTTGACTCGGAGGCAATTCCCGAACGCGGCCCCCGCTCGACGCCTGCCCGAAAGCGACACCAAATGACAGAGTCAGCGATATGAGCAGGGGCAGGATTCGCCGCGTGTGTGGTCTAAGGTTCGTCGTCATCTTTTTCACGTCTCTTTCTCCGGCCGCATCATCGCCAGTTGCCGATCAGGATAAACGAGGCCCAGTAGTGCGGGTGGGCGAAAGGGTTTTTGGCGTCTTTCACGAAGTACGGCAGCCCGATTTTCCGCCCGCTCGATTGCGGGCCTCTCAAGCTGGGATCGTTCCCGTTACTCTTCGCCTCTTTGCCGAGTAAAGAGAACTGCGCCCGGCGGAACGCCTCGCCTTTCGACATCGCGGGGTTATCCGCCCGCAGCTTGTAGAAGAGGACCATCAATTCCGGCGTTGCCGCGTCCGACACCTTCCACAGGCTCGCGATTACGGATTTCGCGCCAAGCTCCTGCGCGAGGAAGGCGAAGCCTTCGGCCTCTTCGCCGCTCCCGCCGCCCGTCGCCGTATCGCAGGCAGAAAGCGTCAACAGGTCCACCGCGCCGAACAGGTTGTCTTTATCCTGAAGCTCATCAAACGTCAGCTTCCCGTCGCCGGTCAGCAGGAATGAAGCCCTCCGGTCAACCGGGTTGAAGACGTAATGGCTGGCTATGTGAATGACCTGATGCGAGCCTTCGCGCCACAGGCGCAACGCCGCTTCCTTCGTGAAGTCCGTGTCGAGCCTTCGCGTGCCTTCCAGAATGCCGGTCTCTCCATCCTGCTCGCGCACGATGTCACGTATCTCGCGCTTTGCCCCCTGCAATGCGCCGAAGCTCCGATTATCAACCGTCTTCGCCTCCGAAACGCCTAGACCGAGCGCCTTCCATTTAGCCGAGTCTTTGTCAGTCAGCCTTCGGCTCTTACCGGTGAAAACGACGTGGCGGTATTTCTCGACCAGATAAGCTTTGCCGTCATGCAAAGCTGCCATCGGAACGTATCGCAGGACGTCATCCAGGGACCACATCAGAGTCCTGTCCGCGTACCTGCCGAAATAGGTTTCCAGATCGGCTTCGAGCGTCCTATTCTGTCTGGCGGAAGTCTGGCGAAACAGTCTGTCGTAAAGCTTTTGCGCCAGGGGCCGCGGGTCGTACCTGTCAGAGCTTAAAGCCGCGCGAAACTCGGAGACGGTCCCTTCCAGCCCCGCCACATCAATTGGGTATGCCTTGCGGCCTTCGGGCGTGACGAGAATTATCCAGCCGAATTTCGATTTCGCTTTGCCCGCCTGACCGCTCTCATTCTTCGTCTTTTCCGTGCCGATCACGGTGTAGAGCGCGGCCACGCCAGTCTTCAACTCACTCCTTAATTGCTTCATCTCGGTCTGCAGGGCTCTCGCAATATTGATCTCTTCTATTTTTACCTCGACGTCGCTTGCCGAGTTGCCGAGCGCTTCGAGCGATAACCGGAAAGCCCTGTTCGCCGCTTCAATCTCTTTTATAAGCTGGTCGAATTGCGTTCTTTTATCGCCGGGTAGAGCGCCGTTTTCTTCCTTCTCTCTTTCCAATTCGATTTGCTGACTTGCCAATGCCGCGAGTTTCTCGACGTGTGCGATCACGCTGGCTTCCGCATTGTTGTAAGGTATGATGTCGGGAGTGCCGCCGGAATTGTCGCTGGCTCGAGTCACCTGAAGTTGTCTGAACTCAGCTTCTTTGAGCAGGTCGAGCACGGCCTGAGCTTCGGGCAAACGCCCCCGCCCGATCAGCAGGTTGGCCAGCTCGCGGTAGGCGTCGGTGACTTTCTCCCGATAAACCTCCTGTGTCTCGCGCTTCAGGGTGCGGATCGAGCCGCGCAACTGCTGATACTTGTTGACCGACTGCTTGCCGTAGAAGATCGCCAGACTCTCGTTGCCGCGCGCCCTCCACGCCGACATCAGACCTTGGAGGGCTTTCGCCTCGATGTCCTTATCGGCAATGGCGCGGGCAACGATCATGGCTTGTTGGTACGCTTCGGCTGCTTTATCGAACTCCCTGTTTTTCTCATGCAGTTTCCCCAGCGCAAGGTGAACAGCATCTTCAAAATATCTGTTCTGATATTTTTTCGAGTAATCCAGGACTTCGTTCAGGACCGGCCATGCTTTCGCAGTTTCATTCAATTCGATATAAACTTTTCCGATACCAAGCAAAGCATCTGCCTCATTACGTTTGCTCTCGGTCTCACGACTCAACCTCAAGGCTTGCTCGTTATGGATAAGGGCCTGCTTGAAGTGCTCAGGGTTTTTATTCTGTTCGCCCATTCTGCGATAGATGGCTCCGATCCCGTTAAGCTGATAAATCTCGCCTAACTTATCGCCGATCTCCCTGCTAACTTTTAGCGACCTCTCGCGGTGCTCCAACGCCGTTTGAGTTTCGCCCAGCTCCAGATAATCGACGGCGATGTTGCCAAGAATGGTTGCTTCGTTGGCCTTTTCGCCGGTGCCCCTGGCTATGGACAACGCCTGCTCAAAATAATCAATCGACTTGCCTCTTTCACCTGTGCTTGAAGATAAATTTGCGAGATTATTGAGGGAGAGTAATTCACCGTTTTTGTTCCCGGTTTCGCGGGAGATTGCCAGGGCGCGGTTGATGTAATTCAATGCCTTTTCGTTCTCGCTCAACACCGTATAGGCGCGCCCGATGTTATTCAGACAGGTCGCGATGGCTTCCTTATCACCTATTTTTTCGGCGATCTCTAATCCCTGATTCGTGTACTTGATACTTTCCCGCTCATCTCCCAAATCGGAATAAACCTGGCCGATATTATTGGGGATCGTTGATTCGGACGGCATGGCCCCCGTCTTGCGGATTAATTCCAACGCCCTGTTAAGATTTTGCAAAGCCTTCCGCGGCTCGCCGAAAGCCTGATAGACGAGTGCGATGTTGTTAAGCGCGGTGGCTTCCATGCCCTCACGCTTCGTAGCTATCGCCAATTTCAATGCCTGGTCGTAATACTCAAGGGCTTTACGGATGTTGCCGGTTTCTTTATAACGAACGCCGAGGTTATTGAGTAGACTCGCTTCGACAGTTCGGTTTCGCGCTAAATCTTTTATTCTTTGCGGGGCCTGGCGGTACAGCTCTAAAGCCTTATTGAGTAACTCAATCGCCCTCTCGTTCTCTCCGAGGAATGCGTAGACACCGGCAATGTTCGAATAAGTCATGGCACGGCTGTCAACATAAGTGAGGTCTTTTATTCCTTGTTGTATCGCCAGAGCTTGATTGTAATATTCGAGCGCTTTTTTCGGCTCGCCTGAAAACAGGTGCGATTGACCGATGTTATTGAGTATTGACGCTTCAAAATTCTTCTCCAGATCGCCCCTGTCGGGGATAAGGCGCACCCCTTCTAATGCTTTTGTAAAAGGCTCCAGGGCTTTCTTCTTATCTCCCGTATACGAGTAGATCAGCCCGATGGAATTGAGCGTTAAGATGATTCGGAATTTATCATTCAACTCCTGAGAGATTACCAGCCCGCGATTATAATTCTCTAAGGCTTTATCCCACTCGTACCTGTACTGATGAATTTGAGCGATTGAATGGATCGAATCCATAACCCTCTTTTTCGAATTGTCATCGCCTTTCTTCTCAAACTCCCCAAGCACCTGGTAGTAATATCGCAGAGCTTTTTCGGCATTTCCCAGATTGAAATATACTCTGCCGAGCGTTTGTAAGGTCAACGCCTTTAAGATTCTCATCTGGTCTTTAACGCTGTTGGTTAAATTTCCTGCCCACCTCTCCGGCGCGGTCTCGTCAGTCGCCAAAGCCATTTCCGCGTATTTTATGGCTTCTTTATAATCGGGAATGTTTTCGTAATAAGATGCTATCATTCCTGTCAGAATGATTTCCCATAGTCTGATTTTAAACTCCTGATGATATGCCAGAGCCTTTTTAGAAAACTCGATGGCTTCAGCAAATTTCCCCTCACTATAATGAAAGTTGGACAAGGCAGAATAAGTATCGCTTTCATGTATTCTATTTTTCTGGGATTGGAATAATTTTAAGGCCTCATTCAGGTTTTCTAACCCCTTCTGCTTTTCCCCCTGTAAAGTTTGAATCGGGCCTATCTTCAAAAGGGCTATGGCTATCCCGCCATTGTTTTTCATCTCTCTCCACAAGGCCAACGCCTGATCGTACTTCTCCAACGCCTTCGGCTTCTCGTTCTGCGCGTCGAGGGCCGCGCCGAGCACATATAGACAAGCGGCTTCGAAATTTTCGTTCTTTTCTTTTTGAGCAAGCGCCAGACTTTTTTGGTAATACTCATTCGCCTTCGGGTAATACTTCAACCCTGCATAGTCGTTTCCGAGAGACATTAAACTGTTCATTACCCCGACATTGTTTTTTGCTTTTTGAAAAATCTGTAAGGCCTGGCTGTGATACTCAGTTGCCTGCTTGTATTCGCCAAAGCCGCTCATCATCGAGCCGATTGTGTTGAGAGTCGCGGCCTCCAGCGGCCTGTCGCCGGACGCTTTGACTATCTCCAAAGCGCGGTTGATGTAATCAATCGCTTTGTTATTTTCCAGCAAAACGTTATGCGCGGTGGCTAAGCGGTCCAGGGTGCGGCCCCCCCAGTACCTGTCCCCGATTCTCTGCCACAGAGCTAGCGCCTGTTCGCGTTTGGCAATAGCCTCGCGGATATTTACAGCGGTATTTTCTTTCTGCAAAGTGGCGGCTTCCGACAAGAGTCTCAACGCTTCGATTCGCGTCTTGTCTTTTTCCGTAAGCGCGTCCGCCGACCGCGCTGAGAAACGGTAACTGCCGCCCCCGAATTGGTTTTCTGAAGGGTCGATACGCAGAAGGTATTCGCCGGTTTCTTCCGCGACGAAAATGAGGGTTTCGCGGTCAAGGCCGCTGCCTAAATTCGCTGTCGCGACGCCTGTTTTATCACTCGCCTTAACAAGCTCGACCTTCACGTCAAAGGTCTGCTCCGTAAGCTCGACGAACAAAACCTGACCCTGCCGCAAAGAGAATCTATACTGGTGCAGATCGCCCTTTTTAATTTTTCGCTCAAGCGATTTATCGAACGACAATCTGTATTCGCTTACCGAAGGCGTCTGCCCGAAGGCAGAGGCATTCAAAGTCAGAGCCGCTAAGAATATGACGACCGGCATCCGCCAGGCGCGTGACCTCGTCTTCAATCTCATGTTATTCATGGTTGCCTCCGGTAGAATCATCTCCAATTTCCGATCAGCACGAACGGTGCCCAGTAGTAAGGGTGTGCATGCGGCGCATTCCTGTCATAGGCGAAGGGCGGCAACTGCTTATCGCCGCTCCCGGCGGGCTCGACCTTCGGCCCGCGCCACCCTGGAGCCGCTCCCGGTTTGTAGCTTCCGTTGAGCAAAGCGAGTTGCGACTGACGCAGGGCTTCGCCTTTCGGCAGTCGCGGGTCGGCCTGCCGGGTCCGGTAAAACTTCACCATCAATTCTTTCGTCCCCTCGTCCGACACCTGCCACAGACTTGCCAGCACCGATTTAGCGCCGAGGTATTGCGCTTTATAGGCAAACCCTTCGACCTCTTCGCCGTTCGTCTGGCCGGGGCCGTTACCCGATTTCATGACCCCGCCCGTCGCCGTATCGCAGGCCGCAAGCGAGAGCAGATCGACGTTGCGGAATAGAGTCCGGTCATTCTCAAACTCGGTCATATGCAACGCGGTGCCGTCGCCCAGAAGCAGGAAGGACAATTCTGCATTCGCCGGGTTGAACCAGAAGTGGCTGGCGATGTGAATGACTGACCTGGGAGCCAGGGCGATTTCGAACAAAGCTTCCTTCGTGAAGTCCCGGTTCATCTTGATCACGCCGGGCAATATTCCATTCATGCCATTTGCGGAGTCTCTTTTTTTGACCAGTAGATTAATCTCGGACTCTGCGCCCGTGAGCGCGGGGAATACTAAAGTCCTTCCGTCAACCGTCACAGTCTTCGCTTCCGAAACGCCTAAGCCCAGGGCCTCCCAGCCGGGTTTAGGCAAGTCTGTCAACCTCCCGATACTTTGCGTGTTGAAAATGACATTCCGGTATTTTTCGACGAGGTACTGTTTGCCGTCGTGCAGAGCGGCCATCGGCACGTAGCGCAGGATGCCGTCCAGGGACCACATAAGGGTTTTATCCTTTTGATCCCCGATGTAGGTTTCAAGGTCGGCCGCGAGAGTGGTCTTCTGTCTCTCGGAAGTCTGCAAAAACAGTTTGCGGTAAAGCGACTGAGCCAGGGGGCGCGGATCGTACTGCGGCGACCGAAGCGCCTCGCGGAATTTGAAGACGGTCCTCTCCAGGTCTTTCGTGTCAATCGGGTAGGCTTTGCGGAACTCGCCCGTCACAAGCAAGACCCAGCCGATGGTCGCTTTTTCGCTTTCGGGCCCCGACGCCTTTTTAGCCTCGCCCGCCTTGCCGATGACCGTGTAAAGCGCGACCACCCCTTTGCCGAGTTCGGGCAGTATATTCTGCACGTCCTGCTCCCTCATTCTTTCGGCAAGTCTTCCTTTGACATCGGGCGCGGACGCGGCAAGAGTTCCGAGTGCCTGCTGCAACGCCTCCTCTGCTTTTTTTAATTCGATGCGGAGTTCGTGGAAGCGCGCCGTTTCCTCTTCGGTGTGGTTTCGCTTGCTTCTTAACTCGCCGATCTCGCGCCCCAGCGAAGCCAGGTTTTCGATAACCCTTATGACCTCTTCCTCGGCCTTGCTGTAAGGCAGGGTGAAGATCGGCTCGCCGCTGCGCCCCGTAAGCTTTCTGAATTCTTCTTCCTTGAGCAGATCCAGCACGGCCTGCGCTTCCGCCAGGCGGCCCTCGGAGATGAGGATGTCAGCCAGCGTGCGATAAGCCGACTCTTTGTCGCTCAGGAAGCTTTGCTGAGACTCTTTATCGAAGCTCCTGATGTTGCCGCGAATCTCCTGAAAGGCATTGACCGCCTGCTTGCCATAAAAGATTGCGAGGCGCGGGTCATTCCCCTTGCTCGACAGGGCCATTAAATTCCACAGCACTCTGCCCTCGACCTTTTTGTTTTTGATTTCTCTTGCTATCGTCAGCGCTTGCCGGTAATAGTCCTGCGCCTTCTCGGGCCGCTTTAATCTTTCATTTACATTTCCAAGCCCGTTGAGAGCGTAACTTTCACCGCGTCGGCTTCTTACTTCTCGTGTGAGTGACAGCCCTCGCTCGTAAAAACTCCGCGCCTTTTCAGGTTGGTTTAAGTTCGAATACGCATCTCCGAGATTGATGAGAGCGTTGGCTTCATCGCCCTTTTCCTTACCCTCTCTGGCAATCGCTAACGCCTGCTCGTAATAATCTTTCGCCTTTTCGTACTGTTTCAAATTCAAGTATGTGTACCCCAAAGCGTTGCGTATTTGCCCTTCACCTTGCCGGTTCAATACTTCTTTCATCATTGCCAGCGACTGATTGTAAATATTCCGCGCTCTTTCGTTTTGGTTTAAGTCGGCATAAACAGCACCAATCGCGCTAATCGTGCCGCCTTCGAGTTCCCTGTTCTTTATTCCTTTAGCTATTGTTAGCCCATGCTCGTAGTAGTCCCGCGCCTTTTCATACTGATTCAAGTTGAAGTAAACCGACCCCAGGCTAATGAGCGCGATACATTCAAGGGCAAGGTTTTTTGTCTCCCTCGATTTTATTAGTGACTGTTCTAAGTAGCCCTGCGCCTTCTCGTATTGATTCAAATCCGAGTGAGTGGATCCCATATAAAGGAGCGAGAAGTTTTCATTGGTCGGATTGTTTATTTCCCGAGACGCCTTTAACGCTTCCTCATGGTGACTCAGCGCCTTCTCATATCGATTCAGTTTTTTGTAAAGCTCACCGAGACTGTTGAGGATATTAACCTCCCGGTATCTATTCGAACTCGTCCTGGCAATCGTTAACGCCCGCTCCAAATAACTTTGAGCTTTATCAAATTGATGTAGCCTTACGTAAAGGCGGCTCGCATTTGTGAGGACATCGCCCTGCCCGTTCTTATCGTTTAAGCTCGTTGCTATTTCCAGCGCCTGTTCGTAATGATCCTGCGCCTTATCATATTGTTTCAAGTCCGTGTAAAGACCCGCCAGGGCGTTCAGTGTGCTGCTCGTGTACTTATCTTTCGATCTTCGCGCAACAGAGAGCGCCTGTTCGTATAAGCTCCGCGCCTTTTCGAACTGCTTTAAGGCTTTATAATGGTTCGCCAACATGCCGAGAGTGAGAATTTCAAAACCCCTTTCTTTCTCCTCTCTGGCAATCGCCAGCGCCTGCTCGTAATAGCCCTGTGCTTTTTCGTTCTCCCCTGAGTTGGCGTAGCTACTTCCCAGACCGGCCAGCAGGGGAATCTGGCCGACCCTGTCCTTCAAACTTTCTTTGATTGACAATGCCTGCTCCGAATAAGCACGTAGCTTTTCATTCTGCCCCAGGCATAAACAGGCCGTCGCAAGATTACTCAGCATGCGACTTTCGCCGTCCCTGTCTTTCAACTCTCTTTTTATCTGTAACGCCCGCTCGAAGTATTCCCGCGCCTTGTCACAGTCGGAGGTGCCTGATAATTGAATAAGCCCTAAATTGAAGAGTGTTTCACTTTCCCCCCCCTTATCCGGCATATCTTTATACGAGGCCAAGGATCGCTCGAAATAATCCTGCGCCTTCTCGTACTGGCCGAAAAAGTTGAGATGATAAATCCCCAGGAGATTAATTATGTTTCGCTCACCCCTTTTGTCTTTTGAGTCCCTGGTTATCGCCAGCGTCAGCTCTAAATACTCTTTTACCTTATCCAGATTTTGCGTGCTGGGTTTCGAGTAGGTATAAGCCAGCCTCAATAACGCGAACGATTCGCCGCTTCGGTTTTTCACTTCTCTCGCTATCGCCAGCCCTTGCTCGTAATACTCCCTCGCCTTTGCCTCCTGATTTAAGTCGTCATAAATCTCTCCCAAATTGCTAAGCGTAATGCCCTCGCCGCGCCTGTCTTTCAGCTCTCTTCTTATTGCTAATGCCTGTTCATAGTAATCTCGCGCCTTTTCATACTGGCGGAGGCCTTTGTGCGCCAATCCCAGTCCGTTCGCGGCCTTTCCTTCACTCTGTCTGTCTTTGATTTCCTGGAACTGTTTCAATGCCTGGCTGAGCGAATCAACCGCTTTCTCATTCTGATTTAAGTCGCTGTACGCCCAGCCGAGATTTGTCAGCGTCACGGCTTCCCAATATCGGTCGCCGCTCTCTCGCCACAAACCGAGCGCCGTCTCAAATTTATTGATTACTTCTGCTGAAGCCTGTGGGTTGGCTATCTGTAAATTTCGGCCTTCGCTGAACACTTTCTCAGCAGCAACGCGCTTTCTGTCTTGCTCACTCGGCTCACGCAGCCCGACAACGGTTATACTATAGTTGCCTGCGCCTGCATTTTGTTCGACAGGCTTGACTTCGATTTTATACGCCCCATCAATTAAGGCTATGCATGAAACCGCCTCGCGCCACAAAAGGCCGTTATGCGCATTCATATCAATCAAAAGTTTTCCGTCGGGCGCGTATAGAGAGACGATGACATCGAAGCCCGCGCTCTGATTGACTTCGGCGCGCATGAACTGTCCGGCCCTGAGATTGACTTGATAGGTGTGCGCCTCTCCGACTTTCAGAGCGCGCTCGACCGTCTGATTCAGCGACAGCACGCGAACGTCGTTCTGCGCTTGCCCGAGGGCCGAAGCGATAAACAGCCCCAGAGCCAGAGCCGCAAAGCTAAAACGTAAAGACTTCGAAGAAATAATAGGCCGATACATTGGAGCATTCCTCCCGATCAATTCAGCTTGTTTGCGCGAGATGTAAACTGCTTGAACCTTGGACGAAGAACTTCGTTCGAGAACCTTCAAATGATCTTTCAGTGAAGAGCGGCCCGGAGTCTAACATAAATTACAGTCCCCTACTAGTAAATTTACTTACCATTCTGCCCCGCCTGTTATTAAAAGCGACGGTCACTTTTTGCCGGGCCGCCCGACAAAATCTCCGCGCATTATCAGGTGAGAAAGTAGAAGAAATGTTACAGGGGCTTTTTTCCGGGCCTATTGAGGCTTGAGGCCGGGCCGGTCGCGGCGACAGAATTTAGATGCGGAAGGCCGGCGCGCCGGCGTCGCGCGAAGATCGGTTTAAAGCTCGCGTTATTTTCTGACAACGCGAATTAAAAACTCGCCGACGCCTCTTGTCTCGTTCTGCTCCGTCACCCCATCCACCAGCAACCGGTAACCGCCCGCGGGCAGGTCCTGGGCGGGTATCCGCAGGATAATTGATCTCCCCTTCGCGGTTTTCGTGCTTGTGATCGAATCGCGCCGGACCTCTTGCCCGAGATCGTTCAGCAGGACGGTTTCATACCGGGTGTAATCATCGCTCTTCAGGTCGAGTTGCAGGCGGACCCTTTTAGCCGCGGCGGGTATCGAGATGGTTATTTGTTTCTGCGGGGCCCCTCTGGTGATTCCGCCGGGCTCGACTTCGAGCACCGCGCTGACGAGAGTGTTCGTGGAAACCTGCTGTTCCAGCCGCTCGACATCCTGCCTCAATTGCTCTCTCTCTTGTTCGAGCTTCTCCCTCTCCGCGCTCGACGCCTCCTTCAATTCCTGATTGACGCGGGCCAGGTCCATCAACCTCTGGTTGACTTCTTCCAGGCGCCTGCTCTGCGCGGCTTGCGCGTCGGCGAGTTGCGACCGCAATCTGACGACCTCGAACCAGAGCCAGCCGCCTCCGACCAGCGCCACGAGCAGCCCGGAAACCAGAGCCCATTGCCGAAGCGGATAATCGACGCGGAAGAATTCGCGCGCCCTCTGCCAGGGCGAGACCTGATCCCGCGCCGGCGCCGCCCGATGCCTGCGGGCAAACGTCATCAGGGCGCGCGCGGAGTGAACACGCTCGCGCCGCCGGTCCGAGTTGAGGAAGTTCTTCTCGAACAACGCGCGGTTGCGGGCCGTAAGCCGGCCGTTGACGTAAGCGTCGATGATCTCATCCTCGGCGACCTGCAACTCTGTGAAAAAGTCTTCGTCTTCGAGGTAGCGGGCTTCGACCTGCTCGCGGTCCTGCGCCGGCAGGTCCCCCAGGAGATAGCGAATAAGCCGATCTTCTTGTTTAATCGCAGACATCAAGACGCGCTCCCGTTACCTGAGTTCATAATCTCATGTGGGAATCCGCTCAAAGTGTTTCTCCGCCTCCGAATGCTCCTGCAAACACTTCGTTATACAGGTTTCCAGCCTCTCCCTGATCCGGTGCATGCGGACCCGTAAAGCCCCCTGACTGATTCCCAGTTCTTCGGCGATTTGCTTTCGACGATTGATCTTGGCCCTTTTCTCTTCGTAGTAGTAATCGATCACGTGTTGGCGTTCGGCTTCCGGCAGAGTCTTCGCGCATCTCTCCAGACAGTCGAGCCGTCGCTCCAGCTCGATTTTTTCCTCTTCGCTCGGCGGCGGCAATCCGGCGGGAGTTCGTCCCGCCGGCAGATCGCCATCCAACCCTTCAACCCGCATCTCCGGTGACTTCCAGTACTCCCGCAACACATTGCGCGCGATCCCCGTCAGGTAAGCGGCGGGGTTCCTCACCTCTTCGCCGGCCATTATCATGCGCGCGGCGCGGTCTATAGAGATGTCAACAAGGCGGTCCGGGTCGGCGACGTTGTTACGCTCGAAGAAGTAGTAAAACCGCTGATAAATCTTCAGGTACTCCGCGCCGCGCGCGTCGGGATCAGGTGACAGACACGACAGGAATTTGTCCAGAGCTTCCTGTGTGAGTTTCCAATCCTTCTTATAAGTGACACGGTCTACCATACGCTTTTCAGCAGGCCAGATGTTGTTCGGTGAGACAATACAACCTTCCCGAGTTTTTTTCCAGACCCCGCAAAGGCATGTAGCCGTTTTGAATTCTTCCCTGCTCCGCTGGTCTGAAACAGGGAGAGCCGGTCCGTTACTGATTGGTGACGGGCCGGCTCTCCCTAGTTTCTTAATACTGTTCGCTCTACGAGGCTATTTCGTTATTCTCGCGGGCGGCCTGATCGGAAAGCGCCGTGAGGAAAGAAGGCGCGAGGGCCGACTGGCTCTCCTCGCCTAAGGCGCGGCCCTTGCCGATGCCGCCCGGTCCCGGCAGGAGCCTGTTTGCCAACCCCAGGAGGTCCGCGGTCACGCCGGGGAAGACTCCGTGAAATAGCGCGGCCAGCTTTGCCTGTATCGAGAGGACGACTTCGGCGTCCCCCCGTTTGCACGCCGCGATGACCTGCCGCGCCGCGCGCTCGGCCCTCATCGACGTGACAGGGAGCGAGTCGCTTATGGTGAACCAGGCGTACTCGGCTTTATGCTGCCCTTTGAAGACGGCGTTGCGCGGGCTGCCCGTGCGCATCAGCCCCGGACAGACGGTCGTGACCACGATGCCGTCTTTCGCAAGCTCCGCGCGCAGCCCCTCCGACAGCCCGACGAGGGCGAACTTGCTCGCGCTGTAGGGCAGCAGGTGAGGCACGCTGATCTTGCCGCCTATCGAAGAGATGTTCACTATGCGGCCTTCGCCCCGCTCTTTCATGTGCGGGAGGACGGCGAGCACGGAGTAGAGCGGGCCCCAGAAGTGCGTCTTCATCGCGTGCTCGTAATCCCGCAGGGTCATCACCTCCATCGGCCCGACCTCGATCACGCCCGCGTTGTTGATGAGCACGTCGATGCGCCCGTAGTGGTCGGTGACCTCGCGCACCATCCCTTCCACCTCGAACTGATTGGTGACATCGCACGCCGTGGCGTAGACGGCCGCACCGCGCTGCTCAAGGTCATGGCGCGCGCGGTCGAGTTCTTCCGCGTCGCGCGCGCAGATCGCAAGCCTCGCCCCCTCGCGCGCGAGCTCCCGCGCGAGCACGAGCCCCAGACCGCGCGAGCCGCCCGTTATCAGCACGACCCGGCCGCGCATGTCGTACCGGCGCGACCTCCTGATCAACTCCCTCGCCGCCAGCAGAGCGCCCGCGCCCGCCGCCGCGAGCAGCAACCCATTGCCGTTCCCTTTTCTCATAACTCACCCCCTGCCCAGTATATCTCTAAGCGTCGCTGAATTCCGCCACGACCGGCGCATGGTCCGAAGGCCGCTCCCACCCGCGCGTCTCTTTCGCTATCCAGGCGTCGGAACTCCGCTTCGCCAGGGACGCCGAGACCCAGACGTGATCTATGCGCAGGCCCGCGTTGCGGCGAAAGGAGACCGCGCGGTAGTCCCACCATGAATATAGCCCGCCCTCGGCGTGGTGCTTTCGGAATGCGTCCGTGAAGCCCCACTGTTTGATGTGCTCAAGGGCTTCGCGCTCGGGCTCGCTGAAAAGGATCTTGCCGCGCCACAGCTTCGGGTCGTGGACGTCTATGTCTTCGGGCGCGACGTTGAAATCTCCGCAGAGAAAGACCCGCGCTTTCCTGTCGTACGACTCGTCCAGGAAAGCGCGCAGACGCCGCATCCAGCCGAGCTTGAAGGCGTACTTGTCGGAGCCGACGGCCTGCCCATTCGGCACGTAGACGTTGACGATGCGAATCCCTTCGACCGTCGCGGCGAGCAGGCGCGCGTGCGCGTCGCCGGGGTCACCCGGAAAGCCGCGCCGCACATCCTTCGCCGGCGCGCGGGATATGATGGCCACGCCGTTGTATGTCGGCTGCCCGTACGCCTCGGAGTTATAGCCGAGTTCGGCGAAAGCGTCCCGAGGGAATCTATCGTCCGGGCACTTAGTCTCCTGCATGCAGAGCACGTCGGGGCGCGCGTCTTCGAGCCACTTCAACACGAGCGGCAGCCGCGCCGTCACGGAGTTGACATTCCAGGTCGCGATCTTCATAGCAACCAATTCTTAAGCATGCGGGGCCGGGGGGCAAGCCGCGCGCTCGCACTCGGGCCGCTCACACGCGGGCGAGGCTCGCATGCCTCGCGGGCGCTTCAATCGCCGGGATCGAGACCGCCCCGAATTCTTCGAGGACCTTCATCACCCTTTCGAGCTTTTCGTAGAAGACGACCACGACCTCGTTCTCGCCCATCTCCCGCATCGCGGTCCGCAGGGCCTCCTCCTCGTCGGGGATGACGCTGACCTCGCGGTCGGGCGCTTCGTCCTTCACCGCGTCCCGCAACAGCGCGGGCACTTCCCCCCTCGCCCTCCCGCGCAGGTCCAGGTCTTCCTTGATGATGACCCGATGGAAGCCCGCCGCCGCGCGGCCCGCCTGCTCGATGATGAGGTTGTTCCTGTCTCCGGGCGCCGCGATGACACCCGTGACCCTGCGGCCGCCCCATTGAGAAGCCATGCGGCATATGGACTTGATCGCCTCGGAGTTGTGCGCGTAATCGACCATCACGTAACCTGAGCCGACGCGGTACAGGTTCATCCTTCCGGGGTTGTCACCCCCGATGGCGAAGCTCTTCATACTGGCCGCGACCTGCTCTTTAGACATGCCGAACGCGCGGCAGGCCGCGATGGCCGCAAGCGCGTTCGCTACGTTGAACTCCGCGGTCCCCGAGAGGGTCGCGGGGATGTTCGCCACGCGGACTATGTGGTACTCCTTGCGGCCCACGGCCTCCATGATCCACCCGCCCCGCGCGAAGTAGGCGACGCCGCCCGCGGCCACGTGCCTCCTGATCAGGAGGTGATTTTCGCGGAGCGAGAAGTAGATGACGTTGCGCTTCAACCTGTTCACCCGCGGCTCATCCATCAGCCGCGAGAGGCGCTCGTCGTCGGCGTTGAGGATCAGGGAGCCGCCTTCCTTCACCCGCTCGGCCACGAGCGACTTGATGTAGACCAGATCGTCGATGCTCTTGATCCCGTCCTGGCCGATGTGGTCGGGCTGAATGTTCGTGAGCACGGATATGTCCGACCAGTCGTAGCCGAGGCCGCGCCGGGCTATGCCGCCTCTCGCGGTCTCAAGCACGGCGACCTCGACCGAAGGGTCGGCCAGGACGGTTCGGGCCGACTGAGGTCCCGTCGTATCGCCCCCGACTATCCGCTCTTTGCCGATGTAAATCCCATCGGTCGTGGTCATCCCGACCACCCGGCCCGTCTCCCCGAGCACGTGGGCGATCATCCGCGTGACCGTCGTCTTGCCATTCGTCCCCGTCACCGAGATCAGGGGTATTCGCGACGGCGAGCCTTCGGGGTATAGCATCTCCACGATGGCCGCCCCGACGTTGCGCGCCTGCCCGCGGCTCGGGAAATGGTGCATGCGAATTCCCGGAGAAGCGTTCACCTCGATGACGCCGCCGCGCGACAATGGCTCGGATATGTCTTTCAGCACGAGGTCGACGCCGCAGATGTCCATGCCGATTACGCGCGCGGCCCGCTCGCACATCTTCGCGACTTCCGGGTGGACCGCGTCCGTCACGTCGATGGCCGTCCCCCCCGTCGAAAGGTTTATCCCCTCGCGCAGGTAGACGACCTCGCCCCGCGCGGGCACGTCATCGAGGCTCAGGCCGCGCTTCTTCAGGTAGGCGGACATGACGGGGTCGACTTTTATTTTGGTCAGGGGCTTCTCGTGGCCATCTCCCCGGAGCGGGTCTTCATTGAGGATGTCGATCAGCTCCGAGATGGTGCGCGACCCGTCGCCCGTGACGTGGGCCGGGAGCCGCTCGCTCGCGGCGACCATCGAGCCTCCGACCACGAGCACGCGATAATTCCGGCCCTCGAAGAGTTCTTCGACCAGAACGTCCTTCGAGAATTCGCGCGCTATCCGGAAAGCGTCCGCGACCTCGGGCTCGCTCGTTAAATTGAGCGACACGCCCCGGCCCTGGCAGCCGTTCAGGGGCTTGACGACGACGGGCGCGCCCAGGTCTCTGAATGCCTCAATCGCCTCCGCCTCGGTCACGGCTATCACCCCGCGCGGGACCGGGATGGAGGACTGGCTCAGGACTTTCTTGGTCAATTCCTTATCGGCGGCGATCTCGACCGCGATGCAGGAAGTCCGGTCAGACATCGCGGCCTGAACGAACCGGCGGCACTTGCCGTAGCCGAGTTGCACCAGGCTGTCGCCGTTGATGCGGACCCACGGGATGTCGCGCCGCTCGGCCGCTTCGAGGATGGCTCGGGTGGTCGGCCCGAATTCCGTCTCAGCGATTATCGAGCGCGCCTGCTTCAGCCTCTCTTCGAGGGGGAAGTCTTCGCCCCTGACGAGGGCCTCGACCAATTCCACGGCCGTTTCGAGCAGGAACCGCGTTCCCTTCTCGGCCTTGTATTCGACGACGACGTTGTAGCAGCCGGGCTCGTCGGCTTCTCTGGTTTTGCCGTGAAATGAAGGGACCCCCGCGTGCTCGGTCAGCTCAAGCGCGACGTGCTCGACGATGTGGCCGAAGTAAGTGCCCTCGCGCAGGCGCTCGACGAAGCCCCCCTCCCTCCCGAGCGAGCAGTGATGCTCGCGCATGCCGGGGAGCAGGTCGAGCAAACGGTCCACGAATCCAGGGATTTCGTAGCTCTCTTTTTCGAACAGGTCTTCGAGGTATAGCCTCATAACGAGGACGGGATTATGGCTGTAGATGTTAGGACCTGAAAGAGTCCTTATTCCGTCGATTCTCATTAATTCACCTCTCGGTCGCCTTTTCTTTATGCCTGGATTTCGAGCTTGCTGCCGCCTCCGTCAATCATCCGGTCACCGGCCGCCGGGTCGATCCATCAGGTCGATCTATCAACCGGGCGGCCCCGGCGAGGACGTGCGCCCGCGCGTCGTAGAGCCATTTAAAGCTCTCTGCGCGGAATCTCTTTCGATGTGAGTGTAGTTATTAGTAAAAGCCCCGACCCCTCTCTTTCATCTTTTCGATCCGGCGCGTTTCTTTGCGCCTCGCGGCTTCTTCGGGGCGCGCGCCCTCACGGGGTTGCGGGCCGACCCCTCCACGCTCTTGCGCTCGGAAGCCGCCTCCGCCCCCGCCCAGGCCTCCCCCTTCACCAGAGGCAGGCGATTCTGTAGGTCGAAGCCGTACCCCGCCGGCAGTATGTGAATCTTGACTCCGCAAAGGGCGAGCATATCGTTCTTGTTGAGCCCCAGCAGGTTGGTGTAAGTCAGAGCGCCCGCGTCGATGACCGTGACGGAGCCTTCCCCGATCACCTCGAACCAGTGGCCGCTCGTGACTATGGCCGTGTCTTCATCGATCCCCACCCCCAGGTCGCGGGGGTACTGGGCCACGGCCGAGAGCAGGCGCCGGAGCCTGCCCCTCTGCTCAAAATGCTGGTCAATCAGAACGCCCGAGACGAACTCCATGCCGGGGCCGAGTTCGACGATGCCTACCCTGAGCGGGGACGATGATAGACCTCCGACGATCATAACGCTGGACATCATGGCGGCCCCGGCGCTCGTGCCCGCGAGGACAAGCCCTTCCTCGTGCAGCTTGTGGAGCGCGGTGTCAATCTCCGTCCCCCCTAACAATCTGGTGATGCGAAGTTGCGTACCGCCCGTGAAGAATACTCCTGTGGCACCTTTTATGGCTTCCAGGGCCGCCGGGTCGTTCGCGTCCTGGCGGCTGGAGATGTCGAGGTAGCGCGCCTCCGAAGCCCCGAGCCGCCTGAACACCTCGGTGTATCTCGCCCCCAGGGTCGAAGGATTATCCGAGGCCACCGCGATCACGACGACGCGGGCTTTTTCGCCGCCGGAGAGCCGGACGAACTCTTTGAGAATCCTGCACTCCCCCTCTTTGTCTTCCGCCCCGCCGATGATGACCAATCGCCCGGAAGCCTTATTCGAATCTCTCGATCTCCTGGTCTTCAATCAACTCCTCTGATATTCAGCAAAGGCTCCGGCGGTCATTCGTAGCCGCCAGAGCCTTCAAAACCTCGGCCCTGATGTAGCAAAGCCCGTTCCTCGCCCGCGCTCGGGGAGGCCGCAATTCGCAGTTCAAATTACGCGCGTTCCGGACATCAGCCGGAATGCACGGGGCGAGGAGTTCAGGAAATCATGAGACAACATTGCCTTCGCCGGAAACATTTCTTGGACCCTCCGCGGCCCGGCCTGTTTACGAGGCGCATGCGGGTCAGAGGGGGCGCGACTTCTCGGGCCGGATCAAATCTCGCCCTTACGCTCTTTCTCCTCTATGTCCTGCTCGATAATGTCTCTGTCACCTTCGGCTTTCGTGGCCGTCCTGTTCGGCTCGTTCTGAAGTTCTTCGCTCCCGGACGCGCCGCCCGCCTGATCCTTCTTTTCGCCGCTCGTTTTTGCATCAGCCATATTTAAGGTTCTCCCGGATTATCTGAAAACGACCTCACACCTTCCCCGGCTCGGATGAGCCTCTCAGATTCAGGGCAAAGGGAATGCCAGTCCCGCAAAAGAGTGACGGCTGGGGCAGGGGCGGCGGGCGATGAGTTGGTGAGCGCGGAGCAGGCGGTTCAACTAAAAGAGAGTGTCTTCAATAGAGTACCTCCGCCCCGGAATATGAGTGATATTCAGACACTACTGCACGCTAAAGGGACATGGATGCAGGCCCCGAGCGGGTACGCGCGCGCGTGGCTCGCGTGTTCGGGCCGGGCGGCGGAGGCAAACTTTTCGCGCCCCGTCTCATATATCTCCGCCTGATTTGCGATTTATGGCCTTTCGCCGCGGGCGAGGGGCGACGGGTTCGGGCCGCGAAGAATCCGCGCGAAGCCGTTTCGGGTGCTGGCATTTGTTTTGCAACTATCCAGAAGAGTATCAGTGAGTAAGCCGAACGTTACTGTTAGGAGAGGATGTAGAAATGGAAGAGATTACGAACAGCAGAAACACTCAGGGAACGGCGACGAGCCGGGCCACTTCTAGAACAGGATCATCCTACGAAAAAGGGGGGTCTACCTTAGATAACATCAAGACCACCGTGGCCGAGAAGCTCTACTCCGCAGCGGACACTCTTCAGCAGAAGGCGGGGCAGACCAACCAGCCGGACAGCACGATGGCGACTTATGGGACTCAGGCCTCCGAGTGGCTCAACCGCTCGGCCGACTACATCCGCGACCTGGATGTGAACAAAGTAAAGACCGACGTGCAGAATGAAGTTCGGCAGAACCCTGGGCGCAGCCTGCTCATCGCGACGGCGGCCGGTCTCATTCTCGGAGCTTTATTTCGCAGGAGGTAGTAATCATGCAAACTCGCCCTGGATTTGATCCACAGGCTAATCTCGACGCGCAACGCGAGTCTTTCGGCGTTTTACTCGGGCAACTGGCTAATGATTCGGCGGCGCTGGTCCGCGATGAGATCGCGCTCGCCAAGCAGGAGATGACGGAGAAGGTATCCGCGTTTAAATCGGGGGTGGTCGTCTTAGTCGCCGGTGCCGTCATCGGGCTGCTGGCCGTCCTGACTCTGCTCGCCGCCGCCGTAATCGGCCTCGGCAATATCATCGGGCCGGGCTACTCCGCTCTCCTGATAGGAGTCGTGCTGGCCGTCGTCGCGGGCATCATATGCGCTATGGGCATGAGGCGGCTGAAGGAGACGAGCCTCAAGCCCGAGCAGACCATCGAAACCCTGGAGGAAGATAAGGAATGGCTGAAAGAACTGACGTAGCAACCAGGTCGCGCGCCGGGGCCGGCCCCGCGGAGCGCAGCGCCGAAGAGATTCGCCAGGATATCGCCGCGAAACGCGATACCATCACGGAGACCGTCGACAAGCTAGGGGAGCGAATTCAGGAGACTCTTGACTGGCGCGAGTACATTGGTCAATACCCATACCTCGCGCTGGGTCTCGCCGCGGGTCTGGGCTTTCTCGTCTCGGGCATCTTCAAACGTAACCCGACGCCGACCGAACGAATGATCGACGCCCTTGCCGACTCCGTCGAGGACATCACCGACCGCTTCCGTGACTCCCTGGGGGATGTCATACCCAAGAAGACCGGTCCCGGCCGCACCGTCAAGGCCGCCGTCACCGGAGCCGTCGCGACCGCCGCGACCAACTATCTGAAGAACCAGGTCAGCACTAGGCTCGGCTTCGGGTCCGGGGAGCAGGCCAGCACGCGACGCGATTCGCCTCGCGGCAGTCAGGGTTACGCAAGGAGCATGAACGCCGGAGATCGCGGGGGCTTTTAAACCGGACGCGGGTGGTCGGCTCCTTTTCTATCAAGCAGTTTCAAGAGGGACTTAACAACAAATTCATCCAGGAGGAAATTAGGAGGAAATATGGAATCTAATAAGAACACGGCAAACGAACAGAACAAAACGACCACGGGCACCCAGTCGTCTGGCGGTCAGGGCTCATCGAAGACTTCGGGCAGCACCACGGGCTCTTCGATGGGGTCTACGACGGGCTCGACCACGGGCTCGACCACAGGCTCAACTACGGGCTCGACCACAGGATCGACCACGGGCACGAGTTCGTCCGCGGGCAGGCAGTCCGGCTACACGGCGGGCAGCGCGACTCAGGCGGCCCGCTCTCAGGGCGGCGAGGGCGGCGCTGAAATGTATGACCAGGCCAGGCATGCCGTGACCGAGGCGTACGACCGCACGAGCGAGACCCTGTCAAACACCTACGAGCAGGCGATAAATTACGGGCGCGAGAACCCCGGCAAATTCGCCTTAATCGCTTTCGGAGCCGGTATCGGCATCGGCGTGCTCCTGGCCAGCGCGGGCTCGGGCCGCAGCCGCACGAGCCGTATCGCCGAGCCTGTCGTGAACGCGCTCTCGCAGGTGGCGATGGAATTCATCCGGTAAGCATGCAGTCGGCGGCGCACGTTCGGAGTTCGCTTTGAACGTGCGCCCGCTCGAATGCAGATGCAGGCAAAGCTCGGCTTTGCACAATCCGATCAGGGCGCGATTAAATCGCGCCTTTTTTTTTGGCCGGGAACCCGCCCCGCGCGGTGATTTATCGGCGGCATGTTGTATAATCCTGCCGGACGCTCGCGGCAGGCCGAAGGAAGTATGGACAAACAAGACAAACCCAAGATAGAGCAGATGGAAATCCTGAGGGAACAGGCGTTGTACGGACCTCAAGAGAATCGTGAGGAAGCGCAGAAGGAGTACGAAGAGTTCCGAGAGAAATTGCTGGGCCATGAGCAATGCGAGACCCCAAAATCACACGAAAGCTAAGAGGAAATTAAAAGATGGGAGATAAGGTAATTACTTGCGCGGACTGTGGGCAGTCGTTCACGTTTTCTGCCGGCGAACAGGATTTCTACCAGCAAAAAGGTATGAGTGAGCCGAAACGTTGCAAAGAGTGCCGGGCGGCCAAAAAGGCCGAGAGAGGCGGCGGGGGCGGAGGCGGCAACCGCAGGGGCGGCGGAGGCAGCGGAGGTGGAGGCGGACGCGGCGGCTCGTACAACCAGTGGTAAAAGTCGGGGGCAGTCCTCACCCGCAGGGATGCGGAGAACCGCCAGCAAGTCGAGG
Source organism: Blastocatellia bacterium (assembly GCA_035634255.1). Taxonomy (GTDB): domain Bacteria; phylum Acidobacteriota; class Blastocatellia; order UBA7656; family UBA7656; genus DATLMR01. The sequence goes on from DASQDI010000034.1 coordinate 87,416, forward strand.
CGATTTGCTGGCGGTTTGATTTGAGAGCGGCTGGCGGGCTCCTGCCCGAAAGCTTATTTATTCAGCCTCGCCTTAGGCTGGTAAGTACCCGGCACGGCTCGGAAAGATATGCTCAGGCGGTTCCAGCTGTTGATGGCGACGACCGCGGCGGTCAGGTTGATCAACTCTTCGTCCGAGAAATGCTGCCGGACCTGCTCAAACACCTCGTCAGGCGCATGCCCGTCGGCTATGAGCGTGACCGCTTCCGTCCAGGCCAGAGCGGCCCGCTCGCGTTCCGTAAAGAAAGGGGTCTCCCGCCACGCGCTGAGCGTGTAGAGCCTCTGTTCGGTCTCATCATCCGCCCGCGCGTCTTTCGTGTGCATATCGAGGCAGTAGGCGCAGCCATTGATCTGCGACGCGCGAACCTTGACCAGCGCGAGTAAGGAATGCTCAAGCCCGCACTCGTCCACGTACTTCTGTAACGAGTACATTGCCCTTAATGCGCCGGGCGCTACCTTGTCATAATTCAATCGTGGTTGCATTGTTTCTCCCTTGTGTACGTTGGTTTTCTACCTACCCATACCACGATCGAGGGCCTCGAAAGGTTACGTCAGCCCGCATGAGATGACAGCCCGGCGGTGGCCAATATTTACGCGATCAAGTAGAATGCGCTCTTTGTTTCGGTAGTCCCACTAAGGAGGCAAAGTATGGCAGATTCCGGCAATCTATATGGGACCGTGATAGATGATCAGGGGCAGGCACTTCCGGGAGTGACTGTAACTCTAATGGGACTGGGGCCTCTTATGGTTCAGATTACAGACGCTCGGGGGAGGTGCAGATTTCCAAATCTCTCACCGGGCACTTATAGCCTTAGAGCGCAATTAGAGGGATTCGCTACGGTTGATGATCGGAACATCCAAATCAGAGTGGGTAGGAATACCGAGGTTGAAGTTGAGATGAAGCCTGCGGTAACAGAGTAGATTTCACCGAGTTCCGCCTACATAGAGAGGTAAATGGTCTGAGATGGGGAGTGAGTACCCGCGGCAGGAGTCGAACCTGCGACCTCTTGCTCCGGAGGCAAGCGCTCTATCCACTGAGCTACGCGGGCATTCGTTCGGTTATCAATTCGGGCTTCGGACGGGGCCCGAAGTCCTGAAACAGGATACAGAGTAAGCAGCGCCCTGTCAATTTTCAGATTCCCGCAGCCGTGCGGGCCGAAGGAGAAAAGAAATGCTTCAAGTAGGAGACCCCGCGCCGGATTTCACGGCGCGCGCGCACACCGGCGAGGACGTGAGCCTCAGGGACCTGCGCGGAAAGAACGTAGTGCTGTGGTTCTACCCGAAGGCCGACACGCCGGGCTGTACGGCGGAAGGGTGCGGATTCAGAGATCGGATCGAGAGTTATTCGGGTAAAAACGTCGAGATACTCGGCGTCAGCTTCGACACCGAGGAGGAGAACCGGGCCTTCGCCGAAAAATTCAATTTCCCTTACCGCCTGCTCTGCGACACCGACCGGAAGGTAGGCGTGGCCTATGGCGCTGCCGACGACCCGTCGGCCCAGTACGCGCGCCGCATCACGTACGTGATCGACCCCGAGGGCCGCATCTCTAAAGCGGTCGGGCAGGTCAACGCGCGCGAGCACCCGGAGCAGCTCCTTGGAGAGCTTTAACCCGCCGCGAGGCCATCGCGGTCACTGTTGAGGTCACTGATGAACAGGTCGCCGGGCAGCCCAACAATATTATTCGCGCTCGTCTCGATCCTCGTAGTCGCGGCGGCGTGTCACAGCGTAGACCGCCCGGACGCCGCGTCCGTCGGGGGGGGCAACTCCAACGCGGCCGGGGGGAACAGGAACGAGGCTGTTACGAATCCGAGCGGCGCGCCGGGAGCCACGCCGGAAGAAGATTTTAAGGGCACGGCCGGCATCGTCGAAAAACGGAAGCCGGGACAATCACTCGGCGTGCTCAAAGCAGTACGCACCGCCTCCCACCCGAATTTCGACCGCGTCGTGTTCGAGTTTGAAGGCGACGCGGTCCCCGGCTACAAGCTCGAATACGTCGATAAGCCCGTGCGCCAGTGCGGGTCGGGCGAGGCGGTCGCGGTCGAAGGGGACGGCTGGCTCAACGTGACATTCACCCCCGCGCAGGCCCACACGGAGGCGGGTCAGGCGACCGTCGAAGACCGCGAGCGGCGTCTGAATCTCAAGATCCTGAAAGAGCTTGAGTCCATCTGCGACTTCGAAGGAGAAGTCGCTTGGGTCCTTGGGGTCTCATCCCCCAACGTCTACCGAGTCCTGGAGCTCGCGGGCCCCGCGCGCCTCGTCGTCGATATAAAACACTGACGGGCCATAAGCTAATGAGCCATAAGAAAAGAGGCGGCACAGGTGGCCGCCTCTCATCATTCCCGACCAGTATCGATACTATTACTGATCGTCTTCGTCGTTGTTGGTAGGCTGCGGGCGGGCGGGCTGCGGGTGCCCTACCCCAAGGTTGTCGTAATTCAAAGCGGCGTTGAAGAGCAGGAAGAAGGCCCCCTGCGTCTGGTGCCGCCACATCGGGTTAGTCGCGAACATCACGACGTGACCGCGCCCGACGGGCACGTCTATGACCGCAGGCTTTCCGGCCAGCTCCGCCCCGCCGGCGAGCATGCCGCTCACGAGCAGGTTCTTCTCATCCGAAGCGAAGCGCAGCACCACGCGCGGCCTCATCGCCGGGGGAGTCAGGTACGGCCCGAGCGCCTGACGCATATCTTCGGTCAGTCCGTCCCGCATCGGCTGCGGCTGGCGCGGGCCGGGAAGAGGCATGCCCTGAATGATGTCGGGGTCGTTGACCCCCCCGCGCCCGGACGCGCGGCCCTCGACTCCGCCGCCGCCGCCTGCACCGCCCCCGCCCCCGCCGCCAGCGCCGGGCTGCGCGCTAACCTGAAACAGAGGGGCCTGGCTGAAATATATCTGGAGCGAATCGCCGTAGCCGTACGCGATGGGGCTCTTGCGGTCCGCGAACGTGGCGTTGAATATCGAGCCTCGCGCCTGCAACTGCCTCGGCTCCTGGATCGAGACGCCTGAAGTGATGCCATAATCTATCGGGATGTTCGAGATCGAGGTGATCGGGACGAACAGCCCGCCTTCTTCGACGAACCTTTGCAGGTTCGCGACCCCCCGAAGGCCCATGCCGCCGCGCATGTCGTCGGTCTCGTCGGGGGACGAGCCGAAGTTGGGCGTGATGGCCGACTTCTTCCAGGGGATCGGGTCACCGGTTTTCGGTATCCCATTCACTATGGTCTGGGCCGAGCCGCCGACGGGCGGGAAGATGATAACGTCGTACTTATCGCGCAGCCTTTCGGTGTCTCGCACGACGTGCTCGGAGATGTAGGAGTAAGGTATCTGCAAGCGGTCGAACTCTATTCGGAACCAGCCCTCGTTCTGAGTGTTGGTCCACGTGTGGAGTATCGCTATGCGCGGCACGGAAATCTCGTGCGTCGGGACCTCAGGCAGTCTCTCGACCGCCACGGCCGTGAGCCCGAGCTCCGACACCACGGGCTCAAGCCGCTGGCGGAGGTTCGCGCCGTTCCCCTGGGCCTTGATTATGAAAGAGCCCGCGTTGAAATTCCGGCCCCCCTCCTTGAACCCTTCCTCCGCCGCGCTCATGCGAACGTCCTTCAGCTTGAAGCGGAGCGTGGCGAGCGTGTTGTCCGTGTTGTGATTGATGATGTAACCGGCCGCATTCGCCGGGCCCTGTATCCGGCCCTTCACCACTTCGTCGCTCGTGAGCAGGGTCATCGGCTGGCCGAGCACGCTCGCGTCGGTCACGCGGACGGTCCTGATGTTGCGCAACGCGCCCAGAGTCCACCCCGTATCGTCGTAAGGGCGCGGGTCGCTCACGTTGTAATACTGCGTGTCCATAAGCATGTCGGCCATACGCGAGTAGGGCTGGTCCATGCGCACGACGTAAGAGCCGGGGGGGAATTTCTGGTCCTTGACCGTCAGCTCGCCCGCCGCTTTGTGGACTTCGACCCCCATCAGCCTGAGCAGGTTCACCGTGTCCGCGGCCTCGACCGGGCGCGGGGTGTCGCCCGGAATGACGTAGGCCGCCGGGCCTTCGTTCCTGGCTTTCGCCACCGAGCGCTTGCTCTTCAAATAGAAATTATTCAGGAACCGCTCCTTGCTGTTAGCGACCATGTTCATCGCGAAGAGGATGCCGGACTGCTGGAGGTTCACGTTGTTCCTGAGCGACCACTTCACGCGCGAGTGCGGGGGGTTCGGCCTGAACCACGCGCGTTGCGACTGCGCGCCCACCTGCCGCTCGCGGGTGTCGGCCCCGCCGTTGCCGAACGTCTCGTAGAAGCGCCCAATCGAGTTGTGCCCGTTCGCCACGTAAAACATGTAGTTCGGGGCCCAGCCGTCGTAGAAGCCGTGCGTCCACACGCCCGGGACGTCGCGCTTGGTCATCTCCTCGATCTCGTGGTACGCCAGCAGGTGCCACTCGTCTATCACTATCGGGTCGAGCCAGGCGTTGTAAGGGCCGGTGCCGGTGGAGGTGTAGAGGAACGGGACCGACTCGTGCAGGTCGTGGAGTACCTGCGGGTGGTAGTCGAGAAACGTCTTCATCATGTTGCGCGTGAGCGCGAGCGCCATCCCCAGCCCGTCGCGGTTGTTGTCGTGCGCGACGTACTTGCCCCAGTAGAGCAGCGACGGGGGGGCGTTCCTGTTAGGGTTCGCCTTGCGGTAGTTGTACAGGTCCACCATGCGGTCGCGCCCGTCCACTTCCAGAGTCGGGGTGATCATCACGATCACGTTCTTCCTGATCGACTCGATGAAGGGCGAGTCCTCGACCGCGAGGCGGTAGGCCAGCTCCATCAACATCTCCGGCGAGCCCGTCTCCGGTGAATGGATCGCCCCGCTCGCCCAGTAAAACGCCTTGCCTTCCCCGATCAGTTGCTTCGCCTCGGCGTCGTTCGTCCTGCGGGGGTCGGCGAGCCGGGCGGTAATCTCCTTGTAGCGGTCGAGCTTCGCGATGTTGGCCTCGTCGCTTACGACCACGAGGAGCTGCTCTCGGCCCTCCTCCGATTTTTCGGGGGCCGTGAAGACGCGCACGCGCGGGCTGGCCTTTTCGAGCTCGCGGTAATACCGGTTCATGTCCTTCGTGTAGGTGAGCTTATCCGGGGTGCCCGCGATGTAGCCCAGCACCTTGTCCGGCGACGGCACCTTGTCCGAGGCGGGGAGGTGGTCCACCAGCTCGGTTAAAAAATACTTCTCGGTCGTGTACTCCCTGATCTTCGCCGTGTAATTCTCGTCGATGCGGGAGGCGGGCGCGGCCTGTGGGCCGCTTTTCCGGGCGGCTTTCGCGGCCCTCTTAGGGTCCGCCGCGAGCCCGGTCGCCGTCAGTAAGGTGAGCAGCATTGCGCATGCAGTCGCGAGCGCGCACGTCTGCCTGATCGCAAGCAAGCGTCCTCGTTTCATTATCTCCTCCATTATGATTAGCGGGCAGTCATCGGCATTCGGCTTTCGCCTGCGATTCGGCAAACCTGCCCCCGGTGCGGGCTCACGGGGTAAAGAACCGTTGCGGAGTTTCCGGCTGATTGCTGAGCGCTGATAACTGAATGTTTATAGAAGCTGGCAGAGCGTGCTCATGTCCGCGCCAGTGGAAGCACAGCCATGAGCGCGCCCGCCTGTGGGTTAAGACTGAATAATCCTCCCGACGGTTACAAATTTTTTCTCTTTTTTCCTCCGGCTTCAGTTTCGCTCCCCGCCCGGCCCGCCCGCGCCAACATTGACAGGCCGGGCGTAAATTGTATAATCTATCCGCTTTGGAGATGAGCCGGTTCGGGGCTCTGTGGGAAGGACCGAGGGGTTCGCCCTTCCCCTCTCCGGGAATTTCAAAGGTTTCCAGATCAGGCATGAGCGGGCGGCGGCTCGATAACCGCCGGTAATTTAACGGAGGTCTTAAGTGGCAAGAGTACAGGTTCATGACAATGAGAACATCGAGAGCGCGATAAGGCGCTTCAAGCGGCAGGTGGCCCGCGAAGGAATCATCACCGATACCAAGAAGCACGCATTCTATCTGAAGCCCGGCGAGCGCCGCCGCCTCAAATCACAGGTGGCCCGGCGGCGAGCCAGAAAGAACCTCAGGAAGCGCGTAACGGAAGATTAATTCGTACGCCCCCCCGCACATTCAATCCGCGCTTTGCAGGATGCTGAATGCCCCGATTCCCCGCGCCGGACCGAGCCGGCCGGTACGGTGACATCCGGCATTTGAAGTCTGTTCAAGAGGGATCGGGAGCCGCCTTCAACCTCTGAAGGCTCTCCTGCATCTGCGTCCGAGGCTCCTCTTCTTTCTCGTTCGTCACCGCGTCATTGAGCGCGGGCACCGCCCGCTTGTCGCCGCTGTCGGCGAGCGAGATCGCGGCCGCCACCCTCACCAGCCTGCTCTCGTCCCTGAGCCCCTGAATCAAAGGATCGACCCCGCGCTTGTCGCGCAGGGCGCCGAGCGCCGTGGCCGCGGCGGAGCGCACGTCCGGGGACTCGTCTTTCATCACCCGGATCAGCTCCGGGAGTGCGCGCTCGTCCTTGAGCGAGCCGAGCCCGAACGCCGCGGCGGCGCGCACGCTCGCCTGCCCGTCCCGGAGGGAGGCCAGAAGCGGCTCGACCGCGCTCGCGTCCGCGAGTTGGCCGAGCACCCTCGCCGCAGCCCCCCGCACGAAAGCCGTCCCGTCTTTCAACAGGGCGATGAGCGGCTCGACCGCGCGCTTGTCCCCGATGAATCCGAGCGCATCGACGCAGGCGGCGCGAACTTCAGGGTCCTTATCGTTCAGGACTTCGAGGAGAGGGGCGACCGCGCGCGCGTCTTCGAGGTAGCCGAGCTGCTCGGCGGCTTCGCGCCTTTCGGAGGCGGATTGGCTCTTCAGCCTCGACGCCAGCTTCGTCAGCTCGTCCGGCCTGTCGCGCCCCGACGCCGAGCCCGATTGGAGAATGAACGCGCGCGGAGCGGCGTAAGGTTGAAGTGGGGAGAGGCAGGCTCCCGCCTGCAAGCCGAAGACGAGCGCGGACGTTAAGAGTATAAGGCCCATTTTCGAGTTAGATCAGTTCCCGCAAAAAGCTGCGGCCCGCCCGCAATCTGACCCCGAAATTTTCCGCCACGGTCTGCCCGATGTCCGCGAGCGACGAGCGGGTGCCGAGGTCGACTCCGGGCCGCGCCCGCGCGCCCCAGGCGAGCACCGGCACGTACTCCCGCGTGTGATCGGTCGAGACGTCGCCCGGATCGCACCCGTGGTCGGCCGAGATGATGAGAAGGTCGTCCTCTCTCATCGCCCCCTGAATCTCCGGCAGGCGCGAGTCGAATTCTTCGAGCGCGCGCGCGTACCCCTCCACGTCGTTGCGGTGCCCGTAGAGCATATCGAAATCGACCAGGTTCGTGAAGATCAGCCCGCGGGGAGTCTGCGCGAGCGCGCGGAGCGTCTGGTCCACGCTCGCGTTATTGTTCCCCGCCTTCAGCTCTTCGGTCGTGCCGCGGTGACAGAAGATCGAGCCGATCTTCCCGACGGCGGCGACCGCGAGGTTGTTCGACTTCAGCTTGTCGAGGAGGCTCTCTTCGGGCGGGTCGATGGCGTAATCGTGGCGGTTCTCCGTGCGGCGGAAGTCCCCCGGCTCGCCGACGAACGGCCGCGCGATGACGCGGCCGACGAGGTCTTCGCCCGTGAGCAGCTCGCGGGCCAGCTCGCACCATTTATAAAGCTGCTCAAGCGGCACGACGCTCTCGTGAGCGGCGATCTGAAAGACGCTGTCGGCGGAAGTGTAAACGATGGGCCGCCCCGTCTCGACGTGCTCGGCCCCGAGTTCCTTTATGATCTCGGTGCCGGAAGCGGGCTTGTTGCCCAGAACCTTGCGGCCCACGGCGCGCTCGAACGGCTCGATTACGCGCGGGGGGAAGCCGTCCGGGTAAGTCGGGAACGGGCGTTCGGTAACGATGCCGCTCATCTCCCAGTGCCCGGTCGTCGTGTCCTTGCCGTGAGACTGGGTCGCCGCCCGGCCGAACGCGCCCGAAGGGTCCGCGACCGGATCGACCGGCAGAGGCCGGATGTTGGCCAGTCCCATCCCGCGTAAATTCGGTATCCGGACATCGCGCGAGCCGAGCGCGTGGCCGAGCGTGTCGGCCCCCGCGTCCCCGTAATCCGAGGCGTCGGGCATCTCCCCGATGCCCACGCTGTCGAGCACCACCAGCACGACTCTGTTGAACGGGCCAGACTGTGACATGAATCATTCTCCCCGGAGGGATTCTAAGACTGCGGCGTTCCAAGCACAAGGGGCGGGAAGCGGATTTATAAAAGGGATTCCGTGCATAGATTTTCGAATCGATAACTCGGGTGCCTGAGGGCGGCCGGGCGACCCGTTTCACCTCCGAACGCCTTTCGAGCGCGACCTCTGTGCCGCCGCTTTGTCGAGCCTGTCGCGCACCAGCTTCGCCACGGCCGCGTACATCTCTTCGAGCGCCGCCCGCCGCTCCGCCGGGTCATCGAATCCGAGCGCGAAGAGCGTCAGATCATCGAGCCTTCTGCGGTCGGCCCGCCCGACCTCTTCGAATATCGAGAGCACCGGCCTGCGAGCGATCTCGCCGAAAGCGGCCAGCAGTCGCTTCCTGAAAGGCGCGGGCAATCCGCGCGGGTCGGGGAGCTTTATCTGCTCGGCTACGTTCACGTCGATGTCGGCTATCGCCTGCGCCCCGGTCATCTGGCGACAGGTCACCTCGGAGTAGTAACGAGCCCAGGTCGAGTTGAGCAGGGCCGCGAGGACCCGCAGCCCAACACGCCCGCGCGGGAAGACCCCGTAAAGTTTCTTGTCTTCGAACGCGCGCGCGCGATTCACGGCGACGACCCACCGCTCGCCGATCTTGGAAGGAAAGATGAGGGGCGCGGGCTTCATCCCCCGCGCGACCGCGTACCACTGCTCGCGCGCGGAGCAGGTGGGCCGCAGGTTGTAGCCCGCGCGCTCCCCTTCGAGTATGTAATCGAGCGCGCGCGTGCCTTTAAGCTCCTCGCGCGGGGCCGCGCAATTGAAGAAGAGCTTCCGCGCTTCCGAGCGCCCGACGTATATGCCGGAGATGTCTTTGAGCGAGAAGATCACGGGCGCGAGAAACTTCGATTCGATTTTGCGGCGCGCGCCGGCCCTGTCTTCGACCGAAATCTCGCGAGGGGGCCCGGCCGCCGTCCCGTCTTCGATTGCCTTGAGGTAAAAGAACTCGTTCGCCCCGGTCGTAAGCCCTCGCCTCACGCGCGCCACGTCGCGGAGCGGCTTCATAGGCCCTTCAGGAGTCCCACGGCCCCGACCCCGGCCGGGGGCTTCTTCGCCCGTCACGTAGAAAAAATCGTTCGCGCCGGTCTTCACCCCGAAGCGGACCGAAGCGAGGTCCGACAGGCTGCGCAGGCGGTCGCCCCCGCGTTCGAGCACGCGAAAGAATACGTCGTCCGCGCGGAGGTACCTGCCCCACCCGGCCCCCTGCTCCGCCATCAGCTCGCCTTGCCGGACCACGCGGATACGGTGGGTGTCGAAGGCCGAAGAGGCGCGGGCGCTCTCAATCGAGCGGGCGAATGTGAGCGCAGGGCAGGCACCCGCCCCGCCGCGCCCTCGGGCCTCGCCCTCCGCGCGCTCTAAAATATCGGTCAGAGGGCTGTTGAGACGGACGAACCTCACGGCATTAGAGTCGCGCGCGCCGGGATCGGACTCACGCTCAAGCACGGAGATCGTCGTGTTAACGCTCGCTCGGGCGAAGAAGCTCTCGGCGGTGGATTCGATTATTGAGTTGACGCGGAAGTTCCGCAGCAGAAACTCCCTGAGGGCCGCGCCGTATCCCGCGTCGAGCCAGCTGCTCGCCGACAGGAAGACGAGCCGCGCCCCCTCTTTGAGGAAGGCCGTCGAATGGGCGAAAAAGTAGACGTAGATGTCGGACCGGCCCGACCAGCGTGGCCAGAATACATGAGGGTGTGAGAGCGAATCCCGCGCGAGGCGGGCTTCGATCCGCCGCTTGTCGCGGCTGCCCATCACCTCCTGCCTGATGTACGGAGGATTCCCGATTATCGCGTCGAACAGCGCGGGCAGTCCCCCGGACCCATCGAGGCTCGCGCCCGGCTCGACGTTGAAAAAGTCCGCGCGGAGCGCCCGCGCGCCGGTAGAGGCCGCGCGCCGAGCCGCGCGCGCCGAGCGGTCCAGCCCGTACACTTCCCCCCCAAGCGCCTCGATACTTCTCTGAGGCTCGCGTTGTTTTTTCGCCTCAAGCGCCGCCCGCAGCAGGCGGCCGTCGCCGCAGGCAGGGTCGAAGACGAGGTCCGACCCGGAGCGGACGGCGAAAGCGGCCAGCAATCGCGCGACCCCGACCGGAGTATAGTGCTGGCCGTAGCGGTGTCGTTCGTCTCGTCTCTCAGTCATCGGTCATTAGGTCGGTGAAGACTCCCTTCACCGTGAGCGGCGAAAGTAAACCTTGAAACCCCTGCGTCCGCCTTCTAATATTGTGCTTGAGTCATAAGGTGCGGCACCCCGATCCGATTGAACCGCCGCCTACTTTAGCAACTAGCAAATGGTTATGAAAGAGAAGATCGCCGATCAGCTCACGCTAACGCCGTTCATACCGCACCCGGCGCTGAAGAACCCGCACGCGCAGACGATAATGGGGACGCTCATCCCGCGGCGGTTCGAGCTCGCGCAACGCAACTCGCAGCCGCGCATATTCGACGTGGCCCCCGGCATCCGCGTGCTGGGGCTCTGCTCGTGGCAGGAAGATAAAACGCGGAGGCCGACCCTTCTGGTAGTGCACGGGATGGAGGGCTCGGTCGAGTCGCGCTACATGCTGGGGATTTCGGACAAGGCCCTGGCCACGGGCTTCAACGTGATCCGCATGAACATGCGGAACTGCGGGGGGACGGCGCACCTGACGCCCACGCTCTACCACGCGGGGCTGACCGAAGACCTGCGGCAGGTGTTGAAAGAGCTGATCGAGCGGGACGGGCTGGACGAGGTATATCTGGTGGGCTTTTCGCTCGGCGGCAACGTCTCCCTCAAGCTCGCGGGCGAGTATGGGCAGGCCGCCCCGGAAGAACTGCGCGGGGTGGCCGCCATATCCCCGTCGCTCGACCTCGCGTCGTGCGCCGACGCCATCGAGATGCGCTCGAACCTCATCTACCACCTGCGATTCACCCTCAGCCTGAGGGCGAGCCTGAAGCATAAGGCTAGCCTCTTCCCGGACAAGTACAGCACGAACAAGCTGCGAGGCATCTGGTCCATCCGTAAATTCGACGACACGTACACGGCTCCGGCGGCCGGTTTCAAGGATGTGAATGATTACTACAGGCGCGCGAGCGCCCTGCCGCTGATCAGCAACGTCCGCATCCCGACCCTGATCGTTCACGCCAAAGACGACCCTTTCATCCCCTTCGCCCCCTTCCAGAGGCCGGAGATAACGGAGAACCCGAACATCACGCTTCTGGCGACGGAGCACGGCGGTCACGTAGGCTTCATCTCCGCGCGCTCGGAAGGGGAGAACCGCTTCTGGGCCGAGGTCATCGCCGTGAGGTTCGCCGAGCTCCTGCACGGGGGGGAGTGATCACGCATTTTTGAGAGATATAAAAGTAAAGGAATATCATGCTGAATTTTGCCATCCGAGTGGCCCGAGATGCCGGGCGCTTGCTGAGGGACCGCCTCAACACGGGCTTCGACATAGCGCACAAGGGGTCGATTAACATAGTCACCGAGGTCGATCTGGCGAGCGAGAAACTGATCCGCGAGGCGATATCGACTTACTACCCGCGCCACGAGATTCTCGGGGAAGAGGGCGGGCTGACCGAGAGCCGCTCGGATTACAGGTGGGTCGTCGACCCCCTGGACGGCACGACCAATTACGCGCACGGCTACCCGGTCTTCTGCGTATCCATCGCGCTCGAACACCAGGGCGAGACGGTACTCGGGGTGGTTTACGACCCCACGCGCGACGAGCTGTTCGCCGCCGAGCGCGGGGGCGGAGCCGCCCTCAACAACAGGCCCATCCGCGTTTCGAGCGTGGGTGACCTCATGAACAGCCTGCTCTCCACGGGCTTCCCTTACGACATAAAGACTTCAAGTTTTACCAACCTCGATCACTGGGCTAATTTCGCGATGAACGCGCAGGCCCTGCGGAGGGACGGGGCCGCGGCGCTCGACCTCTGCTACGTCGCGTGCGGGCGGTTCGACGGCTTCTGGGAGTTGAACCTCAGCGCGTGGGACACCGCCGCGGGCGCGCTCATCGTGTCGGAAGCGGGCGGCCGCGTCACCGATTTCAGGGGCGACAAGTTCTCCAATTACGAGCCGCAGATAGTGGCCAGCAACGGACTCATCCACGACCGGATGATCGAGGTTCTGCTCGGGGGTCAGGGGCCGGTGGCCGGGGGCCGGGGGCAGAATCCCTCATCGTGATGATGATCAGGTCGGAAGGGTCCGGCGCGGAGAATCTCGTATGAAATATGAAAGCGCGGGCGTGCCGCAACAGAACTCGGCCTTGCTCCCTGACTCCCGGCCCCCGGCCCCCGGCCACTGTACCATCATCATCCCCGCTTCGACTTCAAACCTCGGCGCGAGCTTCGACACCTGCGGGCTCGCCCTCTCGCTTTACCTGAAGGTCGGGGTCGAAGAGGCGCGCGGCTTCCGGGTCGAGGCGCGCGGGGAGGGGTCTGAGGCGATGCCGCGAGACGAGTCGAACCTGATCCTGCGCGTGGCGCGGTTCGTCTCCGAGCGGCGCGGCAGAAGGCTCGGAGGGGCGCGCCTCTTCGTTGATAATCAGATCCCGCTCGCGCGCGGGCTGGGGAGCAGCAGCGCGGCCATCATCGCGGGCGTGTCGGTCTACGAGGTCCTCGCGAATGACCGCCTGAGCGATGAAGAGTTCTTCGCCTGCGCCCTGAACTTCGAAGGCCACGGCGACAACCTCGCCCCGAGCAGGCTCGGCGGGCTGGTGGTCGCCTGCGTCACCGGCGAAGGGGAAGGCCGCTCGCTGGTCGCGGTCAGGCGCGAGTGGCCCGAGCAGGTGAAGATAGTTCTGGCGGTGCCTGACTTCGAGATGGAGACGGCGAAGATGCGCGCGGTGTTGCCTGCCTCGGTCCCGAGGGATGACGCGATCTTCAACATTCAGAGGGCCGCCCTGCTGCAAGCCGCGATCTCCGAGGGGCGCTTCGACCTCCTGAGGGAAGCCCTGCGCGACCGCCTGCACCAGCCTTACCGCTCGCCGCTCGCGCCGGGGCTCGGGGACGTGCTCCGGCTCAACGACGAGACGCACCTGCACGAAGGGCTGCTCGGCGTGGCGATCAGCGGAGCGGGCTCGACGATGATCGCCTTCGCCTCGAAAAACCGGGGCGAGATCGCGGCCCTGATGCGCGAGCGGCTCGCGCGGGCCGGGGCGCATGCCCGCACCTTCGAAGTCGAAGTCGATAACCTCGGGCGCAGATTCGAGGCCGCGCCTTCCGGCAATTGATTGCAATTCGAAAACAATCGAGAAAAGAATGGGCCGGGTATTGTAAATCTTCCACCCAACCTTTATAAATTCATCTCAGCAATTTAGGGTTCCGTCAGGGAGTTATTTCAGGTGAGGATTTCCGTCTCAATTCTGTGCCTCGCGCTCGCGTTGTCTCTGGCCGGGTGCCGGGGCGCGATCAATCGAGAGGTCGGTCATGATTCGCTGACGGGCGACGGCGCTCCGCCGGATGGCGCGCAAAGTGCGCCCACCCCTCAGGTGAGCAGGGATTTTCAGGGAGAGGTCGCGCGGCTGAGGGCGGAGGGGCTGGCCCTGACCGAGGCGGCCGAAGCGAGCCTCGACGGGCGGATGCGGCACCTCGCGGCCATCTTCAAGCGCGCGAAGCCGGAAGCGGCGGACGCCACTCAGTCCTACGAGCTGAGGATACTGGAGAGCGACGAGCGTTCCGCGAGGACCATCTTTCGCCGCGCGGAGTTCTTCTTCTCCTTCGAGACTCCCTTCGCGGCCTCCGCGAGCAAAGGCTCAAAAACGGGGTTGAACCTGACCGACATCAACGGCGACGGGATGAAAGAGGTTATCGTCCAGAGTTCGAGCGGGGGCAACTGCTGGAGCTGTAACCCGACCGAGATTTACTCGATCCTGAATAATAAAGTCGAACTGATCGCCGCAAGCCCCATGCAAAACATCGCGGACCTGGACGGCGACGGCTCCATGGAACTGGTCACGACCGACCCGCGGTGGGAGCTTTACGGAGACCTCTCGCACGCGGCCTCGCCTTTCGCCTCGGTGATCTTCAGGTGGAAGAACGGCCGCTACGTCTACGCTTCCAGAGATTTCCCCGGCTTCTACAGGGAAGAGTTAAGCCGCCTCCGCGCCTCGGTGGAGAGCGCGAAAGCGGAGATAACGGCGGAGGAGTTTTCCGACGAGGGCTACGTAGGGCTGAGCATCTCGGTCGCACTCGCCTACGCGCACATGGGCGAAGCCGAGCGCGGGTTGGTGGAGATGGCAGCCCTGCTCGGCTCCAACGTGAAATCGCGCGCGCAACTGAAGCGGCGTACGGAGATTCTCAACGACTTCCGCTCGGGCGACAGCTCGAAGAGGCTCCGGGGGATGAAGTACGGGGACCCCATGCCTCTCGGGTAAGGGTAAAGCCAGACCGCCTTCCTGAATTCACGCTTTCGTCTCTTCCAACTGCGCGGGCCTGTTGCTCTCTCCGTCGATGGCGGAGGGGGGCAGGGCCGTGGCTACCGCGTCGTGGGCGGCTTTGGCGAGCACGCGGGCCTTCGCTTTCAGCTCTTCGCGCGCGGGGTCGGGCAGAGCCTCGACCTGAATAACGGGGTGATAGGTGATGGTCAGCTTTCCGGGGTGCGGGAGAAGCTGGCCTACGGGCCAGACTTCGTACGCGCCGGTGATGGTGACGGGCAGGATCGGCACCCCCTGTGAGAGCGCCAGACGGAAGGCCCCGAGCTTGAAAGGCATCAGGGCGCCATCCTTCGACCTCCCCCCTTCGGGAAAAATCACGAGGGCCTGTCCCTGCCGCAGCAGCTCGACCGCCTCGCGCTGCGCCGAAACGTCTCCCCCCTCAAGGCGCACCGGGAACGCCCCGAAGACGCGCATCAGGAACCCGAGCACGGGAATCCTGAACATCCTGTCCCAGGCCATGTAGCGGACGGGCCTGCGGACGGGTATCGATATCCACACCGGGTCGGCGTAGGTCACGTGATTCGGCGCGATGATGCAGGGGCCTTCGAGGGGGATATTCTCCGTCCCTCTGAACTCGATCCTGAATAACAGGCGGCACAGCCAGTAGGCGAAGGGTCTCAACACGGCAACAACGAATCGCATAAGCTCCGCTATCCTTCGCGATGGGTGGAATCTCGGGCCGTGGTATTAAACTACGCGCGGGCGCTCCCGCGCAAGCTCCCGCCGTTTGAACCCGGAGCCCCGCCTCTGCTACATTGAAACTTCGAGACGCGATGGTTTACGAACGAAGTTACGAATACCTGATCGAGAGGCTCAGCCCGCACATCACCCGCGAGGAAGCTCTCACGGTCGGGCGCGCCTACGAGCTGGCGGAAGCGGCCCACCGCGGGCAGATGAGGGACGAGGGCACGCCCTACATAGTCCACCCTCTGAGGGTGGCCGTCTCGCTCGTGGACGAGCTTGAGGTTCACTCCCCGAAGCTAGTCTGCTCCGCCCTCCTGCACGACGTGATCGAAGACAGCGATACCACGCGCGAGCAGGTGGCGGAGATGTTCGGCCGGGAGGTCGCCGAGATCGTGTGGCTGCTGACCAAGCTCGACACCGTAAGCCTCCCCGCCTACCTGCAAGCGATAGAGGCCGCCCATCAGACCGGCGCGCCCGTCGTCAAGCTGTGCGACAGGCTCGACAACCTAAGATTCCTCGCATATTCGAACAGGGCCGAAAAGAAACGCCGCTACATCCGCACCACCGAAACCTTCTACCTCCCCCTCGCCCTGCGGACGAACCGCTACCTCTACGACGAGCTGAGCAGGTGGCTCGAGGAGGCCAGAAAGCAGGTCCGCGAGCTGCCCCCGGAGCATTGAATTTACCCCGCCGCGAGCCGGACTCAGGATGGCCGTAAATGTATGATTTTTCGTACGGTTCCCGCCCGTTTTGAGTTTGAAAAGACCGGCCCCGATGGTGTAAAATAATGGTCGTTGCAAAAGGCTAAAAGGTTCCCTATTGAGACCTGATGAAACCCCTTAACCAGCAGGATAATTATTAGAGAGAGAGTAATAGAATGGCTGAAGCGATTCAGAAAATTCCGGTCAATATAGAAGAGGAGATGAAGCGTAGTTATCTGGACTACGCCATGAGCGTGATCATCGGCCGCGCGCTCCCGGACGCGCGGGACGGCCTGAAGCCCGTCCACCGGCGGATACTTTATTCGATGCACGAAATCGGCCTGCAACCGGGCAAGGCCTTCAAGAAGTCCGCGACCGTGGTCGGGGACGTGCTCGGCAAGTACCACCCGCACGGGGACACGGCCGTTTACGACTCGCTCGTCCGCATGGCGCAGGATTTCTCCATGCGCTACCCGCTCGTCGATGGGCAGGGGAACTTCGGCTCCGTCGACGGGGACTCCGCGGCCGCCTACCGCTACACCGAAGCGCGGCTCACGCGCATCGCAACGGAGATGCTCGCGGACATCGATAAAGACACCGTCGACTTCATGCCGAACTACGACGAGTCGCGCAAAGAGCCCGTGGTCCTTCCGACCCGGTACCCTAATTTATTGGTCAACGGCGCTTCGGGCATCGCGGTCGGCATGGCGACCAACATCCCGCCGCACAATTTAACCGAAGTCGTCGAGGCGACCATCTACCTGCTCCAGAACCCGAACGCGCGCCTGAAGACCCTCATGAGTATGCTGCCCGGCCCCGACTTCCCGACCGGCGGGTTCATCTACGGGCGCGAGGGCATCCAGCACTACTACGAGACGGGGCGCGGGACCGTCGTCATGCGCGCGAAGGTGTCGTTCGACCGGGGGGGCCGCGCGGGCGAGCGGGTCTCGCTCGTGGTCACGGCGATCCCCTTTCAGGTCAACAAGGCGAAGCTGATCGAGCGCATAGCCGAGCTGATCAACGACAAGAAGATCGAGGGCATCGCCGACCTGCGCGATGAGTCGGACCGCGACGGCATGCGCGTGGTCATCGAGCTGAAGCGCGACGCCCTGCCCGACATCGTGCTCAACAATCTCTACAAGCTCACCCCGATGCAGCAGTCTTTCGGCGTGATCAACCTCGCCATCGTCAACGGGCAGCCGCGCGAGCTGACGCTCATCGACACCCTGAACCTCTTCATCGAGCACCGCCGAGAGGTGATAATCCGCCGCACGCGCTACGAGCTGAAGAAGGCCGAGGCGCGCGCGCACATTTTAGAGGGGTTGAAGAAAGCGCTCGACAACCTCGACGCCGTGATCACCGTGATCCGCAACTCGAAGGCGTCCCAGGAGGCCCGCGAGGCGCTGATGCTCAGGTTCAAGTTCACCGAGATTCAGGCCCGCGCGATCCTCGAAATGCAGTTGCAGCGCCTGACCGGCCTCGAACGCCAGAAGCTCATCGACGAGTACAAGGAAGTCATTCAGCGGATCGCGGAGCTTCAGGAGATCCTCTCCAACGAGTCCGTCCTGCGCTCCGTCATCGTGAAAGAGCTCCGCGAGGTGCAGCGCGATTACGGGGACGAGCGGCGCACGGAGATCATAGAGTCGGGGGCCGAGCTGTCAATCGAGGACCTGATCGCCGACGAGGACATGGCCATCACCGTGACCCACTCCGGTTACATCAAGCGCACGCCCGTGTCGATTTACCGCGCGCAGAGGCGGGGGGGCATGGGGCGCAAGGGCGCGTCGCTCAAGACCGAAGACCTCGTCGATCACATCTTCGTAGCTTCGGCGCACAGCTACCTGATGATCTTCACCAATAAGGGCAAGGTCTACCGCCTGAAGGTCCACGAGCTGCCGGACGCGGCGGCGGCGGGGCGCGGCAAGGCCATAGTCAACCTCGTGAACATCCCCAAGGAGGAGCGGTTCGCCGGGATTCTCGCCGTCCGCGATTTCGAAGAGGGCAGGTACGTCGTGATGGCCACCCGCAGCGGGACCGTCAAGAAGACGGAGCTGTCGGAGTTCGCCAACATCCGCAACAACGGGATCATCGCGATGGGCATCGACGACGACGACGAGCTTCTGGCCGCGGAGATAACCGACGGCACGAAGAAGATATTTCTCGCCACGCACGACGGCATGGCGATATGCTTCGACGAGTCGGACGTGCGCTCGATGGGCCGCCCGGCCTACGGCGTGCGCGGGATCACCCTCGACGAGGGCGATTACGTCATCAGCGTCGCCGCGGTCCCCGACGACATCGAGATGCTCTCCATATCGGAGAACGGCTACGGCAAGCGGACGAAGCTTTCCGAGTACCGCAAGCAGTCGCGGGCGGGCAAGGGCGTCATCAACATGAAGACGAGCGACCGGAACGGGAAGGTCGTCGCGGTGCTCCCGGTCAACGACGACAGCCAGGTGCTTATCATCACGAGCAACGGCAAGCTGATCCGGGTCGAAACCTCGACCATCCGCGAGTCGAGCCGCTCGACTCAGGGTGTGAAGCTGATCGACACGTCGGATGGCGACAAGGTCTCGTCGGCCTCGCTCATCGAGCGGCAGCAGGACGTGATAGAAGCGCCGACGGTCTGATATGGATCGGGACTCGATTAACGGCAGGCGTGACGAGAGCCTTCGCGATGTGCGAAGGCTCTCGTCGTTCGCCCCCCTTTTACCGCTCGCCCTCGTTTCCGTTTTGATCTTCGGCGCGGGCGCGTGCAGGCGCGGCGGCGAGCCCTCCTTGAGCCGCGCCACCGAAGCGTGGGATTCGGGCGATTACGAGCAGGCGGCGGAAGAGTACGAAGAACACCTCAGGCACTACCCCGCGGGCGAAAAGAGCCTTGAAGCGAGGCTGCAACTCGCGAACATCTATTACCTCAACCTGCGCCGGTACGATCAGGCCATCCCTCACTACAAAGAATTTCTGAATCAGGACTCGTCGAGCCAGAATGCGCACGTCGCGCGCGAGCGCCTCGCCGAGCTCCTCTCGGAGATCGGGCGCTCGTACGAGGCGATAGCCGAGTTCGAGAACCTGAACCCGCATGGGGCGAAAGAGCGCCGCCGGATACGCTTAAAAATCGCCGACCTTTACTACGAGCAGAAGAATTACAGTCAGGCCCTGGCCGAGTACGCGAGGGTGACGGACGGGGCCGAGTACGACGAGTTGAGCGAGCAGGCTTACCAGCGCGAGGCGTCCATCCACCACCTCTCTCGCGGGCAGTTTCAGAAGGCGCTCGACACTTACAGGAAGCTGGCCTCCTTGAGCGGCGACCCCGAAGTCCGCCTGCGCGCGACTCTGGGGATCGCGGACTGCTACGCGGGCCTTTACCAGTTCGACGAAGCCATCAAAGTTTTGCGCGAAGTGACGGACGAAGGCGAGCAGAGGTACATCGCGCGGCGGATCGACGAGCTGGAGCAGCAGAAGCGCGAAGCCGCGCATGCCAAAAGCGAAGTGGAAAAGAAGAAATAATCAGGGGTCAGTGGTCAGGGGCCGGGGGCCAGGGATGAGAGGCTCTCTTTATAGAATCCCCTCCCTTCACCGAATCCTGACTCCCGCCCCCTGGCCCCTGTGGTAGACCACCTTTGAGATGTCGGCTATCAGTCGGTGGGCGCGCTTCTCGTCGCTTATGCCGCGAGTCAGCACGACTAAGACGTAAGGCTTGCGGCCCGGAGGGTAGACTATCGCCGCGTCGTGATTGGCGGTCGAGATGTCTCCCGTCTTATTCGCAACGCGCACGCCCGCCGGCAGGCCCGAGGGGATGCCTTCCCTGAATTTCTGGCCCAGCAGTATTTGAATCATCTCGTCCGAGGCCCCGGCCGATACCGCTCGGCGCTCGGCTATCAGCCGGAGGAGTATCATCAGGTCGCGCGCGGTCGTCGTGTTGTTCATGCCCCGCTCGTACGCCTTCCCGTCTTCGACGCCCCGCAGCACTCGGATATTTCTAGCCCCCGCCTCTCGCATCAACTCCATCACGCGCGGCGCTCCCACCCGCTCGATAAGGATATTAGTGGCGAGGTTGCTGCTCGACGTTATCATCAGCCTGACGAGTTCGCGCACGCTCGCGGTCCGGCCGACCTTCGAATAGAGCGAAAGCTCGGAATCGCTGTCGTGCGAGATGGAATAGCGGCTGCCGTCGGCGATGCTTATGAAATCGTTCTTTACCTCCACCGGGGCGTCGAGCGAGATCCTGCCCGCGCGCGCCTGCCTGTATACTTCCATCATGACGGGGAGCTTCATGGTGCTCGCGGCGTGGAAGCTCTCGTCCGGCTTTATCAGGAAGGTCTCGCCGTTCGCCAGGTCATAGAAAGCGACGGCCACGCTCTCTGCTCCGCTGTCCCGGACCAGTTCCTCGATCCTTAGGGAGTCGACCTGCCCCCTCCCGGTGAAGTCGCGCGCGACCCCCGACCCCATGAATACCAGCAAACAGGCCAGCAGAGCCGGTTTGAAGGCGGAGCGTGGCCAGCGGCGGGGGGAATTATTGTGGCATTCCCGCACTCTCTTCATAGCCGGATGATCACAGAACTTTAACGATTTTGCAAAGGCGGCCTCGGGCAAAAAAAATTCAGCCACCGTAAAGATGGCTGATCAAGTCCATGGCTGTTCGAAAGAAAATCGGTTCGCCGTCAGTGGACCGGCTGCTTCAAAAATATCGTGTCGTAGTAGCCCGTGAGCCCGTAACCCGCCCTGTAGTAGAAATCGAGCGCGGCCCGGTTCTGCTCATTCACGAGCAGGCATATGTTTTTTGTCCGCTCAAGCAGCACGCGGCTCAGGTGAGTCATGCAGCGGAGCCCGAGGCCCTTGCCGCGATGGCCGGGGTCCATCCAGATGCCTTCCAGGTATACGATCTCCGGCGTCTCGGTCTGGCATTCGGCTTTGAATAAGAGCTCCCCGCCCTCGACCCACACCCACGTGCGCCCCTGCTCCACGCGGCGCGCGCAACGCTGGCGGAACCCTTCGGGGTCCACGTCGAGGGGGTTGACGCCGCTCTCTTCAAAAGCGGTCAGGGCGTGGACCGGCACGATCAAATCGAGGTCTTCGAGAGTGGCGCGCCTGAGGCCCGGCACGCCTTCGAGGTCTTCGAAAGGGCCTTCCGGTTCAAGCAACAACTCCCGGCAGAACCGGCGCTGCGGCTGCCCGCCTTCGCAGTAATGACTCCAGAATGACTCGACCTTACCCTGCTCGCCCCAGAGCATGTGAATGCTCTGGCAGTTCTGCGCGATCCGGGCGAATGATTCGATGGCCTGCTCGCTACCCGTCTCGAACAGGGTCGCGTGGCCTATCAGGGCCAGGCCGATCATCCCCCCCCGTTCGTCGCGGCAGGCGTAAAATTTCCCGCGGTTGAGAGGGCTATCGATGCCGTTGTTGAGGACGAAGCCGACCAGCCCGAAGGTGTGCGAGGGGCGCTGGTCGAGGAAGCGCAGGGCCTCATCCCTGTCGGCCTCAGAGAGGAGGTGCGTGGTGATCGACTCCGGCTCCGCTGGCAGGTGCCAGGCTGCCTTCGCCTCTTCTTTTTTCCTCTCTCCGGCTTGCAAGTGCATTTTATATCTCCTGCCTCATCCCTCTATTACTCCGGGCAATCGTGTCGCGACTTACAAGTTATTGCGTGTCCCTTAAAGGGAGCATGCCTTCCCCGGCGTCTCCCCTCAGAGCATTCAGGGCGGTGAAAGAGATTGAGGTGTAGTTACGCACCACGGAATCGGAGAACAGAGTGCCGTCAGTCAGCATCGTGCCGTCGCATAGCATCGTGCCGTCGCATAGCATCGTGCCGGTTGCGGACGAAGTGCCTATCCGCAACAGCGTGCCGCTCGACCAGAGGTAGCCGTCTGAGAGCAGGGTGCCGTCAGTCAGCAGGGTGCCGTCAGTCAGCAGGGTGCCGTCGGTCAGCAGGGTGCCGTTTGATAAAAACACCCCGTCAGTCAGCAGGGCGGAAGTGCCATAGATTCCCTGGAACCTCTGGATGAGTTCGGACCCGTAGACGATGTTCCATTTCTGGATGATCCCCCCGCCCCAGTTGAACGCGGTCCCGGCGACCGTCGATGTCTGCGCGGGCATCGCGCACGTAGAGCACAGAAGGGGCGCGCCGAGTATCAGGCCCGACAGGTCCGCGCGGATGGCCCCCGTGAGGCGCACCGACCCTTCGACGTTCAGAAGGCCGGCCCCCTGGTCCCAGTTGCTGTACCCGGCGAGGGGCTGCGCGGTGTATTCGATAATGGCTTTGACCAGGTTGGGGGTCAGGTTCGGGTTCCTCTGCAAGAGCAAAGCAGCGGCCCCGGCCACGACCGGTGTGGCCATAGAAGTGCCGCTCATATACATCATCTCCCGCGTAAAGGTGGTGCTCACGTTGGCGTCAAGCTCGGGGTTGGCCCTCACGAGGTAGCAGTCTTTGGACTGCGCTTCGATGATCTTGTTGCCGGGCGCGATGATGTCGGGCTTGATTATGTTGTCGTAATGCTTCACGCCGGCCGAGTCGGTGTAAAAACCGCGCCCCGGCCCGCGGGAGCTGTAGGTCGCGACGACATCGTCCGAGCGGCTGTTGGTCCCGCGCGTGTTGGCCGCGCCGACCGTGATGGCGGAAGGCTCTATGCCGGGCGAATGAATGCTGCCGTAGACCTTGTTCCCGAAGTCGTCCTTGCCGAGGTTGCCCGCCGCGACGCAGACCACTATCCCGGCGCTGACCGCCCTCCTCACCGCGAGGCAAAGCGGGTCGCTCACGTAAGACTCGACCGCCGTGGTGCCGAGGCTCAGGTTCATCACCCTGATGTTGTAGGTGGCCTTGTTTTCTATGCACCAGTTGATGCCCGAGATAACGTCGGACGCGTTGCCGGTGCCCGAAGAGTTGAGCACGCGCACGTTGATGATCTTCGCGTTGGGGGCTATGCCGGTGTACGCCCCGCTCGCCACCGTGGCATTCCCCGCCGCGGTCGAGGCGACGTGCGTGCCGTGGCCGTAGGGGTCGTCCGTCCTGTTTTCGCCCGTAAAATCTATGCTCTTTACTATCCTCGAAACCCCCGAAGCATTCTTAAAGGAGACGTGATCCGCGTACATCCCCGAATCGAGTATTGCTATCCCGACGTTGGTCCCGGTGAGAGAGCCGGTGATGGCGTTGCCCATCGACCGCGCCTGGGCCGCCCCGGTCGTGGTTTCGATGTGGCCCATCACCTGCGCCGCCCTGTCGAGCGATACGTAGGCCACGTCGGGCCGGGCTGCCAGCGCGGCTATGGACTCCACCGTGATCTTGTTCACCAGCAGGTTGCCAATCTTGCTGTATTCCTTGTTGCTCCTTCCGCCCGAGGCCGTCTTCAGCGCCGCTTTCAGGCCGCTGCTCGCGTTCGAATTGGAGGTTACGATCACGGGTACTTTAGTCCCCGGCGAGGCATTCTCGATCAAGCTCTCAAGGTCTCTCGGCACTTTCTTTTTCATCGCGGCCTGAGCCTCGGGCACGAAATTGCCCGCAGGGGGTATGACCGCCGTAGATGAAAATACCAGGAGAGTTACCACCAGAACTCTGAGAATCCTATCTATCTTTTTCATAATCTCGCCTTCCTTCTTACTAGCTGCTTTCACTGCCTTGGGCCTGCGCCATCTCTATTCAACCTTCGTGCCATTCGCGGTCAGCCCGGCCCTTTTCAGGCCGAGGGCCGAGAGCGCGGCCTTCGCGCGAGAGTGCCTTCGGCCTTTTTACTTTCATAATCACGCGACTTAACCCGCTTCAGGGTCGGCCGTAAATATTCGCCCCTCCACGCGGGTCGCCTTGCCTGATATATCGGGCGTGGGCTTGATTATGCGGCGATTGTTACGTCAGCTTGATTAGGGTTAAGGTAATTTGATTGATGCAAATTGACCGAAGCAGGAAACCGAAGGCGGGTCGCGAGGCGGCGCGAGCGCTCGCTCACGGCTTGCGGGCCATGATGAGCGTCAGGCCGGGAGCGGTGGGCGTGACCTTGCGCGTCAGCCCCGTGAACCCCGAAGTCGAAAGCCATCCTTCCACTTCGGTGATCTGGTAAGAGGTGCCGCCGGAGGCCACGAGCATGTGGAGCCCCATCAGAGCGGGCAACACGTCGCGCTCGCCCCCCGGCTCTTTGAACATGTCCCACGCCGCTATGCGCCCGCCGGGCGCGAGCGCGTCGAAGACCTTCCCGAGCAGGCGGCGGTTGTCGGCCTCCGAAAAATTGTGAGCGATGTTGAAATAGAGCGCCGCGTCGTAACCCGAGCCGAGGTCGTCCGACAGGAAGTCGCCCACCTGAAACCGCACGCGCTCGCTCATCCCCTCGCGCTCGACTATCTCGCGCCCGATCTCGGACGTGGGGCCGAGGTCGAAGACGGTGGCGGAGAGGCGCGGGTACCTGTGGCAGAAGGCGATTGAATAACCTCCGTGCCCCCCGCCCACGTCGAGCAGGCGCTTCACTTTCGCGGGCAACTTCACGGAGCGAATCAACTCGGGCGCGGTGAGCTTCGCCATGTCGCGGAGGCCGACGATGTGCCGCCGCAGGGTGCGGCGGTGTTCTTCATCCGTCAGCCAGTCCTGATAGTTCTCGCCCGGAGGCGCGCCCTTGCGGATCGACTCTTCGAGGTTGAGCCAGACGCCCCAAAGGTCGTTGACGTGTTCGAGCATGTTGCCGATGTAATCCTCGGACGAGCGCACGAGCCACTTGCGCGACATGGCCGTGAGGCCGAACCGCTCGCCGTCGCGTTCCAGGTAGCCGCTGGCGCACAGGGCGTCACACAGGTCGGCCACGCCCCGCTCGGACGCCTTTAGCCGCCCCGAGAGTTCGCCCGCGGAGAGGGGGCCGTCCGCCAGTTCAGAGAACAGGCTTATCTCGTTCGCCGCGAGTATCGCCTTGGCGTTCATCATCGCGCTGAACGAGTCGATGAGCGGCACGGGGACGCGGTTCGTTTTTACGAGCAGCCGCTCGATCAATCCGTCTGGTTTAGAGCCGACTTTCAATGGTTAGAACTTTCGTAGAAAGCGAAAAATTGAAACGGAAGCGGGAAAGGTAATCCAATTGACCCGACAACGCAAGCCCGCATCTCTGCTTGATGCCGGGACAAATTGGAACTAACCTTGGGATTGGCGAGTTCAGCTACTGGCGGCGCGGAAAAGGAGCAACGATGAAGAGACCGGCTTTGATGACTAACCTGATAATCTCCCTGGCAATCTCGCTCACTGTCGGAGGGGTGACGGCTTCGGCGGGCGCGCAGGAACCGGCGAGGCCCGCCTCCCAGACGAAGGCGCAGCCGCAACCCTCGGGGCAGAAGTCCCCCGCGAGCGCGGAGGCCGGGCAGGAGCAGGTGGTTGAAGGGAACGAAGAGGCTTTGCGCCGCGCGATTTCCGGCCTCTCGGAGCAGATCGGCGAGCTGAAGAATGAAGTCCGCAGGCTCCGGCAGGAGACGGAGCGCAGCTCGATAACCCTCGAAATCATGCTCAATGAAGAGAGGCTCGCCAAAGCCGAAGCGAAACTGGACGCGGATACCGATCAGCTTAACCAGCTCGACTCGCACATGCAGGATATTCAGCGCCGCATAGAGACCGTCCCGCAGGAAGTGCTGGCCCGCGGAATCCTCCGGCGCGAAGAAGGCGAGAAGGCCCTGCGCGCGGAGTACGAGCGCCTTCTCGAACAGACCAAGGAAGAGAGAGTAACGCAACAACAGAAAGTGACCGAATCTCAGGCGAAGGTCGCGCGCCTGCGCCAGCAGATCGAAGCCCTGAGCAGAAAGCTTGAGCCCGTAGAGGAGAAGAAATAGTGGCAGGGGTCAGGGGCCGGGGCGGGAATGGCAGCCCTCGCGCTCCTTAATCATTTGAGACCCTCTTTATGGAATCCCCTTCCTACCCTGACTCCTGACCGCTGGCCCCTATTCAACCACTTCCACCGTGCAGGGAATCTCAATGCGAGGCTTCTGCGGGTCGTCCGTCTCGACCTGAAGCACGCCCGTGTAGGTTCCGGGGCGCGGCAGGTTGTTCGCGTCGAGAGTTATTCGGATCAGGTAATTGCTGCCGGTAACGATTGTCTGCGCCTCGTAGTTCAGGAACGCGAGCGATGATGAGACGGATTTTATCTGAAGCTGCCCGACCAGCTTCCTGATCCCGACCCGGGCCGACACTCGCGAGCCCGCTTTCAGGGTCGCTAGCGAGACTTTCATCGAAACGGCTTTAGCCGAAACGACCACGTTCTCCGACGGGACCTGCGCCGTCACCCGCACCGGCAGATCGGGGGAGGCGCCGTCCCCCGCCTTGAGCGCCGCCGAATACTCCTGAGTCCCCGACTCCTTCATCGGCCCTACGTCTATGTCGAGCCAGTAGACATCCCTCTCTTTTTCGCGCCTCAGCTTAAACACAGAATCGGCTCCCGCGGCCAGTTTCAGGTCGCCGGGGCCATCGGAGAGGGGCCGGATTCTGAGCGACATTCTGAAGCCCTCTCCGAGCGGTACCGTCACGACAGGGTTCGCGGTCGGCCACACCTGGAAGCCGTTCAACTCCTGGCCATGCGCGACCCCGGCGGTCGTTATTCTCGCGACGTAATCCGGCAGAGGCTTGACCACGGCGTTGATCTTCAGATCGATTGAAGGGTTGCGCGGGTCGTTCGTGTAAAGCTTGATTTCGCGCTCAAGCGGGCCGATCAGCTCTTTGGTCTTGATCGTTAATCTGATGACGCCAGCCTGACCAGGCTGAAGGACTTTATCGAAATAAAAGTCCACCGGCGGGCATCACGTCGGGGAAGGTATCAGCAGGCTCGCGGAGACCGGCAGGGGCCCGAGCCTCGATTCCCGAAAAGACGCCGCCTGTTTCGAAGGGAGCAACGGAGTCTCCGAAAGCTGAAGAAGCTCCTGCCCCGCGTTGCGCACGCGGAAGAGAGTCAACAGCTCCTCGCCCTGAAAGATCTCCCCGTAATCGATGGAGGTCTTATCAAGCACCACCTCCGGCTGCTGCGTCGCGGCCCCGGAGGCGGCCGGCGGTGCCGGGGCCAACAAAACGGCGAGGTAAATGAGCGCTGCGAGGGCGGTCGAGCGCGCGAGGAGAGAGGGCCTGACCGCGCCTTCGGCCCGTCCGAGTGATGAGAGGTTGGCTTGAGATTTCATAATTATGCTACGGAAAGATACTACCCCCTGAGCCGTGTTTTGGAAACACGGCTCAGGGGCCCCGGCCCTTCACCTTCGCGCGGGTCAGCCCCATCTGGCGGTTCAGGAAATAATCGAAGACCCGCTCGGGCAGGAAGCGCTTGAGCCCGAGCGCGAGGTGCGCGTGGAGCGGCGCGGCGTATCGCGCGCGCGGGTTCTCCGAGGCCAGGGCCCGCTCTATCAGCTCCGCGATATCGTCGGGCCGCCCCGCGACCTTGCGCATGCGGTCGTTGCCGCGCCCGAAGCCTTTCAGGTATTTGTCGTATGGCCCCGGCTGTTCGGCGACCGGGCGCGAGACCCGATTCGAGACTTGAGAGAATTCCGTGATGATGAAGCCAGGCTCGATGATCACGACCCTGATGCCGAACGGGGCCAGCTCCCCGCGCAGGCCGTCCGAGATCGCCTCAAGCGCGTGCTTGGTCGAGTCGTAAATGGACGAGAGCGGGCGCGCCACCTTTCCCGCGACCGAGCTGACGTTGACGATGCGCCCGCCCCCCTGATCCCGCATGATGGGGATGACGAGCTGGGTGAGGGCGATCGGCGAGAAGAGATTGGTCTCGAAGTTCTGCCGGATGCTTTCGACCGGCACAAGCTCGACCGGGCCGCGGTGCCCGTAGCCCGCGTTGTTGATGAGAGCGTCTATGCGGCCATGAACCGACATGGTTTCTTTGACGAGCCGCTCGCGGTCTTCGGGAGAAGTTATGTCCGCGACAACCGCGGTCGCGCTCCCGCCCGAGGCAGAGATCTCGCGCCCGAGGGCGTCGAGCTTATCACCCCTGCGCGCGGCCAGCACCACCCGAGCGCCTTCGCGCGCGAGCCTGCGCGCGGTGGCTTCCCCTATGCCGGCCGAAGCGCCCGTCACTATGACGACCTGCCCGTCGAGCTTCCCCATGAATCTCCTAGAACTTCGCCGCGAGGTAGTGCTTCATCATCTGCCGCCAGGTCGGCCAGTCATGCGGCATGTCGTACCCCCAGAGGTCCAGGTTGTGCGGGATGCCTTTCTGCGACAGGATGCCGGAGAGCCGGCGCGAGGCGTCCGGGTTTTCGTAAGCGCCCTGCCCCGTCACGATGTGAACCTTGTCCTTCTGCCGCAGCAGGTAGAGGTAGTCATCGCTCAGGTTCGGCAGGTAATCGACCGGGTTGTTGAAGTAGATATTCTCGTCGAAATAATCGCCGTCGTAATACCCGCGGATGTCGAAGGAGCCGCTCATCGCGATCATCCCGTCGAACAGGTCGGGCCTGCGGAACAACTGGTTGGCGCAGTGGAACGCGCCGAGGCTCGCGCCCGCGGTGATTATCCCCGTGCGGCTTCGGCAACTGTTCCAGATGTAAGGGACGACCTCGTTCGTGATGTAGTTGTTGTATTCGACCTGCCGCCTCGCCTTGTCCCTCGGATGAACCTTGTCATTGAGCCAGCTTGACCTGTTGATACTGTTGATCGAGAAAACTTTTACTTTACCGGACTCGATAAAATCCTTGATCGCGTCGATCACCTGAAACCGCTCGTACTCAAGATAATCGGCCGCCGCGGTGGGGAACATCAGCAGCGGAAATCCGAAGTGCCCGTACGTGACTATCTCCATAGTTCTGTTAAGGCTCGGGCTGTGCCATTGGTCGGTAAATCTGTGCATGTAAGGTTCTCCTTAATCTTTTCTCATCACTTGACGCTTCGGGGGGGGCGGCATTTCCAGTAGTAGTTGGTAAAGCCTTCGGCGTCGTACAGGCGGCGGAAGGTCATCTCAACGTCCTGATCTATCTTCACCTCCGACGGGTCGCGGTCCGTCATCATAAGGTAGGCCCTGCCCCCGCCCTCGAAATCGACCACGCTCATGACTGTCGGGGGGTCGGGGTCGACGTTGAGGAAGTCCACGGTGAAGGTGAAGAGGCGCGCGGTCTTACCGGCCAGGGGGACGCTTTCGAACTTGTCCCTGGCCTGGCACCCGATGCACACGCGCTGGCGCGGGTACTGCACCTTCCCGCATTCGAGGCAGCGGCTGCCATGAAGCTTGTATATCTCGTCGCGCCTGCGCCACGTCTGCGGGGCCGAAGCCGAAGGGGCCTGCCGCCGCGCCGCCTCCGTCTCGATCAGCTCGCGGAACTTCGCGTACCGCTCGTAACTGTCCAGGTAGCTCTTTGAAGCGAGATGGCCGCGCACCCCTCTGCGGCCCGTCGATCTGTACCTGTCTATCTCTTCCGTCACTTCAAACAGCAGCGCGTCGCACCCGCTGCCGTACCCGACGACCAGCAGCTTATCGCCCGCGCGAGCCTCTTCGAGCACGGACGAAAGGACCAGCATAGGCATGGCCGTCCCGGTGTTGCCGACCGAGCCGAAGAGGTGATCGGGCACCTGCTCGGCACCGAGCCCCAGACTTTTCGCGGCCGCCCCCAGAGAGCCGGGGTCCGGCGCGTAGAAGATCGCCTTCGAGATCTCTCCGGGGCCGATTGCGCTGCGCTCGAACAACTCGCCTACGGTGCTGCGGACCACTCGGAGATACCCCTGGGTCACACTGAACCGCTCCTCCCACCCGGAGACGAACCTGTCGTCGTCCTTCCGCCAAACGTCCGTGATCTCGTCGATTGCCGAATGGCTGGCGAGCAGTTTCGCGATGACCCGGTCGTTCCCCACTTCTACGGCGGAGGCGGCGTCGCCGAATAACCGCTCCCCCGACGACTTCGGCGGGGCGAGGCGCGTGTCGGACGCGGCGACGATGACGCGCGAGGCGGCACCCGCCTGCACGGCGTCGAGCGCCGCACGAATGGCCGTGGTGGCCGATCTCAGGGAGCCCGTGTAGTCGGCGGTCCTCGTGTCGTGGCGAAGGTCCGCGACCGTCGCGATCAAAGCGGAAGCCTGTTTTTCGCTGTACGGGGAGGTCGTGGTCGCGTACAGCAGGCCGTCCACCTCGCGCCCTTCCCTGCCGCCGAGCAGGTCGCGCACGGCCTCGACGGCCATCGTGAGCGAGTCTTCGTCCACGTTCGCGACCGCTCGCTCGCCCTCACCCGCGCGCCCGCCCCATGCTCTCGCGATCTCTTTATGGGCCAGCCGGTAAAAAGGTATGTATGCTCCTGACGCCGTAATGCCGGTCATGAATCCTCTCCAACGGTGTTGTCTCAGTCCATTCAAAACAGCCCGTGCGCCCTGCGCTCCTGAGCACGCGAGGGGTGGACCAGCTCAAGGAACAGGGCGATCCTGTCGGAAGGGCGCGCGACGCCTTCATCATAGAGAGCGTCTTCGAGCAGGTCCAGGGCCTCCGCCAGAGGCTCGGGCCGGTTGAGCGTCAGCGCCTCTATCAAAAGCCTCCCGGCTCGCGCGGGGTCTTCGAGCGTGGACAGTTCCTCTTCGAGCCAGTGGTCGAGCGGCACCCACCCCCACTCAAGGGCGAAGAGGACGCGGGAGAGCGCCTTCGCTCCGCGGGCGAGGATCAGACGGAGCGCCGTGTCGTTGGCGCGCCGCACAGTCTTGACCGCGCGCCTCTGCGCGGCCCATGCGTCGACGGTCGCATGCAGGAGCCGCTTGTGCCTGAAATCGGGGTCCATCCGCGCGGCCCTGTCGACGGCCTCGCGCACCTCCCCGGTCCTGTCGAAGATCACGCGCGCGCTCTCGTAAGGCCAGTGGTCGAGGTCTCTGGGGGAGTCGATCTTCTGCGCGAATTCGGAAAGGGTCGTGTAGAGAGCGTCGTAGACCACTTTGGCATTAGCGCCCTCGCCTTTGACCAGGTACTCGTGGCAACGCGCGGGCTCTATCTTCGCGAACGCCTCTTCCTTGAAGACCACTTCGAGGTCGTCGTCGGAGAGCTCGTCGTCATGGCCGAGGCTCTTCGAGCCCGTCATTATCACGCCCAAAATATCGGGCACCGACTTCCACTCGGCCAGTTTCGCTTCCGTCTCGGGAAATAGATCACGCATAGATTTAAGCAGGGGTCAGGGGCCGGGATTCAGGGGAGGAAAGGAATTCTATAAAGAGAGTCTCTTATCACCCCTGAATCCTGACTCCCGGCCACCGGCCCCGACGCCTACACCCCCCACGCGCCGCTCAGGTGAATGTTCGCGCCGTTGACATAGCGGGCCTCTTCCGACAGGAGGTAACAGGCCGCCGCGGCCGCGTCATCCGTGCTGCCGACGTAGCCCGCCGGTATGTTCTTTATCATCTTCTCCATCTCTTCCAGGGGCGCGCTGCCGGAATCTATAAACCCCGGAGAGATCGCGTTAACGGTTATGCCATGCGGGGCCAGGACCTTGGCAAGCGAGCGGGTGAGCACCAGCACGCCCGCCTTCGCGATGTAATGCGCCGTGACGAATGGCTGCCCGACGTGCTGGTCGGCGTTCGCCATGCTGAAATTTATTATGCGGCCCCACCTGCGCTCTTTCATCCCCGCGGCCACGGCCCGGCTCAGGTAGAAGACCGGGTGCAGGTTGTTGTCGAACATCTCGTGCCAGCCTTCGACGGTCTCTTCCAGCAGATTGACGCGGTGATAAGGCCCCGCGCAGTTTATCAGAGCGTCCACGCGGCCCCACTCGGATTCGACCCTGCGCACGAGGTGCTCGGCCTCGTTCACGTCCGACACGTCGGCGCGCTCGGTCATCGCCCGCGCGCCCTTCTGCCGGATCGTTTCCGCGAGTTCCAGAGCCTGCGCCTCGCTCGTGCGATAGCACGTCGCGACCGCCCACCCCCGCTCGGCCAGCGCGAGGGCGATGGCCCGCCCGATGCCGCGAGCGCCTCCGGTTATCAGAGCGACTCTCTCTTCCATACCTCTCCTGCAACTCAGGCGTAGTACCGCACGAGCCACTCGGCGACGAGCGCGGGCTTCGGCGCGTTCTCTATTTCGACCGTGACGCCCCAAGTCAGCTGAATGCCGCCCTGGACTTCTTCGACCGACTGGAGCGTGAAGCGCCCCCGCACGCGGGAGCCGACCGTGACGGGCGAGACGAAGCGGACTCGGTTGAGCCCATAATTTATCCCCATTTTGAAGTCGCCCTTCACCGCCACCGCCTCCGAAGCTAAATGCGACAGCAGAGAGAGCGTGAGAAACCCGTGCGCTATGGTCGCGCCGAACGGGGAGTTCGTCTTCGCGCGCTCCGCGTCCACGTGAATCCACTGCCGGTCTTCGGTCGTCTCCGCGAAATCGTTGACGCGCGATTGCGAGACTTCCAGCCACTCGCTCGTTCCCACCTCCTGCCCGACCAATCCCTTCAGTTCTTCCACCCCTTCGATAACTCGTGCAGGCATAATGCCTCCTTATAAATATTTCATCCCATCGAATCCCGCCACGCCGACGCCGCACAGGCGTTACACAGCGCCCGCCTCGCGGAGGTCGGAGATCTCTGACGGCGTGAAGCCGAGCTCCGAGAGCACCTCGCGGGTGTGCTCGCCCAGAGCGGGCGCGCGGCCCGGCCCTTCCGCCTCGGCCCCGCTCACCCTGACCGCCGTGCGGGAGAGCGTGACCGGCTTCGGACTGCCGGGGAAGTCCGCCTCTTCGAGCAGGTTTCTCGCCCGCACCTGCGCGTCCGCGAGCACGTCGTCGAGATTATAGACCGGGCCGCAGGGTATCCGCGCGCGTTCGAGCGCGGCGATCACTTCGTCGCGAGTGCGCGCGGAGCACCAGTCGCTCATGACCTCGTTGATCAGCCCGCAATTATTCGCGCGCGTGATGTCGTCGCGGCACCGCGGGTCGTCTATCAGGTCTTCGCGCTCGACCAATCGCGCCCAGCGGCGGAACATGGCGTCGCCAATCGCCTGCGCGATGACCCAGCCGTCGCGCGCGCGGTAAATGTCGCTCGGGGCCGCGTAGTAGCTCGCGTTCCCCTGCTGTTCGCGCGTTATTCCCGAGGCGGTTTTTTCGGCCAGAAACGGCTGCATGAAGGCCACGGCCGTGGCCAGAAGTGACACGTCGATCACCCTCCCCCGCCCCGTCTCCCGGCGGTCGTACAGCGCGACCATCGCGCCGAAGGCCGCGTGCAGAGCCGTGCCGTAATCGACGAAAGGGACGATGTCGCGCACGGGCGTGCCGGGGAATCCGGTCAGGCTCATGGCCCCGCTCATCGCCTGCGCGACCGTGTCGAACCCGACGCGGCCGGCGTACGGCCCGTCGGGGCCGAAGGCGCTCGCCATCACCAGAATGATGTCCGGCCTGATCTCGCGCAGGGAGTCGTAATCGAGCCCGAGCTTCTTCATCACGTCGAGCGGAAGGTTGACCATGACGATGTCGGCGCCGAGGACGAGGCGGCGGATGACCTCGCGGCTCGCGGGATGCGTGAAGTCGAGCGTTATCCCGCGCTTTCTTCGATTCACGTTCAGGAAGAGGCCGCCCTCGCCGCTTTCGACGACCGGGCCCACGTAGCGGTCTTCGCCGCCCTCGCGCCGCTCCACGCGGATCACGTCCGAGCCCATGTCAGCGAACAGCTCGGCGCAGTAAGGCCCGGCGATGAACCGCCCGAAATCTATCACGCGAATGCCGTCAAGCGGACCTGCCACGGGAGCCTTCACCTCTTCAGCCTTTCCTGAACACACCGCGCAGCATCCTACCTTGTGCGTCGGGTTAATTCAACCGGCCCGCGCATAGGCCGGCACAAGCCGAGAACTGAAAACTCTTTGCATCATCAGAAACCGTGCTCTAGAGTTGTCGGCATGCTTGACACTCCGTTTCTGGAAGAGTCTCACAGGAAGCTCGCCGGGCGGGCCGAAGATTTCGCGCGCCGGCGCGTGCGCGAAGAGTTCGCGGGAGAGGACGAGCGGCACGCGCGCGGCTTAACCGAAGCGCTCGCGCAAGGCGGGCTGCTCGACTACACCACCGGGGACCCGGGCGGCTCTTCGCAAAGGCTCGACGTGCGCGCCCTGTGCGTAATCCGCGAGCGGCTCTCTTACGAATCCGGCCTGGCCGATTTGATGTTCGCCATGCAGGGGCTCGGCAGCTTCCCGATCACGCTCGCGGGGTCGGGCGAGTTGAAGCGCCGCCACCTGCCCCCGGTGCGGGCGGGCGAATCAATTGCGGCGTTTGCCATCACCGAGCCGGACGCGGGCTCCGACGTCTCAGCGATAAAGACTTCGGCCCGGCGCGACGGCGGTGACTACGTGCTGAATGGGGAGAAGACTCTCATATCGAACGCGGGGCTCGCGGACTTCTACACGGTCTTTGCGAAGACCGACCCGGAGGGAGGGCATAAAGGCATCTCGGCTTTCGTCGTCGAGAAGAATGCGCCCGGCTTCTTCGTCAGGGAGAAGCTCGAACTGATCGCGCCGCACCCCATCGGCCGCCTCGCCTTTGAAGACTGCCGCGTTCCCGCGTCTAGCCTCATAGGCTCGGAAGGCGAAGGCTTCAGGATCGCCATGTCTACGCTCGATACTTTCCGCCCGACGGTCGGGGCCGCGGCAGCCGGGCTAGCATGGCGCGCGCTCGACGAGGCCCTGAGCTACGCGAAACGGCGGGTGCAGTTCGGGCGGCCCATCGCCGAGTTTCAGGCCACTCAGATGAAGCTGGCCGAGATGTCTACGGAGATGGACGCCGCGCGGCTGCTGATCTATCGCGCGGCGTGGAAAAGAGACACGCAGGAAGGGCGCTTCTCGCTCGAATCGGCGATGGCGAAGCTCTACGCGACCGAGGCGGCGCAGCGCATCATAGACTCGGCGGTGCAGATTCACGGAGGCACGGGCGTCCTCCGCGGGTCCACGGTTGAGAAGCTCTACCGCGAGGTCCGCGCCCTTAGGATTTACGAAGGCACTTCCGAGATTCAGAAGCTCGTCATCGCCGCCCAGTTATTGAAAGGGCTTTGAAACGCACTTCCCGCGCAGCGCGCCCTATTCGGCCTCGATCAGGAAGTCTATCGCCTGTAGAGCGCCGCTGACCGTGCAGGTGTGATCTATACACTCCCAGTTGCGGTCCGCCCTCCCGACCCATATCCCCGAGCCGGGGTCGATTGCTATGGATCGATCATTTCGCTCCAGGACCATGCACGGCTGCTCGACCACCTGGAGAAAGCCGGGCTCGACCTTTATGCCCCGTTGTTTGAGCATACTCTGAATGTGATTGATCGCCTGCTTCTGGGTCATAAAAAACGCGGGGCGTAGAACTTTAACCTCCCCAGGCAAAGCTATTCCCTCTACGCCCCTTCTCAAGACGCAAGCAGTTGAGGAAGAATTCCGAAGCTAATCCGCCCTGAATCCGTGGGTTTTATTGCCGACTCGACGAACCTCTCACGCCTCCCCGGGCTTGCAGGACAATCGCACCTCCCCGCCAAACGATTCGCGCTTCGCTATTGAGCGAACCTTTGTCGTGTGATACAAACAAGAGCCTTGCGGGACTGACGCAGTGGCAGGCATTCAGCCCCGCATTAGCACAGCACTCATTCCCGCTTAACCGGGAACGGCGAGATAGTAGACCATCCTCTTGAGGAATGTCAACTACTTTCTGCCGCTTCCACCCCAGGGAGGCGAATGGAAGAATTGATAAAGCTGATACAGCAAGTCATGAGGGAGAAAGGATTATCGGTATTGCAAATCCAGAAGCGAAGCGGAGACAAGATCAAGGACTCGTTCATCTCGGACATTCTCAAAGGTAAGACCAAGACCCTGAGCGTCGAGAAGGTTCACGCGCTGGCCGAAGGGCTGGGGGTCGACAGTATCGACGTGTTCAAAGCCGCCAGCGGCAATGCCGTAAAGTTTGTCAACACCGAGCCGTGGCCCCCAAGGATGCTCCTCAAGACGATGGAGCAGGTGGTGGACAACCCGCAGCTCACGAAGATCATGCTGTCACTGTCGAAAATGAAGCCTTCAAAAATAAAAGCGATTCTGAAGATAGTCGAGTCGGAGAAAGACTGACCCCGTTTCCGTCTTTCGGAGGAACCCTCCCACGCCATCACCGGACCGTCAGGGTCGCGGTAACCTAAGGGCCGCCCTGGGGCCTCCTTCTCCCGGTTTCAAAATCCCCCGGACAGGAGAAGACTATCCGACCAGAGTGGTCGCCGGCCCTCCGTTTATTTAGCGCGCCCTGACGGAGCTTAAAGATATTAGAACTCGATCCTCAGGATCGGGACCGTCCCCGGAGCGCTGCCGCCCGGACGGGAGGGGTCTTCGAACAGGTCGCGGCGGCCTCCGCCCGGCCCGAAAGCGGCTTCCTCAAGGATGAGGCTCTCCGGCAGCGGGCTGGCGCGCCGCACTTCCTGAATGAAGCGCCTATAGTTCGCGTCCGTGCGCGCTCTGGCGTCGGCGAAGAAAGTCTCGATGACGACCGCCTGTTTCTCCGCGGGTAGGTCGTGGATCGACCTGGCCCGGAGGTCCGCTTCAGTCACGTCGTAGGCGGCGTTGCGGGAGCCCGAGCCGATGGCGGCCCCGACCTGGTGCCACAGGGAGTCGGAAATGTACTGCGTCCCTTTCGTCTGATACTGCCAGACGTGTGCCAGCTCGTGGATCAGGGTCTGACGATCAATAGAGCCATCCATAGGAATGCGTATGAAATTCCCCAGAGTCGTGGGGGCGTTGGCGACTACCGCGTGAACCACTCGGACCTTGTCCAGATCGATGGAATGCTCGAAGACGAATTCCGCGTCTCTGCGCTCTTCATGGAAGAGCGGCCTGCCCCCGAGCGAGAGCGCATTGCCATGAAGGGCCGAAAACAGCTCAAGAGTCGGAAACCGCACGCGAACTTGAGGAGGATTCGTTCTGTCTGACATGTCATGGACCTCTTACTAAGTTTACCGTTATGGTGTTCGGATTATCCCTCAGACATGAGGTGATTGCAAACGGGGGGGATGGCCTCACGCCCGCGCCATTCCGCGGCGGCGTGCGCGCCTTCGGCACTCATTTACGGCGGGTCGTCCTGTCGGCCGCGACCGCCCCGAAGCCTGTAAGGAAGGTCAGGCCGAAGGTCACCGCCATGCACTTTTCCCAGAGCTTGAACTTCTCGTAGTGCTCGCGCGTGTGGGGCGCTCCATGCTTTCCGGCGTACCCGCTCCCGGTCTGCCTGATCGGCGCGTCGCGAAACGTGGCGACCCCGTAAATGCAGGTCAGGGCCGCGAGCACCCCCGCTAGGAAGCAGGCCGCAAACAGAGCCTTCGCCATCGGCCCCCTGCGCCGGGCCTCCTCGCGGTCGCGCTCCGCGAGGCGAGTCACTTCGCCGACCATTTGATCGTAGAACCGGCGCGTCTCGTCGATGATGCCTTTGTCCGTGCGATCTTTCACGGGCCGCATATTACCACATTTTTGCGGCGCGGCCCTCAGTATTCATCTTTCTTCTCGGCACGCCCTTCTCAGTACGTCAGGGTAAGCTTCGACAGCTGGCGGCCGCCCTCGTCCACGCAAACGATGGAGCGCGCGGGGGCCGTGACGGTCAGCTCGCGGCCCGCGACCATGATGCGTTTCCTGCTCTCTTTGCCGCTGTCGTTGATCAGGGTCGTGATCAGGTTGCCGCCGGGAGATTTGACGGTCCAATAGCTCTGCTTGTCCCCGCCCTTAAACTCGACCACCTCGCCGTTCAAGGCCAGCTCCGAATAGAGCCTGTACACCTTGCCCGCGGGCGTCACGTGCCAGCCACGCGTCAGCTGCTCGGGCGTTAGCCGCGCGTCCCTCTGGCCTATCACCGTCGCCCGGTTCTTCCGGTTAGGCTTGCCGTTGGACCAGTACACGACGGAGTGATAAGGGACCCCGTGCACGTACATCGCCTCGACCTCGGGCCGCGCCATCACCTCCGCGAGCTTGCGCGCAAGCTCCATCGCGTACTTGTTCGTCAGGTGCGGGTTGCCTTCCAGCCCGAGCCTGATGTTGAACTCGGTGACGAGGTATCTCATCGCAGGCGCAAACGGGCGGACGAGATCGTTGAACTGCCCGACCGTCCCGCCCCGAACGCCGCGCCCATAGAGGTGCAGCACGCCGAGGATGTCGGGCCGCTCGCGCAGCTTTACCCTGCCGTCGAGCGCCCGGAGCATGCGCGTGTTCCACTCGTTGTCCGACAGCTTCGTCGGGGTGTTCTTGTCCTTGCCGACCGTGAGGGGCAGAGCGAAGCGGACGCCGAAAGGGGTGAGGCGCTCTATCACGTCAGCGGCCCGCCCCGCGTACTCTTCCGGGAGCCACGGCCTGTGGTTGAGCCACGGCTCGTTCGACAATTCGACGGCGACGAGCTTCGGTTTGATCCCTTTGTCGATTATCTTCTGCGCCATCTCCGAGGCCACGTCCGCCCCCTCTTCGACGTTGACGCCTATTATAAAAGTGAAGTCGTGCGCGGCCACCCAGTCGAAGAAATTATCCACGGGAAACCATGGGTACTGGTTCGACAATTTATTTTCGGCTTTGACCCTGGCGGACGCCTCGGGCCCGCGCGGGCTGTAGAACCCGTGGAAACTCATCCGCACGGTCGCGATGCCCGCGGCCTTGAGCCCTTCGGCCATCTCGTCCCCGAGCCCTTTGTCACGCCAGCCTTCAATCAGCGGGTGCGGCCCATCCGCCCACACCAGGTCAGCCCCGAGGGCCGGCGCGCGGCGGGGAGTATTACCGGCCCGAGACTCGGTCTGGGCTCGGGCTCCATGAAAGGGATTGGCTAACACCCCGGCGCAGCAGAGCAGGATCGCTAAAAATGGCCTTCTTTCAATCTTCATACCTTTAAGAATAAACAATCCGTTAAGAGTTTGACACGCGAGCGTCTCAGGTTGGATAAGATCGGGCCGGTTAACGTTGCTCGAAATCGAATAGAAGTCGTGCGGGGTTTAAAGAAAGGCTTTTGCGCGGCAGGTCACTTATAGAGCAATCCTCGCACTTCGGAGATCAGACAACGCACCTATGAGGCTACGGTTTTGGCTCGCGGGATTTCAGAGGCTCCCAGCCTTTGGTTTGAAAATGGGCTCCGACTTGTCGTTTGATGGAAGGAGACAGCCGGGAAATGCTCTGCTTCGCTTTTTGTATAGCGAGTCGGAGACGCTCCTCCGGTGGCGTGTCGGGATGGACCGCCTTCCAGGATTCATTTATTACTCGCTCGATGCCTGCTTGAATCCGATCTTCATGCGCAGTACTGAATTGTAGCAGTTTGCTATCCGAGGGCGTCGCACCTGGCACCGCGCCAGTTTTGGAGGACTGCGCCCTTTCAGCTTTCGGAGTTGAGTCTGGTTCCAAAGTTATCTGGAGCAGATTGAAGGAGACTTGATCAGGTTCGAGCAAGGCCTTCAAGAAGGGGTCTTGGAGTTCACGTCCGGCTTGCGCGACTCCGGCGGTGAGCCAGACTATAGCTTCGGGTACGTCGCCAGGGTATGGCGTCCTGAGTTTGTCAGCTTCGCGGTCGTAACGATCAAAGTAGCTGGCGGTCTTTGGGTCGGGATTTGTGAGACGACCGAGATATGCGACGGCGCGTCGAGCTTTGGCGTAGGGGCAATCGGGCGCGGACTGAGCTAGCTTGCCGAAAGCGACGCCAAGGCCGGCGCAGGTCAGTTTTCCATTGTCTGGCGTAATCGGCGCAGGGTTGAGATGGTCAGAGAGAGATAGGCCGCCGAGCCAAGCATTGGCCAACGCGTGCTCGTCTGTCGTGCCTCTCTCGCCTTCGCATACACTCCATTCATACCAGTAACCTCGGATAGTGGATTCGAAGTCTACCTTAGACTTGATGTCGTTCAGGTTGTCTCTTAATATAGCAACCGCTTGCTCAATCATTTCAGCCTTGCGGTAGGTTCTGCCAAGGTCAATAACATAAATCAATCTTTCTGGCTCCGCAGAGATTGAAGCTTTCGCCGCCGCAATCGCGATGGCGTTACGGCGGTCTTCAGTAATTTGCTGCGGCAAGGCACGCTGAAGCCGCGGGCCTGCGTGAAGGATTTTCGAGTGCGTACCGTGACTGACTCCGCCGCTTCTGGTCGTTTGCACAGTCTGTCGGACGAGTTGCGCCCAAATCTCTGTGAGGTCTACCCCAAATGCGTCCTCCGACTCGACAAGGATGGCGGCGGCCACCTGGCTATGGCGCGTGAGAACATGCCCCGCACTGTGGACAGCGGCAGCTTCCTCTCCCAGGGGCCGCACGACTTGGCGTTGCACCCACTCGCGGGGGACGCCTACCAGGTCGGCCAGCACCCGTTCGTCGATGCCCGGAA
>DASQDI010000035.1:0-6867 GCA_035634255.1 Blastocatellia bacterium
CCCTCTGGAACTCGGCGTTCAATCATAAACAGTTCTGGGACGGCCGCGCGGCGGACCTCGAAGAGCAGGCGCTCGGGCCGATCAAAGACGATAAAGAGATGGCCCAGGACCCCGAAGCGCTCGTCTCGGAACTGAAAGCCATCCCCGAATACGCGCGGCGGTTCGACGCGGCCTTCGGGGGCTCGGGCGGCTCCGGCGTCTCGGTCGACAACGTGCTCAAAGCAATCGCCTCGTTCGAGCGCACGCTCATCTCGAACAACTCCCCCTTCGACCGCTACGTGAACGGGGACGCGGGCGCGCTCACGCCGGAACAGGTCCGCGGCTTCAACCTGTTCCGGTCGGGCAAGACCCGCTGCTTCGAATGCCACGGGCTCCCCACGTTCGCCAACCCCGATTTCAAGATCATCGGGGTGCCCGACCTCGACCCGCAGCAGCCGGACCTGGGGCGCGCGGAGGTCGAAGGCGGGGAAGGGTACAGGCGGGCCTTCAAGGTGCCGACCCTCCGCAACGTCGCGCTCAACCCCCCGTACATGCACAACGGGCGCTTCAAAGACCTGACGGAAGTTATAGACTTCTACTCGCGCGGCGGGGGCCCCGGCCTCGGGTTCGACACCCCTCACCTCGACGATAAGATCCGCCCCTTCACCCTCTCCGGTCAGGAGAAGAGTGATTTGATCGCGTTCCTCTCCGCCCTCACCGACGAGTCGAACCTGCCCGCCTTCCCCGAGCGCGTGCCTTCGGGGCTGCCGGTCGTGGCGCGGCTCGACAACCCCGCCCGCCGGCTCGTGGCAGAGCACAACGCGGGCTCGCGGGGAGAGAAGCCCGCCCACAGGCCCGCGCAGACGATAAGGGTCAACGCGGGCGAATCGATTCAGGCGGCGATGACGCGCGCCCGCGCGGGCGACACCGTCGAAGTCATGCCGGGAGTTTATAAAGAAGAGATATTCATCGACCTCGACAACGTCACCCTGCGCGGGCTCACCCCCGACGGGAAGGTGGCGCGGCCGCAGGCCGGGCGCGACGGGAGGCCCTCGGCCGAAACAGGCTCCGGGAGCCACTTCTGGCCCACGCTC
Organism: Blastocatellia bacterium; assembly: GCA_035634255.1. Taxonomy (GTDB): domain Bacteria; phylum Acidobacteriota; class Blastocatellia; order UBA7656; family UBA7656; genus DATLMR01. The sequence continues at coordinate 1,074 of DASQDI010000035.1, forward strand.
GACGGGGAGAAGAGGCTCGCGGACGCGGTGATCGCGACCGGCAGCAACTTCGTCATCGAAGGGTTCGAGGTCAGGAATTACGTCGGCAACGGCATCCAGGTGCAGAACGCCTCGGGCCCGGTCTTCCGCGACCTGATGATCGACGACACGGGGCTGTATGGGGTCTACCCGGTGAGCTGCTCCGGGGTGACGGTCGAGCGCGTGACCGTGACCCGAATCGCGGACGCGGGGATCTACGTCGGGCAGTCGCGCGACATAGTGGTCAGGGACTCGGTGGCGCACGGGAACGTCACCGGCATCGAGATCGAGAACTCCGTCAACGCCGTCGTCGAGAACAACCTCGTCTACAACAACACCGGGGGCATTCTGGTCTTCGTCCTCCCCAACAACCCGTCGAAGGTCGGGCGCAACTGCCGCGTGTCGGGCAACCGCGTCCTGGACAATAACCACCCGAACTTCGGCAACCCGAGCTCCATCGTCGGCAAGGTCCCCCCCGGCGGGGGCATCTTCATAATGGCCGCCGACGAGACGGAAGTGACCGGGAACGAGATTCGCGGCAACAACTCTTACGGCGTCGCCGTGATGAGCCTGGGCGTGGCCTTCCCGAAAGGCACCCGCTTCGACGTGGGGCCGCTGCCCGAGCGGAATCGCGTCCACGGGAATGTCTACGCGGACAACGGGCGCGAGCCCTCGAAGTCCATAACGGACGCGGGGCTCGCGGGCGCGGACCTGCTGTGGGACCTGAGCGGGTGGTCGAACACATGGCAGGAGAAGGACGCGACTCGGGCGACCCCGCTCCTGAGCGCGAGCTGGCCTTCGTTCGCGCGCCGCGCTTACTGGCGCGCGCTCACCCTCGCGCAGGAGTACCTGTGAGGGCGGGGCCGGGTGTCCGGCGGATCATAAGAGATCCGTTTTACAGAATCCCTTATGATCTGAAGGCTGGAACTGTAGTCTGCTGATTATATTTTGAAGAGTTTGTCGAACGCCGAGCGTGGGTCTTTGGTCTCTACGGCCGCGGTCGTAGTCTCGCGCTCAATGGTCTTGCGCGGCTCGAACAGCGCGCACTCGTTGCGCTGGTCCTTCTTCGGGATGCGCTCGGTCACGGGCTTCCTGCACTGAAAGCGCGCGCCCGGATCGAAGCTTATACAGTTCTTACAGGTGTGCAGGTCGCTGTGGCACTTCGGGCACTGAGAGTCCAGAGCGATGCCCCCGACTTCTATCTTGACCTGGGTGCCGCAGAGGTTACACCTCGTCACCTCGCGGAAGGGTGGCATCTTCGGCGAGCGCACATCGCTCCGTTGCTGCGTCGCCGGGCGCGAGTTCTGCTCCCTGCCCTCGTCCTGATAGCCACGCTGCTTGTATTTTCTGTCCATAAAATCTCCTCGTAAAACGCCTCTCCTTATCACAATTATTCTTGAAAATTTCCTGAGTTTGGGTCTGGTCAGATTTGGTTAAACGTTCTTATTCGGTAGTCCGAGACAACCTCGGGGCTCGCCTTCGAAATAACGACCTGGTATCTGGAGTTCCAAGACCGATAGAGATGCCATTCCCTTATACATCATCCGCGGCCACTAATCAATCGCTTTCTCGCCCCGGCTCCATTTTTATCAACGGTCGAGGCTATTTAATCAAGGAATAAAAACGAACGCGGACCGCCCCGAGCCGGCGAAACGGTCATTCGCGCGACACGCCCCGCCCGCGACCTTGACACCGCGACCGAGTCGAATATAATTCATCACCGTCGCAGCGTTTTAGAATGAGACCCGGACGCTTCCTGAATAATCTTCCAGAGGTCGGCCATCTCATACCATCACATTCCATTCGATAAAATCAACGAGCAGGACCAGGAGAGGGAAATGAAGAAACATCTTTCTGCGGAGAGGAGTTCGACTCGGGGGCGTAAGCCTTCCGGGGGGACGCCCCGGTTCATCCGTTCGATCAGCAGGCGGAAGCTCATCACGGGGCTCGCCTGTCTCGCGCTCATCGTCACGGGGGCCGCGCGCCCGGCGCGCGCGCACTCGGGCGTGGAAGGCGTCGTCCTTGAGTGGAATCAGGCGGCGCTTCAGGCCGTGCGCGAGACGCGGCTCGGGCCTCCGATGGTGGCGCGCGCCCTCGCGATTCTGCACACGGCGATGTTTGACGCATGGGCGCCTTACGACGCCGTCGCGGTCGGCACCCAATTCGGGGGGGAGCTGAGGCGGCCCCCGGAGGAGCGCGACTCTCCGACCAAGGCGAAAGCCATGAGCTTCGCTGCCTATCGCGTGCTCTCCGACCTCTTCCCGAGCAGGGTCGCGGTATTTAACGAGCTGATGAGCCGCCAGGGGCATGACCCCGCGAACACCTCGACCGATACCACGACCCCCGAAGGCATAGGCAACGTGGTGTCAAGCGCCATCCTCAGCTTCAGGCACGGCGACGGCTCCAACCAGCTCGGCGATTTAAACCCCGGAGCCTACTCCGACTACACGGGCTACAGGCCGGTCAACACTCCCGACAAGATCATAGACCCGGAGCGGTGGCAGCCGTTGAGGCTCCCCAACGGCACGGTGCAGACGTTCCTCGTGCCGCAGTGGGGTCTAGTCACTCCGTTCGCGCTCGTCTCCGGTTCCGAGTTGAGGCCCAAGGCCCCGGCCGCCTTTTCGAGCCCCACGTACCGCTCTCAGGCCGAAGCCCTGGTCCGCATCAGCGCCAAGCTGGGCGACCGGGAGAAGGCCATCTCGGAATACTGGTCGGACGGCCCGGCGTCGGCGACGCCTCCGGGCCACTGGATACTGCTGGCGGAATTCGTCTCCGAAAGAGACGACCATAACCTCGATAAGGATGTGAAGCTCTTCTTCGCGCTGTCGAACGGGCTGATGGACGCGAGCATCGCGTGCTGGGACGCGAAGCGTTTCTACGATTACGTGCGCCCCATCTCCGCCATCCGATTTCTCTTCAGGGGGCAGACGATCCTCGCCTGGGCGGGGCCTTTCCAGGGGACGAAGCGAATCAGGGGCGAGGACTGGCAGCCTTACCAGGTCCCGAGTTTCGTCACCCCTCCGTTCGCGGAATACGTCTCGGGCCACAGCACCTTCAGCGCGGCGAGCGCGGAGATATTAAAGCTGTACACGGGTAGCGACTTCTTCGGGGCGATGGCGGTCATACCCGCGGGGTCTTCTCTGATCGAGCCCGGCGCGGTGCCTTCGGAAGACGTGCTGCTTTCGTGGGCGACTTTCTCCGAGGCCGCTGCGGAGGCGGGCCTCTCCCGCCGCTTCGGGGGCATTCACTTCGAAGATGGGGACCTGCGCGGGCAGCAGCTCGGCCGCGAGATCGGCGCGCGGGTCTGGGCGAAGGCCCAGTCCTACTTCAACGGCACGGCCCGATGATGGGCCGCGCCGTCGGGCGGACCTCTATAATTTTCGGTTGAGATTTTCGAGCGCGCGGATGGAGGCTTCGAGCTCCGACTGAAGCCTGCCGCGCTCCGCCTCGGCCGCCTTCCGCTCGGCCGAAATCTGCTCAAGGCGCGTCTCCTGCTCCCCGGCCTTCGCGATGTAGCGCGCGATGAGTTGGCGCGCCTCGCCCGTCTGCCCGAGCGCCTTAATGTTCTCGCGCAGGCGGTCCTGGTCCGCCGAGATTTCCTTCGCCTCCCGGTCGAGCTCCCCCATCCGCGCCTCGGCCGAGGCGATGCGGCCCTTGATTTCTAGAATCTTCTCGAAGGCCGCGCGGGTCGCGTCGTCGACGTAGTTGCGCGAGATGAATACTTGCACGTCCCGCGGGGAGAGCGAGGAGAGCGCGTAGTTGTCCACCAGCTCGCGCCGCTCGACGACCGGGACCTCTTTCGACTCGCGCGGCCCGAGCTCCACTCGGAACCTGTAGCTCCTCGCGGTCGTCTCGTAAGGCTTCGCGGTGTCGCTCGAAAGGTCCCACCGGTTGCGGACCGGGTGCTCCACGAACACGACGCGGGGCTTCTCCGTCTGGTTCGTTATCGTGTAGGTCTTCCGCTCCGTCTGGTAGTAGTAAGCCTGAAAGACCCCGTTGATTATTCGGATCATGTGGACCCGCTCGCGGTCGCCCTTCGGGCGCGCGGTGACGAGCGTGCCGAGGTCGAGGGCGAAAGAGATGAAGCGGTCTTCGCCCGGCTTCAACCTCTCCATCAAGGCCTCGCCCGCGTAAGCGTCGCCGTCCAGGACCGTGAGCGAGCCGCCTTCGAGAGTGAGCGGCGAAGTGTTCTTGAGCCTCAGCCCGCTCATCGGCCTGTCCGCCCGCACCGACTCGTTGTAGACCGAGACGCGCTCGCCTTCCATCTGCGCCTGTAGTATCGGGATGAGCGCGGAGCGGTCGCGGCGCACCGTGACCGGCTGCTCGATCCTGTACTCGAACAGGTCCCCGACTTCGGCCCCCGAGGCCGCCGTCTCGACCCCCGACTCCCCGCTCGTGATCGCCTCGCTCATGTTGCGCGGGGCGGGCGGGTGAGCGAGCGACATGTCGGCCCCGTCCATAGCGCGCCCGTTGAGGGGCAGGTTCTTACTGAGCTGGCTCTGGGTGCTTTCGACGAGCTGTGCGCCTGCGGTCACCTCAACCGTTTCGTTCGCGCCGGACCCGGACCCGACGCCCGCGCCGGTGCCGACTCCGGGCTCGTAGACCTGAGGGTTGAGGTTCAGGTCTTGAGGGATCGGGATGACTGGCCTGTGGCGGTAGAGCGGCTGCTGGATCGGCTGGATGAAAGAGATGGGCGTGCCCGAGACGAGCGAGAGGGCCACGCCGGTCCAGTCCTCCTCCCCGATGTTGTCGACAATCGCCCAGCCCTGGAAGAAGGGCTTGCCCACCGGGTCGAGCACGACGCGGTAGGTAGTCTTCCAGATCGGGGCGGCGACCGTGTAGCTCACGGCCATCTCCCTCTGCCCCTCGCCCCTCGACGTGACGATAATCGTCTTCGCGTCGCGCCTCCGGGTCGAAGCCGAGGCGTCGGCGAACTCGTTCACGTCGTGCCGCGCGCCCTCGTCCAGCAGCCTCACCGAGCGCACTTCCGCGAGGTCGAAGCTAGCGATCTCACCGTTCTCCGCCGCGATCACGAGCGAGTGCGTGATGAGCGGCGGCTTGTTCGCGTCAACCTGCGCCCGCCTCGCCTCCACCGTGAGAATGGCTCCTGTGGCCGCTCTCGTGGCTGTCGTCACGACTACCCTCGCGCCCTGAAGCTGGCCGAGCACGGCCGCGAGCCCTCCCGCGAGCCCGCCCGATGTCTCGGTGCTGGAAGCAGCGCCTATCGAGAAGGGTATGTCGGCAAGGCGGGACGAGGGCGGGGCGGAAGAGTTGTAGCTCACGGCCCCTATGCGCCCGCGCCCGAGGTCGAGCACGACCATCGACTTCAGCACGTCATCGACCTGCGATTGCTTGAAGGGGAGATCGACCTCCGCGTCCCCCCTCACCATGCCCCGGCGCTCGAAGAAGGCGACCCCGTTGCTGTAGAGGATGACGCGGCGGATGGGGAGCGACTGGCCCGCCGTCGAAGCCGGGGCCGGCTGCCCCGCCTGAGCAGCCGGCCTCTGGGCGGCGCGGCGCGGCGCGCGGGTCTGCGCTTGAGCGGGCAGCAAAAGCGCAAGCGCCATCAGGACGATGGATAATCGTTTCATAAATAATTTCTCCTGAAAGGTAAAGGTGCGGCCGGAGCATAGATAACAGCCGCGTCCGGCGCGCGTCAACTCGGATTGAATTGTGGGACGTTTGGGACTCACGGGTCGTTCCAGATAGGGAACGACCCGGCAAAGCGGGTTTGCCCGAATAATCGGGTTGTTCGACTGCGGGGAGAGTCGCGGCG
>DASQDI010000036.1:0-32583 GCA_035634255.1 Blastocatellia bacterium
CGCGGAACGGAATTCCCTAGCAACTCAGTGTAGCCAACCTTTTTAAAGCCGGCCCGCCGCCCTACTTTTTACTGTTACCCCTGGTGCCCGTGAAAGAAGTGAGCTCGACGCGCACCCCGCCCCAGGAGGGCTCGGCCGTGATGAGCACGGGCAGGCGGCGCGAGTCGTTGGTGACGAAGAAGCGCAGGTTGTACGGGTCCTTCGCCTCCCCTTCGCGCAGGCGGAGCGTGCTGATCCTGACGGCGTCGAATTCGCCCGCCTTCGTCGACACCTTCTCGCGGCCTTCGACCTCGACCTTGATGGTGTAGAGCTTGTCGTCTTCGAGCAGGGTGAACGTGCGGGATTTGCCGGCGCTCAGGTCCATGCTCCTGACCGCGTAGACCAGCCCCGCCAGGTCGTACGTGTCGGGCGGGATGGCGAGGGTCTTCCCGCTTGAGAGCCGGGCGGTGCGCTTCGCCTGGTCAATGATGGTCGAAGACTCGGAGGTCTTCTTGCCGTGGCGCGATTTCTTGTCCGCGCGGAAGGGCTGGAGAGTCTCGGCATTAAGGAACGACTCGTACACGTCGTTCACTTTATAGACGACCGCGCTCACGAGGCCGACCGACCGGGCCTGCGCGCTCACGTGGTAGCCGTCCACCCCCTCGAAGCTGCGCCGGTCCTTGGTCTCGATGATCAGCTCCCCGGCGATGAGAAAGCTGGACCATGAGACCTCGTAATTCAACTTCTCGCCGACGTTCAGGAAATCATTCGTCACGGAGGCGGAAGGCTTATTCGTGCGGTCTGATGTCGGGGCGCCCGTCCCCGCGACGCCCTGCGGGATGAAGGACGCGGCGAGGGCTAGCGCAAGCATCAATCTCTTAAGAATCATCTTTGTCTGTTGCTCCTGGCTTTGATTACCTCAAGCTGTGATGCCTTCCACGCTACTAATGATGCCTGTGTGTGATTCGTGTGCGCAACCTGCGGGCGCGGGAAAGAAATAGGGGCTTACGTTTAAGTAAGCCCCTATGCGCGAGATCGTGTTTTGCTGATTATTAATTCTTTTTTGAGTCGTTGTCGCCGGGTGAAACTTGTCGCGGCCTCGTCTCTTCCGGGGTCGTCAACGGTTCGGCGAAGTAGGAAGAGGTGGGCTCGAGGGCCAATGGCTGAAGTGGGTTGACGGCGTTACCGTCGACGCGTACTTCGTAGTGAAGGTGCGGCGAGGTGGCGCGGCCCGTGCTGCCCGCGTACCCGACTATCGTGCCGCGCTCGACCTTATCCCCCACGGCGAGCGCGAAGCTCGACAGGTGGGCGTAGTAGGTCGTGACGCCTCCGCCGTGGTTGACGATTAAGAGATAGCCGTAGCCGTGGTACCAGCCCGCGAACTGAACCGTCCCCCTGTGGCTCGCGCCGACGGGGTCGCCCCACGCGGCTTTGATGTCCACCCCCGAATGAAACTTCGAGCGGCCGGTGAAGGGGTCGCGGCGGTAGCCATACACGCTGCCGACTTTCGGGGTCGTCGCGGTCGCGGGGCGCTGCTCGTAGCGCGCGGGCGCGGAAGGCTCGTCCACCGGTATCACGATTGTATTAGGGCTCTTTTTTATTATGACGGGCTGGGGCGGAATTACTATGTGATTTCCGGGGGATTCTACCGCTTGCTTCGCTGCCAGTTCACTTTCGGAGGGCTTCGGCATGATTGTAGCCAGGGGCTTCGCCTCCGGCTTCTGTTCCGGCTTTTGCGCCGCCGGTTCCTGCGCCGATGCCGCACCCGTGAATATTAATAACGTGAGGCTGAGGGCAATCAGGAAGTCTCGGCTCGCTCCTTTTATAGTCAAATTCCTCTCCTTTCAAGTAAAGCTCGAATCGCGAAACTTACCCTAAAAACCTTGAATGCTGCTGGAAAATTGGGTGGATTGGTTCAGGTGCGCGATTGTATGTAGCCCTTGTTATCTTGTCAACAGTTCACTTCGGCAATGGGCGCGAAATTTTCTTGTGAATTTGTTGCGCCCCATGCCCGACGCCAACATCCGGGGCTTTCTGGATGAGAAAGCCGTGTTTGGCTATAATCGCAAGCGGTCTGTTTGATTAATCATAAGGAGAGAATATGAAAGAGGTTACTCCACAGGAAGCTTACGAGCTGATGAGGAACGATAAGGACTGCATTTATCTGGATGTCCGGTCCGTCCCCGAATTCGACGCGGGCCACCCGGAAGGCGCGATAAATATCCCGCTCCTGCACTACACTCCGAGCACCGGAATGTACCCGAACCAGGACTTCCCCTCGGTGGTCGAAGGCAATCTGCCAAAGGACGCGAAACTCGTGGTGGGCTGCAAGAGCGGGGCGCGCTCGGCTCAGGCGTGCCAGGTGCTCAGCCAGATGGGATACACGGACGTGTCTAACGTTCGCGGAGGGTATGGCGGCGCGGTCGATAATTTCGGGCGCGTGGTAGAGCCGGGATGGAGCACGCTCAACCTGCCGGTCTCGGAAGAGAGCACGGAAGGCGCTCGCTACGACGCGCTCGCGGCCAAGGCCAAAGGGCAGGGCTAAGCCCGAAAGTCGCGGCAGCCCGCGGCGTGTCGGTTGAAACGAAGAAGGGGCGGGGCAATCACATTCGGTGGTTGCCCCGCCCCTGTTTTGTAGCTACTTCGCGGCTTCGATTTTACTGGTTGCCTCTGCCTGCTTTTCGCGCCGCCTTCTCGGCTTTGCGCTGGGCTCTGTCATTTTGAGCAGGCTGAGCCGCCGGCTGTTGCTGGCGCTGGACCTGAGGCGCGGCCGCCTGCTGTTGAGCGGCCTGTTGTTGCCGGGTCGCCCTGCGTTCCGCCCTCCTCTGCGCCTTGTCGGTCTGCTGAGTCATGACGGACTGTTTTTGCTGCGCGGCCTGCGGGGCGGCGTAGACGTTCTGCCTCTGTTGCATCTGCTGCATCTGTCTCTGCTGCTGCCTTTGCTGCCGCATCTGCTGTTTTATCTGAGCCTGCTGCTGGCTCTGTTGAGGAACGGCCGCGGGCTGCTGCATCCGCCTCTGCTGGCGCTCGGCCTGCCTCTGGGCCTTCCGCTGCTGGCGCACCTGCTGCTGGATCTGAGTCTGCTGTGAGGCCGCCGCGGGTTGTTGCACCTGCTGCAACCGCCTCTGCTGTCTCATCTGCTGCCTCTCAAGTTTTCGCGGGTTGACGGTCTGAGAAGCCGCGCCATGCTTTTGAGGCACGCCGGGCCGGACTTCCTGCTGCGGGCGGTCCAGACGCCTGAGGGCCTTTCTTTCCTGGCGCGTCTGCCGTTCAACCTGCGCCTGATTCTGCTGCGCCGGGACAGCCTGCCCGGCGGGGATGATGCCCCTCCTCTGCTGTTTCTCCTGCTTGCGAAGCTGCTTCAATTCGACGCGGGCTGTCTGGTCGCCCTGTGCCGCCTGCGCCTTGAGCGCGGCCTTGCGCTGGCCCCGCTCCTGCGCGTTGAACGAGCCGTCCGTCTGCTGAGAGCTCGCCGGGTAGTTTATTCCGACCCCCTTGCCCGCTCTCTGCTGCGAGATCACCTGCCCGTTTCTTTCGAGCTTCAGCCTGTTCTTCCTCTGCTTTTCGGAAGCGGGCCTGACCTGAAACGCCTGCGCGAAGTTTTCGTGCGTGGGCGGTACCACGGGCGCGACGCTCGCCACGACCGGGGTGTTCAACACGCGGTCGAAGTCCTGCCCGACTCTGAATTTATCCCTGTTCTTGAACTTCCCGCCCCTGCGGGCCATCGCGATCTGGCGCACGCTGTCCACGGCGTAAGGGTCGAGCACCGGCTGCGCCTGCGAGGTATATTGGTGATTCAGGTAAGAGACGGAACCGGGTTCGATCACCTCCGTGAAGTGCTGCGCCGGGACGACCGTCACGGCCTGCGGGACGCTCATGTTGATGTACGTGCGCTGGACGCTGACGTACCGGTTCACGACCTCGACCGGGGCGATGTACTGCGGCTCGTAGCTGGCGTTATAGTAGCGCGGGATGTACTGCTCGCCGGGGGCGAGAGGCACCCACGCGATCTGGTTAGTCTGCCTCAGGGGGACGAAGGCCACGAGCGCGGGCGAATATACGGGCCGCGACGACGTTCTGTCGGGGACCCACACCCACCTCTGATTGTTCACGTGCGCCCACCGCCCGTAGTGGTAAGGAGCCCAGCCCCATGGCTCCTGCGAGACCCAGGTCGGCCCCCAGACGTTATCGACATCCCACGAGCCGTTCCTGTAAGGTGCCCAGCCGGCGTCCACTCGCGGGGCCCAGCAGTGGCCGTAACCGTCCACCTCCGTCCAGTCGCCGTAATAATCGAGATCGTAGACGCCGGGGACATCATACGAGTTCACGTACTGATAGCTCGCCGAGCGCCTGTACGGGTCATAATAATCGGGGTCATCGAGATACGTGTCGTAGTCTCGGTAGCGCCCGTCATAGTCGTCGTAGCGGTAGTCGTAATAGTCATCGACTATGCCGCCCGCGAGGTCGGGGGCGATGCGCGACACGACCGCCTGCGCGGCGGTCTGGCCCAGCAGAGTCAATACCTCGCCCTTGCCGATCTCGCCCGAGCCCGCGAGTCCCACGACCTGCGCGAGCCCGCTCAGGACCGAGATGAGCGTGTTACCGCTATCGTCGAACCCGAGCTGATAAAGGCCGGGCTCGTCGAACTCGACCGCCCCGTTGGGGGTCGCGACTTCGAAGAAGTCCTCGTCCGACAGGTCCCCGAGGTCGAAGATGGCCGAGCCGTTGCGGAGCGCGAGCTGAGTCCTGCGGTCCGCCAGCGAGAGCACGTCGAGCGACGCTCCCGGGTCGAGCCTCGCGTAGTTGCGTCCGCTGAAGGCCAGAGTCGCGCGCGACCCTTCCTTCGCGTAGATGCGGTCGCCCACCGTGAGCGGCGCGTTGATCGTCGCCTCGGTCCAGTCGGGCTCGCTTAGCTCCTCGCCCGCGAAGGCGCGGGCTATGCCGACTTCGCCCTCCACGCGCTCGACGCGAGCGGCGCGCGGCACGATGGCGGCGTCGGTCTTAGGCTCCGACTTCGTGAACATGAGCGCGACGCCAGCCGCCACGACAATCGCCAGCAGAGCGCCCACTATAACGATTGGCGGTGAAATACGTGAGACTCTTTTATTATTTACTCTCGGCATGATTATTCTCCCCTAACCCCTGCTTGCCCGACTCGAACGGCCCGAGCAGATCGTACGCACGAAATAACAGGATTATTTATGAGTGCAATAATCATGCCCGGAACACCGATATTTTGGACATGATCACGAAGCTTTTCTTACTCCAATTATTTTGAGCTTTACGGCGGGGCGGGGAGGGGGCTTGTATGTAATACGGACGCGCGCCCGGAAGGGGTATTTATACGATATCGTGTTCCGATTCCCTATATGGTAGCGGCTTAGGGTGCATGGGGACCGGTCTGACGCCCTCCGATGATGGATGGCGCGGAGCGCGGTCGCCTTTCGTATATCGTCGGCATCACGATGTCGGCGAGTGCCTCGTCTATCTCGGTCGCGCAGGCGTGCGCGAGAAATCCTCCGCGATCATCCGTGACACGAACGGGATGATGCCGGGCTGCCTGCTGTTGTCAACGGTGAAGACTACCATGATGTACTCGGAGCCTCCGGGCAGGCGAACGTACGCCGCGTCGTGGCGGGCCGACGAGGTCCAGCCTGCCTTGGCGTAATACTGCGAGCCGCGCGGCAACCCTCCCGAGGCGAACCCCATGTCCTGCGAGTCGGGGTCGGAGGTCTTCGCCGCCGGGTCGCGCTTGAGCAGGTCCATCATCGCGCGCGCGCGGACCTTCGAGACCGCGCGGCCCGAGACTATTTCGTGGACGAGCCGCGCGGTCGCCTCGGTCGTGAGCTTGTTGCGGTTCTCGTAATTCGGCCCTAGCCCCTGCCGCTCGCGCCCGTAAGGCCCTTCGCACCATGTCTTCTGGTTCACGTTGATCTTTTCATAACCGAGGCTCGCGAAGTGACGGTTCACGCCGTTCCGTTTGTCGAGCCACTCCCGCAAGGCCGACTCGTCCAGCTCCGGCCCGCCGGTCGTGCCGGTGATCACATCGACGACCTGATGGGTCGCGTCGTTCGAAGAATCGACGATCATATCGCGCAAGGCGCGGTCCAGCTCCGGCGTCTGTCTCAGCGCCCGCGACTCCATGAGGTGGTGGGCCGCGGCGAGATAGAAGAGCTTCACGACGCTCGCGGGGTAGATCATCTCCTGGCCGCGATGGCTCGCCCACGCGGGCCGCTCGCGGTCGTTGAGGTCGATCACGGTCAGGGCGATCCTGTCCGCCGTGAGCCCCTCTTTGCCGAAGCGCTCGACCGCGGCGGAGACCACGTCGCGAGTCAGCTTCTCAAGCCTGTCGGAGCGCGCGAAGCCCTGCCCCTGCGCGCGAGCGGCGAAGGGGCAGTTCGTGAGAACGAGGGTCGAGATCAGAAGCGCGACGGAGAGAGGTTTGAGCGAGTTCGTCATACTCGTTTATGTTCAGCGCGCGGCCGCATTCTTTTTGCTCTGCCAGAGCCGCTCCTGCAAGCGCGCCATCTGCTCGCGGGTCTGAGCGCCTTCGATTATTACCACGTCCTGATTGCGGCGCTCGATCAGGACGAGCCCTTCCCCGGTCTCGTAGACGCGAAGGGGTGAATCCGGGGCCGCTTCCAGCTTGACCCTGTACCTCTTTTCGGTCCGCTCGCAGTAAGCCCTGAAGAACTCTTCCGCGTCGCGCGCCGTGTCCCAGGTCGAGAACTGCGCGATCATCACCGCGCCGGTCTTCGCGTCTTCGTAGCTCGCGTAGAGGTCCCCGCCCCACCCTTCGGCCGCGGTGCCGGACGCCCGCTTGCCGATGAATTCCGACAGCATAAGGTGAAAGCCGAACTCGCCGTTGACATCCGTGTCCAGACGTTTCCAGTCCCGCCCTAGCGCCGGGAGCAGGTCGCCCGTCTCGATCTTTACGGGGGCGTCGCCTTGCAGGAACTTCTGCGGGTGCATGATCTGTTCGGTCGATTTCGGCAGGTTGTCGTAGCTGCTGTTCAGCCCCTGCCACGAACGGCTCGCCAGCACCGCCTGCACGAAGACCGCCCCGTTGATGTAAGGGAACTGGAGGCTCTCGCGGAGCACGGCCGGGGCCTTCGCCATCACCGGGTAGGTCGAGTCGTCGTCCGTGTCTTTCGAGTCCTTCTCGAAGAGCTGCACGCGGCCCCTCTTCCGGTCGTTGTCGTACAGTATCATCGTGAAGGTCGCGTCGCCTTCAATCAGGGCATGCGCGGCAAGCTCCGCGTCGGAGTCCCCCTTGGGCCATTTCTCGAAGCGGCGCAGGTTGAAGTGCTGGTCCTGAAGCGCGTGCGTGAGCTCGTGCGCGATGACCGTCCTCTGCTCGGCCAGGGGTATCCATGCGGCGAGGATGAACTCCTGAGTCTTCGGCTCGTAGAACCCGGCCACCTGCTCGCGCAGGAGGCTTACGAGGTACTCGCGCAGGCGGAAATCCTTCGGCAGGAGCCCGAGCTTAACGAGGGTCTTTTCGGAGGCGGCGAACTCCTCGGGCGTGGTGTTCTCCGACATGTCGCGGATGACCGATTCTTTGATCTCGTCGCGCGTCCTGAGGTAGCTCTTGATCGAGCGCTTCGGTTTGAGGCCGCGGATATGGCTCACGCTCTTCAGCACGTCTTCGGTCGCGTCGAGGGCCGAGCCCCCCGAGTCCGCGATAGACGCCTGCCTCTTCTTTAGACCCGCAGCGCTCACGATCAAAGTGAGCGACAGAATCAACGCCATCGGAGCTGTAAATCTTCTTCGCATCATCCCGCCTTTCGCACCGTCGGGGCGCTCAAGGATTCTGCGCCTGCGCGCGGTCTTTGTCAATTTTCGGCCCGCCCGAACGCCGCCCATTTGATGATGCGAAACCGCTTTGGTACAATTCACACGTCAATGAGGCGACCGATCCAAAATGCGAGGCCCCCACGCATGCGCGCGCCGGTCCTTTTATGTGTGCTGGCGAGCCTCTGTCTTTCGAGCGGCGGCCGGATGACTTCGATTGCCAAGGCCGAGTCCGCCGCCCCGGATCGCGCGACTCTTCTGTCGCACCTGACCCTGACCGACCTCGCGGTCTGCCGTTTAGACAAGCGCCTCCCGAGCTTCGAGAGTAAATCGCACCGGCGGCTCTCGCCGGTCGCCCCGCCCCGTTCCAGTATCAGCGTCGCTTTGTCGGATAGATATGACCGATGGCTGTCGGCCTCTGACGCCGCGCGGTGCCGCAGTTCGGTATTCATCTCGCCCGAGAGCGGTCGCGCCCCGCCTGCTCTTTAGACAAGCTCATCATTCCGGCGACGGCGCTGAGCCCCGCGGTCACTCTCTACGGGTCTGTTCTCGCCGGGGATGGCTTGCGGGAATGCGCGCGAGGCGCGGAGGGGAACCCCACTCCGTCGTCCCCGCTCGCGGGCCTCTTGCCCGTGCCTATCTATTAACCAATCGCGGGAATAAGATAATAGCCGGCAGTAAGGGCTTCGGCCTTGCGACACTAAATACTGGAAAGGGTCTCACATGTCCACAATCAGAGAATCCAACCTTCCGGGCGTCGGGCGTAAGTTTCAGATCGAGACTACGAGCGGCGACCGTTTAGTCATCGTGATCCACGACGACGGCACGCGCGAGCTGTACCACTTCACGCGCAAGAACCCGAATCAAGTCGCTTCGGTCCTGACGCTCGCCGACAGCGAGGCCCGGCAGATCGCCGGCATCATCGGCGGGCTGACCTACGTGCCGAAGGCCCTGCCCTCGGCGGAGATCGTTCTCGACGACCTGCTCCTGCAATGGTACACGATAGAGCCGGGGTCGGCCGCCATCGGTAAGACCATCCGGGACCTGCGGGTCCGCACCGAGACTGGCGCGTCCATCGTGTCGATAATCGAGCCGGATCGCATGAAGCGGATCAACCCGGAAGCGGACACGGTGCTCAACGAAGGGGCGACCCTCATCCTCGCGGGCGACCGGCGGACCATCTCTGCTCTGAAGCGGCTGCTGTCTGACGGAAAGGTCGCGTAGAATGGTGAACCACCTCGTCCTCGAAGTCGGCCTCGCGCTGGGGCTGGTCGCGGCGGCCGCGCTGCTTTCGGCCCGCCTGCGGTTCTCGATTGTCCCCTTCCTCATCCTGATCGGGATGGCGGTCGGGCCTCACGCGCCCAAGATATGGCTCTTCGATTTTCGCTTCATCGAGAGCGCCCCTTTGATCGAGTTCATCGGCCGGATCGGGGTCCTGTTCCTGCTCTTCTACCTGGGGCTGGAATTCTCCATTAGCCGCCTGATTAAGTCGGGCCGCTCCATCGCCGTGGGCGGGACTATTTACATCGCCCTCAACTTCACCGCCGGGCTGGCCTACGCCTTCCTGATGGGGTGGCCTCTGAAAGAGGTGCTGGTCGCCGCCGGCGTCACGACCATCTCGTCGAGCGCCATAGTCGCGAAGGTCCTCTTCGACCTGCGCCGCACGGTCAACCCCGAGACCGAGCTGATCCTCGGCATCATCATGTTCGAGGACGTCTTCCTGGCCTTCTACCTCTCGCTCGTCTCGGGCGTCGTGCTGAGCGGCGCGACCTCCCTCGGCGGGATACTCTCTTCGGCGGGCTTCGCGCTCGCGTTCATCCTCGGCTTAATGATCCTCGGCAGGCTGGCCACCCCCTGGCTGAACCGGGCCCTGCGCATCCCCTCGAACGAGGCTTTCATGCTGACGATCTTCGCGGGCCTGTTCCTTCTGGCCGGGCTCGGCGAAACCATTCACGTGGCCGAAGCCATCGGCGCGCTGCTGCTCGGGCTGGTCCTCGCGGAGACCGAGCACTCCCAGAGGATCGAGCACCTCGTCGTGCCCTTCCGCGATTTTTTCGGCGCGCTCTTCTTCTTCGGCTTCGGGCTGACAATAGACCCCTTCGTCCTGGGCGGGGCCGTGTGGCCCGCGCTCGGGGCGGTGCTGCTGACCCTGATCGGCAACGTCGTCGCCGGCATGCTCGCGGGCAGGAGCGCGGGGCTCGCGCCGGAGTCCTCGATGAACATCGGCCTGACCATCGTGTCGCGCGGCGAGTTCTCGATCATCATGGCGAACCTCGCGAAATCGGGGGGGCTGCTGCCCGTCCTGCAACCCTTCGCGGCCCTCTACGTCCTCCTCCTCGCCGTGCTCGGGCCTCTGCTCACCAAAGAGTCCGGCCGCGTCTACCTCCTTTACGCGAAGCTGGTCGGGGGCCGCAAGGAGCGGGTAAGTGAAAGCTTCGGCGAAGCCGAGCCGGAGCACGAGGAGATCCCCGGCAGGTGATCGCGCTCTAAAAGGGTTTTAAAAGATTAAGCGCAGGCGCGGCTAAGGCATCTTAGAGAAAGCCACCCTCACCGCCGTGCGCTGGCCGATGCTGGTCATGGAGAGCAGGTTCACCCCCCCGCGTATCGTGTTGGCTTCGGTCTTGAAAATCACGCTGCCGCAAATCTTCGCGATGGCGGCCACGTCCTCGTCAGAAATCCAGCCGCTCATCAGGGTGTTGATCGCCAGGAGCTTCTGGGCGGTAGGGAGGGCGGCGATGTCTCCGGCCGAGTGCGTGTTGACCCAGTTCCGCACCTGATCGTCGTCGTGTATCCAGCTCGCGCTGAACGTACAGTCGTACAGACGCTCGTTGTCCTTGGTGAACAGGAACCTCCGCTTCTTGGCCAGTTCAGTGTTAAAGGCGGCCAGGCCGGTCCGCCCCCAATTGATCTGGTGGATGTGCTCGGGGATCACGTCCCCTCCTCCGGGCATCCCGCTGTCCTTCCGGGTCCACAATGGGCCGCGCATCCAGGGGTAGTTCGCCGTCCAGTCGTTGTCCTTGGGGCGCATCGCGGACGTGCGGATTCCCCGGTTGTATTCGACGAACTCGATCCAGGTCGCCGGTTTCGAGTCGAACAGCACGGGGGCGTTGGGGGGCCGGAACTTCCCCTTGTCGGGGTAGTGCAGGGGCACGCCGGAAATGCGCGAGTACTCCTGCGGGGTGAGGGCGAACCGGACTACCCCCCACTCCGTGTTATTCCTCTTGGCCCACTTAAGGGCCATCGCCTTGTGTTCCGCCGCGACCGTGTAGAACCCTTTCCCGAAGTCCGTGTACTCCCACCAGCCGAGCGTACTATACTGCGGCACGGCCATAGGCGTGAGGTCCAGCGACATAAGCTTCCTGGCCTGTTCCAGACTCGTTCCATGGTAAAAGTAGCGCATGCTTATTCGAACTCCTCTCCGATGGCTTTCAAATTTTTTATCAAAGCTCCCTTTTCGTATACCCCATGTAGACGCGATCCCGGAAAGAAACGATGCGCGTTTTTGCATGCCTGTTAAGCGCTCGCTATGGCATGCGCGTCGCCCGAGGTGTTAAGATTCGTCGTTGATCGTCTCTCGCCGGGAGACGACCTTATCAAATAGTTCGGGGGACTGAAAGTAAGAGATGCGAGCGCACCTTGTGACATTCGGCTGTCAGATGAACGAGTACGACACGCACGCCATCCGGTCGGAGCTCGCGGGGATAGGCTATGCGTTCGTGGACGATTTCCGCGAAGCCGACCTGGTGCTGGTCAACACTTGCGCCGTGCGCGGCAAGCCGGTCGAGAAGGTCCAGACCTTGCTCGGCGAATTGCGGAAGGAGAAGCTGCGCCGCCGCAACGTCACCGTCGGCCTGATGGGCTGCCTCGCGCAGCTCCCCGAGGGCCAGAGGATGGGGAAGAAGTTCGGGGTCGACATCATGCTCGGGCCGGGCGCGATCACGGAGATCGTGCCCGCCATCTCGCGCGGTAAGTTTCAATCGTTCGAGTTCAAAAGCGAGCTCCAATTCTACACCCCCCCGCCGCCCGCCGGGGCCGTCTCCGCGCACCTCACGATCATGCGGGGGTGCAATCACCGCTGCACCTACTGCGTCGTGCCCGCGACCCGCGGGGCCGAGGTCTCGCGCCCGCACGCGGACATAATCGCCGAGGCCCGCGCGCTTAAAGACGAGGGCGTGGTCGAGGTGACCCTGCTCGGGCAGAACGTGAACTCGTACGGCATGCGGCCTGGGACCGGCGCGCGGCGCGCCCTTCTGGAAGGCTACCCTTCGTTCGCGGAGTTGCTCAGGATGGTCGGCCGCGTCGGGCTGCCCCGCGTCCGCTTCGTCACCTCGCACCCCGTGAATTTCGACGACGAGATAATCGAGGCCATCGCGGACACCCCGGCGGTCTGCCGCTACATCCACCTGCCCGTTCAGTCGGGGTCGGACCGCGTGCTCAGGCGCATGGCCCGCGAGTACACGCGCGAATTTTACATGGGCCGCGTCAGCAAGATCCGCGAGCTGCTGCCCGACGCGACCGTCTCGACCGACATAATCGTCGGCTTCCCCGGCGAGACGGAGGAGGATTTCGACGAGACGCTCTCGCTCTACCGCGAGGCCGGGTACGACCTGGCCTACATGTTCATCTACTCCGAGCGCGAGGGGACCCCGGCGGCGACACACTTCGAAGACGTGCCGCGCGAGGTCAAGGTCGAGCGCCTCTCGCGCCTGATAGAGCTGTCGAAAGAGGTCTCCCTTGAGCGGAACCGGTCCTGGGTCGGGCGCGAGGTCGAGGTGCTGGTCAAAGGCCCGTCCGAGGAAGAGGGGTTCGTGCAGGGGCACACGCGCGGCAACCACGTCGCGGTCGTGAGGGGCGACCTCGCGCCGGGCATCCATAAAGCCAAAGTCGCCCACGCCACCCCGAACCGGCTCTACTGCGAGTCCGAGGCCGCCGCGGCCCTCGGTTACGAGTCGTTGCGCTCGGCCGGGTCGAGTGGCCCGCGCCGCCTGAACGTCCTGACGCTCCGCGACGTTTGACCCATCCGATTAATCGGCGCTTATTTATGCCCGCCGGGGCGGACTTCACCTCTATGGCCTGTCTTGAATGAGGTCAAATCAAAATGCTATATTCACTTGTCTTGATCTTGCGGTGAAATCGAGACCGTAGTTGGCGGACGCAAATTAATCAGGAGGTTCAAGATGGCGCAACATGAAGACTCATCGGCATCAGAGAAACTTACCTATCTTTTAATCGGGGCGGGGCTGGGGGCCACGATAGCCCTCTTATTCGCGCCGAAGCCCGGTCGCGAGCTGCGTACAGACATCGTAGATTACACCAAGCGCGGGGTCGACGCGGCGGGCGAGGGCGCTCGCGCCCTGACGGACCGCGCGAACGAGCTTTACGAGACGGGCCGCGGCAAGGTGGGCGAGTATTACGAGACGGGCCGCGAAAAGGTGTCGGACGTTTACGGCACGGCCCGCGAGAAGGTGTCGCAGAGCGCGGGGGTAGTCTCTGAAGTCGCGGGGCGTCAGAAGGAACAGATCGCCGCGGCGATTGAAGCGGGCAAGCAGGCTTACAGGGAAGAGAAGCGTAAGGCCGGGGAGTCCGGGGGAGCGACCCTCGAAGGCGACGAAGCCTGATCGCCCGGCCCGCCTGAGGGCCGGCGTTTTGCTCTTTTATAATCGGGAGGACGGAAGCGTTTCCGGCCGCCGGCCGTGCGGGGCGGGAACGGCGTGCAGCCTGCGCCAGTCACCCTTCAACGCAGCGGCACGGGAGCTTGTGACCAAGTCCCTTGTGTTTTACAAGGAGTGCTCGTGAATCATCAGACCTTCGAAACAATAATTGCGGTAGCCGCCGTCGTTATTTTTCTTATCCAGGCCGTCGTCTTCGTCCTGATCTACTCCGCGGTAAAGAAGCTGACGGGGATCGTCAGCTCTCTTCAGGCGAGAGTCGAGCCGATCATAACGAAGGCCGAGCCGATAATCGGGAAGGTTGGGCCGGTGGTCGAGCAGGTCCAGGAGACCGTCATGATCGTGAAGTCGACGGTCGATACGGTGAGCGCGCAGACCAGGGAGGCCATCGAGAGGGTGACGGTCGAGACGCGCGCCGTCGCCAACTCGATCTCGACCTCTTCGCAGGAGATTACGGGCCTCGCGCGCCGCCAGGCTGACCAGATATCGGGCACCCTGGACCTGGCGAACTCGATGCTCCAGCGGCAGATCACGGAGCTGGACAGCCTGCTCTCCCGCACCCAGAACCGCATCGAGTACACGACCGTCGAAGTGCAGACGACCGTCCTCCAGCCGATCCGCGAGGCGTCGGCGCTGATCGTCGGGATACGCCGCGCGGTCGACACCCTCTTCAACCGGGACCGCAAGCAGATCGACAAGGTGTACCAGGACGAAGAGATGTTCATTTGACGCAGTCCCGGCCCGGCGGCCCTGTGATCGGCCGCCGGAGCCGGTTTTGAGCGGCCTGGAGTTGACTACCTCATCCTCCACGGCACCTGGCTCTCCCGCAAGAGCCGGGTGCCTTTTGCAATTTTGGATTTTGTTCGGACACTCGAATGGAAGGTGCGTGACAGAGCGATGACAGCAGAGACGCCTCTGGATTTAAAGGCAACGGTCAACCTGCCCAGGACCAACTTCGCGCAGAAGGCGAACCTGGCCCAGAGGGAGCCGGAGCGGCTCGCCGCGTGGCGCGGGATGGACCTCTACCATGAAATCCGCCGCGCGCGGGCCGGGCGGCAGATGTTCGTGCTGCACGACGGGCCGCCCTACGCCAACTCCGACATTCACATCGGCACGGCGATGAACAAGATACTCAAAGACTTCGTCGTGAAATCGCGCTCGATGATGGGCTTCGACGCGCCCTACGTGCCGGGCTACGACTGCCACGGCCTGCCCATCGAGCTTTACGTCGACAAGAAGCTCGGCGCGAAGAAGGCCCAGATGGGCCCGGTCTCCATCCGCCGCGCCTGCCGCGAGCACGCCGCCGAAGCGCTCAAGCGCCAGACGCGCGACTTCGAGAGGCTCGGGGTTCTCGGCGAATGGGAGCAGCCTTACCTCACGATGTCGAACGCCTACGAGGCCGAGACCGCGCGCCTGTTCGGGGTCTTCGTCGCGCGCGGCTACGTCTACAAGGGCGACCGCCCGGTCTACTGGTGCATACACGATCAGACGGCGCTGGCCGAAGCCGAGGTCGAGTACAAAGAGCACACGAGCCCCTCGATCTACGTCAGGTTCCCGCTCCCCGCGGATCAGGTGCGTGAGCTTGAGCAGAGGTCCGGGGACTCTTCCATAACCTCTCTCGGGAAGCCCGCCTTCGTGCTCATCTGGACCACGACCCCGTGGACGCTCCCGGCCAACCTCGGCATCGCGGTCAACCCGAACTTCGATTACGCCGCCATCGATGTCGGGGACGGAGTCTACGTGGTCGCGAAAGACCTCGTCGCTTCGGTCGCGGAGAAGTGCGGCCTCGGGGAGGCCCGAGTCGTAGCGAGCTTTCCGGGCCGCCTGCTCGAAGGGCTCTCCGCGCGCCACGCATGGATCGACAGGCCGTCGCTTCTGATGCTGGGCGAGCACGTCACGCTCGGGGGCGAGGCCGACGCGGAGACCGAGCTGGACGTGTCGGAACAGAGGAAGAAGGGGGCGGGCCGCTCCGGCACGGGGTGCGTGCACACGGCGCCCGGCCACGGCCACGACGATTTCGTCATCGGCCAGCAGTACCGCGAGCAGCTGGAGCCGGCCTACGCGCAGTTGAGGGCCGCGGGCGCGCTCCCCGCGCAAAAGTCCGGGGTCGTGGTCTACTGCCCCGTGGACAACGCGGGCCGCTTCGCGCCCGAGGTCGAGCGGTTCGCGGGCATGAGCGTCTTCGAGGCGAACAGGCCGATAGTCGAATTCCTGAAAGAGTCTGGGGCGCTCGTCTTCACCGAGCAGTACGCGCACCGATACCCGCACTGCTGGCGCTGCCACAACCCGGTGATCTTCCGCGCGACCCCGCAGTGGTTCATCTCGATGGATCAGGCCGCCGGGGGTGGCGAGCCTCTCCGCAATGCCGCGCTCCGCGAAGTGGAGCAGGTCGAGTGGTTGCCGGGCTGGGGCCGCGAGCGGATGCGGAACATGTTCAAGGGCCGGCCCGACTGGTGCGTGTCGCGCCAGAGGGTCTGGGGCGTCCCGATCCCGGTCTTTTACTGCTCGGGCTGCAACGAGGCCATAGTCGATGACAAGGTGATTGATCACGTCGCCTCCCTTTTCGAGAAGGAGACCTCCGACGTGTGGTACTCGCGCGAGGCGGGCGAGCTGCTGCCCGAGGGCTTCACCTGCCCGAGTTGTGAGGGTTCGAGCTTCAGGAAGGAGACGGACATCCTCGACGTTTGGTTCGACTCGGGCGCGTCGTCGCTCGCCGTGCTTGAGCGCGAGCGCGGGCTGCCCTGGCCCTCGGACGTGTACCTCGAAGGGCCTGACCAGTACCGGGGGTGGTTCAACTCGTCCCTGATGGTCGGGCTCGCCGCGCACGACAGAGCGCCCTACAGGACGGTCATCACGCACGGCTGGACGGTCGATGGCGAAGGCCGCGCGATGCACAAGTCGGCGGGCAACGCCATCTCCCCCAACGAAGTCATAAAGGCCTCGGGCGCGGAACTGCTCAGGCTGTGGGTCGCCTCTTCGAATTATCAGGAAGAGGTGCGGCTCTCCGAAGAGATACTGAAGCGGCTCATAGACGCCTACAGGAAGGTGCGCAACACGGCCCGCTTCGCGCTCGGCAATATCTCGGACTTCGACCCCGAGGCGGACCTCGTGAGCGAAGGGGAGATGTGGGAGATAGACCGCTGGGCCCTGGCCGCGACCAACAGGATGGCGCGCGAGGTGATCGAGGGGTACGAAAAGTTCGAGTACCATTCGGTCTATCACACGATCTACAACTACGTGACGGTGACGCTTTCGGCGACGTACTTCGACATACTGAAGGACCGGCTCTACACCTTCGCCCCGAAGTCGTCGGGCCGCCGCAGCGCGCAGACGGCGATATTCCAGATCGTGGACAGGCTCGCGCGGCTGGCGGCTCCGATCCTCGCCTTCACCGCCGACGAGATCTGGGAGAACATCCCCGGCAGGCGCGAGCCCTCGGTCCACATGGCCGAGTTCCCGGACGTGTCGGAGGCCGGGGCCGACGGGGAGCTTCTCGAAAGGTGGGAGAGGCTCTTGGCCATCCGCTCGACCGTGCAGAAGGCTCTGGAGGAGAAGCGCAGCGAGAAGGTGCTGGGCGCTTCCGTCGAAGCGCACGTCACCGTGGGCGCGAGCGCGGACGCCTTGAGCCTGCTCAGGCAGTACGAGGAGCAGCTGCCCGCGATCTTCATCGTCTCTCGGGTGACTCTCGAAGAGACGGAGTCCGACGAGCTGAAGGTCGAGGTGCGCCACGCGGAGGGCGCGAAGTGCGAGCGGTGCTGGAACTGGTCGGAGACCGTGGGCAGAGACGAGCGGTACCCGACGCTCGACGAGCGCTGCGTCCGCCAGGTCGAGGAAGGCTGGGGAGGGCTAAAGAGATGATGAGCGCAACGGCAATAGACGCCTACCCGAGCGCGCGCGGGCCCAGGTACCTGATCATCACGGCGCTCGTGCTCGCCTGCGATCAGATCACCAAGCTGTGGGCCGCCGCCACCCTCAAGGACGACCGGGACATCGAGGTGATCCCCGGCTTCTTCAGCCTCAGCTACACGGAGAACACCGGCATCGCCTTCGGCATGCTGAGCGACGGCAACGTGAGGTGGCTGCTCGTCGCCATCTCCGCCGCGGCGACGGCGGTGGTCATCTACTACATGATGAAGACGCCTCCGGCCAACAAGCTGCTGCTGTGGTCGCTCGCCCTGCTCGCGGCGGGCATCTGCGGTAATCTGGTGGACCGGGTCAGAATGGGCAGCGTCATCGACTTCATCCTGTTCTACTACCGGAGCCACCATTGGCCGGTCTTCAACGTCGCGGACACGGCCATAACCATAGGCGCGGTCCTGATGGCGCTCGACCTCTTCCTGTCGCCGCAGCCGGAGAAAGCGGCGGCCGTCGAACGGGGCGACTCCCCGATTGAGGACGAGTTGTGAGGAGCCCGTCCGGGGTATTTCAGGGGGCGGGCCTCTCATCCTTATGATCTGGAGCTGATCGGATGTTTCCGGAACTTTTCAGAATACCCGGCCTCGGCATAATGCTTTCGACCTACGGGCTGCTCCTCGCCATCGCTTTCATCGCGGCCCTCTGGTGGACGGCGAGGCTCGCGGCGTCGGACGGGCTCCCGAAGGACCGCATCTACGACCTCGGGCTCTACATCCTCGCGGCGGCCCTGATAGGCTCAAAGCTCCTGATGATCGCGACCGAGTGGGACTCGTACCAGGGCGATTGGAGGCGCATCTTCTCGTTCGACCTGCTGCGGTCGGGCGGGGTCTACTTCGGGGGCTTTCTGGCCGCCCTGCTCGCGAGCGTGATCCTGATGCGCAAGTGGCGTCTGCCGTGGCGGAGGACCGCGGACGCCTTCGCCCCCGGCATAGCCCTGGGCCACGCGATAGGCCGCCTGGGGTGCTTTTCGGCGGGCTGCTGCTGGGGCACGCCGACCGCGTCATGGATCGGCGTGCGGTTCACGGAAAAGGCCAGCGAGTTGACCGGAGTGCCGATAGATTCGGTCCTGATACCCACGCAGCTGATCGAAGCCGCCGCCAACCTGATTCTGGCCGGGGCTCTTTACCTCATCTACAGGCGGCGCAGGTTCGAAGGGCAGGCGATCTTCTCTTACATGATCCTCTATTCGATCATCCGCTTCACGGTCGAGTTCTGGCGTGACGACCCGAGGGGCCAGGTGCTCGGGCTCTCCACTTCGCAGTTCATCTCCGTCGTGATGTTCATCCTGGGGGCGGCCCTCATGATCTACCACTGGCGGCGGACTCCCGCGCAGGGGACCCCGCGCCGGACCGACGCGGCCGCGTTGCCTTCGCAAACCCGATGAGCACGGAAATCCAGTCGATCACCGTCGAGCTCGAAGCGGCAGGCACCCGCCTCGACTCCTTCCTCGCTTCGAGGATCGCGGAACTCAGCCGCACCAGAATCCAGAGGGCGATAGAAGACGGGGACGTGCTCGTGAACGAGCGCGCGTCGAAACCCGGCTACCGCCTGCGCGAGGGCGACCGGGTCGAGATCGACCTGCCGGAGCCGCCGCCCGTCGAGATAGCGCCCGAGCCCCTCGACCTGAAGGTCGTCTTCGAGGACGAGGACATCATCGTGGTCGACAAGGCCGCGGGGATGATCGTTCACCCCGGCGCGGGGATAGAGTCGGGGACCCTCGCCAACGCCCTGGTCCACCACTTCAACGAGCTGTCGAACACGGCCGGCCGCATCCGCCCCGGCATCGTCCACCGGATAGACCGGGAGACTTCCGGCCTGCTCGTGGTCGCGAAGAACGATTCGGCGCACGAGCGCCTGTCAGACCAGTTTAGGGACCGGCGCGTCTTCAAGATGTACACGGCGCTGGTGTACGGGCGGGTCCAGCAGGACCGCGGGGAGATCGAGTCGCGGATCGGGCGCAGCCCGCAAAACCGCACGCGCATGGCCGTCCTGCGCGGGGGCGCGGGGAGGACGGCGCACACCATCTTCGAAACCGTCCGCCGCTACGCGGAATTCACCCTCCTGAACGTTCAGATCAGGACGGGGCGCACGCACCAGATCCGCGTCCACATGTCTCACGCGAATCACCCCGTGGTCGGCGACAAGCTCTACGGGCAGGGCCGCGAGAACACCGTGAGCCGCGTCCTTATCAGGCAGAGGATCAACGCTCTGGGCCGGCACTTCCTCCACTCGTCGCGCCTCGCCTTCGACCACCCGCGTACGGGCGCGCGGCTGGAGCTCACGTCCGCGCTCCCGCCCGAGCTCGGAGGCTTTCTCGTAAATCTGGACTGACGCGCCCCCGGCCGGCCAGACCCTCCGGCGTTCGGGTGTTTGACACGGTTTCAGACGGGCCTCTATAATTTTCCCGGCCGAAGCATCATAAGTTATTACCCGTGCATCAGACCCACGTGGTCGGAGGATCCCCGAAACAGATGAGACGTATATCAGGACTTGTATCGACGGTCGTCGCGGTAGTCGTGTTGCTTGGCGCGTCCGGGCTCGCGCAGCAGCCTCCGGCGCAGGGCGGGCAGAAGCAGCGCGACGACATTCAGATCAGAACGCTCGAAGTTCGCTTGCCCATCACCGCCAAGGACAAAGAGAAGAACAAATTCATCCCCAACCTGACCGAGGCGAATTTCGAGGTGTACGAGGACGGGAAGAGGCAGAAGATCCAGCGCTTCGTCGCGCCGAGCCAGCTCCCGCTCAACATCGCGGTGCTGATGGACACGAGCAACAGCGTGAAGCTCAAGCTGCCCTTCGAAAAGGAGGCGGCCGAAGACTTCATCGCGACCGTCACCACGTACCGGCGCAAGGACAAGGTGCTGTTCGCGACCTTCGATTCCGATGTCGAGCTGCACCAGGACTTCACCGACGCGCAGGAGCCCCTGATTAAAGCGATAAGAAAAGTGAAATCGAGCGGGTACACGCGGCTTTACGACGGCGTCTACCGCCTGATCGAGGAGAAGATGTCCACGCTTCAGGGCTCGGAGGCCCGCCGCGTTATAGTCGTCCTATCCGACGGGGAGGACACGGCGAGCGACCGGACCCTGAGGGAGGCAATCGAGATGGCGCAGCGGTATGACGTGACGATCTTCGGCATCAGCACCAAGAACTTCAAGGGGATGGCCTCGGGCATGGTGGAGAACGCGGACGACAAGGAGTTGCGCCAGTTGTGCGAGCGGACCGGCGGTCAGGTCTTTCTGCCCTCTCAGAAGATCGAGCTGTTCAGGGCCTTCAGCGAAGTCGCGCAGGACCTGCGGCAGGAGTACGTCATCAACTACACGCCCGACAATCAGGAGAAGACCGGCAAGCCCCGCGTCATCAAAGTGAAGCTCGTGAATGTCAAGGGCAGGCTCTTCCACAAAGACGGGTACACTTACTAGGCCTCGGGGGCCCGAAAATTCCGGCAGGACTACGACGGCAGGCGAGTGAATATGCAAAGAAAAACCGGTTCATCAATCGCAGCGACGCTCCTACTCCTTATGGCGGTCGGCGCCCTGCCGCTCGCGGCGCAGCAGAAGTCGAGGCCCGGCCAGAGGCCGTCTCCGCAGGGGTCGCAGTCGCAGAGGCCGCCCGCGAGGGACGACAACACCTCGTCGCTCGACGACCCGCTCAAGCTCAGCACGGAGCTGGTCAACGTGCTCTTCAGCGCGGTCGACCGGAGCAATCGGATCGTCGGGGACATCCGCCAGGAAGAGATATCCGTGCTCGAAGACGGGCAGCCGCAGGAGGTCTTCACCTTCAAGCGCGAAGCCAGCCTGCCGATAAACATCGCGATTCTGATGGACCTCTCGGGCAGCCAGGAGCACACCTTCCCGCAGGAGAAGCGTGCGGCGGGCGAGTTCCTCCGCTCGATCATAAGGCCCGGCAAGGACGCGGCTTCGATCCTCACCTTTCAGGACGACGTCGAGCTGATCCAGGGGCTCACGTCGCGGATGGACACGCTCAACCGCGCCTTCGACAGCATCCAGTATTCGCGCCGCTTCGGCTCTTCGACCATGCGCAGGCAGGCCACCGCGCTCTACGACGCCATCTACATCACCGCCGACGAGATTCTGGCCCGCGAGGACCAGAGGGCCTCGGCCGAAGACACGGTCACGCGGCGCGCGATCATCCTCCTGACGGACGGGGTCGATAACGCGAGCAACCGCAAGCTCGACGAGGCGATAGACCGGGCGTGGCGCACAGGCGTCGTCGTCTACGCCATCGGCATCGGCGACCGCTTCCGCTTCGAGGGCGTGCGCGAAGACGTGCTGAAGCGCGTCTCCGAAGAGACGGGCGGGCGGGCCTATTTCCCGCAGGGCCCCGACGACCTGCTCGAAGATTTCAGGCAGATCGAAAGCGAGTTGCGCAGCCAGTACCTGCTGGCCTACTCGCCATCAAACGTCGCGCGCGATGGGACGTTTCGCCGCATAGAGGTGCGTTTGGCGGGGCGCGATCAGGTGCGCCTGATCCATCGCCGCGGGTATTACGCGCCGACGGAAGAAGTGAAAAAATGAAGTCAATGAAGGTTAGTTTTATCGCAGTACTGATGGTGTCTTTTATGTCTTTTGCGGGGCTGGCCGGCGCGAGCGTCGGGCGGCCTCAGAAGCCCGAGCCCGCCGCCCCCGGCAAGCAGCAGAAGGACAAGAAGCCGGTCGAAGAAGCGCAGGATGACGACGAGCCGATCAAGCTGGGCACGCAGCTCGTCACCGTGCCTTTCAACGTGACCGACAAGAAGAACCGCTACATAAACGAATTGACCAAAGACGACCTGGAAATCCTCGAAGACAACAAGCCCCAGCAGATCTTCTCGTTCACCCGGCAGACCGACCTCCCGATCACGATAGCCATGCTCATAGACATATCGGGCAGTCAGGAGTACACGCTGTCGGAAGAGAAGGAGGCCGGCCTGCGCTTCATGCAGAAAGTCCTCCGCCCTAAGAAAGACCTCGGGGCCGTGGTCACGTTCGAGCACGAGTCGGTGCTCGTGCAGGACCTTACAGACGACATCCGGAAGCTTGAGGAGGCGATCCGGCAGGTGGAGATCAGCGTAGTGCCCGGAGTCACGGTGGCGGGGACGCCCCCCATCAACCCGAGCGGCGCGGGCTCGACCGCGATGTTCGACTCCATCTACTCCGTGTCGAGCGACCTGCTCAGGCGCGAGGCGGGCCGCCGCGTCATCATCCTGCTGACCGACGGGAACGACACGTCGAGCAGGGTTAAGATGCGCGAGGCGATAGAGCGGACGTGGCGCAGCGAGATCATCGTGTACTCCATCGGCATCGCCGACCCTCGCGTCGGGATCAATAAAGGGGATTTGAAAAAGATCGCGGCGGAGACCGGCGGCCGCGCCTTCTTCCCGAACAATTTCGAAGACCTCGACCGCGCCTTCTCGCAGATAGACGAGGACCTGCGCTCGCAGTACATCGTCACGTACGAGTCGGCCAACGAAGCGAAAGACGGCTCGTTCAGGACCATCCAGCTCCGGGTCAAGAACCAGAAAGACCTGACGGTCCGCCACCGCCGCGGCTACTTCGCGCCCAAGGCGTGAGGGGAAGGTTATGCGCGGACGAGCTTCTTTAAAATCTCGATTGTCGTAGCCTGTGTCCTGTTGCTCGGGGCAGGGGCGGCGGAGGGCCGCCCCTCTGACCGCGGGAAAGTCGAAGAGGTCGAGCGATACCTGCCGGAAGGGTCGAAGCTCCATTTTTACGAGCCGGGCGCGAGGGCCGCGCTCGTCGAGGCCGACCTCAACGGCGACGAGGCGAAGGAGATCGTGACAGTTCATACGAGCCGCGCCCCCGACGAGGGGGATTGGATGCCTCCCCTCACGCTCTCCGTGCTCACGCGCTCGGGGACGATCTTCTGCTGCAAAACTCCGTCGGCCTCAAGGCCGGGATGCTCTCGGTCTTTAACTTGGACTCGGGCGCGACGAAGTTCTCCGCCTGCGACGTAACGGGCGATCAGAGGCCCGACATAATGCTCCTCACTCCCGGAAGCTCGTTGGGTGAGATGAGGCTCAGGCTCTTTAACTTCGACGGGCAGGGCTTGCAGGAACTGGGCCATGTAAAAGGGCAGATATTCCTCGTTCAATGCGGCTCTACCGAAGCCGGGGCCGTGCAGGAAATATCGGTTGATATGAACGAGCGCAAGGCGTACCAGACTGATTTTCAGTGGAACGGCTCAAAGTTCGTGGTTAAGAAAAAGAGACCGGCGGATGACAAGGTCATCATGATTCAGCCGGGGACGATGAAGGTGACCTCCGCGGCCTCGCCTGTTCACGCGCCCTCCTGACCGAGCGCCTTATCCGCCTTGCCGATGACCGAAAGAGACCGGCCCGCGACCGAAGGCTGGCCCCGGCCTTCGCGCCTGTAAGAGAAGAAGAGTTCGTTCTGGTGCATCGTGCAGTAAGGGGCTATGTGAATCTGGTCTTCCGAAAAGCCGCAGAAGGCGAGCTGCTGAGCATTCGCCGCGTAGATGTCGAGGTGGGCTTTGCCCCCCTCCTTGAAATTCACGAGCAGATTGCGCCAGTACCCGAATTCCTTCCTGTATCGCTCGATCACATCCTCGCCCACCTCGTAGCACTCCGAGCATGCCGCGGGGCCGAGCACCGCGATGGCCGTGCGACTGTTCATGCCGTGGTTCATCATCAGGTCCGCGATGGCTCGCTCGGTTATGCGCCCGGCGGTCCCGCGCCAGCCGGCGTGTATGGCCGCCATCGCGCCGCTTTTCGGGTCGCCTATTAAAATGGGCAGGCAGTCGGCGGTCTGAATGCCGAGCAGCAGGCGGGGCGATTTGGTGAGAAGGGCGTCGCATTCGAAGCGGGCATCGCGCGCCTGCTCGCGCGACTCCACGACGCAGCGTTCCACGGAATGGGTCTGCCTCGCGGTGATTACCTCGTAGCCTTCAGCGCCTATGGCCTTGAGGAACCGGCGGCGGTTCTCCGAAACGTTCTCCCTCTCGTCCCCTTTGAAGTGGGCCAGATTCAGAGCGGCAGACGGCAGCGGGCTCACTCCCCCCATCCGCGTGCTGAAGGCGTTGAGGAAGCCTGCCTGTTCGAGGGGCTCGCAGACCAGATAAGACAGGCGGGCCGGGCCCGAGGGGGTCTCGATTTCGCGCTCGCGCATGGCGAACGCATCGTCAAGGGAATCGTCTTCCATCATCTCTTCCATAGTCACCCCGAATGCTAGCGAGAACCGGCCTCCCCGCGCAACTTCGCGCGAGCAGTTCATATTGACAGCCGTTCGGAAGACGACTTACGCTATCCCTTTACTCCGAACACCCGAAAGGTACCGATATGCTCGACATCAACTTCGTACGCGAGGAATTCGATCAGGTCAGGAGGAAGCTTCGGGAGCGCGGCTTCCCGATGGAGGCGCTCGACCGCTTCACGGAGCTGGATGAGCGACGCCGCGCGCTCGTCGGGAACCGCGACAACTTGAACGCCACGCGCAACCGCGAGAGCCAGGAGATCGGCAAGCTGATGAAGGCGGGCCGGAAGGAAGAGGCCGAATCGCGCCGCGCGGCCGTGCGCGAGCTGGGCGACGAGATCGCGAAGACCGAGTCGTCGTTGGGCGAGATCGAGAGCGACTTGAATGCCTTGATGGTCTCGGTGCCGAACCTCCCGCACGAGAGCGCCCCCGTGGGCGCGGACGAGTCGGCGAATCGGGAGGTGAAGAGGTGGGGCGAGCCCCGCGCGTTCGACTTCGAGCCCCGCGACCACGTCGACCTGGGCGCGGGCCTGGGCATACTCGATCAGGAGCGCGCGACCAAGATAACGGGCTCGCGCTTCAGCATACTGGCGGGCGCGGGCGCGAGGCTTGAGAGGGCGCTGATAAATTTCTGCCTCGACCTGCACACGAAGAGGCACGGCTACCGGGAGATGTCGCCGCCGTTCATAGTGAACGCCGATTCCCTGTTCGGCACGGGGCAGCTCCCGAAGTTCGAGGAGGACCTGTTCAAGCTCACCGACGAGCGCAACTTCTACCTGGTGCCGACCGCCGAGGTGCCTCTGACGAACATCTACGCGGGCGAGATCCTCGACGCGGCGGAGCTGCCGATTCACATGACGGCCTACACCCCCTGCTTCAGGTCTGAGGCGGGCAGCTATGGGAAAGACACGCGGGGCCTCATACGCCAGCACCAGTTCGACAAGGTCGAGCTGGTGAAGATAGCCCGGCCCGAAGATTCTTACGACGAGCTTGAGTCGCTCACGCGCGACGCCGAAGCGGTGCTCGAAGCCCTCGGCCTGCCTTACCGTACGGTGCTCTTATCGACGGGCGACATGGGCTTTTCGGCGGCGAAGACCTACGACATCGAAGTCTGGCTGCCCAGCCAGAAGACCTACCGCGAGATTTCCTCATGCTCCAATTGCGAAGCGTTCCAGGCGCGGCGCGCGCAGATAAGGTTCAGGCGCGAGGGCAGGTCGAAGCCGGAATTCGCGCACACGCTCAACGGCTCGGGGCTGGCCATCGGGCGGACCTGGCTCGCGATACTGGAGAACTGTCAGCAGGAGGACGGCTCGGTCGTGGTGCCTGAGGCGCTGCGGCCATACCTCGACGGTCTGGGTCGGATAGAGAAGGGGAGCGGCGCGGAGTGAGAGGGTAAAAAGCCGAGGCCATCACGATCTACCGGAAGCGGTAAGAGAGGGTTCTGACTCGTTTATTGCGCGAGCGCCACGCCAGCCATCAGCCGCTCAAGGGGTGAGGCCCGAGCGGTGAGTGGAAGATGGCCGACGCTTTCCCGGTCGCACAAATTAACCGGCGCAGATCATGATGGCCTCGTAAGAGAGCACCGAAAGGCGTCTCAAGCTTCCGCCTGTATCTATCGCAACGCGCGTGCCACCGGGCGGCCTGTGCCCAATATCTTTAATTGCTCGACTTTTCGCCCATCCCGGCTCGCTGATATTTTGGGCATGATCAGATTGACCTTCTTCCACCGACCGCAAAATAGTCTTTTGACCGAACGTGATTCCGGGGTCACTTCCGGGCGAACACGGCGACGAACCGCCCTTCGCTCCGCGGTATCGCGTGCCGTTCGACGGAGTACTCGGGGGGCGCGAACCTCGCGAGGCTCTCGATCAGGTCCGGGCCGCAGTAGAGCATCAGCCTTTGTGGGGGCGAGAGCCGCTTGACGAGCGGGCGCAGCACTTCGTCCGAACGGTCGAGCGCGCGGCTGGTCAGAAGGTCGAACGGAGACCAGTCGAACTCTTCGAGGCGCGCGCGCGCGACGTTGAAATTCGAAAGCCCGAGCGCGTCTTTCACTTCGAAGAGGAAGACCGATTTCTTCTGATTGGCTTCGAGCGCCGTGACGGGTATATCGGGCCTGAAGACCGCGAGGGGGATGGCCGGGAAACCCGGCCCGCTGCCTATGTCGAGCACGGTCTTTGAATCCCCGATGAAAGAGGCCCCGAACAGGGAGTCCGCGTAATGGAGCCGCGCGGCCTCCTTCGGCTCGACGATCCGCGTGAGGTTGACGTGGCGGTTCCACTCGCGCATCAGCTCGTAATGCCTCGCCAGACTGTCGAGCTGAGTCCCGGTCAGGGCTCCGAGGCCGAAGTCCCGCACGTCGGTTTCGAGCGCTTTCCTGAATTTCGCTACATGTTCTTCGGGCATGACATTAGTGCCTCTCGTTTGTTCCGGGCGCGCCGATGTATTTAAAATATGTGCGTGCGCGAAGAAAGACAAACGGCTTTGAGCGATCACCATTAATTACAGGAGAACCGGTGGGAATAAGGGCGATATCTTTCGATTTCTGGAATACGCTGTTCACGGAGCAGCCCGGCGGCTTTAAGCTCTACCAGTCAACGCGCCGCCGCCTGCTCGCGGAGGCGTTGCGCGATTGCGGCGCT
Source organism: Blastocatellia bacterium (assembly GCA_035634255.1). GTDB lineage: Bacteria > Acidobacteriota > Blastocatellia > UBA7656 > UBA7656 > DATLMR01. The sequence continues at coordinate 27,226 of DASQDI010000036.1, forward strand.
TTCACCGACGACCATCTGGAGGAGGCTTGCCTGGTCGAGGCCGAGTCTCACAACCGCATCTGGCGCGAGGAGCACCGCACTCTGGCGACCGCCGAACGGGTGGGAAGGATACTGACCCACCTCGACGTTTGCCTGGATGAAGGCGTGATGTCGGAGATAGTGAGGGCGTACGAGGAAGGCATACTCGAACGCCCCCCGCAACTGATCCCCGGCGTGCGCGAAGCGATAGAGCGGCTCGCGCCGAGTTACAGGCTCGGAATCATCTCAGACGTGGGGTTCTCTCCGGGGCGCGTGCTCAAGAAGGTGCTCGCGGACTCGGGGCTGCTCGCGGCATTCGATTCCCTGGTTTTTTCCGACGAGGCGGGCCGGTCCAAGCCTCACCGCGAGGTCTTCGAGCGCACGGCCCGCGCGCTCGGGGCCGAGCCCCGCGAGATCGTGCACGTAGGCGATCTGGAATTCACGGACATCGTGGGGGCCAGGAACGCCGGTTATCACGCGATCAGGTTCGTGGGGGTCACACCCCTCGGCGAGGGCGAGAGCACCGTCGCGGACCGCGTCGCCAGGAATTTTCACGAGGTGCCCGACCTCGTAGAGTCATTAGTTTAGGATCGAGGATACCTGAATGAAATTACTGAGCCTGCCGGAAGCGGAGAGGTCGATGGACATGGACATTAAAATGGTCGCGGGGCGCGCGTCTCGCTACCGCGTCTTCGGCTCGCCCGAACGCATTCTCGACGCGGAACTCGCCGTCGTCGACCTGCGCGACGGGGTGAAGCCCGACGATTACCCGGATCGGTTCCGCGAGCTTGATCGCCACGTGGCGGCCCCCATCTTTCTGGTTCGAAAGCTCGGGTGAGGGGCTTTCACAAAGTTATCTATATGCTGTTTCTGGAAGCTTCCCGTTTCAGCTTGTAGATGAGGCTCCTCGCTTCGGGCTCAGTCAGGTTGTCGCGCGATTCCTTGCCGGTGCTTTCGGTGAGGAGCTTGCGCTGGGCCCGCCTGTCTCCGGGGCGGCACTCTTCGAGCAGGTTCAGGATGGCCTGCTTCTGATCTTCCGTCGCGAGCGGCTCGGACTTGGCCGCCGCCTTCGGGGCCTCGTCGGCTACCGCCGGAGCGGGCGCTGGCGCGGGGCGCGGGCGCTCTTTGGCGGGGGCCTCCTGTTGGGCGAGCCGGGCGGACTTCTCCATCTCTTCGCGGCTCGCGATCCCGCGCCTCACTTCGAAACCGAGCAGCGCCAGCATCCGCCCGACGCAGGAGCTTTCGCAGTTTTCGATGTAGCTGGTGCGGTTGACGTAACCTTCCGACCGGAGCTCGAAGGCGTGTCCCGTGGCCGAAGGCTGCACGTCGTCGGGGGCCCTGTAGCCTTCCGCGCGCATCAGGATGAATCCGCGCTCGGCGTCGTGCTCGACGATGTGAGTTATTATGCGCCCTTCGGGGTAGCGGTCATAGAACTTCTCGATGCGCTCGGCGACCGTTACATAATCCTGAATCGGGTTGTTCCGTGATGGTGCTTGCTGCGGCAAGGTGCTCCTCCTTTAGAAGATTACTCCCATTCGATAGTGGAAGGCGGCTTCGAGCTGATGTCGTAGACGACGCGGTTGACGCCGCGGACTTCGCTCACGATGCGCGAAGAGATTCTCTGCAAAACGTCGTAAGGGATGCGGGACCAGTCGGCGGTCATGCCGTCGACCGAATCGACCGCGCGGAGCGCGATGGCGTTATCGTAAGTGCGGTTGTCCCCCATGACCCCCACGGTCGAGACCGGTAGCAGCACCGCGAAGGATTGCCAGATTTGATCGTAGAGGTCGGCGCGGCGGATCTCCTCGATCATGATGTGGTCGGCCTCTTGCAGCAGGGCGACCCGGTCGGGGGTGACTTCGCCAAGTATGCGGACGGCGAGGCCGGGGCCGGGGAAGGGCTGGCGGCCTATGATCTCTTCAGGCAGGCCGAGCTCGCGGCCCACCCTTCGCACCTCATCCTTGAACAGCTCGCGCAGGGGTTCGACCAGCTTGAGGTGCATCTTCTCCGGCAGCCCCCCGACGTTATGGTGCGACTTGATCACGGCCGAAGGCCCTTTGACGGAGACCGACTCGATCACGTCCGGGTAGAGCGTGCCCTGGACCAGGTAGTCCACCACTCCGAGCCTCTTTGCCTCCTCCTGAAATATCTCGATGAACTCATTGCCGATGATCTTGCGCTTGCGCTCGGGGTCGGAGACGCCCGCGAGCCGCGAAAGAAACCTTTCGCCCGCCGCGACCCCGACCACGTTGAGGTCCATCTCGCGGTACGCCTCCAGAACCTCCCCGTATTCGTTCTTGCGCAGCAGCCCCGTGTCCACGAATATGCAGGTCTGGCGGTCCCCGATGGCGCGGGCGACAAGCGCGGCGGCCACCGAAGAGTCTACGCCGCCCGACAGCCCGCACACGGCCTTCCCGCCCCCGACGCGCGCGCGAATCTCTTCGACCGTCGTCTCGATGAAAGACGACATGGTCCAGTCGCAGCGCAGGCCGCAGACCTTGACGAGGAAATTCCGCAGAATATCCCTGCCCTGAGGCGTGTGCGCGACCTCGGGGTGAAACTGAACTCCGTAGAGGTCGCGGTCGACGTTCTCGATTGCCCCGATTGCGGCCTCGGTCGAGGCGGTGATGCTGAAGCCCTCGGGGGGGCGGCTCACGTAATCGCCGTGGCTCATCCACGCCCTCGTAGGCGAGGGTATGCCGGAGAGCAACCGGCTGCCCGGCTGTATCTCCACTTCGGCGTACCCGTACTCTCGCCGCGTGGAGGGCTTGACCTCGCCCCCGAGAAAGTAAGAGAGGAGCTGCACCCCGTAGCAGATGCCGAGCACGGGCACGCCCATGTCGATTACCGCGGGGTCGGGGTGCGGGGCCCCTTCGTCGTAGACGGACGAGGGGCCGCCCGAAAGGATGAGCCCGCGCGGGTCCTTCTTCTTCACTTCCCCCAGAGGCGTGTTGAATGGAAGGATCTCGCAGTAAACCCCGAGCTCGCGGACGCGCCGCGCGATGAGTTGGGTGTACTGACCGCCGAAGTCGAATATGATTACCGTCTCGTGGTTAAGGGCCATAAGCTGAAAATTATAAGTACTCTTTCGCGGAGGTGTAAAGCTCCGGCCCCGAAATAGATCGCGCGACGCCGCGAATCGCGGGATAAAACCCGGAAGATAACTTTGACAATTCGAGAAGATGGCGGGTATAGTATCAATTCTTCGACGGGGCGTGGCTCAGCCTGGTAGAGCGCTCGGTTCGGGACCGAGAGGTCGTTGGTTCGAATCCAATCGCCCCGACTTTAATTCCCAAGATTTAGCGGAGTCATTCGGCTCCGCTTTTTCTTTGTGACCGATTTGTGACGAGCACAAGCGGCCCGTTGCGATGATGCGCTCATGAAAGGTCGAGCGCATCATCGCAATTATATTTATTGTCCGGTCTGGCGTTGACCGTTCCCTCAAGCCTCGGCCAGGTCGGGTTATCTTAGCGGATGGCTCTCGGCGCGACTGCCCTTATTGTTATTTCGCTGCCGCTCATCAACTCAAGATCGTCGCGGCCTTGAATGTACACCGAGCCTGCTCCGGCGCCGCCGCCAAGCACGGCACCTATTGCCGCGCCCTTACCGCCGTCGGCTATAGCCCCTATGACTGCGCCTATCGCGGCGCCTATCGCCCCGCGCTTGATAGTCCGCTCGGTCTGGCTATCATCCTCGCGCACCATCCCTTCGTTATCCAAACTAACCTCCCCGCCATCCGCTGCGCGAACACTTTCAATGATGCCTTCGAACCTGTACGTCTGGCCGTTGGTCATCCTTATTCGATGCAGGTTGAGCGCCATCTCGGTCCGCCCGGTTATGCGGCCTCCCCTGTCCACATCCCCGACGACGCCTTCTATCGTCGCGTCCCGATACTGCGAAGGCGACAACACGGTCAGAGTGAAGGGGTCTCCGGCGCGCGTGCGGTTGGTGTCCAGGTTCGTGTTCAGCCTCGTCACGAGGGTCAGGCCGTCAGGCACTATGAAATTACCCGCGCCGAGACTCGGGTAGTTCGGCGTTCCGTTGTAGACGTTCCATTGGGCCACGTCCGAAACGCGGTCATAGACGCTCCGTATCATCACGGGCTGCGTGAGTCGCTCCGAATACAACTGCCGCGTCACGCGGAGGCGGTTGCCGTTATTCAGAGGGTCGAAAGTCACCGAAAAATCGGTCGTGCGATCACCGGTCGAGGCGACCGTGAACTGGCCCCCGTTCAAAGTTGCGCGCACGCGCGAGGTGCGGCTGCTGTTGGGGTATTGCTCCACGTGCTCACGCCCGTCGGCTTCGAATGTTGTCTGCGCGGCGCGTGAAGACGCGAGCGTAATCGTTCGCCCCTGTCTTTCCAGAGCGATCATCTCAGGGGCTTCGACGCGGGCGAGCAGAGCGTTGTAAGCCAGCTGCCGCTGATTGGACGGGAGGTCTCTCACCGCCCGCTCGACCGCGAGCCGCGCGTCATCACTTTGCGAAGTGTTTAGCCTGAACGTGCCGGTCCACCGGTCGTTGACGCGCGGGCGGTCGTTGACGCCCAGGTCGTCCTGGCGCGGGTCGCTCCAATTCCAGGCGACGCGGTAGTAGCTTGCCAGAGTGTTGAGATCACCCTTGAGCAAACTCCATTGACGCTCGGCGGCATTCGCAAGATTCTGCCGCCGCATGAATCTGTCTATCAAGGCGGCGCGGTCAAGCACCATCTGGACATCCGATGCCTCTGACCGGCGAGTGTTGAAGCGGTCGCGCAGCTGGTTTGTCGCCTGCTCGAAATCGCTTACCAACTGATTTATATTGTCTTCCCTTCGAGTTTCATCAAGCCGGCTGCGATCAAGCGCTCTTTCAAGGCTCGCCCGGAAATTATCGGTGCGAGTTTCAATGCGCCGGATCAGCTGTTGAACATCTCGGTCATTAGCGTAAGACTGGCGCTGGTAATGTGCCTGGGCTACGGTAGCCAGGCCCGACAGCGTCATCATAAATGCCAATGAAGCAATAATTCTTACCTTCTTCATACCCTTCACCCTCCGTTCGTTATTGCCTTTATACGAGACAGATTACCGCCCGCGGTAAACGCTGGTTGTACGCATTCCTGTCAAACTTTTCATTTATGATTTAAACATTCAATTCCTATGCCACATCAGTAGATTTGCGCTTATACTTCCTGCTGTGACTGTCTGCCCGGTGCCGGGCGGGTTCCCGAACGCCTGAATCGCCCGGCGAAAGAGCAGGTGAAGGGTACGAAAAACGTTGGCAGAACTATCGGAGATGTTTTTTATGAAAACAGGAACGGGATTGTTTCTGATTTTAGCCCTGCTTTTAATCGCGATCACTCGGCCC
>DASQDI010000037.1:0-20104 GCA_035634255.1 Blastocatellia bacterium
CGGTCACCGACCTCCGGTCCTTTCGTTCGTGATTGCCGGGACTCTCCCGCGAGGGGCCTGGACGACCGGCCCTCGGAGATATTAGCCTCCCGGAGTGTGAGAAAAGTGAGCAGCCGGTGAGCAAGTTGTGAGAAAATCTCCGAGGGACGAGCAAGAGTATGAGCCATCCTGCTCTTAGCCACTCTTATGCCGCACGCACTGCCGCCGGCAGCTTCCTCTGTCACTCTATCGGCCATCTTTTGAATAAAGTCGTGTTCTTTAAAGCGTGGGGGGATGTTGCAAAAGGCCGTGCGAGGAACTAATCTGTGCGAACATCACAAGTTCATGATTCGATCGGCGGAGATTGCCTCGATGACTTACATTGAAGACTCTATTTGCACGTCTGACCGCCTGCGGCTCTACATCAGAAGGCACGAGGCGAGTAACGCCCGCGCGGACGTGGTCCTGGTCCACGGGCTCGGCGAGCACAGCGGGCGATACCTTCCCCTGACCAATTACCTCGTCGAACGAAATTATTCCGTGACTGCTTACGACCACCGGGGGCACGGCAAGTCCGAGGGCTTGCGGGGGCACGTCGAGAAATTCACGGACTACGAAGACGACCTTGACAGGGTGGTCTCTTCGGTCGAGGGGCACCCGAGCCATCGCGGCACCTTCATAATCGGGCACAGCATGGGCGGGCTCGTCGCTTTGAGGTACGCCGCGAAGAGCTCGGCCCGTTTGGCAGGTCTGGTAGTCTCCGCCCCGGCGATCAAGGTCGCCGCGAAAGTCCCGCGGGCCAAGCTGATGGCCGCCCGCATCAGCGCGGCGGTCGCCCCACGAGTGAGGCTCGACAACGGCATCGACCCTTCGTCCCTGAGCAGGGACCCGGAGGTGGGAAAGGCCTACGCCTCGGACCCTCTGGTTAACCGGCTCGTAAGCGCGCGGTGGTATGCCGAGATTACGGAGGCGATGCGGGAAGTGAGAGGGCTCGGCCCGCTCCTGACGCTCCCTTTGCTTATGCTTCAGGGGACCGAAGACAAGCTCATCAGCGAAGACGGGGCGAAGAGGCTGTTCGAAGAGGTAAGCTCGAAGGACAAGGAGTTGAAGATCTATCCGGGCTATTATCACGAGCTGTTCAACGAGCCCGAAAAATTTGAAGTGTACGATCTCGTGGCAAGCTGGCTGGAAGCAAGGTCGGCTCATTTCACGAGTGCGGGAGGTCGTCGAGGTATTTGACGAAGATCAGCTCGTTATGTTTCTCGTTATACAGAAGCTCGTCTATCACCTGTGAGGCGACGAGTATGCCGAACCCGCCAGGCCTGAGGCCTTTCTCCTGCCTCACCTGCATATGCCGGACAGGGTTGTCCTCGGGGTTCAGCAGCGCCGCGTGCTGTATGTCCTCGATCCTGAAGCCCTCTCCGGGGTCTTTTATCGAATAGATTATCGCGCGCTTGAGGCGCATGTATTTGACTTCGACCCGCTTGGTGATGTCGCACTTGCCCCCGTGCTCGATTGCGTTATTCAACATCTCGCGGAAGACGGAGCCGATTGCCTCTCTGGTGTCTCGCGGCAGAGTGCCCTCAAGCTCGATCAGGAATTTCTGGATCGGCTCTACCGCGTCGAGGTCGCAGGGGACGCGGATTTCGATCCAGTCAGGTTTCGCGGAGATGATCTCGATCTGGCATTCTATATTGCGTTCGAGCGCCGCCCGCACGGCCGTGCGGAGCTCTTCGAGTTCGAATGGCTTGGAGAGGAAATCACACGCCTTATTGCGAAACGCTCCGATCACCGCTTCGGGGGTGCTGTGGCCGCTCATTATAATGGCGCGGAAATGAGGCTGGACCAGCCGCGCCCGTTCGAGCAGCTCGATCCCGTCCATTCCGGGCATGACGACATCGGTCAGTAGCACGTCAATGTGCTCGCGCTCGATTACGTCGAGCGCCGCGGTCCCGTCCGCGACTTCGAGGATGCGGTAGCCGTCTTTCGCGAGCGCCTCGCATAAAATCCTTCGGCTCGTAGAATCATCTTCGGCGATGAGCAGAGTGTTTTCCATGATTTCCTCACTGCCAATTACGGCCGCGATGCGAGACTCGGTTTCCGCGCAGGTCTTCGATTCTCAGGGGTGTCCCCCGGACCTGATGGCCGCCGTCTTCATAACCCGATGCTTATTAGGTTCGTTGGTCCTCGAAAGTGCCGTACCGCTCGCGTACACCTTCTATCACGTCCCCGCCGGGCAAAATGTTCCCCAGGATGCAGCAGAATCACTCTGGCCGTTGGCAGTTACCCGATTCGCAACCTGATCTCTACGGTCCGCACTATCAGAGTATCCCGCACTCCACCCTTTTAAAGCAACTTCCCTGAATGCCTGCCGCGGAGCTTTGTGTCTCAACGCCTCGATCGCGCGAAGATACCATGCGGCGGGTGAGGTTTCAACTGATCCATCCTTGAATAAAGCGGCCGATCCGAATAATATCCCTCACCTGAAAAACAAAGTATGACACCGAATAGCAACGCCTATCTGAACGACACCGCGCCGATACGGTCGGGCGAAGAACTCGACCTCGCTTCGCTTGAGCGCTACCTGCGATTGCACCTGCCTGACTTGATGCCGGGGCAGGACCTCGACGATGCGTCGATTGAGCTGGAACAATTTCCGGGGGGCCATTCGAACCTGACCTACCTCGTCCGACTCGGCGGGCATGACTTCGTGCTGAGGCGCCCCCCCTTCGGCCCCGTCGCCCCGACCGCGCACGACATGCCGCGCGAGTTCAAACTGTTGCGCGCGATCAACCCCGTCTTCCCTCTGGCCCCGAAGCCGTACCTGCTCTGCGACGACCTCGACGTTATAGGGGCGCCGTTCTACCTGATGGAGCGCAGGCGCGGGCTGGTGATTCGCAGGGAGATTCCCCCCGAGGTCGGGGAGGACCTCGCGGCCCGGAGGCGGGTCAGCCGTGGGATGGTCGACACGCTCGCCTCTCTGCATAAAGTCGATATTTATTCCGGAGGGCTCGCCAACATCGGGAAGCCGGTCGGCTTCGTTTCGAGACAGGTAAAAGGGTGGACCGAGCGGTGGCACAGGTCGAAGACGAGCGAAGTCCCGGAGATCGAAGAGGTGATCTCATGGCTCGCGGGGCGGATACCGCCCGAGCCCGACCAGGAGGCGGGCCGCCCCGCGACGCTCGTGCATAATGATTTCAAGCTCGATAACGTTATGCTCGACCCGTCCGACCCGTCGCGCGTGGTCGCCGTGCTCGATTGGGAGATGTGCACGGTGGGCGACCCCCTGATCGACCTCGGAATCTTCCTCTGTTACTGGGCGCAGAAGGACGACCCGGAGGCGCGCAGAGAATCGATCAGCCCCGTCACCATTCAACCGGGCTGGCTGAGCCGCCCGGAGATAGTCGACCTCTACTCCGAGCGGACGGGCCGCGACGTTTCCGGGATCGCCTTCTACGAGACCTTCGCCCTGTTCAAGGTAGCGGTGGTCCTTCAGCAGATATATTTTCGCTACGTTCGCGGGCAGACGCACGACGAGCGGTTCAGGGATTTCGGCCGCCGCGTGGAAGGTCTTGCCAGGGCCGCCCGCGACCTCGCAACGGATTCGGGAATCTGAAAGTCGGTAGGGATAACTGTGAGCCTGATATATCTGGTCCGCCACGCGCAGGCGGGGACGCGCGAAAACTACGACGTGTTGTCGGACCTCGGCCGCGAGCAAGCCCGCCTGCTCGGCGTCCACCTCGTTCGGCAGGGCGTGACGTTCGAGGCGGCCTATTCCGGCAGCCTTCAAAGGCAGAGGCTCACGGCGGAGATCGCCCTGTCCGCTTACGCGGACTCGGGCCTACCTCGCCCCGACGTGGTGACCGATCACCGCTGGGATGAGTTCAACCTGCGCTCAATATATCTGGCGATCTCAAAGCGCCTGATCGAGGAGAGCCCCGAGTTCGCCAGAGATTTCGAGGAGATGGGCGAGGCCCTGCGCAATGACCCGCACACGACTCGCGGGGCCACGGGCCGGTGCGATGCCGCCGTCATCCGAGCGTGGATGGAGAACCGTTACCCCGATTATCAGGGCGAATCTTGGGCGGGATTTCGGGGCCGGATCGAGTCCTGCCTGGGGGACTTTTCGGGAGAGTCCGAGGGCGCGGTCGCGGTCTTCACTTCCGCGACTCCCATCGCGATACTCGCGGCGGCTTCACTCGAACTCACGGACGAAAAATTTCTGAGCGTCCTCGGGGTGATCTACAATTCTAGCGTCACGGTCATTCGCTCCCGCGAACGGGAGATGCGACTCTTCATGCTCAACTCGACCGCGCACCTTCCCCTTTCGATCAGAACATTCAGGTGAAGGCGAGCGGGCGACCGTCGCGGCCGCCCGCTCACCTTCAATCGTCACGCCGCTTTTCGCGCCGCCTTCTCGCCGGGACGGTAAGAGCGGACGCTCTTCGATTTCACTTCAGGGAGAGTGAAAAGCACCTGTTTGAATTGCTGCCTCGAGTAGAGCTTCGCCTGATCGAAGTAGTGAGGCGACTTCGGGTCGGCGCTCTGGCCGAACGCCAGAACGGACAGGGCGTTGACCTTCGGCCCGAATTCTATGACGCTGACGAACGAGTGGCCCACGAATCCGTAGCGGCGCTTCTGCCCCTTCTCGGGCTTCGTGTAGAAGTTGAAGACTATCCCCACGGGCCCCGGCCCGCCCGCCACGGGCAGGCTCTCCCGCGCGTCGCTGAACGGCTCCTCCCCTCCCGTGTGGATTCTTTGCAGCCGGTTTATCTCACCCCATGCCACGGCCCACGTGCCGAAGTCTCGTTGAAGGTCGGCGATGGTCTGCTCAAGCGCGCGGACGCGCAGCCAGGGGTTGGTGTCTCTGGCCGCGAGAAGCCTCTGGCCTTTCTCGAACCAGAGCGTGAAAAGCGTCATCCCTTTCGAGTCGATGCTGCCGACCCGGTTCCATGACTTAAGCTCCGCGATTGCGGGGGCGAGCTTTTCCGCGCGCGCGGAGTCCGACTCCCTCAGCTTCTCCCACTCGGATATGATCTGCGGGACGTAAACGTCGGCTTCGATCACCGTCGTGTCGAAGGCCGCGCGCGTCCAGTCCCCGAACGTGAACTTGTCCTTGCCCGCGAGTATCTTTCGGGATATGCGGGCCCGCGCGTTATCGTTCTCGCGGATCATGTACTCGGGGAATGCGGCCTTCTCGGGGTTGCCCTCGGAGGTCGTGGTCATAGGCGTCTGGTTGCAGTTCTGCATCCACCCGGTCTTCGGGTTGGTCAGCTGGGGGAGCTCTTCGAATTTATGAAAGCCCTGCCATTCGGTCTCGGGGTTGCTCCCGTCCACGGGCTTTTTCCAGTCGAACTTCGTTGACCTGCGCGGGACCGCCCCGTTGTAAACGTAGAAGATGTTCCCCTCGCGGTCCGCGTACATCGCGTTGAACATCGGGACCGCGAGCTTTGACATGGCGGCCTTGAACTCGGAGAGGTTGCGCGCCTTGCTCATCGCGTACCACTCCTCCAGGAAGCCGCCTTCTTCAAGCCTTGAGAACCTGACCGAAAGGCGCTTGCCCTCGCGCACGGCGACTACGGGGCCGTGGTGAGTCTTGACGAACTTGTAGGTCTTCGCCACCGCCGAATTGCCCGACTTGACCTTGATCGTGTCGGTCCACTCGGTCGCCTTCCGGCGCTCGCCGCCGTAACGGTACGAGAGCGGGTCTTTCGGGTCGTCGAAGTTCTCGGCGTAAACGTCGGCGATGTCGGGGTCGTTGACCGTGTGGCTCCAGCCGAGGTGCTCGTTATGGCCGATGGTGGGGAAGGGAGAGCCGAAGAATGACGCCCCCGAGATGTTCCAGCCCTCTCCGCTTATCAGGTGCCCTTCGTACCACTGGCCCGGCCCGAAGAGCGGCTGGTGCGGGTTCACGAAGAGCATCGCATGCCCCGTCGCGCTCTTCGAAGGGCCGACCGCCCACATGTTCGAGCCGACCACGGGCTCAAGCGCGTCCGCTTCGAAGGAGTCGTTCAGAGATATTTTGAGCGACGAGTTGGGGCCCGCCGGGGCGTCGGCCTCCGCCTCGCGGACGGCCGTGCGGATCTCCTCTTTGCGCAGCCCGCTCTTCCCGTAAATGAATTGCTGGTAGAGCGAGAAGCGGCCGACGGCGAACCCGAACCACGGCTCGAATCTGGTGATGAGCCGCGGCTTCACCTGGGGGTTCCGCTCAAGGTAATAATTCAGGGCGTCGGAGACCGCCGCGCTGAGCTCTTTCATCTTCGGGCTGGACTTGTCGTACTCCGCCCTCGCGAGGCGCGGGATCTCAAGAGCGCGGTTCACCATGTCGTTGGTGAGCGGGCTCCCCCCGTAGATGAAGTTGGTGGAGTCCTCGGGCTTGCCGCCCTCCCCGTAAACTTCCGAGGCCCGGCCGAGCGCGCGGATGACCGTGTCTTCGATCTGCCAGAAGTTGTCCTCGGCCTGCGCGTAAACGTACCCGAAGACGCAGCTCGCGTCGGTAGGCCCGGACACGTGCGGGACGCCGTAGCCGTCGCGGTAGATGGTCACCGAGCCCGCGAGCTTCTCGACCTTCCTGCTCGCGGCCTCGGCCCGCATGGAAGGCATGCCCCCCGCGATGACCGCGAAGGCCACCAGGGCCGGGATCACCGACTTCATTCCAGAGAAATTTGAAACCACTCGCATCTTTGTTGACCAGGATCGTCGACGGCGTGAAGGTCCTTCGATGGACATAGCCAGCCCTCCTTGATTTCTCCACTGGGATTTTCGCTAAATGTCTTTTTGCTGATAGATCGCCAAGCTTGCGGAATTCTACAGCCCGCGCATGCCGCGCGCAAGCACCGGACGACGAAACCGGCCCGGCATTCGGCCAGGGAGAACCATAGTTTAGCGTTGCGCTAGCACGGCCTTTGAGAATAGACTTTTCGCGCTTGGGCTTACCTGAAAGTCTCTGATGCCTTAAGTCGACCGGGACGCGCAGGAAGGGTAACGAATTCAAGCAAAATTTCCATGCCTCTTTAGGGGAACGAGCATGCAGAGTGAGATCATCGAGAGGTACTTAAAAGACCCGATTGTGATTTTAATCATCGTTGCCGTCTTTCTCTTCGCTCTTCTGGTCTTCCTGTTTTTGCGTTATCGGAAGAATAAGGACGCCCGCGAAACCGGGATACGCTCGGAGCTGGTCTCGATGGAGCGGGAGACTCAATTCGGGCAGGCGGCCGAGCAGATTCAGTACCTCAAGAACCCCGAAGACATCGTAAGGGACATAGCGCAACTGTTCCGCGATTTTTTGTCCATGCCTGTGGTAGCGGTCTACGCGGGCCGCGACGACGGGGCCTCACTCTCGCGCCTCCCCTTGCAGAGGCAGACCGGGTCGCTCGGGTTTCAGGCTTCGGATTTGCCGGAGTCCATCATTAAATCGCAGGTGCAGGGCTTCTGGCACCCGCAGATTGCCGACGCGGACCTTTTCGCGGAACGGCCCGGAGGTTCGGACCCGTCCGGCTCGCCTCCGCCGGCTGACGCGGATCGCCCTAAGTCGGTGGTAGTCCTCCCGTGGAGGGGTGCTTTCGGGTGGACCGGAGTCTTCCTCGCCGAGCCGGGCGACCTCAGGAACCCGGACGATCTGGCCAGGTTGTCCGAGCCGGTGACGCACCTTGGGAACCGGCTCGCGGTCGCCCTCGAAATCGGGGAGCGGGAGCGGGAGCTGAGCCGCAAGGAGGAGCGCTCCGCCAGGAGCGTCGAATTTTTCCGGTCGCTCGTCTCGAACTTCGACGAGCCCTCGCGGTTCTCGGACGTTGCTCGCGAGCTGGCGAAACTGATGGGCTCCGACAGCGCCGCCCTGTGGAGGACCGAGCCCGGCACTTCGATGATTAAAATGGTGGGCTCTTATGGGCTGAGGTCTGCGGAGTTCCTCCCCCTGCCGGTGGGCCAGGGGCTCGCGGGGAGTGTGGCCGAAACGGGCGAGCCCCTCGCGCTCGAAGACGCGCCCTCCGACCCCCGCTGCCTCTTCCCGAGGGAGGCCCACGAAAGCGGCATCCTCTCTTACCTGGGGGTCCCCGTCCGGATGGATGACGCGACCGGAGTCGTCGAGATTCATACGTCCGCGCCGCGGACATGGAGCGAGTCGGAGGTGCTCGATTTGCAAACCGCCGCTTCCGTAATCGGCGAGGCGTTGAAGACCCCGGACGCGCGGGGCAACAAGCTGAGGGTGGAAAGCTCATACCTCGGCCTGTCGGAGGCGATGCAGCGCCTGCGCACCCCCGCGGAAGTTCTGGACGCGACGGTCGAGATCCTGGGCCACGCGCTCGGAGTGTCGCGCGCGGTCGTGATCGAGTTCGACGAGCAGGGGCGCTCCGTCGCTCCGGAGCACGAGTATTTAGGCCCGAACGTTGTGTCCGCCAAGAATGCTGGGCTGCCCCCGGACCTGTTTCAGAGGGTGTCGGAGGAATCGCCCGAAGGCGGACCAATCATCGTGGATGATTCCCGCTCGCGCTCCCTCCTGCCGCAGGATTTGGTGAGCCGGTTGCAGATCATCTCTGAGCTCGCGGTGCCGTTCAAAGTCGGGGGCCGGCTCCATGGCATTCTTTATCTCCACGAGTCCGACCGCGAGCGCAAATGGCAACCGGAGGAGGTGGAATTCGCGGACCGCGTGGCCCGGCAGCTCGCCCTCTCTTTTTCGAACGCGCAGGAATTCGAGGCTGCGACGCGGGCCAGAGACGCGGCGGGCGAGGAGGCCCGGAAGGCGGTCGAGACGGCGAGCCGGGCGCAGGGCGTCATAAACGCCATCCCCGAAGCCGTGGTCGGGCTCGACAGGGAAGGCAGGCTCACCTTCTTCAACCAGACGGCTCGCGAATGGCTGGGGCTGAGGCAGGAGGACCTCGGCCACGTGGTCGAGATGATGGAATCGCTCGCCATGTCCGACGAGGCAATCTGGGACACGGTGATGGCCTCGCGCGACCCGTCGCGCGTTGAGTCGCGTACGGCGCGGGGCCAGAGGGTCAGCATCGCGGTCGCTCCGGTCCGAAACGCGAAGGGGGAATTCGCGGGCCAGTTGGTCGTGATCAGCAACGTGGATCACCTCGGCGGCGCGGACGGCGAGGCCGGGGCGCGGGTGGCGGAGCTTCAGGCCAGAGTCTCAAGCCTCGAAGAGGAGCTGGCGAAAGCGGGCGCGGCTTCGGCCGGGGCGGGCTCGGGGGAAGCGGAGTTGAGGCGGGACATCGAGAGGTTGTCGGAAGACGGCAGGCGCCTGCAAAAATCGGCGAACCAGTTATTAGAGATCAACCGTCTAAAGAGCGAGTTCATCGTGAACGCGGGCCACGAACTGGAATCTTCGCTGCAGTCGGTGTTAGGGTTCGCCGAACAGCTCGAGCAGGGCGTCTACGGCCGCCTGACTCAGGAACAGGCGGAAGCGGTGAAAGGCATCTACGCGTGGTCGCGCCGGATGAAAGCCGACATCGACTGGCTCATCGAGTATGGCTCGACGCGGTCGCGGAGGCTCGACGCGGGCGAGAAAGAATAGAGGTGAAGGGCGGCCCGAATTCGCGGGCGTGCCGGCCGCACGACGTAACAAATATGTGGATGTTATGCCCAATCTGCGCGGGAGAGTTTCAGCCGAGGGTAGATTTGTGCCCCGGCTGCGGGTGCGGCCTCGTGCCTTCTTCCCTCCGCGATCAGGCGGTCCGAGGGCGGTCGGAAAAGCCGCGGAGGGGGGTCGAGTTTGTGGAGCTTTGCCGCCCTCTCGCGTACCCGGTCGCGATGCTCGTCAAGCAGATGCTTGAGCAGAACGGCGTGGCGGCCCACGTCCAGGGCGGCCATTCGCTCTCGCTCCTGCCTCACCTCGCCTTCCTCGGCGAGTTGAGAATCATCGTGGACCGGGTCCAGCTGGAATTCGCGCAGGCTTTGTATAAGGCGTATTTCGAAGGGGATGGGGAGACGGATTTCATCGCCGATTCGTAGTCTCGATGAGATCACGCCTCCCCGGAATTGCGTCGGTTCTCTCGCCTCGGGGCTACCTGCCGGAGCGGTTGAGCTGGATCGAAGACGGGAGCTTTTCGCGCCCTTCGTCCGGCCCGCCCGATTCTTTAAAGACTTCTTTGAGGGAGCCGATTGAAGAGAGCATCGCGCTCGTCTCGACCGGCATAAATACCACCTTCGCGTTGTTGCTCCCCGCCATGTTCGTAAGGGATTCGATGTACCTCTGCATCAGAAGGTACTGCGCGGGGTTCCCCTGTCCTTCCATGATCGAGTCGGAGATGGTTCGGATGGCCTGGCCCTCGGCCTCCGCCCCGCGCAGCCGCGCCTGAGCCTGACCCTCCGCGCGAAGGATGGCGGACTCCTTCTCGCCTTCGGCGCGGGCGATGGCGGCCTGCTTCTCGCCTTCGGCCCGAGCGATGGCGGCCTGTTTTTCGCCGTCGGCCTGAAGGATGAGCGCGCGCCTGTTTCGCTCGGCGGTCATCTGCTTTTCCATCGTGACCCGCACGTCCTCCGGCGGGTGGATGTTTCGGATCTCGACGCGGGTGACCTTCACCCCCCACCGGTCGGTGGCTTCGTCGAGGACGGCCCGGAGCTTGTTGTTGATCACGTCGCGGGAGGTGAAAGTGTGATCAAGGTCCAGGTCTCCGATGATGGACCGCATCGCCGTAATCGTGAGCTGCATGATGGACCCCGTGAGGTCGGCGACCTCGTAGGTCGATTTGATCGGGTCGGTGATCTGGTAGTAGAGCACCGAATCGATCCCGACGGTCACGTTATCGCGCGTGATGACGGGCTGCGGCGGGAAGTCCAGCAACTGCTCGCGGAGGTCGAGCGTCGAAAGCCCCGGACGCACCCCGCTCCAGTAGACCGACCGGGGCTTGTCCACGAAGGGGATGATGATGTTCAAACCGCTGGTGGCGACTTTATGGAATTTTCCGAGCCGCTCGATGATCATTACCGAAGCCTGGCCGACGACGCGGAAGGATTTGATCAGGGTGACCAGCACGACCAGGGCTATAAATCCCAGTACAAACAGTCCGATTTCCATCGTTTTCTCGCTCCTTCGAAATCATTTGGCGGTTACCAATTTGATTAAATGACCGCGCACTCTCATTCGGTCAACTGTTTTTCGGCCCTCCACGACGGCAACTGGTCCACGTGCCTGACGTAGACCGAGACGCCGTCAACCCGGTCGATCCGCACCTGCTCGCCTTCGGAGAGCGCGTCCTCCCCCTCGGCGGGGAACGCCCTCCAGATCGATCCGAAGACGCGGACCTCCCCTTCTTTTCTCGGGCCCGCGGACGAAGTGACGACCACACCGATCCGCCCCGGCAGGGAATCGATCCCGGTCTTCAATTCACTCCCGGACGACCCGAGCGGGAAGAAGCGCTCGAAGATCGTCCTCGAAGCTACCGCGAGCGCGATTGAAACGACCAGAAAGACGACGATCTGGAACGGGAGCCCGACCAGACCGGAGAGGGCCAGCAGCCCGGCGACCAGGGCCCCGACGCCGAACCACATGAGCACAAAACCGGTCGTGAACATCTCCGCCAGGATGAAGAGAGCGCCCAGAATCAACCATATGTACCAGAGGTTAGACATAGTCTTTACCCAGCTTCAACAACTCAGATGACCCGAAGGTTGCTTCGAAAGTTACGCGCCTGACGACGCAGGAGAATCACCGACCATGACCCGGAGCCTGACCGGCTCCATCCAGTTTATGAAATTATCTTTTTCTCCAGGGCAAAAAGCAAGGCCGGTCTAATTAACGGGTGTGAAGGAGGGAAGAGGATAAGGCCGGGAAAGAATGATGCCGCCCCGCGACCCACAGGGCGGCATCATTCCTGAGAGCTTGACACTATCCCGAAGGCGATACCTATGACCATTGCGAGTATCACCTCCGACGCGCCAACTATCACCGTCTCGCGCTCGGACATCGGCAGGCGCTTTACCACTTCGGCCGCCGCGATCAGGATCAGGCTCAAGCCCAGGAGCCATTTTTGAGCGCGAGTAATTCCTCGATTCTTCATTCTCTATTTCGGCGACGCCAGCATCGAGCCCGACTCCTGCGCGCGCTGGGTGACGCGCGGAGGCCCTTCGGGAGAGTAACGGATCGGGGCCGGGCCGCCATAGAAAGTGATCATTTTCTTGATAGTCTCGTCCTGCGCGGCGCGGAACCTCGTGACCGCCCCCCCCCGGTTATAGATCACGAAGAGCAGGGGCCCTTTCGTCCGGGTGTAGGCCACGCCCGCGAGCGCGCTCACGCTGTTGAGGGTCCCGGTCTTGCCCACGACCGCCCCCCGGTAGCCGTCCGTGAAACGGCGCTGAAGGGTGCCCTGATCGATCCCCGCGACCGGCAGCATGTCGTCCAGACTGAGCCCGCCCTTCTCAAGGTAGGTGTGGAGCTTTCGAAGTATCTGAATCGTGCCGCGCGGCGAGATGAAGTTCGACCCGAGGCCCGAAGAGGTCACGATGTTCAACTCCTCTTCCTTCAGGCCCACTTCCGTCCTCAGGAAGTGCTGAACGGCGAGCGGCCCCCCGACGAGGTTGCCGATGACTGAAGCCATCCAGTTATTCGAGAAATCGTTCAACCCCTTGAGCACGCGGACGAGCGGCAGGGAGGTGTGGACGGCGAGCAGTTTCAGGTTGGTGGTATTTACCGCCTGATCGGTGACCGTTTCCCCGGATATCTTCAGGGACGGGGGCACCACGAGGCCGCCCGTCGCGACCCTCGCCAGTCCGTTCGACACGGTCTCGCCCTTACCTTCCGGCGTTCGCATAGCGAGAAATCTCGGGTAGGCGCTCTTGACTCCGCCTGCCCAGGTCTCGGGATTGAGGGTGTTGCGGAACGACTTCGCGGAAGCCTCGCGGGACGCGGAGAGGTTGAAGTAGAACTGCCCGAGGACGACCAGGTTCCCCGCGACGGCTCTGATGCCCGCGCGGTTGAGTTGGTCGGCGATCAGCAGGGCGTTCTCGAAAAAGAAGGCCGGGTCCCCGCTGCCCACGACGTAGAGGTTGCCTTGGAGAGTCCCGGTCGCGGGGTCGAGCCCCCCGTCCGTGTAAAGCGAAGTGCGGAAGCGGAAGTCGGGGCCGAGCTTGCTGATGGCGACCAGAGAAGTGGCGACCTTGACCACGGAAGCCGGGTTGAATGGCCTGTCAGCGTTGTGCTCGGCGAGCACCTCTCCGCTTACGGTCTCGACTATGAACCCCTGATTCGTCGGGTCGTACCCGCGGGAAAAGAGGCTCTCCGCGTAGGCATTCACGAGCGGGTTGAGGGAGAAAGGTTCTTCGCCGGTCGGCGCGGTCTGCGCCCCCCTCACCAGATCGTTGGCGGAGGGAGCCGGAGCTATTATCGCTAAAGGCGTGCTCTGAGACTCTGCCGGGCCGCCCATCTCCTGACCGGATGACGCGGGCGCGGGAGGGAGGAGCCGCTCGCCCTTCTCGCCCTCGCTCTGAGCGTTGGCCCAGGACTGCGTCAGGAAGTTGTGAATCCCCGACCTGTGATAGGTGGCCGGGCGGCTCGCGACCTGTTTGCGCCATCTCGACTTGCCGCGCCGTCCGCGGGCCTGCAACGTGCGCCCCTTCTTCGACCTGTCGGCCCGGCTCGACTTCGCCGAGGCGCGTCTGGACCTGCTGCTTTTAGCGCTGGATTTCTTACTCGATTTCTTAACGGATTTCTTCGAGCTGCGGGCAGCCTTACGCGACTTCGAGGCACGACCAACCGGCTCCGCTTGTATGATCGTGGCTGTGAATAAAAATATTATGAGAACAGATAGAGCGTTTAGTTTGCGAAGTCTTGCCTTAAGCATATGATAAATCCGTCCTTGCTGATGATGAATCTTCGCTCGTCGGATGCAGGCCCTGCCGGCTAACGTTGCAACGTCCCTGACTTCCCGATCAACTCCCCGTTGAATCGGGCTCGCCCTCGAAACCGAAGGGCAGGCGTCCTTGTTACTATGCAATTTTGATTTGGCGGGGGCTGCGACTGTGCGTTTCCATCTGCTTACCGAGCTAACAATAACACAGGTCGTTAGCACAAGCTACAGCTTAATAAATATACAACATTTATTTGTTACCCGGTTGTACTGCCACACCTCTCAGGTTGAGGAAAGGTAAGGCGGGACTCACGCGTCCTTCTGTTCCGCCTGCGTAGATTGTAATGGAAGAAGGGGCCGGTGGCTAGTGGTCAGGGGCCGGGGCGGGCGACAGAGCCCTGAGTGATTCGAGACTCTCTTTATCGAATCCGTTTCGAGTAAATCAAAATCGCGGGAGGCGTCACCGGCCCCTGACTCCTGGCCACTGGCCCCTGCCTTGTGATACCTTACCGGCGGCCTGACGCGGGAGGGGATGACGGGATTCCTGATTGGCCGGTGGAGATTCCCGAGTCGCTCGCGTCGGAGTTTACTGCCCGACTTTTAAATCAATGAATCAGGGAACCGAGAGCCGCATGAGGGTTTGCATATTCCTCTTATTTATTGGGCTTTTTCAAGCTTCAGCGTTTCACTCTTCATCCGCGTTCGGTCACCCGTACCAAGGCGGGCAGGTTAAAGTCAAAGGCCGCGCCGTCTGCCTCGACGCTTCGGGGAGGCGGCCCGGAGACCCAAGCATGTGTGAGGATCCTTCGCAGGGGTTCGGCCTGATCGGGGCCGACGGAGCGTTTTACAATTTTTTACAGGAGGACACTTCCGCGGCCATCTTCACCGACCCGCGGGTCCGCGCGCGGGAGTTGCTGATCACCGCGCGGCCTCGCGCGGGGAACCGCCTGGAGATCATTCAGGTCCAGTCCATCCATGATGGGAAGCTGTTCGACATATTTTATTTCTGCGAAGTCTGCAACATCACCGCCTACGCGCCGGGACCATGCACGTGTTGTCGGCAAGATTTTGAGTTCAGAGAGACACCCGCGAGGGCCGGTAAGCCCTGAAGCGGTCAACTGTGGAGGCACTAATGAGTGATGATGATAAGCCGAGAGAGCAAAGCTCGGGTCTGTCCCGAAGGAATTTCCTGAAGGCGTCGGGCATCTCCCTGTCCGTCCCCCTCGTCATGGGGCACCGGGTAATCACCGTGGCCGGGGCGGAGGTGAAGGTCTACGGGCCGAGCAAGTTGCCGGTCACCCTGCTGGTCAACGGCAAAAGACAGGTGGCCGAGGTCGAGCCGCGGGTGACCCTTCTCGAAGCCCTCCGCCACGAGCTGGAAGTGACGGGGGCCAAGCGCGTGTGCGACCGCGGGACCTGCGGGGCCTGCACGGTCCTTCTCGATGGCAAGCTGGTCTACTCCTGCTCCGTGCTCGCGATAGACGCGCAGGGCAAGTCGGTCACGACGGTCGAAGGCTTGACGCAGGGCGACAAGCTGCACCCGATCCAGCAGGCCTTCATCGACAACGACGCGCAGCAGTGCGGGTTCTGCACGCCCGGCTTCGTCGTCGCCTGCAAGGGGTTCCTGGACAAGAACCCAAACCCGACTCCCGAGGAAGTCGAGCGGGGGCTGGGCGGGAACCTCTGCCGGTGCGGCACCTACGTCGGCATCAGGGCCGCGGTCGCGCAGGCCGCGAAGAATAAGAGGGGGGGGCGGAGAAATGGCTGAATATAAATGGCCCGAAGCTGAGAAGCGAACTTTAATCGGCAAGCGCGTGTCCCGCGTCGATGGCCCGGAGAAAGTCTCCGGCAAGGCCAAGTACACTTACGACATCAAGAGGCCGGGCATGCTTTATGGCAAGATCCTCCGCTCGCCCCACGCGCATGCGAAGATCGTCAGCATAGACTCCGCCGAGGCGGAGAAGATGCCGGGCGTGAGAGCGGTCAAGGTGATACAGGGGCCCGGCACCGAGATCAGGTGGGCGGGCGATGAGATTCTGGCCGTGGCCGCGGTCGATGAGCCGACGGCCGAAGACGCCCTCCGCGCGATCAAAGTCACCTACGAAGTCCTGCCGCATCTGGTCGTCGATAACGACACGAAGGCCGCGGCGGAGATGCAGATGGCGCGGCAGGCGGCGGCGGAGACGAAAGGCGAGCCGGACAAAGCCTTTGCCGAGTCGGAAGTGATCTCGGAAGGGACGTATGGCATGCCGGTCATCACCCACTGCTGCCTCGAACCTCATGGCTCGATAGCCGAGTGGGAAGGCGAGCAGAACCTGACCGTCCACATCTCGACGCAAAACGTTTCGGGGATAGCGGGGGAGATGGCGAGGCCGCTCGAAATCCCTGCCGGCAACGTGAGGGTGAGGATGGACCACGTCGGGGGCGGGTTCGGCAGCAAGTTCGGCCCCGACCGGTGGGGCATCGAAGGCGCGCGGCTGTCGAAGCTGGCCGGGGGCAAGCCGGTAAAGATCATGCTTGAGCGCGACGCGGAGTTGATGGTGGCGGGCACGCGGCCCTCGGCTTACGCGCGCGTCAAGGTGGGCGCGAAAAAAGACGGGACGATCCTCGCATGGGAGTCCGAGTCGTGGGGCTCGGGCGGGATTGGCGGAGGCGGCTCGCCGCCCCTGCCATACGTCTTCGCGATACCGAACCAGAAGAAGCAGCACACGGCCATTCAGAATAACGTGGGCAGCTCAAGGGCGTGGCGCGCGCCGAACCACCCGCAAGGGTGCCTGATCACGATGGGCGCGCTCGAAGACATGGCCGCACAACTCGGGATGGACCCGCTCGACTTCTTCCTCAAGAACATCGACCTGACCGGGCAGAGGGCGGAGATTTACCGCGAGGAGTTCAACATCGCCGCCGACCTCATCGGCTGGAAGAAGAACTGGCACCCCCGCGGAGACAAGACCGCCGGCCCGATCAAGCGCGGCCTCGGGCTCTCCCTGCACACGTGGGGCGGGGGCGGCCACGCGAGCGACTGCGATGTCACGATTCACCCCGACGGGTCGGTCGAGGTGAAGATGGGGACGCAGGACCTCGGCACCGGGACGCGGACGACCATTATGATGGTCGCCGCCGAGACCTTCGGCCTCCCGATGAACTCCATCAACCTGTTGATCGGCGACAACCGCTACCCGACGTCCGGGGGCTCGGGCGGGAGCACGACCATCGGCGGCGTGAGCGCGTCGCCGAGGCGCGGCTCCGTCGACGCGCTCGACCTGCTATTCGCCAAGGTGGCCCCCGCTCTGAAAGCCGAGCCTGCCGACCTCGAAGCCGTCGGCGGGATGATTCGCGTGAAGTCGGACCCGAAACGCGCGTTGCCGTGGAAGCAGGCATGCGCGAAGCTCGGGGCGATGCCCGTCACCGCGCGCGGGAAGAACCCCGGACCGGGGACCCTCACCAGCCAGGGCGTCGGCGGCGTGCAGATGGCCGATGTCTCGGTCGATGTGGAGACCGGTGTGGTGAAGGTTAACAAGATAGTCGCGGTGCAGGATTGCGGGCTGATCATCGATCTGAAGACGGCGGAGAGCCAGGTCTACGGCGCTCTGATCATGGGCGTCTGTTCCGCACTCTACGAAGAGCGGGTGATGGACGCGGCGACCGGGCGCATGCTGAACCCCAACATGGAGTTCTACAAGCTGGCCGGGATCGGAGACATCGGGGAACTGGTGGTCCACATGATGACGGGCAAAGGCTACGACGAGCGCGGAGTGATCGGCCTCGGGGAGCCGCCTGCCATCTCCCCGACGGCCGTGCTCTCCAACGCCGTGGCGAATGCCATAGGCGTGCGGGTCCCCTCTCTGCCGCTCACGCCCGACCGCGTGCTCGACGCTCTGGAAAAGAAAGGAGGCAACAATGCGCGCATTTGAATACGCAAGCCCCACGACGAAAGAGCAGGTCGTAAGCCTCCTTGGGTCACAGTGGGGGGAGGCCGAGGTGCTCGCGGGGGGGACTGACCTTCTCGCCCTGATGAAAGACGACATCGTCCACCCGAAGCGGCTCGTCAACCTCAAGGAGGTCAGAGAGCTTCGCGGGATAACTTACAGCCCCGGACAGGGGCTCAGGATAGGCGCGCTAGCGACCATACAGGACTTGCTCGACAGCGCCGTCGTCGCCCGCAGCTACCGCGCGCTCGCGCAGGCGGCCGAGGGCATCACCAGCCCTCAGATAAGAAACATGGGGACGGTCGCGGGCGACCTGTGCCAGAGGCCGCGCTGCTGGTACTACCGCGCGGGCTTCGGCCTGTTCGCGAAGGACGAGAAGGGCGAGTCTCTGGTAAAGAACGGCGACAACCGCTACCACGCGATACTCGGGAACTCGGGCCCCGCATATTACGTGAACCCTTCGAGCCTCGCCCCCGCGCTCGTGGCGATGGGCGCCCGCGTCCACGTTTACGGCCCGCAGGGCGCGCGCGAAATCCCGGCCGGGCGGTTCTACCTGACGCCCAGCGCGGAAGGTGAGCGCGAGTACGACCTCAAGCCCAACGAGATCGTCACCGCCATCTCTGTGCCCCCGCTCGGGGGCATGAAGAACTCGACCTACGAAGTGCGGCAGAGGGAGGCCCTCGACTGGCCGCTCGCCGCCGCCTCGGTGGTGCTCAGGATGAGCGGCAACACGGTCGAATCCGCGCGCGTCGTCATGGGCCACGTCGCACCCGTCCCGTGGCGGTCGACCGAAGCCGAGCAGTTCCTCGTCGGCAAGAGTATCAATGAAGAGGTCGCTCAGGGCGCGGGCAACGTGGCCGTCTTACAGGCGAAGAGCCTGAGCCGCAACGCCTACAAGGTCCAGCTCGCGCGAACGTCCGTCAAGAGGGCCCTGCTCGACGCGGCCCGTGGAGGTGGAAGATGATTACGGAAGCCGAACGCTTCAGCACGGATCGTGAAGAGTTGTGCCACTGCCTCAGGTGGAAGGGGCAATTCATTCTCGCGGACCACGACCCGACCGTGCCGCGCACGAACGACGGGATCTTCTGGTGCGTCTACACTCAGTCGTGCATCGGCCCCGACGGGGAACTCGCCGAGCCGGGGACCTGCTCGACGGCCGAGCGCGGTTGTCACGGCACGGGGCACGTTTAACGGGGAGCCCGCCCGGACGCCTTGCTTGACCTTTGGTTAGGGCGCGGATAAAGTCAAAGGGATCAATTTATTCAAGCAGCATAGGAGTATCAGGATGCGAAGAATGTTTTTAATATCGGCGGTCGCGTTGACGGTCCTTGCGATTGCGGTCAGCGGGAACGCCCAACAGATATCGGGGGATTATATCGAGACCCGAAGCGCGGACATTTACACCGGGCCTTGCGTCGCCAACGGGGAGGTCGGGCTGGTCGGCGATCAGGCGATCCTCGGCTGGCACGTGAAGCAGGGAAGTTGGGGCGGCGTCTCGCTCGACGGGCTCGGCGTCGTCGGAGTCGTCAAGGCGGGCGCGACCCTCGGGGACATCTACAGCGACCCCTACCCGGCCAGGGCCGTTATGATCGTGGACGAAAAGGCGAGCACCGAACAGCGCAGGGCTCTGATAAGCTTCGCCAAAGAGATGGCGGGCGAGCTCTTCGCGGACGTGGTCGCCGTCGAGGTCGCCCCGATCACTATGCAGATCAGCCACGAGCGCGGGCACTATTCCAGAGCCTCCATCCATGCAGGAAGCCTCGCGGGGATCGAAACGCGCAGCATCGGAGAGAAAGACCACCTCTGCGGGAACGAGGTGACTTTCTACCCTCCGCTCGCGAAGATGGATCACGCGATGCCCGCGGTCGCGGAGCTGGACCAGTTCAAAGGCAAGGCCCTCGGGGTTTCCTGGACCCTGAACGGCAAGCGGAGCGCATTCGTCGGGACTTTCTCCCGGTAAGCCATAACCCGCCGACCAACTCGCGAAGGCCGTGAAGCGATCCGCCCGTCGGAAATCCTTTATGGCCTTCCCGCATTTTAAGGCCGTCCGAACAAGCGAGGTGCAGTTGCTAATGTCTGGGTTAATCTCTAAAGCCGGTCCGGGTATGCTCCTGTCGATTCTCTTTCTGCTGATGGTCGCTTCGCCCGGAGCGTCGGCCAACGAAGGTAAGCTCGAAGCCGCGGGAGCCTTCACCGATCAGGCGGCTTCCGAAGCCCTCAGGAATGCGGTCGAGCCTAAAGGGCATCGGGTCGTGATGAAGGACGGGAGCACGCTCTGCGACATCTGGCTCCGCAAGCAGGTGGCTACGAAGGCAAAAGGCGACGTGTCCGGGGCGATCTACACCGAACTGCCCGACTCGGCCCTGGTCGGGGTGATCTCGTTCCCCAAAGACGTCCGCGACTACCGGGGGC
>DASQDI010000038.1:0-17626 GCA_035634255.1 Blastocatellia bacterium
GGGAGGCGTAGACGGGCTCGCCGACGGAGTTGGTCCTGATCACTTCGAGCTTCGGCCCGGCCTTCAGGACGAAGGTCTCGCCGTCTTCGCTCGTGAGCAGGATCATGCCGTCGAAGGCCACGGGCGAGGCGGTGAAGGTCGCGGGCACAGGCACGCGGCCCCCCTCGTACTTGACCTGCCCCGTCTTCGCGTCGAGGCAGGTGAGAATCCCGCGGTCGGTCATCAGGTAGAGGTAATCTTCGTAAAGAATGGGGGACGGCACGTAAGCCGTGCCCTTGGCGTACTCCCACACGACGAAAGGCGTGTTCGTCAGGTCGCCGCTGCCCCCGAGCTTGACCCCCATCGCGCGCTTGGCCTGGCTCCCGGCCGAGAGGAACACCATGCCGTGCCCGACCAGGGGCGACGGGATCGCATGGCTTTCCACGCCCTTCACCCGCCAGAACTCTTTGCCGGTCATCGGGTCGTAAGAGATCGTCATCTCGGCCCCGCTCACGACCATCTCCGTCCGCCCCGGACTCTTTATGATGACCGGGGTAGCCCACGTCGCGCGCGTAGTGCGGGGCTGCCGCCAGACTTCCTTGCCCGTCATCCTGTCGAGCGCCGCGATGAACGAAGTCTTGCCGACATCCTGGTCGGCGGTCACGATCACGAGATTCTCATGGATGACCGGGGACGAGCCCGGCCCCATCCCGAGCTGCGGGATGCCTCCGAGGTTCGCCTTCCATATCTGCTTCCCGTTGAAGTCGTAGCAGTAGAGCCCCTCCGAGCCGAAGAAGGCGTAGACGTATTTGCCGTCGGTCACGGGGGTCGGAGAAGCGTACGTGTTCTTCCTGTGCCTGTGGTCGAAGACCGGGCCCTCGTAAGGGACCTGCTCCCAGACGACCTTGCCCGAGTCGGCGTCGACGGCGATGACCTTGAACGTGTAGCTGTAGTCAGAGCCGGCCCAGTCGGGGTGCTGCATCTCCTCGTCGCCTATCATGTGCTTCGGGGCGGTCGGCTTCGGGAGCTTCGCGCCTTCGACGGACGTGGTCAGGAAGACCCTGTTGCCCCAGACTATGGGGGACGAGTGGCCCCTGCCGGCTATCGGCGTCTTCCATCGAATATTCTTCGTCGGGCTCCACTCTGACGGCAAGCCCTTGTCCGTAGAGATCCCCTTGCTTTCGGGGCCGCGCCACTGCGGCCAGTTGGACCCGCTGCCTGACGCACTCGCGGCGGGCATGAAGGCCGCCGAGACGATCAGCAGACAGAGTGCGAGTGCGGAATTTAACCCGATGAAAAGTCGCTTCATAAGTCTAGGTGCTCCTCTTAAAGTTCTCCCAATGATTGTCGGTTCGTAACTGCGTCTCTACTTCGAGCCCTTCGCCTTCGCTTCCACGCCGTCCTTCTTGCCTATGGCGAAGAGGTGGTGCTGGCCGCGGACGAAGATCATGCCGTCGGATATGGCGGGCGTGGCCATAAGGACTTCGCCCATCGGGTTCGAAGAGAGCAGCTCGTATTTCGGCCCGGCCTTGACGACGAATATCTCGCCGTCTTCGCTGGGCAGGTAAATCTTCCCGTCCGCCGCGACGGGGGACGCGCTGTAGGCCCCGCCCTTGTCGGCGATGCGCTGCTGGTAAATGCGCTCGCCCGTCTTCGCGTTGTAGACGGTCAGGGTGCCGTTGTTCGAGCAGGCGTAAAAGTGCTCGCCGTAGATCACGGGCGTGGGCGTGTACGTGCCCCCGCGCTGCTTGCTCCAGACCACGAACTCGTTGGTCTCTTTGCCGTCCTTGAGCGAGATGTCCCCGCTCGCGCCGGGCCGTATGGCGTAGATCGGCTGGTTCGGGCGGTAGCTGTTGGAGATGAATATGAGGTCGTGCGCGGTGATCGGCGTCGTCGAAGTTATCTCGGGGTTGCCCGACAGCCTCCACAACTCCTTGCCGGTCGCGGGGTCGTACGCGCGCACGAACCTGGTCGCGTTGGTGACCAGCTCCGCGCGGCCCTTCCCTTCGTAAACGGTCGGGGTCCCCCACGACGGGATCTCGTCGCGCTGGGTGCGCCACACCTCCTTGCCCGTCTTCACGTCGAAGGCCGCGATGAACGAGCCCTTCTGGATGTCGCACTGCAGGATCACGAGGTTCTTGTAGATTATGGGGGAGCTCGCCATGCCCCACTGGTAATCGGGGTCGTAGAACCACCCGCTGTCGAGCACGCCCAGGTCTTTCTTCCAGAGCAGCTTCCCGCCCTGGTCGTAGCAGTAGAGCCCTTCAGAGCCGAAGAAGGCGACGACGTGTTTGCCGTCCGTGGCCGGGGTCGAAGAGGCATGCGTGGCCTTGATGTGGCGCTTGACTTTCGGCACGCCCTCGAACGCCGTCTTCTCCCAGAGGACCTTCCCCGACTTCTTGTCGAGGCAGTAGACCTTCCACGTGTGCTTCGTTTCGTCCTTGGCCGAATCCACGTCCCCGTAGAGGCCGTGGCGGAACACCGTCTTGGGGTCTGAGCTGACCGCCGTGGTGACGTAGACGCGGTCGCCCCAGACTATCGGGCTCGAATGCGCGAGCCCCGGAATGGGAGTCTTCCACACGACGTTCTCCGATTTTTCCGCGTTCCATGATACCGGCGTGCCGTGCCCCTCGGCTACGCCCGAGGCAGACGGGCCGCGAAACGTGGGCCAGTTCTGCGCGTTGGCCGACGAGGCAAAGATCAGGCAAAAGCAGAGAGATACTATGCGTTTCACAGCGACTACTCCTTTGGTCTTCCGATTGAAATCCGAAAAATTGAATTCACGATCACTGCTTCTCTTCAACCCGTTTGAATACGAATTCGCCCCCGCCCTGCTTCAACGTAAAGCTCACGACTTTCCCGCCCTCTTCGTTGAACTTCACGGTGACGTTGGGCGCGCCCGCGGGCCTCGACGTGGCCTTGTCTAAAAACTCCATCGGGAACTGCTGCCCCCCGGACGTGCCGACCAGCTTCCCGTCTTTGAGCTCGAAGGAGAGCTCGCCCGCGGCGTCGCTCCGGTACCTGCCGGCGTACCGCTTGAGGGTCTCCGCGTCCACGGCGAAGTCGGCCTTCGGAGGCGGGACGGCCCCGGCGGCTTTCAGAAGGTCCGCGACATCCGGGAAGTTATTCTTCTCGGCGTTGCTCAAGGCGGCGCTCAACGCCTGGGCGGACACTTTCTTCTTCTCAAGGATTATCTTAACGATGTCTACGTGACGATTATTGGCGGCGAAGATCAACGCCTGATCGAGGTCTTTCGCGCCCTTCTCGACGAGGGCCCTGACTATGTCCGTGTGGCCCTTGCCGACCGCCCACGACAGGGGAGTCGCGCCGTAAAAAGTGTCCTTCACGTCTACGTCGGCCCCGCGTTCGAGCAGGAGCCTGACCACCTCGACGTTGCCCTTGTCGGCCGCGAACGAGAGAGCCGTGGCGCCGTAGCGGGTCTTCGAGTTCACGTCCGCGCCCGCGTCGAGCAGGGCCTTGAGCGTCGCGACGTCGCCCTTCCTCGCCGCCGCCATCAGCTTTTCGGTGTTCTCGCTCTCCTGCGCGAGCGCGCCCCGCGGGATCGACAGGGCGAGCAGCAGAATCAGGATCGATTTAACCTTAATCGACATTTTCATACTCCAGATGCAGGTTGCAATCATCGTCAGGTTGCGCCGGCGGCGAACCCGTTAACTGTTTTCATCGGGGAGCAATCTTCACGCGGAAGCTCGCACGGGAGAAAACGTTGCAAACGCCTGATATGTTCTGAGAGGTGTCAACTTGACTCCGGCAAGTGCAACATTATATTTTGGCATGAGCCTAGTCAAGCGATTTATCAGTGGATACTTGTAAATTTCCTTTTACATTAAAAGAAGAACTGGGGTAGTGCGAGTTCCGTTATAAAGACTAATTATGAATCCAATTCTATCTAAGACTTTAGCCCTCTCTCTGCTGCTGCTATCTCTGGTTTCGCACTCGTCGGCCGCCAACGGCAGAGGCGACTGGGCCGACTGGCGCGGCCCTAACCGCGACGGCGTCTCGGCGGAGAAGAACCTCCCCGTGAAGTGGTCCCCGAAGGGCGAAAACCTTGCGTGGAAAGCCCCATACGGAGGGCGCTCGGCCCCCATCGTCATGGGCGACCGCGTGTACCTGCAGAACAGCGCGGGCAAAGGCGAGACCCACCAGGAGCGCGTCGTCTGCCTGAACGCGGACACGGGGAAGCTCATCTGGGAGTACAAGTTCAACGTCTACGCGAGCGACGTGCCCCCGCACAGGGTCGGCTGGGCCTCGCCCGTGGGCGACCCCGCGACCGGCAACGTGTACGCTTACGGGGTCGGCGGCACCCTTCTGGCCCTGTCGGGCGACGGCAAGCTCCTGTGGGAGCGCGCACTCAATGAAGAGTTCGGCCTCGTCACCACGCACGGGGGCCGCACCGTCTCCCCCGTCATCGAAGGCGACCTCGTCATCGTCAGCGGAGTCGCTTCGGGCTGGGGCGATCAGGCGCGCGCCAACCACCGCTTCATGGCATTCGACAAAAAGACCGGGGAGACGGTCTGGATCAACTCCCCCGGAGGCCGCCCCTACGACACGACCTACTCGCCCCCCATCATCGCCAACATCAACGGCACGCGCCTGCTGATAGCGGGCGGGGGCGACGGCAGCGTTCACGCGATCAAGCCCCTGACCGGCGAGCCCGTCTGGAAGTACGAGATGGCCAAGCGCGGCATCAACACCGGCGTCGTCGTCAAGGGCAACGTGGCCTTCGTCTCCCACAGCGAAGAGAACCTCGACACAAACGAGATGGGGCTGCTCGCCGCCGTTGACGCGACGGCCAAAGGCAACATCACCCCGCAGCAGGTCAAGTGGGCCGTCAAGGGGTTTCAGGGCGGCTTCTCTTCCCCGGTCATCGACGGCGACCGCATCTATCAGGTCGATAACGGGGCCAACCTTTACGCCTTCGACCTGAACTCGGGCAAGCAGCTCTGGATTCAGAACCTCGGCACGATTCAAAAGGCGTCCCCCGTGCTCGCCGACGGCAAGCTCTACGTCGGCACGGAGAACGGGAAGTTTTTCATCCTCAAGCCCGGACCCTCGGGCTGCGAGATTCTCGACGAAGACGTGATCGGGCCGGAGGCCACGCCCGAGCAGATAATCGGCTCGCCCGCCATCTCGCGCGGGCGCGTCTACCTGATAACGAGCGAGGCGCTTTATTGCATCGGCAAAAAGTCGGAGGCCGACACGCCCGCGCCGGAAGGCCCGACGCCGGCCCCCGCGGGCGCCGCGCCCTCCTACGTGCAGGTCGTACCGACCGAGCTGGTGCTGAAGCCGGGCGACTCGGTCAACTTCAGGGCGCG
Organism: Blastocatellia bacterium; assembly: GCA_035634255.1. Lineage (GTDB taxonomy): Bacteria > Acidobacteriota > Blastocatellia > UBA7656 > UBA7656 > DATLMR01. The sequence goes on from DASQDI010000038.1 coordinate 5,313, forward strand.
ACTCTTCGACGCGCAGGGACGCTTCATCCGCGAAGAGAAGGCCGCCTGGTCCCTCGAACAGGTGCGCGGCACGGTGGACCCGAGCGGGCGCTTCACCGCTTCGACGGACGCGGCGGCGCAGGCCGGGAGGGTGAAGGCGACCGTGGGCGAGATTTCGGGGGTGGCCCGCCTTCGCGTAATCCCGCCCCTCCCCCTGGCCGAGAGTTTCGATTCGGTCGCGGTAGAGAAGGCCCCCGTCCACTGGATCAACGCGACCGGGAAGTACTCCGTGCGCGAGATGGACGGGAATAAAGTTCTGGTCAAGCACGCGGACAACCCGTTCACCAAGCGCGCGCGCGCCTTCTTCGGCCCGTCCGACTGGTCGAACTACACGATAGAGGCGGACGTGAGGGCCACCGAAAAGCGGCGGCAGATGGGCGACGCGGGCGTCGTGGCTCAGAGGTATTCGCTCATCCTCTTCGGCAACCACCAGCGGGTCGAGCTTGAGTCGTGGCAGCCGGAGACCGCGCGCACGGTCAAGGTGCCGTTCGCGTGGAAGGCCGACACCTGGTACCATCTCAAGTTGCAGGTGGAGAACCTGCCCGACGGCAAGACCCGCGCACGCGGAAAGGTCTGGGCGGCTGGCCAACCGGAGCCCGACCAGTGGATAATAGAACGGGTCGATCCGATCCCGAACCGCGAGGGGAGTCCGGGCATTTACGCGGACGCTCCCTTCGAAGTCTTCTTCGATAACATCAAGGTAACGTCAAACAAATGATGATGAATGAAAGTACGCACAAATCGAATCTCTCAAGGCTGGTTGTCTCGGCTCTGATCGCGCTCCTCTGCGTGAGCGGCTCGCCCCGGCCGGCCGCCGCGTCCGACCCCGGCACGGGGGACTGGCCGATGTGGGGCGGGACCCCCGACCGCAACATGGTTTCCAACATGAAAGGGGTGCCGACGAGCTGGGACGTGAATGCGAAGAAGAACATCAAGTGGATCGTCGCCCTGGGCTCGCAGACGTACGGGAACCCCGTCGTCTCGGGGGGCATGGTCTTCGTCGGCACGAACAACGAGTTCCTGCGCGACCCGAAGCAGGGCGGCGACCGGGGCGTGCTGATGGCTTTCAAAGAGTCCGACGGGCAATTCCTCTGGCAGGCCACGCACGAGAAGCTCGCCGCGGGGCGGGTCAACGACTGGCCGTATCAGGGCGTGTGCTCCTCGCCCCTCGTCGAAGGCGACAAGGTCTACTACGTCAGCAACCGCTGCGAGCTGGTCTGCCTCGACACGCAGGGCTTCCGCGACAAGGAGAACGACGGCCCGTTCAAAGAGGAGAAGTTCACGAGCGAGACCGACGCGGACATCGTCTGGAAGCTCGACATGATGGAAGAGGTCGGGTCGTTCCCGCACAACATGTCGAACTCCTCGCCGGTGGCGTTCGGTGATCTGATCTACGTGACCACCTCCAACGGGCAGGACGAGAGCCACGTGAACGTGCCCTCCCCGAAGGCCCCGAGCATAATCGCGGTCAACAAGAAGACCGGCAAGCTCGCCTGGGAAGACAACTCGGTCGGCGAGCGAATCCTGCACGGGCAGTGGGCCTCCCCGACGGTCGGGAATATCGGGGGAGTCGATCAGGTCGTCCACGGGCAGGGCGACGGCTGGATCCGCGGCTACGAGGCGCTCACGGGCAAGAAACTCTGGGAGTTCGACCTGAACCCGAAGGATTCGGTCTGGCCCAAGACGCGCAACGAAGTGATCTCGACCGCCGTGATCTGGGACAACCGCGTGTACATCGCCAACGGCCAGGACCCCGAGCACGGGGAGGGCGTGGGCCATCTCTACTGCATCGACCCGACCAAGCGCGGCGACATAACCAAGACGGGCCTCGTGTGGCATTACGATAAGATCCGCAGGACCATCTCCACGCCCGCCATCCACGAAGGGCTGCTCTATTACCCCGACTTCAGCGGCTTCCTGCACTGCCTCGACGCGAAGACCGGGAAGCCTTTCTGGGTCCACGACATGTTCGCGGCCGTGTGGGGCTCGCCCATCGTCGTCGACGGCAAGGTCTACCTCGGGGACGAGGACGGCGACATAGCCATACTTCAGGCCGGGAAAGAGAAGAAGGTCATCGGCGAGATGAACATGGGCAGCTCGGTCTACTCGACCCCCGTCCCCGCCAACGGGGTCCTTTACATCGGCAACAGGAACCAGCTGTTCGCCCTAGCGAACATGACGGGGCCGCCCCTCCGCGTGGAGAACCCCTCGAAATCGAGCACCCCGGCGCAGTAGGGCATGGGATTACCGGAGCAGTTCAGAGAGAGCCCCGGAGGGGCGATATGTGAAAAGGACCGGTCAACATATCGCCCCTCCGGGGCTCGTCAAATTCAAATGAAGATTAAGCCTTTCGATTACCAATCTCACACTCGCGTGGTCTTCGGGCAGGGGTCCGTCGAGAGGGTGGGCGACCTCGCGCGCGAGCTCGGCTTCCGGCGCTCCCTGCTGGTCGCAGACCGGGGGCTGCTCGGCTTCGGCTACGTCGACCTCGTCACCGCGCTCCTGAACCGGTCGGGGGTCGAAGCCTTCCCTTACCATGACTTCGACGTTAACCCCGACTCGGGGATGATCGAGGCGGGCCGCCGGTACTCGGCGACCCTCGGCGTCGATTCGATCATCGGGCTCGGCGGAGGGAGCTCGCTCGACTGCGCGAAGGGGATCAACTTCCTGCTGACCAATGGCGGGGAGATGAAGGACTACCGCGGGTTCGGGAAGGCCGAACGGCCGATGCTGCCGATGATCGGCATCCCCACCACCTCCGGGACCGGGAGCGAGGCGCAGAGCTACGCCCTGATCTCCGACGCCGAGACGCACGTCAAGATGGCGTGCGGGGACCCGAAGGCCGCCTTCCGCGTCGCGGTGCTCGACCCGGAGCTGACCGTCTCCCAGCCCGCGACGGTCACGGCCTCCGCCGGCTTCGACGCAATCGCCCACGCCGTCGAGACGTTCGTCACGACGAAGCGCAACTGGTTCTCCGAGTCCTGCTCGCGCGAGGCGTGGAGGCTTCTGGAATCGAACTTCGAGAAGGTGATGACCACGCCCTTCGACGTTGAGGCGCGCGGCGCGATGCAGCTCGGGGCCTATTACGCGGGCGTCGCGATTGAGAACTCCATGCTCGGGGCGACCCACGCCTGCGCCAACCCGCTCACGGCGCACTACGGCACCACGCACGGCGACGGGATAGCCCTGCTGCTCCCGTCCGTGGTCCGGTGGAACGGGGCGCACGTCGACGAGCGTTACGGAGAGCTCCTGAAGATCAGCGGGCTCGACCCCGGCCCGGACAGGCCGAGCCACGCGCTCGCCGAGAGGCTTGAGCGGTTCGCCCGCGTCGGGCGCTTGCCCATGAATTTGAGCGAGGCCGGCGTCCCGAGGGGCGACCTTCGGATGCTGGCCGAAGAGGCCGCGGCCCAGTGGACGGGCCGCTTCAATCCCCGGCCGCTCGACGCGGCCGGAGCACTGGAGGTTTACGAGTGCGCGTATTGACTCTTCTTCTGACGTTGTTGCTTCTGCCCGTCGCCGCGAGTTCCAGCGGGATGCCGCAATACGCCCCGGCGGACGGCTGGCCGCAGTTCCGCGGCAACCATCAACTGACGGGCGTCTCGACCTCTCAACTGCCCGCCGCCTTCAAAGTGTTGTGGACGTACGAGGCGGGCGAATCAATCGAATCCTCGGCGGCCATATACGGCGGCTCGGTCTTCGTCGGCTCGCAAAAGGGGGAGCTCGTCGCGCTCGACTTGCAGAGCGGGGGGGTCCGCTGGAAGTACCAGGCGCAAGGCCCCATCGGGGAGTCGTCGCCCGCCGTCGCGAACGGCATGGTCTACATCGGAGACTTGTCGGGCTACGTTCATGGGGTGAGCCTCCACGACGGCAGGGGCGTCTGGTCTTACAAGACCGGGAGCGAGATCAAGTCGTCCCCCGTGGTCGTGGGCGACAGGGTGTTGATCGGCTCTTACGACGAGCACCTCTACTGCCTGAATGCCGCGAGCGGGGCCCTGCTATGGAAGCTCAAGACCGACGGCGCGGTCCACTGCGCGCCCGGGGTTCTGAACGGCATCGCCTACATCTCCGGCTGCGACGAGACGTTCCGCGCGGTCCGCATCTCCAACGGGCAGGAGGTCTACAAGGTGGCTTCGGGGGCCTACACGGGCGCGTCCCCCGCGCTCGTCGGCTCGTTCGCTTACTACGGCACGTTCAACAACGACGTGCTCGGGGTAAACCTCACCTCGCGCAGGGTCGCGTGGAGGTACACGCACCCGCAGAGGCAGTTCCCTTTTTACTCTTCCGCCGGGGTGGTTGAGGGCAGGGTGGTCGTCGGCGGGCGCGACAAGATGGTCCACTGCATAAACGCGGGCACGGGCAGAAGGATATGGACGTTCAACACCCGCGCGCGCGTGGAGTCGTCCCCCGCTCTGGCCAGCAATCGCGTCTTCGTGGGGTCGAATGACGGGCGCTTCTACGTGCTCAGCTTCGCGACCGGGGCCAAGCTGTGGGAGTTCAACGCGGGCGCGCCGATCTCAGCCTCGCCCGCCATCGCCTCGGGCCGCATAGTCGTCGGCACGCAGGACGGGCGGCTCTACTGCTTCGGATAATCGACAGGGGCACCCTCGCGGATGCCCCTGTCGATTATCGACCCTCCGAATAAAACGAGCGGGCCGAGCACGCCCGAGCCGGGCGGCCCTTAGGCCCCTGCGCGGCCGACGCCCGTGACCGCGGGCTCCCCCGCCTTCTTAGAAAAGTACCTGTCTATCGTCGTCTGGCTCGGCTTCGAAGTGAAGAGGGAGACGACCAGCATCAACAGGGCCGAGATCAGGACCATCGGCACGACCGGCATGAAGCCGAAGACCGTCGTGCCCCCCGCGGTCCGCGCGATTATCTCGACGCCCCCGGCGGAAAGGTACGGGACCGACTGGCCCGGAGCGGGCATCGGGGCGGCGGACTGAAACACCGCGACGGCCACGACCGCGGACGCCGTCCACACGGTCGTCGCCAGAGCTCCCCACTTCGTGCTCCCCTTCCAGAAGAGGGCCGCGATGAGCAGGGGCGACAGCGCCGCGAACCCCGAGAAGGCGTACTGAATCGCGAGTTCGAATATAGTCTCGGGGGCCTGCAAAGCGACCACGTAAGCGAAGGCTGTCAGGAGGATGACGAATATCCTGCCGGTCTGCACCTGCACGGACTCGCCGAAACGCCGCTTGCCCCCATAGAAGGCGAAGATGTCCTCCGTGAACATCGTCGAGAGCGCGAGTATCTGCGAGTCGCTCGCCATGACCGCGGCCATGATTCCCGCCCCGAGCAGCCCGGCCAGCCAGAACGGCGCGTAGCGTTCGAGCAGCAGCAGGATCACGTCGTCGCCCGCGCGCTTCTCGGTAAGCTCCTCCCTCTGCTCGGGCGTCATCTGCGCGCCCTGGGTCGCGAGGGTCCTGCGGGCCTCGATCTTCTCCTGAATCTTCGGGACGTCGGTGACGCGGTTCGCCATCACCCCCAGGAAGACCGAGGGCAGCCAGATCAGCATTATGCAGATCGGGTAGAAGATGACGGTCTTTTTGAACTGCGTCATCTTCTTCGCCGTGAGGCAGAAGATGGCGATGTGCGGGAAGGCGATTGCCGACAGCGGTATGAACGTGTAGCTGAAGAAGTAGAAAGGGGAGATGCGCTCGCGCGTCAGCAGGGGCGCGAACGCGGGCGAAGCCTGCATCTGCTGGGCGGCGTTGCCGAACCCGCCCATCGCCGAGCCGATCACGATGACCGCGATTGCCCCGAAGCAGAGGAACAGGACCGTCTGGAAGGTGTTGACCCACGCGGTGCCTCGCATGCCCCCGAAAAATACGTAGCTCATGACGACGAGGGCGACTATGGCCCCGCCGAACCAGAAGGGCACCCACCCGCCGCTGATCGCGTTCAGGGTGGTGCCGCCGCCCATCACCCCGATGATGATGTAGGGCAGGAGCAGCACGGCCTGCACGGCGAAGATGACCGTGCCGATGTGGCTGCACTCCCAGCGGTCCCGGAATATCTGAACGGGCGTCATGAAGCCGAACTTCTTGCCGAGCGCCCAGACCCTTGTGCCTATCAGAAATATCGTGAGGGGGATGACGAGCCCCGAAGACGACGCCATAAGGCCGAAGGTGACGATGCCGTTGTTGAAGGCATGGCCCGACGACCCGAGGATCGCGAAGGCGGTCATGTTCGTGCCGAACAGCGAGAGCAGGAAGACGAACGGCCCGAGCGAGCGGCTCGCGAGGAAGTAGTCCTCGGCCTTCTCGCGCCCCGTCGATTTACGGAATGCGAATATGCCGATGTAGACGACTACGGCGAGGTAGGCGAAGACGACCAGTGCCGGGATCAAAGAATCAGCCCTCCTCAGACTCGCCGCGCTCGACCTCGTCTTCGAGGTGCGAAGGCCACGCGAAGGTGACCAGCATCCACATCACCAGGGCCGCCGCGACGGAAAAACATGCGTGATAAAAGAGGCCAATGGGCAGAAAGCCGAAGACCAGCGGATGGGGCGTGCGCCAAAACCATATGTCCTGGTGCAGTATGTACAGGATGACGACTACGAGAGCAAGTGCCAGTTTTTTCATTTCGTCTTTGTTTGCAACCAGTGGTCAAATCCGAGCGTACTATCGCACAGCAATCGAGCAAATTGCAACAGCGGGATATTTCCGGGAATTCGTAAAAAGGCAATTACAAAAATCAGACGCGATCTACGAATCATTGAATCCGGCTTTGGCCGCGCCGGCCGCCGCGCACGATTTGACCGACACTGAAATAACGAGCGGGCGGGGTAAAAGTATCAGAGAAAGCCGTAAAAAATCGGTAAAACTTGTCAGCCGGTTGTAAAAGGCCGCCGCGCGTGATGGGCCTGTTTTACAAAGCAGGGACGCGGTTGTTAGAATGTCCGGTCATCCCCCAGCCCGCGACAGAAAGGGAGCACTTAACTCATTATGAATCCTGTCAGTAATTCATCCGCGAACATGTCGAAAACGATCAAGGTATTATTCATCTCTCTCATGCTTCTGTGCGCGCCGACGGCCTCAGGCGCACAGACGACGAGCACCATCGTGGGGACGGTTCAGGACTCGGACGGCGCCGTCCTGGAAGGGGTGAAAGTGTCCGCGCGCTACGTGGACACGGGGCACACGCGCACGACCCTGAGCGAGAGCGACGGGAGGTTCGTCTTCCCCGAACTGCCGGTAGGGGCCTACGAGATTCGCGCCGAGTTCGAGGGCTTCCGCCCCCTGCTCAGGCAGGGGATCAGGGTGACGGTGGGCGAGACTGCCGTGCTCGACCTCGTGATGGAAGTGGGCGCGGTGGACCAGGAGGTCACGGTCACGGGCGGGCCGCCCCTCGTCAACACGCAGTCGCCGGAGCTGAGCTACCTCGTCAGCCAGACGGCGATAGAGAACCTGCCGCTCAACGGCAGGAACTACACGGACCTCGCGCTCCTCCAGCCGGGCGTCATCGCCTACCCGCACAGGGACGGGGGCTCGGTCGTCGCGCACGGGCTGGGCGCGAGCATCAACGGGCAGGACCCCAGGTCGAACGTCTACCTGCTCGACGGGACCCTTCAGAACGACTTCACCAACGGCCCGGCCGGGAGCGCCGCGGGCACCGCGCTCGGCATCGAAACGATCCGCGAATTCCGCGTCGAGACCAACACCTACAGCGCCGAGTTCGGGCGCAATTCCGGGGGCCAGATCGTCGTCGTCACCAAGCCCGGCACGAACGAGCTTCACGGCAGCCTTTACCACTTCCACCGCAACGACAACCTCGACGCGCGGAACTTCTTCGATCCGGGCCGCAAGCCCGAGTTCAAGCGCAACCAGTTCGGGGGCAGCATCGGGGGCCCGATCAGGCGCGACCGGTCTTTCCTCTTCTTCGGCTACGAGGCCCTGAGGGAGCGGCTCGGGCGGACGATCTCGACGGTCGTCCCCGACTTCAACGCGCGGCAGGGCATTCTGCCGAACCCCAACGCCCCCGGACAGACCATCACGGTGCAGATCAACCCCCTCGTGCGGCCCTACCTCGACGAGTTCCCCCTGCCCAACGGGCCGAACCTCGGGGGCGGGCTCGCGGCCTTCAACTTCGGGTTCGGCCAGCAGATCGACCAGGACTTCACGCAGGTCAGGTTCGATCAGAACGTCGGCGCGGACGACCAGTTCTTCGCCCGCTACACCTTCGACGACGCCGAGCAGATACTGCCGACCGACTTCCCGCAGTTCCCGCGCTCGTTCGTGTCGCGCAACCAGTTCTTCACGGGCGAGTACCGCAACATCGTCTCCGCGCGGACCCTCAACATCTTCCGCCTCGGCTTCAGCCGCACGCGCATCGGGCAGGAGGTGGAGTCGAACGTCTCGTCAGCCTTGCAGCCCTTCATCCCCGGAAGGGACCTCGTGGGCAACATCGACATCGGGGGGATCCCGAGGTTCGGCCCGCAGACGTCGGTGAACGTCTCGCTCCGGCAGAACGTCTTCAGCTTCGAGCACGGGCTCACGCACACGCGCGGCAGGCACCTGCTGAAGATGGGGGGGCTCGCCGAACACTACCAGAACAACATGTTCAACCCGACCTTCGGGCTCGGCATCTGGACGTTCACGAACCTGAGCGACTTCCTGCGAAACCGCCCGCAGAGGTTCCTCGGCCTCTCGCCCGAAGGCGAGCTCGACCGCTACTGGCGCTTCACCCTGCTCGGGCTCTACCTTCAGGACAACGTCAAGGTGAGCCGGAAGCTGAACCTGAACCTCGGCCTGCGGTACGAGTTCAGCACCCTGCCCGTAGACATCTACGGCCGCGACTCGGCCCTGATAAACATCAGCGACCCCGAGCCGGTCGTGGGCGAGCTTTACAAGAATCCGACTTACAAAAACCTCTCCCCGCGCGTGGGCTTCGCCTACGACATTTTCGGGGACGGGAAGACGAGCCTGCGCGGGGGCTACGGCCTTTACTTCAACACGAACAACCAGCAGAACCTGATCGTGACCGTGACCAACCCCCCGGCGACACCGCGCATCATCATCGCCAACCCGACGTTCGCGCCGATCTTCCCCAACGCGCCCTTCGAGCGTGGCGTGGGCAACTCGATCCGCCCCGTGCAGTGGGACCTCGAAAACCCTTACGTCCACGTCTTCAACCTGAACCTCCAGCGCGAGCTCTGGTTCGACACGGTGGTGACGGTCGGTTACGCAGGCTCGCGCGGGGTGCACCTGTTGAGGAGCAACGATGTCAACACGCCGCAGCCAATCGTCCTGCCGGGCGGGACGAGCTGCTCCCCGAACGGGCCCGTCCTCCCGGCGGGCACGCTCTGCTTCCCGGCGGGAGCGCCGAGGCCGAACCCGCGATTCTCGACGATAGAGCTGAAGAGCAGCGACGGGAACTCGTGGTACAACGCGATGATTCTGGAAGTGCGCAAGCGGTGGACCTCGGGGTTCAATTTCCAGTCGTCCTACACCTTCTCGCGCAACATCGACACGACGCAGGCTTCGACCTTCTTCTCCGACGCGACCAACGGGACGACGACCGCGTTCCCTGAATTTCCGGGCTTCAACTACAACAAGGGGCTCTCGGATTACCACGCCAAGCACAACTGGGTCGTCAATTTCACGTGGGAGATCCCGTTCGCGAGGGACATGGAAGGCGCGTGGGGCAAGCTGCTCGACGGGTGGAGGCTCGCCGGCATCGCTCAGATGCGGAGCGGCAACCCGCTCACGGTCTTCGTCCAGCGCAACCGCTCCCGCTCCCTCTGGTCGCCCTCGCTCGGCCCCGGCATCGGCTTCGACAGGCCGAACCTCGCGCCGGGCCGGACCTACGAGGACGCGATCCTCGGGGGGCCGGACCAGTATTTCGACCCGACGGCCTTCGAGCTTCAGCCCGAAGGGACGCTCGGCAACATCGGGCGCGGAGCCCTCATAGGCCCGAACCTGCGCACGTTCGACCTGTCTCTGCACAAGAACACGAGGTGGGCGGCGCTAGGCGAAAACACGAACGTCGAGTTCCGGGTCGAAGCCTTCAACATTTTCAACCGCACGAATTTCGGCAACCCCGGACTGCTCGCTTTCGCGGGGGCGCCGGATCAGATCGTCAACGGGCAGCGAGTGCGGGAGCAGCCCCTGGCCTCGTTCGGGCGCATCCGCTCCACCGTCACGTCGAGCAGGCAGATTCAACTGGGGCTGCGGATCTCTTTCTGATATGAAAACAGTGAGCAAAAAGGAACCCTCTATGATATGGATCGTCTTTGCGGTCGGCGCGGCGCTCTGCTGGGGCCTTTACGGCCCGGTCCTGCACAAAGGGCAGGTGCAGATGGGCAACCCTCTGCGCGCCCTGCTCTGCGTCGGCGTGGCCTACTTCCTGATAGGAGTGCTGGTCCCGCTCGTCTCGCTCTCGCTTCAGGGCGAGTTCAAAGGATTCAACACGCCGGGGATCACGTGGTCCACGGTCGGCGGCGCGCTCGGCGCTCTGGGGGCCATCTGCATCATCTGGGCCTTCAGGAACGGGGGGCTCCCGAATTACGTGATGCCCCTCGTATTCGGCGGCGCGCCCCTCGTGAACGTCCTCTTCTCCATGTGGCTGCACCCGCCGAAGGCCGCGCCCAACCCCCTGCTCTACGTCGGCTTCCTGCTCGCGGCTGCGGGCGCGGGCCTCGTGCTCTACTTCAAGCCTCAGTCGTAAGAACGCATGGCCCGTCCCATTAAATGTTAAATGGGACGGGCCATGCAAAATGTCTCGGGGCGGGCTTATGCCTTCTTCGCCCCCGCGCCTTTCGTGATCCGGTAGAGCTTCGAGGCGGTGCGGATGATGAGGCTTCCGCCCGCGATGGCCGGCGTCGCCATGCACATCTCGTTGAGGCTGTTCTTGCCGAGCAGCTTGTACTCGGGGCCCGCCTGTATGACGAAGGTGTCGCCGTCTTCGCTCAGGCAAAAGACCTTCCCGTTGTAGGCCCACGGGGAAGAGGTGAAAGCTCCCGCCCCGGCCTCCATCCGCTGCTTGCCGTAAATCTCCCTGCCCGTTCGCGCGTCGTGACACGTGAAGAAGCCCCGGTCCAGCAAGGTGTAGTAGAAGTCTCCGTAGACGATGGGGGACGGGTTGTAAGGCCCCGCCTGCGGGTGGTACCACGCGACGTACTTGCTGCTCGTCTCCCCCTGCGCGAGGGTGATGTTGCCCGACGCGCCGGGGCGGATCGCGTAAACGGGGCGGTGCTGGTCGCCCACGTAGCCCGACGTTATGTAGACCATGCCGAACTTTGAAAAAGGGGTCGGGATGGCGATGGTGGACATGCCCGTGAGCTCCCACAGGAGCTTGCCGTCGAGGTCGTAGGAGCGGACCTTCTTCGTGCCCGCCGTGACGAGCTCCGTGCGGTGCTCGTTCTCCCAGACGTAAGGGGTGGCCCAGTTGCTCTTCTCCTCGCGGGCGACGCGCCAGACCTGCGCGCCCGTCTTCTTATCGAGCGCGGTGACGAACGAATCGTCCTCGTTATCGTTCACGACGTAGAGCCTGTTCCCGTGAAGGACCGGGGAGGCCGCCGTCCCCCACCCGAACCTCATGTTGTAAGGCCCCCACTTCTTCTCCCACACCGGCTTGCCATCCATGTCGAAGCAGAACAGGCCGAGGGTCCCGAAGTAGGCGTAGACCCGCTCGCCGTCCGTCACCGGGGTCTCGGACGCATAGGAGTTCTTCAGGTGGCGCGGGCCGGGGGGCACGCCCTTGTAGACTTCCCTGCTCCACCTGATCTTCCCCGTCTTGAAATCGACGCAGTATACCATCCAGCGGTGCTCGTCCGCCGGGGCCTTCCTTTCGCCCCCGAAATAGAGCCCCTTCTTCGGCTGCTCGCCTTCGCTGGCGCTGATGACGGAAGTGAGGAAGATCCGGTCCCCCCACACGACGGGCGAGGACCACCCGGTTCCGGGGATGTCGGTCTTCCACGCCACGTTCTCCGTCGCGCTCCACGTGTCGGGGAGGCTGGGGTCATCGGCCACCCCGAGCGACTGAGGGCCTCGGAATTGCGGCCACTTCTCGCTGGCAGTCGCGGGATTCAAAGAGAAGAGGAGGAGCAGCAGCGCCGCGATCGATTTTGCGAACATATTCAATCCTCTGATGTCGGGTTTTACCTGAAACTCGAAAGCCGAACGCGAAGAGATTAACCTGTTTGATGCGACGAATCAAACGGGGCGCGGAATGGGGAGCCCTGAAGGACGACACAGGGCGGAACGTTTATGGGACCGGGTTGCTGATCGATCCGAGCACTGAGGGGCGGCATGTGAATGAAGCTCTTTCCACATGCC
>DASQDI010000039.1:0-33523 GCA_035634255.1 Blastocatellia bacterium
TCCGACAGCCCTTCGCCGCCACGTCCCTCCGCGAGGAGAGCGAGCCGTAATAATAATAGTAGTGGTTCAGGCTGTTAGAGTTCATAATCATCTGCAAACCCGGCGCTTGATATTTGTGCGCCGGATCACTAAATTACGCCAGCCGCAGGCGCGTGTCAATAAAATAATGCGTGGTCGAGCTCGACGGCCACAGGTATGATGCCCGCCGCCGGGCGACGGGTTTCCCTCTCTACTCGGATTCGCGGACGGATCACCGGCCCGGCCGGGGTGACTGATCGCCCGGGAGAAGCTATGATCCCATTTCCCCGGACGCGGGAGATATTTATGAGCACGGCCGAACACGAACATTCCCCGGAGGCGATAAAGGCGCGGCTGGCGGAAGGCCCGCGCCACAGCTACCTCCGCGACTGGATTTACGGGGGCATAGACGGGGCCGTCACGACTTTCGCGGTCGTGGCCGGGGTCGTCGGCGCGGGGCTGTCGCCGCAGGTGATCCTCGTCATCGGGGCCGCCAACATCGTGGCTGATGGCTTCTCGATGGCCGCGAGCAACTACCTCGGCACTAAGAGCGAGCAGGAGGAGTTCGAGCGGCTTGAGGCCATCGAGTACCGTCACATCGACCGCTTCCCGGAAGGCGAGCGCGAAGAGGTGCGCCAGATCTTCAGCAACAAAGGGTTCGAAGGCGAAGACCTGAGGCGCGTGGTCGATCTCATCACTTCGGACCGCAGGCGGTGGGTCCGCACCATGCTGACGGAAGAATATGGGCTGCCGCAGGAGGTGCGCTCGCCCTGGCTCGCTGCCGTCTCCACCTTCGGCGCGTTCGTAGTGTGCGGGCTGGCCCCGATGCTCCCTTACATATTCGGGAGCGCGGGCTCTTTCACGGTCTCGTCGGCGGTGACCGCCGGCATCTTCTTCGCCATCGGCTCGATCAAGAGCCTCTGGTCAACCGTCTCCTGGTGGAGGTCCGGCCTATCGACTCTCGCGGTGGGGGCGATGGCCGCCTCCCTCGCTTACCTCGCGGGCGTGTTGCTCCGCGGCTTGGCCTCCTGAGAAGCATCGCCTGACGCCGGCGGTTCGCGCAGGACGCGCCGCAGCATTCGGCCTTCACCTTTTGAATCGCGCGCGGCGATTGCCCGCCGTCATCTTCATGTTACTGTTTAGCATCTGCTTAGCAGCCGCGCGGCCTGGGCTGTGGAAAAACGTGTTGAAAACCCATGAAGCTGTGGAAAACTCACGGCTTTTCACCGCCCGAGACGGTGAGGCGCAAAGGCTCCCGCGGCAAATATGCGCGCGGCAAATATATTGGGCAGAAATCTAATTGAGCGGAAAATCGCGCGGCTGTTGAAATACGTCTATAGGTGGAGAAGCTCACAGGGAAAAATAGTAAAGCCATTTGCACCGGCTCGGCGTGAGCTTCGGGCCGTGGGCAGGGCGGCGCATCCGAACGAAAGGCTTTATGGCATGGCCCCAGACGAGAAGGCTTTGATAATTGATGCGTGGGCGCAGCCCGCCTTCGCGGAAGAGTACGCGAAGATGCCGGAGGTCACGCGGCTATTCGAGCAGTCGGGCTCCTCCCAGGCGCTTGAGCGCGGGCTCACTCCCGAGCAGATAATCGAGCAGATGGACAGGAGCGGCATACGGACGCTCATGCTTTCGGCGTGGCACCGCCCCGGACAGTGGGTCATCCACAACGACCGGGTGGCGGAGATGGTCAGCCGATTCCCCGACAGATTCGCGGGCGTCGCCTCGGTCAATCTTGAGAAGCCGGTCGAGGCGGTGCGCGAGCTAGAGCGCGCCGTAAAGGAGCTCGGCTTCAAAGCCCTGCGCGTCGTGCCCTGGCTGTGGAATCGCCCTCCCAACGATAAATTCTATTTCCCGCTCTACGTCAAATGCATCGAGCTCGACATCCCATTCTGCACGCAGGTCGGCCACACCGGCCCGCTCATGCCGTCCGAGACCGGGCGGCCCGTCCCTTACCTCGACGAGGTGGCGCTAACTTTCCCCGAGTTGAAGATCGTCGCAGGGCACATCGGGCACCCCTGGACTGACGAGATGATAGGCGTCGCCTGGAAGCACGAGAACGTCTACATTGATACGTCGGCTTACCTGCCGCGCTATTACCCGCCTCAACTCCTGCATTACCTGAAGACCTATGGCCGGGAGAAGGTTTTATTCGGAACCAACTTCCCTCAACTCTCGCTTGAGAAATGTGTCGGGCAGGCCCTCGCGCTCGACCTTCCCGACGAAGCGCGGGCCGCGTTCCTGTGGGGGAATGCCTGCCGCGTATTCAGACTGTAAGAAACACGATCCTTCTCGTTCTGATGGAAGGAGGACAGCCACGCCCTCGCGGGCTGGAGGAGGTCTTGATAATAAAACTATGAATGAAGAGACCCATCAATGCCCTATCTGTTCCAAATCGATCCCCGCTCTTGCAAGGTACCCGCGTTACGTGTGCGCGGACTGCGCGGCTCGCGCCACGGACGAAACGGGCCGCCCTCTGAGGTTCTTCATCGAGTCGCTATCCGACGGCTTCGTCGCGCGATACGCCGACACCGCCGCGTTGCGCGACAGCCATGTCTGCTTCATTGACGGAGTCGAGTGCTGGGCCGATGAGGCCCGGTTCGGAGGCATTATCATCGAGGTGGCCGACGCTTCCGCCCAACGGGCCGGAGGCTGACGGCCGGAATTTCTCTTTAAACCCTGGCTTTTACACATGGGCGGATACCTGAGAAGCTCGCGGGCGCGGGCGACGGGGCCGGATTCCGTTTAACTTACGGGCCAACATGAATTGAGGCCGATTAACGTGTTAGTTTACCGTAAGTCCATTGACACTCCTCCTAATTACCTTTACCTTACGGTCCATACACGGCGATTCTTTCTCGCTCCAAGCTTAGCAGAAGTACGATTCGGTATTCGCGCATCGCCTCGGACGAAGACGGGTGAGGTAACTTGAATTCTCACAGACTCGCTTATGCCTGAAGAACTGTACCTGGGAGTTGATGGAGGTCAGAGCCACACGGCCGCGGTCATCTCTGACGGCGAGGGCAACCTGCTGGGGCGCGGGCGCAGCGGCCCCTCCGGCCACGCCCAGCAGCCAGGCGGCCAGGAGCGTCTGCGCCGAGCGATAACGGAGAGCGTGGGGGGCGCTTTGCGTTCGGCCGGCCTGGGCTCCGTTGCTGAAACCGAATTTGCCTCGGCCCATTGCGCGATGACGGGAGGGGCGGATTTCAAAGAAGAGGCTATCCGTTCGGTCCTGCGCGCGCGCCACCTGCGCGTGGGCCACGACGCCCCGGCGGCTCTGGCGGGCGCGACGGGAGGCGGGCCGGGCATCGTCGTCATCGCGGGCACTGGGTCGGTCGCGTACGGGGAGAAGGCCGATGGCGGGTGGCTGCGTCTGGGCGGTTGGGGGTACATCTTCGGGGACGAGGGCGGCGGCTTCTGGACCGCTTTGCAGGGCGTGCGCCGCGCGATGCTGGCCGACGACGGGCTGGCGGAGCCGACGGCGCTCTCGGCCTTGGCTTTGGAGCACTTCGACAGCCCCGACTTGATGGCGCTCGCGATGGGGGTGTACGGCGACGAGATCAGCCGGGACCGCTTCGCCTCGTTTGCCGAAAAAGTCCATGAGGCCGCCGCGGGCGGCGACCGCTCCGCGCAGGAAATCATAACGGAAGGCGCGACTTACCTGGCGGCCCTTTCATCCGCGGTCGCGCGGCGGCTCCACCTTTCGGAGCAGGAGGCCCGAGTGGCCTGCGTGGGCGGGGTATTTAAAGGGGCGCTCGTGCGCGAAGCATTCGCCGGGGTGCTCGCCCGGCGGTTGCCGCGCGCGCGCATAATCCCGGCGCGTTTCGACCCGGTCATCGGCGCGCTGCTGCTCGCTTACCGCGAAGCGGCCCTCGGTCCGACCGAGGGCCTTTTGAATAATCTTGAGCGAGGCGTGGCAACCGCCGACGAAGCGATGCTCGAACGGCGGGCCTGAAACCGGCTGTGGGAGCCAGTTTTATGAGCATGACATCGAAGCAGGTTGAAACCGGAGAGACCGCGCTCGCGGGGTCGGGCGAGAAGGCGAACGCACAGGCCGGGCGTCTGGTCTCTCTGGACGCCTTCCGCGGCATCACCATCGCGGGCATGACTCTGGTCAACAACCCCGGCACGTGGTCGGCCATCTACCCTCCCCTGCAGCACGCCGAGTGGCACGGGTGGACTCCGACGGACCTGGTCTTCCCATTCTTCCTTTTCATCGTGGGGGTCTCGATAACGCTCTCGCTTTCGCGCCACGTGGAGAAGGGCGGTAAGCAGCGCGACGTGATACTGAAGATAGTCAGGCGCTCCCTGATAATCTTCGCGCTGGGGCTGGTCATTTATGGCTTCCCTTATTATGACCTCTCGACGCTTCGCATCCCCGGAGTGCTGCAACGGATCGCGGTCTGCTACCTGATCGCCTCGATCATATTCCTGAAGACCGGATGGAAGGGGCAGGCCATAATCGCCGCCGCCCTGCTGCTCGTTTACTGGCTGCTGATGATGACGGTGCCTGTTCCGGGGTTCGGCACGGGAGACCTGAGCAAGGAGGGGAACCTTGCGGCTTACATCGACAGGCTGCTTCTGCCGGGGCACACCTGGACGCCGGTCTACGACCCGGAAGGCTTGCTGAGCACGATACCGGCGATTGCGACCACGCTTTTCGGAGTCCTCGCTGGCCACTTGATCGGCTCCCGGCGCGAGCCGATGGAGAAGGTGGCCGGGCTGTTCGTCGCGGGCTCGTTCGGCATCCTGATCGGCTGGGCGTGGGGAGGGCTCTTCCCGATCAACAAGGCCCTGTGGACGAGCTCGTACGCGGTCTTCACGGCGGGAATGGCCCTGCAATTCCTGGCGCTCTGCTACTGGCTGATAGACATCAAAGGGTACAGGCGATGGGCCATGCCGTTCGTCGTCTTCGGCGTCAACGCCATCATCCTGTACGTGCTGTCGTCGATAATGGCGACGGCGCTGGACCTCCCCCTGCTGAAGAATGCGGACGGCTCGGCGGGAGGCGTGAAGGCTTACACCTTCGACCATTTCTTCGCGTCCTGGGCCTCGCCGATAAACGCATCTCTGCTGTGGGGGCTCGCCTTCGTGCTGTTCTGGTGGCTGCTGATGCTCGTGCTCTATAAAAGAAAAATCTTCATCAAGGTCTGAACCTCTGCGGGGAGTGAGAGGCCGCGCCTGCCGCCCCGCGCAGGGATTTACTGGCAACCCTATTCCGGGAGAACAAAGCCGTGAAGCTGAACACTGTTGACTGGTTAATCATCATCGCTTACTTCGTCCTGTCGCTCGCAATCGGCCTTTATTACGCGCGCAGAGCAGGGCGGTCCACCGAAGAGTACTTCCTGTCGGACCGGTCGATGCCGTGGTGGCTCGCGGGTACGTCGATGGTGGCGACGACCTTCGCGGCCGACACCCCTCTGGCGGTCACCGAGATGGTCGCGCGGAACGGGGTGGCGGGGAACTGGCTGTGGTGGTCCCTGCTGGCCAGCGGCATGCTCACGGTCTTTTTCTTCGCGCGGCTGTGGCGTCGCGCCGAGGTGATGACCGACGTGGAACTCGTCGAACTGCGGTACTCGGGCAAGCCCGCGGCCTTCCTTCGAGGCTTCCGCGCGCTCTACCTGGGGCTCCCCATCAACCTCATCATAATGGGCTGGGTCAATCTCGGGATGGCCAAGGTCCTGAGCGGGACGCTCGGGCTCGCAAAATGGCAGGCGCTCGCGCTGTGCCTTGGCATCACGTTCTTATATTCGGTGCTCTCGGGGTTCTGGGGCGTCGTCGTCACCGACGCCGTGCAATTCGTCATCGCCATGGCCGGGTCGATAGCGCTCGCGGTCTTCGCGGTGCAGGCCGTCGGAGGGATGGAGAACCTGAAGTCCCGCCTCGCGGGAATCACGCCCTCCGGCAGCACGGAGACCTTCGGCCCTGGCGGAGCAATCGCGCTGTGGCCGGACGGGTCGGCCGTCTGGATGCTGCCCCTGTTGACTCTGGCGGTCTACCTCGGGGTCAACTGGTGGGCCTCCTGGTACCCCGGCGCGGAGCCGGGCGGCGGCGGCTACATCGCCCAGAGGATATTCGCCGCGAAGAATGAAAAACACGGCCTGCTCGCGACCTTATGGTTCAACATCGCCCACTACGCCCTGAGGCCCTGGCCGTGGATAATAGTCGGCCTCTGCTCCCTGGTGCTCTACAACGGCGCGACCCTTAACCCCGAGACGGGCCAGCCGGACCCGGCCTTCGGCTACGTACAGGTGATGAACGACTACCTGCCCGTCGGGTTTCGCGGCCTCCTGCTCGCGTCTTTCGCGGCGGCTTACATGAGCACCATCTCCACGCAGATGAATTGGGGAGCGAGCTACATAATAAATGATTTTTACCGCCGCTTCGTGCGGACCGACGCGGACGAAAAGCACTACGTTCTGGCCTCCCGCGTGGCGACGCTCGTGATAGTGCTGCTGTCGATAGTGGTCACTTATTACATGAACAGAATCACGGGCGGGTGGGAACTGGTGCTGGCGCTCGGGGCGGGGACGGGGCTGGTCTACCTCCTCCGCTGGTACTGGTGGCGCATCAACGCATGGTCGGAAGTCTCGGCGATGGCTTGCGCCCTGGTGGTCTCGCTCGCCCTGCGCTATTTCGGAATCTTCGACTCATCGACCTCCGAAGGGTTCGCATGGGGGATTCTGACCACGGTGGGGGTGACGACTCTGGTGTGGGTCGCCGCCACGTACGCGACCTCGCCTGAGCCGATGGAGAAACTCACGGCCTTCTACAGGCGGGTGCATCCGGCGGGGCCGGGATGGAGGCCCGTGGCGCAGGCGTCCGGGGTTCCGGAGCGCAGGGGCGAGATCGCGTCGAACCTGCTGAACTGGCTTCTGGGAGTGGCGCTCGTCTATTCGATCCTGTTCGGCATCGGCGAGGTTATCTTCGGGGCGTGGAGCCGGGCCGCCGTCTTCCTTCTGATCGCGGCCGTCTGCGCGGGCATTCTGGTGTGGAACCTGAACAGGACCGGGTGGGCCGGCCTTACGGAGGCCGCGGGCGTAAGCGCCTCCGAAGCGAGGGGCGACTGATCGCCCGTCACTCGGTGGAGCGCAACTCGTGCAGGGCCAGGATCGAGATGGTCGTCGGGATTCCGTTTTCAACCCCGACTTGTATCAGAGCTTGAAAGTATCGCGGGGGCTCACCCGAGTCAAGCACCTGCTCCAGACGCTGGTTTAACTGATCGAGGTAGCTTCTGTTCGTTATATATTCGGCGGCCGCTTCGGTCCCCTGGCTGTAGACGCCCGCGAGAGACATGATCTCGTTCGAGTCGGAGATGCTCGGCTTGACGGTGATGAGCGCGTAGTCGACCAGAAGGCTCCCTGTCCTCCTGTCGAATTGCGGGATGTACTCATGCTCCTCGCCCGGCCGGGGGTTGCGATTCTCTATGGTGCCCTTGCTCGTGAAGACGAAATCTTCGCCCCTGGCCAGCTTGCTCGACCACTCATTCACCCACACGCCCCCGAGTAAGATGGCGTTGTGTTTCTTCAGGTCTTCGGCGCTGAGCGTGCGGCTCTGCTTGAGCTGGACGCTCCGGCCCGCTTTGCTGAAAAAATCGGTCAGGTAGAAGAGCCCGATGGCTTCCCCCATGCCCGTGTAGGCGTTCGTGCTGAGGATGAGGCGGGGCGCGCCATTCCGCTCGACCGCGACTCCCCCCTGCCCGGAGGCCGCCTGATCGTTGGCGACGCCTCCGTATTCCTTAATCGAGACTTCCGGGTTCGTGACGAACTTGTCCTTCAGCGTCTCGACCGCCCCGGGCGCGAGCGCTATCGAATCCTTAATCACCGCCTCCGGGTCGCTCGGGTTGGTGAAGCGCAGGACCGGGGGGTTGCTCAGTATTATGAGCGGCGGGTTACTGTCCTTGAGGAAGTGGGTCCACATGTGGCCGTAGGTCGCGGGGTCCTTCGCGGTTTCGACCTCAGACACCTTCCCGCGCAGCTGCCGGTTCGACAGGACCTGAAAAAGGAGGGCGACCGCGAGGCAGAAGATGGCGATGCCCATCGCAACCATCCCGAAGGTGAGGCTGCGGCGGCCCGGCGCGGCGGGCTCAACTCCGGGCTGAGCGGGCGCGGGCGGTTCGGAGACTTCCTCGACCGCGGGCTCGGGCACCTGCCGGGTGAAGACCGGCTGGTAATTGCCTGCGGGGATTTCGAGCCGGAGCGGGTCGGCCGCCCCCTCGTTTATGTAATAGGTCTCAAGCTTCTTGCGTATCTCGTGCGCGAACACGCGGACTATCGGGTCGTGCGAGGGGTTATAGCTGTTATCCCGGCCGAAGACATCGTACCCGAGTATGTATTCGTTCAGCTCGTGCGCCCGCCCTTCGAGGTAGAAGTCGCATATCTTCTGCAGGAATTTCTTCTTCTTATGAGCGTTGACGAAGTACCTGCTGGTCAAAATCCGGTCCAGCGCTTGGCGCACGTCCTCCGCCTCATCCGCCGACGGCGGCTCTTTTACCATGTGGGTCTTCATCTAATAGCTCCCGGCCTCAGAAGCGAAAACATACTTCGGCGTAAGCAGGAGAGAGGCTCCGCGACGGAGCCCGAAGTTCCCGTTGAAACTGAAATGCCTGCTTCTCTTCCTACGCGATGGGCCAGCCCGCGACCCGGACCCTCTCCGTTTTCCCCGCGCGGCGTCTGAAACCCCTCACATAATAATCCGACCCTCTCGCCCTCGCAACTCCCTAAGAAGATTGACGTTCCGATGTTACATTAACGTGTTAGTTTACTGTAAGTCCATTGATTACATCCATGAACAGGTTTAATTTAGCAGCCAAGCACAGATTCTTTACTGCTAATTACTGAGCCAAACAAAGGCGCTGCCGGAGGCCTTATTTTACGCCCGGAAGCAGGCGCTGACAATGGTAGAGTTCGGGTTGATAAAGTTTTGCTTGGTTGCACTAAACATCTAAGGACAAATGAACCGAAATCAAGCATTGTACGTCCGAGAGACTAGAGGACTTAAGGAGACGCTATATATGCTAAGCAAACGGAATCCGCTCACCCTGGGAAGGGCCATCTTCCAGGCGGTGCTGCTATTGTTGGGCACGGGCTTCCTGATGGGAGCGTACGCTCAATCGTCGACCGTAGGAAATATTAGCGGCACCGTACGAGACCCGAGCGGTGCCATCGTTCCGAACGCCGAGGTCGTGATCCGCGAAGAGAACACGGGCTTCACGCGAACGGTCAACACGGGTAGCGACGGGGTCTTTTCGGCCCTCAGCTTGCCGGTCGGACGTTACACTGTCTCCACGGCCCCGCAGGGGTTCAAAACGACCGTGGCCAGCAACCTGGAGCTGAACGTCAGTCAGAACCTGGTCGTCAATCTGACGGTCGAGGTCGGGCAGGTGAGTGAGACGGTCACCGTGACGACCGAAGCGGCCACTATCGAAACGCGGAGCGGCAACGTCAGCAGCCTCATCGCGGAGAAGCAGGTCACCGAGCTCCCTCTGAACGGCCGCAACTACGCGCAGCTGGCTTTGATGGTGCCCGGCGTTTCGCCCGCCAACAATTTCGCCGCGCGCGGGACGGGCCTCAACGCCGGCGTCGATATGTCGGTCAACGGCAACGCCTCGAACCAGAACATGTGGACCGTGGACGGCGTCAACAACATGGACGTCGGCTCCAACCGCACGCTCCTGGTCTTCCCCTCGATAGACTCCATCCAGGAATTCCGCGTCGAGCGCAACAGCTTCTCGGCCGAGTTCGGGCAGGCGCAGGGCGCGGTCATCAACCTGGTCACCAAAGGCGGCAGCAACGAATTTCACGGGACCCTCTTCGAGTTCATCCGTAACGACGCTTTGAATGCCAGCGACTTCTTCCTGAACCAGGCCGGCCAGGATAAAGCCCCGTTGCGGTACAACAACTTCGGGGGCAACTTCAGCGGCCCCATCATCAAAGAGAAGCTCTTCTTCTTCTGGAGCGAAGAGTGGCGTCGTGAGCGTCGCGGCATAACGCTCGGGGGCAGAGTCCCGACCGCGGCGGAGAAGGTCGGAGATTTCAGCGGCGCCCTGACCGGCCCCGTGCCGCGCAACCCGTTCACCGGCGCCCCGTTCCCCGGCAACCGCATACCTCAAAACCTGCTCAGCCCGGCGGGCCTAGCGATCCTGCAGGTCTACCCGGACCCGAACACGACCAGCGCCGGTAACAACTGGGTCCTCGCGCCCTCGCAGCCAATCGACACGCGTCAGGACATGATACGAGGCGATTGGAACATCAACAGCGATATGAACCTGATGGTCCGTTATATCAACGAGGCCTGGACGCATAAGGGGGCCTCGGGCGGCTTCTGGGGGGACAGCCCGTTCCCGACCCTGAGTTCGGATTGGGAGCAGCCCAGCCAGAGCTTCGCCATAAAGCTCGCCACCACCCTCTCCTCGACGGCCGTCAACGAGTTCCAGTTCTCGCGCGCGGGCAACGACATCTTCATCAACACGAACGCGGCGGGCGAGGCGCTCAACACGCAGATCGCGTCCCTGTTCCCGACGGTTTTCCCTCAGGAAGAGGGCGTGGGCCTGCCCACTTTCTGGGGGGCGGACGGCTATGCCGCGCTGTGGCATCAGGCTCCGTGGGCCAACCACGAAGACCTCTTCATCTGGAAGGATGACTTCTCTAAAGTGAAGGGCTCCCACGACCTGAAGTTCGGCGCGCTCTTCAGCCACAACATCAAGAACGAGATCAACGTCGGCGCGAACGAAGTCGCGCAGTTCTGCGGGACCAACAGCCGCACGGGCAACGCGATTGCCGACCTGCTCGTGAGGGACCTGCCGCTCGGCTGCTACACCGAGCGCGACCACCGCGAGGACGTGCAGGGCCGATGGCACGACTTCGAGTTTTATGCGAACGACACGTGGAAGTTCCGGCCGGGACTCACGCTGACCCTGGGCATGAGGTGGTCGAGGTACTCCCCGGCCTACTCGGACAATGACCGCATCAGCAACTACTTCCCGAGACTGTTTAATGGCACCGACCCCCTCAGCGGTCTGGTCGAGGCCGGCACGCAGGGGTTCAACCGCTCCCTGGTGAAGCCGTACAACAAGGGCTTCCAGCCGAGGCTGGGAATTGCCTGGGACATCTTCGGCGACGGCAAGACCGCCCTTCGTTTGGGTGCCGGGCGCTACATGAGCCGTTCCAACGTTATTGAAGACGTGCTCCGGCTGTCGGGCAATCCTCCCTGGACCAGGACCGTGAACTCCAACTGGGGCGGGAGCACGGCTAACCTGAGCGACGACCCGACCTTCCGCAGCCTCGACACCATCAACCCCGGCCTGATTAACGCGGTGGCCGGCGTAGGACCCAACACGGCCTTCAACGCCGTCAGCGAGGACTTCCGTCCGCCCGAGAGCTGGCAGTGGAACGCCACCATCTCTCGCGAACTCATGGCCAACACCGTCTTCGAAGCCTCCTACATCGGGAACAAGGCTTCCCACATCTGGCGGCGCGGCATTAACTTCAACGACGTAGTGCCGAGCGCCCGCGTCGCAATCGCGGAAGCGCTTCGAAACAACCAGGACACGACCGCCCTCGTCACGGCCAACCGCCGCTTCCGGGGCCTGGGGCCGGTCACGATGAGCGAGTCGAGCGGCGATTCCAGCTATCACGGATTGCAGCTCTACCTCAACCGCCGCTTCTCAGACCGTTTGGCTTTCCAGGCTTCTTACAGCTGGGGCCATGCGATTACGAACGTCGCGCTGAATTCCTTCACCAGCAACACGACCGACCCATTCAACTACGATCTCGACCGTGGGGACGCCGACCTTGATCGGCGACACATGTTCGTCTTCAACGCCGTCTATTACCTGCCTTCGTTCAACAGGTGGGGCACGGCGGCCAATCAGATTCTGGGAGATTGGCAGTTCAATGTGATCGGCACGTTCCTGGGCGGGCTGCCGGTCGAGGTGACGTCGGGGGCCAACACTGCCGGACTCGGCACGGCGGCACCCGGAGGCTTCCGACCCGACCTCGTCGAGGGAGTCCCCATATACATAAAGAATCCGGGTGACAAGACGGCCCATCTGAATCCGGCGGCATTCGCGTTGCCCGCCGCAGGTCAGTTCGGCAATCTTGGCCGCGGAGCCATAAGAGCGCCGGGGAGCCAGAACATCGACTTCTCCGTGGCGAAGAACTGGAGGATGGGCGAGCGTTACGGCCTTCAGTTCCGCGCGGAGATGTTCAATGCCTTCAACCGCGCGAACTTCCTCTTCGATGACGCGCGCGGTAACAATCGCGACCTGGCCTTCAATAATAATGCCGCGGACCCGAACTTCGGCAGACCAGGTAACCCGAACTTCGGCCGCCTTAACAGCAGCCGCGGACCGCGCGAGATGCAGTTCGGTCTGAAGTTCACTTTCTGATATAGTTAAAATCGGCTGAACCGAAGACGGAGGGCTCGACGTTTTACCCGGCCCTCCGTCTAGGTTTTTATGAGGGGCGATGACAGCCGGCGGCGATCACGATATGATGGGTTATACATCTGTACGCAGCTTGCCTTAGGCAGAACCACCCGTTCAATGATATAAAGAAGGCGAAGGTCGCGCGACGCAAAAGATTCAAAGACCTTTTGCCGGGCAGGTGGTCCGTCGATTGAGCCGGGAAGTATCACATGGCTTTCGCGTTTAAAAAAAACAGGCCGATAAAGACGGGTCCGCAGGCTGAAAATATCCGGCCCCGCTCCCTTCTGCTCAATAAAACACCGCTTTCAACCTTAAATAAATTCGGGCTCGCGGCCGTGATCCTCCTGCCTCTCTTCATCTCTCCCGGCGCGGGGGCGCAAAACAACACCCTCATCGACCGCCTTGAGAAGGCGGCCACGCTCATCCGGGATAAGCGGATCGACGAGGCCGAGCGGCAGTTGAACAGTATTTTGAAGGCCGCGCCGAAAGAGCCGCAGGCTCTCAACCTGCTCGGCACAATCCGCGCCAGCCAGGGCAGGCTCGCGGAGGCGGAGGCCCTGTTCACGCGGGCCATAAGCATCGACGATAAACTGGTCGGGGCGCACATGAACCTGGCCTACCTCTACCTGCTCAAGGGCGCTCCCGAAAAGACCATTGACGAATTGAAGCGGGTGCTGAGCCTCGACGCGAACAACACGGAGGCCCTTTACAAGCTCTCGCGGCTGCTCCTCTCTCACGACCGCGTTGACGAGTGCATCGACTTCATCGAGAAGTCCCCGCAGGCGGAGGCAGTGGCCCTGCTCATCGTGCTCGGCGACGCCTACTTGAGAAAGGGCGACGCGGACAGGGCCGAGGCGAAGTACCTTCAAGCCGTCGTCAGGCAGCCCGCGGCCGCCGACGCGCTTTTAGGTCTGGCGCAGGTCTCCCGGATGAAAGAAGATGTGGTCGGCGCGCAGGGCTATTTATCTCGCGCGAAGGGGCTGGCCGGCAACTCGCCCGACCTCATTTACCGGTTCGCCATGACAGCCCTCAGGATCGGGTTTTACGACGAGGCCAGGTCGTCTCTGGAAGAGGCCATTAAACTCTGGCCCGGCGAGCCCGCGTACTTCCTGGCCCTGGGCGCGACGTGGCTCAAGAAGCCGGACCTCATCGAGGCCGAGCAGGCTTTCCGGCGCGCGCTTCAGCTTCAGCCCGGCAGCCCTCAGGGGCAGATGTACCTGGGCTACACCCTGCTCAAGCAGAAGAAGCTCGCCGAAGCCCGCGAGCTCCTGGAAAAAAGCCTGAAGTCGGACCCGAACATACCCGAGTCTTATTATTACCTCGGGCTCATCGCGCAGGAGCAGAATGAGGACGCGCGGGCGGTGGAGATTCTGGAAACGGCCGCGCGGAAATTCCCCTCGTTCGCCAACGCGCGCGTCGCCCTCGGGTCGGCTTACATGAAGCTCAGGAACTACCCGCGCGCCAAAGAGGAGCTTGAGCTGGCCGTGAAACTGAACCCCGACGAGCCTAAAGCTCATTATAATCTTGCGATGCTTTACGCCCGCCTCAAAGACCCGAAGCGGGCGCAGGAGCAGATGCGGATCGTCGAGCGCCTCAAGAACAGTGCGGGTCAGGAGAAGGAGACCGACGCGCTTACGCCGTCGCCCCCGAATCCGCTCTAGGCGACCGCGGGCAGGCTCGACTCGGGGCAACGAGAAGGGATTCGCAACCGGATGGCAATCTCAGTAAAACGCGGGGCGACGGGCCTGCCATTGCTCATCACTCTCGCTCTCGGGCTGCCGCTGGCCTTCGGCTCGCAGCGAGCGCCGGGGCGGGTGAAGCCCGCCGTGACCTTCGAGGAAGTTCACGCGAAGGAGAGCGGGATCAACTGGGCCCACACCAACGCGCGTTCGCCCGAGCATTATTTGCCGGAGACCGTGGGCGCCGGGTGCGCCTTCTTCGATTACGACAACGACGGGTGGATGGACATCTATCTGGTCAACAGCGGGGCTTCGGATTTCTTCACCCCGCCCGCCCCGCTCAGGAATGCGCTCTACCGCAATAACCGCGACGGCACGTTTACGGACGTGACGGACAAAGCGGGCGTCGTGGGAGGCACTTTCGGCATGGGGGCGGCGGCGGCCGATTACGATGGTGATGGCTGGGTCGACCTCTACGTCACGAGCTACGGGCGCAACATCCTTTACCGTAACAATGGGAACGCGACGTTCACCGACGTGACAGGGAAGGCGGGCGTGGGTGTGCCGGGCTGGTCCACCTGCGCCGTCTGGTTCGACTATGACAATGACGGCAGGCTCGACCTGTTCGTCTCAAGCTTTGTTCACTACGACAAGTCTCAGTACGTGCTCTGCCCGCCCGACGCGCAGGGCCGCCGGAATTATTGCGTGCCGCGCTTCTTCAAGCCGAGGCCGAGCCGCCTCTTTCGTAACGACGGCGACGGCACTTTCAGCGACGTGAGCAGGGAGACCGGCATTCTGAATTACCCCGGCAAGTCGTTCGGGGCGGTCGCGACCGATGTCAACAACGACGGGCTGATGGACCTCTTCGTCGCCAACGACACGATGCCGAACTTTTTACTGATCAACAGAGGCGGGAAGGGATTCGAAGACGTGGGGCTGGCGGCGGGCGTGGCGTACGGGGATAACGGGGAAGCGCGGTCCGGCATGGGGGTGGACGCGGCCGACTATGACGGCGATGGCTGGCAGGACCTCTTCGTCGCCAACATAGACCATGAATTCTTCAGCCTCTATCATAACGGGAAGGACCTGACCTTCGCCGACAAGCCGGGCGAGATCGCCCCGGCCACGCAGTTGTTGAGCGGCTGGGGGCTGAGGTTCATGGATTACGATAACGATGGCGACCCGGACCTCTTCCTGGTCAATGGCCACCCCGAGGATACGGTGGAGATGCGATCCCCGCGCGTGAAGTACAAAGAGCCCCTGCTGCTGTTCGAAAACAGCGGGGCGGCATTCAGGAACGTGAGCGCGCAGTCCGGGGCCGTTTTCGGCCGCAGCTTTTCGGGGCGGGGCATGGCGGTCGGGGACTACGACAACGACGGGGACCTCGACGTGCTCGCCTCCAACAACGGGGAGGCGCCCGTGCTGCTGCGCAACTCCGGCGGCAACCGGAACAACTGGCTCGGCCTGCAACTGGTCCCCACCAGGAGCAACCCGGCGGCGGCGGGCGCGACCATCACGTGGCAGGCCGGGGGCGTGAGGCGGACCCGCCTGAGGACTAGCGGCGGCAGCTACCTCGCGTCGCACGACCCGCGAGAGGTGCTCGGTCTCGGCGCGGCTCCGAAGCTCGACGGCGTGGAAATCCGCTGGCCGAGCGGCAAGGTGGACAGGCTCTCCAACCTTCCGCTCAACACTTACATCAAGGTGGTCGAAGGCGAGGGCGTCTCAAGGGGCGGGGCCGCGACGGCGAAGTGATACCCTGTCTGAGCGTGGCGTGGCCGAGTGAGAAGCCGAAAGGAGATTAGTCATGAAGAACCGGCGATTGTACCCGGTTGCTCGGGTCGTTTACTGTCTTACCATGTCCGCCTTTTTCCTCGCCCTGGCGGCCGGGGAAGCGGCCGGGCAGAGGCCCGTCCAGCCCAGCAACCCGGACCCGAAGCGCGGGATGCGCGACCGGGAGCGGCGCGAGGCCATGCTCCGCAAATCCGAGACGGCAGCCGAGGTGGAGAAGCGGGACCAGAAACGGATCGCCGAGGCCGTCGAAAAGGTGAGGGAAGACTTCAAACAAATCCAGATCGTGCGCAACGGGATCGTGCGCAAACTCATAGCCAACCAGCCGCTCGATTATAAGGTCATCGCGGAAGAGTCGGCGGAGATACACAAGCGCGCGGACCGCATGAAGACTTACATGCTGCCGCCCGTGCCCGACGATCAGGACAAGAGTTACAAGAGCCAGATAGAGTTCGATAAGGATGAGATGAAAGACGCGCTCGTGCGGCTCTGTAACATGATCGCGGTCTTCGTCGATAATCCCGCGTTCAAGGCTCCAGGCACTACAGACGTGGAGCAGTCGACCAAGGCGGGCGGGGAGCTTTTGAGCATCATCGAGCTGAGCAGCAACATAAAAAGAAGCGCCGAAAAGCTGAACAAAGCGCAGAAATGACGCGCGCGGCGGGCGCGGTTTATAAACACTCGCGGGCTTAAGAATCGGCCGGAAAAGTTAAGGGTTTCATAATGTATCTACGCCTGGCTATATTCCCCCTACTGCTTCTGACGGCGGCCTTCCAGGCTGCCGACGACCCGATCCAGAGGCACTACAGGGCGGCGCAGGAATTACACAAAGCCGGAAAATCCGCCGAGGCCGAAGCCGAGTACAAGGCCGCCCTCGGCGAGGCGTACCGCAGCCTGGGGAAGATTCTTCTGGCCGGAGGCGAGTACCAGAAGGCCGTCCGTGCGCTCGACCGCGCCTCTTCAAACGCCGGGCCATCCGGGCCCCTCCTGATCGACCAGGCCACAGCGTATTTCTACGTGCAGCAGTACGAGAAGGCGATCGGCCCCTTGAAGACGGCCCTCGCGGGTGACCCCCGCAACCCCGCCCTGCATCACCTTCTGGGCAAGGTCTATTTCATGCTCCGCCGGTTCGACGAGGCGAGCGGGGAGCTTGAGATCGCCCTGAAATCCCTGCCCGACGATTTCGACATCTCCTACACCCTCGCCCTCGCCCTGCTCAAGCAGCAGAAGCTCGCGCCCGCGCAGCAGATATTTAAACGACTGCTTAATAAATTGGGCGACAGGCCCGAAGTTCACAACCTCTTCGGCCGGGCGTACCGGGAGATGAAGTATTTCGACGAGGCGATAGAGGAGTTCAGGAAGGCCATCGCGCTCGACCCGAAGTACCCGCGCGCGCACTACAACCTCGGCTTCTCGTACCTGCTGAAGGATAACACCCTGAAGCTCAAGGAGGCGGCGGAGGAGTTCAGGATCGAGCTCGCGGCGCACCCCGAAGAGTTCCTCGCCCTCTACAACCTGGGGCTGGTCTACGTGGTCGAGAGGAAGTACGACGATGGCGCGAGGCTGTTGGAGAAGGCGGCGCGGCTCAGGCCGCAGAACCCGGACGTTCGACTCTTCCTCGGCAACGCTTACCACGGCCTCGGCCAGTTCGAGAAGGCCATAGAGTCCCTCAGGAAGGCGATGGAGCTGAACCCGCAACTGGACAGGACCAGCTCTCACGCGGCGGAGGCCCACTTTCTTCTGGGGCAATCCCTCATGAGGGTGGGCCGCGCGGAGGAGGCGGAGAAGGAGCTTGAGCGTGCCCGGGAGTTGAAGGCCAAAGCTCTGGCGACCGACCGCGAGCGCATAGACGCCTACCTGAACACGGAGGAGTACAGGGGCGCGCAGCCCGAGCCGGGGGACGAGGAGAGGCTCTCCTCCGTGATGAATGCCCCCGACGCGAAGGTCAGGGAGAAGCTGAGGGGGTCGGCGGACTTCTACACCGGGATCGTCGCGAAGATACACAACCAGACGGGCCTGCTGTACGCCGACCGCCAGGATTTCCGCGCGGCCGTCGAGCAGTTCCGCCACGCCATCGAGTGGGACCCGAAGCTTCCGGGAGTCAATTACAACCTCGGCCTCGCCTCTTACAAGGCGGAGATGTTCAAAGAGGCCATCGCCCCGCTCGAACAGGAGGTCAGGAACGACCCCTCGAACGTTTCGGCCAAACACCTGCTCGGGCTCTGCTACTTCACGGCGGAGGATTACGCGAAGGCCTCGGCCGTGCTCGGAGAGGTGCTGACCGCCAGGCCCAACGACGTCGCGCTCTACTACACGCTCAGCCTGTCCCTGATAAAGCAGGGGAAGGTGGCGGAGGCGACCGACGTGATCAAGCGCATGGTCGTGATGAGCGGGGACAGCGCGCAGCTTCACGTCCTGCTCGGGCAGGCGCACCACGCGCGGAACGAGGACCTGAAGGCTCTGGAAGAGTTGAAGAAGGCTTCGGAGATGGACGGCCGCCTGCCGATGGCTCATTACTACGCCGGGCTGATCCACATCAAGCTCAACCAGTTCGCCGAGGCCGCGCGCGAGTTCGAAGCCGAGCTCGCCATAAACCCCGGCGACAATCAGGCGAGGTACCACCTCGGGTTCGTGCTGCTCTCTTCCGGGCGGGCCGAGCGCGGGGTCGAAGTCATGCGGGAGGTCGTGCGGCTCAAGCCCGATTTCGCGAACGCGAGGTTCGAGCTCGGGAAGGCGCTGCTCGCGCAGGGAGAGGTGAAGGGCGCCATCGAGAGCCTCGAAGCGGCCGTGGCGCTTGAGCCCGATAAGTCACACATCTACTACCAGCTCGGCCGCGCGTACACGGCCGCCGGGCGCGAGGCCGACGCGCAGAAGTGTTTCGAAATGTTCAAACAGCTTAAGGACAAAGAGCGTAACCGCGGCAACCCATCCAACGCTCAGTGAGGTAGTCAGCTTTGCTTTCGATAAGATACTTATTAACGGCATCCTTAATCCTGCAACTCGCGCTCGCGGCCCTGCCCGCAGCCCGCGCCTCGAACGGCGGGGTGCGCTTCAGCGACGTCACTAACCAGGCGGGCATAAAATTCAAACACACGTCGTCGCCGGAGAAGAGGTACATAGTCGAGTCGATGAGCGGGGGCGTCGCCCTGCTCGATTACGACAACGACGGCCATCTGGACATCTACTTCGTGAACGCCCTGACGATGGACATCCTGAAGTCCCCTACGACTCCGAGGCCGCAGAGCGAGCTCTACCGCAACAACGGCAATGGGACGTTCGCGAACGTGACGGCGAAGGCGGGCGTGGGCGACACGGGCTGGGGCATGGGGGTCTGCGTCGGGGATTATAACAACGACGGCTGGGACGATATTTACGTCACCTGCCTCGGCCCGGACCACCTCTTTAAAAATAATGGAGATGGCACGTTCGCCAACGTCACCAAGGCCGCGGGCCTGGGCGACCCTCGCTGGTCCACGGGGGCCGCGTTCCTAGACTATGACAACGACGGCCACCTCGACCTCTTCGTCTCCAACTACGTCGATTTCGACGTGAACAACCTTCCCTCGAACGAGAGGCCGTGCCTGTACAGGGGCATAGAAGTCCAGTGCGGGCCGCGCGGCCTGCGCGGTGCGGGCGATTCGCTCTACCGCAACAACGGCGACGGGACGTTCAGCGACGTGACGGCGAAGGCCGGCGTGGGCGACCCGAACGGGTATTACGGGATGGGGGTGGTGGCCAGCGATTTCGACGGCGACGGGTGGGTCGACATATTCGTCGCCAACGACGCGACGCCGAACTTCCTCTACAGGAATAAGGGCGACGGCACGTTCAAAGACATCGGCTTCATATCGGGCGCGGCCGTGAACGCGAACGGGGGCGAGCAGGCGTGCATGGGGGTCACCGTCGGCGATTACGATCACGACGGGAAGTTCGACATCTTCGCCACCAACTTCGCTCAGGAGTACAACGTGCTGTACCGCGGGCAGGGCCCGAACATGTTCAGCGACGTTGCGAATGCGTCGGGCTTTATGAACCAGTCATACGTGAGCTGGGGGACCAAGTTCTTCGACTACGACAACGACGGTTGGATCGACCTGTTCGTGGCGAACGGCCACGTCTACCCGCAGGTCGACAAGGCCAACCTGGACGCGGGCTACCGCCAGCCCAAGACGCTTCACAGGAACAACCGCGACGGTACGTTCACGGAGGTGTCGGCCCGGTCGGGCGAGGCGCTCCTGGAGAAGCGCGTGAGCCGCGGGGTCGCCTTCGGGGACATCGATAACGATGGGGATGTCGATCTGGTGGTCAACGACCTCGACGGGTCGCCCCAGCTCCTCCGCAACGACGGGGGGAATGCGAACAATTTCATCCTCATCAAAACCGTCGGGGCCCGCGGCAACCGGGGCGGCGTGGGCGCGCGCGTGAAGGTCGTGAGCCAGGGCTTGACCCAGATGGACGAAGTGCGCAGCGGCGCGAGCTACATCTCGCACAACGACCTGAGGCTGCACTTCGGCCTTGAGAAACGCACGAAGATTGACCTCATAGAGATAAGGTGGCCGGGCGGCGCGGTCGATAAGATCGAAGGGGCCGGCGTCAACAGGCTTCTGGTCGTCAAGGAAGGCAAAGGCGTTGTCGAACAGAAGGAGTTGGGCCGCCCGGCGGCGAAATGACGAGGCCCTCGATCTTATGTCCTTGATGCTCGCGGAAATCAAACAGCAGCCCCTCGCGCTCGAGCGCATCATCAGGCGCGAGGGCAGGAGAATAGCCGGCTTCGCCGAATCGCTTAAGAAGCGCCGCACCCGTTTGATCGTCCTGGTCGCGCGCGGGAGCTCCGACAACGCCGCCCTCTTCGGGCGCTACCTGCTGGAGATCAGCGCGGGCATCCCGGTCTCCCTGGCCGCGCCCGCCGTCCACACGCTCTACCGCTCGCGCCTGGACCTGCGGGACGCCCTGGTGATCGGGATCTCGCAGTCGGGCGAAGGCTCGGACATCAACATAGTGCTCGAAAGCGCGAAGCGGAGCGGGGCGACCACGCTCGCGATCACCAACGAGGCGGGCTCGGCGATGACGCGGGCGGCCGATGAGACTTTTCTGATTCACGCCGGGCGCGAGCGCAGCGTCGCGGCGACCAAGACCTACACGGGCCAGCTTATGATCTTTCACCTCCTCGCTTCCGCCATGAGCGGGGCCAAGAAGTTCTCCGAGGTCGAGCGGCTGCCCGAGCTGGCCGCGCGCTCGCTCGACCTGCGCCCGCGCGTCGAAGAGATGGTCGAGCGGTACGCCTTCATGGATCACTGCGTCGTGGTCGGGCGGGGCCTGAATTATGCCAACGCCTACGAGTTCGCCATCAAGCTGATGGAGACCTGCTACGTGGTGGCCGAGCGGTTCTCGTCTGCCGATTTCCTGCACGGGCCGATAGCGATGGTCGAGCGGAGCTTCCCCGCTTTCCTCTTCGCCCCGCCCGGAAAGACCTTGGCGGGCATGAAGGAGCTGCTCGGCAGACTGACGAAGCTGGGCGCCGAGACGGTCGTCATATCGAGCGAGGACGCGGTCCTCGGGCCCGCGACCCGCGCCCTGAAGATTCCCGAGCGCATGAACGAGATGCTTTCTCCGATCCCTTACATCATCCCGGCGCAACTGTTCGCGGCGCTGCTGGCAAAAGCCAAGGGGCTGAGCCCGGACCGCCCGCGCTCTCTTGCGAAGGTGACGAAGACGGTTTGAGTTAAACCAGATTCAGAATAGAGGAACCAATGAAAAACAGAAGGCTCACCATTGCTCTTCTCCTGCTGTGCGCGCTAGCGACTTCGGCGCGGCGCGGCGAGTCGGCCCAGTCGGAAGTCTACAAGCACCGCTTGATGCCCGTGCCAGCGTCCGTCCAGTTCCGGCCGGGCCGCCTCAGGATAGACCGCGCTTTCACGGTCGGGGTGGAAGGCCACAGGGACGCGATTCTGGATGGGGCCATCCACCGCGCGTCGCGTCGCCTGGAAGGGCGCACGGCGTTGGAATTCTCTCGCGCCCCGGTGAGCGACGCCCGGACTGCCACCCTCCTCATCGAGTGCAGAGGGCCGGCCAAGGCGGTGCCTTCGGTCGATGAAGACGAGTCCTATTCGCTCGAAGTCTCCGACAGGCAGGCCGTGTTGAGGGCGGCCACGGTCGTCGGCGCGATGCGCGGGCTTGAGACTTTCCTGCAACTGCTGGAAGGCGACCGGCAGGGTCATTTCATCCCGTCGGTCAGCATAAATGATAAGCCGCGCTTCCCGTGGCGCGGCCTCATGATAGATTCGGCCCGACACTTTCAGCCCGTCGAAGTGCTCAAGCGCAACCTCGACGGGATGGCCGCGGTCAAGCTCAACGTCTTCCACTGGCACCTCACCGAAGACCAGGGGTTCCGCGTCGAGTCGAAGCGTTACCCCCGCCTCCACCAGATGGGTTCGGACGGCCTCTTCTACACACAGGACCAGGTCCGCGAAGTCATAGCGTACGCGCGGGACCGGGGCATCCGCGTCATGCCGGAGTTCGACCTGCCGGGCCACGCGACCAGCTGGCTGGTCGGGCACCCCGAGCTCGGCAGCGCTCCGGGGCCATACACCATCGAGCGCAAGAACGGCATCTTCGAGCCCGCGCTCGACCCCACGCGCGAGGAGGTCTATAAATTCCTCGAAGTGTTCTTCACGGAGATGGCCCAGCTGTTCCCCGACGCCTACATGCACATCGGGGGGGACGAGAACGAAGGCCATCAGTGGAGCCGGAACGCGCAGATTCAGGAGTTCATGAAGGCGAAAGGCATCAAGGACAATCACGCCCTTCAGGCCTACTTCAACCAGCGGATGTCGAAGATTTTCCAGAAGGTCGGCAAGAAGATGATCGGCTGGGACGAGATACTCCACCCCGACCTCCCGCAGGGCACCGCCATCCAGTCGTGGCGTGGGCCGCAGGCTCTCGTCGAGGCCGCGCGCAAGGGGTACGACGGCCTCCTCTCCAATGGCTATTACATCGACCTGATCTTCCCGACCTGGCAGCACTACAGGGTCGACCCGGTCGCGGCCGACGCCAACCTCTCGGAGCAGGAGCTGAAGCACATCCTCGGGGGCGAGGCCACAATGTGGAGCGAGTGGGTCAGCCCGGAGACCATAGACTCGCGCATCTGGCCGCGCACGGCGGCAATCGCGGAGCGGTTCTGGTCCCCGCGCGAAGTCACCGACGTGGAAGACATGTACAGGAGGCTCGACGCGATAAGCCTCCAGCTCGAAGAGCTGGGGCTGACGCATGAGAAGAATGCCGACATGATGCTCAGGCGTCTGGCGGGCACGAAGGAGATCGGCCCGCTCAAGACCCTCGCCGAATTGGTCGAGCCGGTCAAGGAGTACCGCCGCAATCAGGCGCGGACGGCCACGATGCTCACGCCCCTCACGCGGTTGATAGACGCGGCGCGCCCGGACAGCCAGGCGGGCCGGAGGTTCGCGGCGCTCGTTGACGGCCTGCTTTCCGACGCCCCCCTCATGCGCCGGAACAATGGCCGCATCAGGGCGACCCTCATGGAGTGGCGCGATGTCCGCCCCGAGCTCGACGTGATGATCGATAAGGCCCCCGCCCTGCGCGAAGCCGAGCAACTCCCCCGCGACCTCTCGGACCTGAGCGCCGCCGGCCTCGAAGCCTTGTCATACCTGTCCGCCGGGGTGTCGCCGCCCGACGGCTGGCGCGAGGCCAAAATGGCTGTGCTGGAACAGGCCGCGAAACCGAAAGCGGAGGTCGAGTTCACGGTCATCGCCCCCTTGAGAAAGCTGGTCATTCTCGCGGCGGAGATGCAGAACATGAAGGCCCTCCCGCACGCGCAGTGGAAGGACCATGTGCTCTCTTTGTCGGAGCCGAAGGAAGCGAAGGGTAAGTAGGGCGGGGCGGGCTAACTTCCGACGTCACTTTGTGGGGCGGCCGCGACCGGGCCGCCCCACAGCTTTTAGACAATCATCTGTGCGTGACGCTGAGCACGCGCCCGCGCTCGTACTCGGAGCCGATTGTCTTAGCCGCGTCGGTCAGCGCCGCGCGGATGCTTTCGTCGCCCGCATGAGCCCTGGCGACCTGGATGAGCACCCTCGCCTTCTCGTAGTCAGAGCTGATCCCGACGGCGGACTTCACCACGAGCAGGATGGCGTCCCGGTCGAGGTCGTTTCGCTTTACCAGCTCCGACAGCACGCGCGCCTTCTCGTAGTTCGACCCGATGGTGCCCGCGGTTTCGAGGTAGACGCGGCGCACGGCGGGGTTTCTCATCTTCCCGCCCGCGACGTTTATGAGCAGCTTCGCCTTCTCG
Organism: Blastocatellia bacterium; assembly: GCA_035634255.1. GTDB lineage: Bacteria > Acidobacteriota > Blastocatellia > UBA7656 > UBA7656 > DATLMR01. The sequence goes on from DASQDI010000039.1 coordinate 24,221, forward strand.
TAGTCGGAAGATATCGACGCGGCGGTCCTGATCGCGTGAGTCAGGATGTCGTCGTTGAGGTCGCTCTTTTTCAGGAGGGCGGAGAGCACGCGCCCGCGCTCGTAATCCGACCCGATTGTCCCGACCGCATTCAAATAGGCCGTGCGCGTCGAGTCGTCGTTAAGGTACGATTCGGCGAGCACCATCAGCACCTGCGCCTTCTCGTAATCGGACGACATCTGGCTGGCCACCTCCCGCAGGGAGCGCCGCACGCTCGCGGGATCGAGCGCGGTCGATTTCAACAGCTCTCGGAAGTAGACGCCTTTGACGTGGTCGGATTTGAGCAGGGAGATCTCTTCGAGCACTCCGCCCGCGCCGCTCTTAGCTAGTATCTTCTGCACGCGGTTCTTCGCGTCGAAGCCAGCCTGCCGGACCGCGTCATTCAACACGCTGGCGAGCCACCGGCTGGCCTCCTGGTCGTAAGGCCGCGCCTCGCCGCTCACCCGGTAAGACCGGGTGATCTCCCCGCCCGCGTTCCGCGTGATTTCGAGCCTGCGCTCCGGGCCTTTGCGGTCGTCTATTATTCTGAACCACCCGTCGTCGGAGAGCGTCAGGATGTCGGTATAATCGTCATTGAATTGGACCTTGCCGCGCATCTTCATCTCGATCCCGACGCCGTTGTCGGTCTGCCGCCAGGTCCACTCCTCGTTGTGCCGAGTGACGGAGTGCTCCCTGCCCGTCTTTTGCGACGCGGAGGCGGGGGCCTGTCGCGCGGCCGCGATTGCCGCGCCGAAGAGGGTAATCGCCAGAGCGAGCGAAAGAATAGTCTTTTGAATTGATAAAGTTTTCATGAAGCAACCTCTCCTTGGTCTATTTTGATCCGAGCGCCTTGATCGGGCTCGCCGGTGATAAATTTCGAATCTAATGGACGGGCAAGTATCAGACCAGAGCCGCCGCCCGGCTAAATTTAACAATGATTCGGCCCGAGCGGGAAGGGCGGGGGCGCGGGTATCCGCTTATGGGACTCGGCCGTCCCGCATTCGGAACGGCTCGGGGCGTATCTTTAAGGCCGCGCGTCGTTCGCCCGGTGGTGTTTGCCGATCCTGTTGGTGTAAGATTACGCCTCGTCGGCGGGGTGAAAGGGCGTTGAACGGCCTTGAAACTTCACCCGGCGAGAGAGCTGCCTAACAGCTCGCTTCAGCGAAACCGGAGGAGACTACAGACATGAAAGATGTGCTCACGGAATTTCACCGGATTATTTCTGATTCCTCCCTTCTGCTCGGCAACATCTCCGACGCCGACTCCGGCGCGGAGACCGCACCGGGGAAGTGGTCGAGGAAGCAAATACTCGGGCACCTGATCGACTCCGCCTCGAATAACCATCAGAGATTTGTCAGGGCGCAGCTCACCGATAACCCCTCGCTCCCCGGATACGAGCAGAACCAATGGGTGGACACGCAGAGGTATCAGGCCGAGGCCTGGGAGGAGCTGGTGGCCCTGTGGAGGAGTTATAACCTGCACCTGCTGCACGTAATCTCGTCCATACCGGAAGAGAAGCTGGCGAACAGATGCACCGTAGCGGGCGGGGAGCCCGTGACCTTAAAGTTCCTGGCAGAAGATTATATCCGGCACCTGAAACACCACCTGGAGCAGATCTGCAGCCGGCGGTAGCGGCCCCAAGTCGCGTGATTACCCGCCTCCGGCCTGCCGAAAACAGCCGTTCACGGCCTTAGGGTGCCATTCGGCGAGGTGGCCGTCTGGCGCTGCCGAATAATGCGGCAAATTCATCTGTTAAGTTTCTCTGTGTAATATGTATTTAATCCGATTCGGGTTTAGCATTTAAGAAGGCCGTCAGTGGGCGCGAGTTATTAAGGAAATTTTCAATTTCATCTACAATATTCTGCTGCTTCCCGTAGGACCAAAAGCGCACTTTATATATCTGCCCCTCCGAATCGAAGTTCTTCCCTGTTGGTATGGAACTGAAGAGGATTGACATGCACTGGCCATCTACTTTACGCCATAGGGCCACATGATGGCCTTGCGTTTCGTAATAATCCCTTTCACTCTTGCTCATCAGCGTGTACCCGGTGTAGAAGCTTAATCTTTCCTGATCAGGAATTTGCTCAGAAGGTATTGAGGGGATGTCCTTAGTATCAGTATCCACATTATAGCTCTTTAGCTCGTCAATCGCAGACTGGTGCGCTTGTAGAATTTTTCGTGTGTTTGCATTTGACCTGTCCTCACTGGTAAGTAGGAAAACGCGCCTAATAATAACGCCCCTCAAAGCCATAACTTTATTCATCGTCAGGAAACGGCCATTGACGCCCAAATTATTAGACATCCAATAAGAAGGTAGGGTTACGGTTAAGTATTGATCTCCTCTCCGCAAGACAGATAAATAACGAATGAGAGAATCGATGATCTCTTCTCTATCGCCATAGATTTCATGATGCCCTTTGAGCATCGCTTCAGCTTGTTTCCTTAGCATCAGCATATTTTGAGATAGAATCGCGCCGAAGAAGGAATTAGCGTTTAAGTGATCGCTACGAATTCTTTTCTTTTCACTTTTCGTGTCGGATGGCTCTCTGATAAGGGTATCGAGCCACTCCAAATCGACGGGCAGGCTGGCTAAATCAGGATCGAAGTCATCAAGGGCTGACAGGATCTTCTCGCAGCATGAGTAACGATCATTTGCGTAAAACCTTAGGCATTTATCTATGATTTTAACAATGCCTTCATTATCCCTGAGCAATCCTGGGTTCTTCTTATGAATGTTATCCAAAATAGTTTTCTTGAGTTCCTCTACCTCCTCCTGCGGCTGTGGCGGATCATCACCAGTAGCAAGAAAATATAAGACCCCTCCTATGGAGTAGATTTCGGCAGGCGTATACCACTTCATATCCCCTTTACACTCGGGCGCCCTGTAAGGATTCTTCGCGGATAAAGCATCGCTTCTGGAGAATGACTGATCTAATAAGAAGGATTGCCCAAAATCAACGATTACTGGCTCGCTATCGTTGACAATTAATATATTACGAGGGGCGATGTCCCCATGTATGATCTGCTGGTTATGGACGCGCTTGATTATTGTAACTATCGATTTGGCCAGCTTAAACCACTCTTTTTGGTTCTGGATGCCCATGAACTGACCGTTCCCATTATTGAGCTTTTCCTTCGCATACTTCTGTAGCGTTACACCATCTATGAACTCTTGAACCAAATACGGAATGACTACAGGTGTGTCCGTGTTATCTACAGTGACCTCATAGAAGCCAAAATTCTTTATCCGAGCTACGCCGGGCAGACGTTCAAGGCGGCGCCTATTCTGATACTCGCCAATAAATGTGTTGTATATTTTCGCCAGACGAGCCCTTATCTCGTATTCAGTTCTACTACTATCGACATTAGGGGTTTTAATAAAGACAAATTCGTTCTCAGAGTCCTGACCTCCATTAACGACTACAGCCTTATAAGAAAAACCATGAGAGCTCGGAGTAGTCAGCCTCTGGATTATCCTGTACTTAAGCCTTTCCGCTGAACCTTCTGTCCGTGCCGGGTCTGGTGAAAATCGCGCTTGCTCAAGTATGTGCCCTTCTTTCAGCATAAACGGATTGTCATCGTCCACCTGTATCGCTGTCATAATTCACCTCATTTTCGCAGATAGGGTCTAGAATACTTAAAATCTATTACGCATGAACGTTTATTTTCTCTGCCATGCTTCAGCGGCATGCGCCCGACCTTGAATTTATCATAAATGACCGAATCGCATATTTATATCTTAAACGCTCTGGGCTTGGCTCGGCGTCGCGACGAAGCCTCCTTTGGGCCTCGTTATTATAACTCATAACCACTATGACATTTCATTTCCGCAGGTTGCGTTCGCTCAGAACTTCTACGAGGGGCGAAGTAAGAAGGCGGATTTAATTTATAAGCGTTATGAAATTTTCCCGGAAATATTGTCACTTATGTATCGAATTGTCGCGCAGCATCCAGAAAGGGCCTCGCGCAGTTAAGCATCAGGTTAAGTAAGGGCGCGGACGTTCAGGAGACTCTCCAAAAGCGGGCGGCCTCAAGGTTGGGTAAATGATTTTCACAATTTCAAACTTTAAGGAGGAACATTATGACTTCTCACTCAATGGCCGGGCAGTATCAAAAGAAGGTTGAACGGGCGCACCCTTCTCTGATCGTGATGATACTGGACGACTCCGGAAGTATGTCCTGGAATTTATCCGGGACCACTGATCCGAGGTGTGAATGGGTGGAACGGTATTCAGGGATCATCCTCAAGGAGTTGCTGGCTAGATGTACCGAAGTGTCGGGCGAAAACCATCACGTAAGAGCAAGGTACTATCTCGATATCATCAAATACGGCAGCACCGTGGAGCCCTGGAGCGACGAGGAACTTGATATAGGCGAAGCGGTCAACCGCTTTGCCTCGGCGAATGGCACGTTCGGACTGGGCGGCGACCTGGGGGGGACGGACGCGGCGGCGGCATTTCAGGCGGCGCTGCCCCGTCTGCAAAGCGCACTTGCCAAAGACCGGTTCAAGGATTCATTCCCGCCCATAGTCTTTCATCTCACGGATGGCGAAAGCGCGTCTGACGCCGAGCCTATCGCGCAACAGATGATGAGCCTCTCTTCCAGCGACGGCAATGTCCTGATCGTTAACGCCTATATCGGGACGAGCACCGCCCTGACTTATAAGGACAACCAGGACTTCCCAGGCTACCTCACAGAGCAGGAGGTCGGGAGCAATCCGGATAACCTTCGCTTATTCCGCATGAGCAGCGTCCTGCCTGCGTCCCTGCGGCAGAATCTGATTAGCGACGGGATATTCCCGATGATCAGAGAGAATGCCCGGCTATTCTTCGACGTGCGCACCAAGGAGATGCTCAAGTACGTGATACAGGTGGTCGGTTCCGGCGGCAGTCGCGTGAGGCAGTAAGGGGAGTGAAGATTCTTACCCTGCCCGAAACCTGATGGCTAAGCCCCTCGTCTAAAAAGGGGCTTACCAACCTATCTATTAATATTGAAATGAGAGTCTGAGATTGAAGAAATGGAAGCCATTAAGAAGGTGAAGGCTGTTGACGCGGTGCCCCGCCCACACTCCGTCCTGCGCGTCGTATCCCCCGGCAGCGAGGACGGCGAGCTGAAGGATCAAGACAGGGCTGTGCTCCTGACCCTCAAGGAAGGCGACCGCGAGCAAAAACAGGTGGCCATAGTCTGCGATGGGCTCTCCCAATCCCCGAACTCAGCGGAAGCTGCCGAGCATGTGTCGGTTAATGTAGAGCGCCTCTACGAGGAGAACGGAGTCCGGCAGGTCGCGGACGAATTGCTGGAGAAGCGCGAGCGGTTAATAGAGACCCCCCTGAAGCTCGACCACATCGAATCGCAAGTGCTGAGGACCATGTTTGCCGACATATTAAAGGGGAAGAGGGCCCTGTCGTACCAGACCACGTTTATCTCCGTCTGCCTCGAAAGAGATGACCCGAGCCGGGGCCAGTTGCGGGTCAGAGTGCTCGGTTGCGGAGATAGCGGCCTGTTCGTTTTCTCGGATGACGGAAAGCTCCTGTACAACAACCTGTGCCTCGACGGCGAGGACGATTTGTTTGAGCACGTATCGCCTATCACTAAGGCTTTGCCCGACAGTTTCGATGAGGCAGACAGCGTGCTGAGCCATTCGCAGGAGTTCCCGGAGGGCGCCCATATCTTGCTGTGTACTGATGGGCTCTTCGACTCGTTCAACACTTTCAGCGAATTGTTCGCCTGGTTGACGAGCAACCGCACGAAGCTGGCGCAGAAGGCCGGCGAAGAAGAGTTGATGGCCGAACTGCATTCCAGCCTGCGTGGGAGGAAGGGAGACGACGACATCTCCTTCATCTGGCTCTCCCCCGCAGACGGCCTCACCCCCGCCGGGGCGGAGGAGAGCTGTCTGCGGGCGCGCGAGGGCGATGTGCCGCGAAGAAGACGCGGGCTTAAAAGCTTTTGCTCGAAGCCCCGTTTTCTCCGAAAACTGCTCGACCTTCTCCGGCGCGTAGGTCTTATCCGGAGCGAAGAAAGCGGGGATCAAGCTTATGAACGATCTCGGTGAAAAGTGGTTGCGGGCCGGGCAGTACGCCTCTATCGAAGGTATGAAGTTACGGCCGAAGGAGAGCCAGCGGCTCGTCGGAAGCCCCATCGTCATATCGCGGGGTCAGGCCGACGCGTACTTTCTGACCGACAATAAGAATCAACAGTGGATCCTGAAAAAGTTCCTTCCCGGCCGGAACCCGGATGCGGGTTACATCAAAGCGCTCCAGGCGTTAATACCCCAAGCGCCCGGTTTTGAGTCCGGGTATAAGCGCAGGGTCCTGCACCGCGGCAGCCTTTCCAACTCGGATTATTACTCGTCGGAGTTTCTGGACTGGATTGAGCACACCGTTTTGATGCCCAAGATTCCGGGCTGGGATTGGGCCTACCTGGCCGACCAGATCAGGGACGGGGTCGTCGATCTGACCAGAGAGCAACGGCTCCTGATCTGCAAGAACCTGAGCGAGAAAGTCGCACTGCTCGAATCGAATAAGATCGCGCACAGGGACCTGTCCGCCTCCAACGTATTCATCGAAACGAAAACATGGGAGGTCCACCTCATCGACTGGGACAGCATATACCATCCGCACCTATCGATGCCGCCGAACACGACGTATGGGACGAACGGATACATAGCGCCGTTCGTCAGGCTCAATCAGGTCGAAGACCCGAAGGCCACCTGGCGGCCGCTGTCGGACAGGTTCAGCCTCGCCGTAATGAATGCGGAATTTTTGCTCATCGATAAAGACTCGCCCCTGACAGGCGACGGAGGGATGTTCGACCAGCAGGAGCTATACGAATCCGACGGGCCGGGCATCCGGAGCCTTCTGCGCAAGGCGCGGGAAGAGTTCCCGGACGCGGCGAGAATGCTGGAGCGGGCGTTAAGGGCCCGGAGCTGTGAGGAATGCGCCGGCCCGTCGGAATGGCGGGTGTGGAACGATATAAGCACGGGCAATAGAGTCCCGAGCCTTAGCGAAATCTATGACCCGAAGGAAGACTTTGAGGAGTTCCTGCAAAAGATTCGGAAGCCTAGACCGCCGGCGCCACAGCCTCCGAGGCTGAGCGAGCTTGAGAGCGTATCGTTGAAGAGTCTGCCGATTTCGACCGGCACAAAGCCCGCGCACAGAGCGCCCCGGCTGTCTGAGGTCGAGGACCCTACGGAGAGCCTCACGCGCGGCGCGGGGCAGTCACCGGCAAAGGCGCCGAAGTGAGCCAGAGATAAGGAATGATAGACGTAGTTCAAGAATGGCTTCAGAGCGGTCAACCGGCCTTTGTCAATGGCCTTGAACTGGTGCCGCGGCCCGTTCCGGGGCTTCCCGGCGTGCCGCTGGTCGCGTCAATGGGGCAGGCACAAGCTTACTACCTGAGGGAAGCCACCAACAGCCTGTGGATCCTGAAGAAGTTCCTTCCCGGCAGGAGCCCCGATGTGAACTACATCAGGGCCATTCAAGCTCTCATACCAAATAAGCCGGGGCTTGAATCAGGTTATGAGCGGAGAGTGCTGGCCCCCACGGATGTTTCGGGTGCGGGCTATCACACGACGGATTTTGCCGACTGGCTCGAAAACACGATACTGATGCGCATGGTTAGCGGCGACAGCTGGGCGAACCTGGCCGACACGATCCGAGACGGAAGCCGAAGCTTTACCGTAGACGAGCGGGTGTCGCTTTGCCGGAAGTTGAGCGAGAAAATTCAATACCTGGAGCAATGCGATTTGTCGCACAGGGATCTGTCCAGCACGAATGTCTTTGTGGACTGGCGGACCCTCGAAGTCCATCTGATCGATTGGGACAGCCTCTACCACTCGACGCTCACCATGCCTCAGAACACGACGTTCGGGACGACGGGCTACATAGCCCCGTTCGTGAAGGTGAACGGAACGGAGGTGCCGCAAGTTAGCTGGACTGTCCGCTCGGACCGGTTCGGCCTGGCGATGCTGAACGCAGAATTTTTAAGCCTGGACACCGGCTCTCCCCTGACCGGAGATGGGGGGGCTTTTGACCAGGATGAGATATATAGCCGAGGGGGGCCGGGTATCGCGGCCATTTGCGATAAGGTAAGGGTCAGTTGCCCGGCCGCCGTCCCTCTAATAGAGAGGTCGTTAAGCGCGTCGAAATTCGACGAGTGCCCCGGCCCCGGCGAATGGAGCCGCGCCGTAACGGTCAGGACTTCTACCAGAGCGGTAACGCCTGTCGGCCCCGGCAGGCAACCCCTCGTCAGACTAAACAGAGACGCTTTCGTAAAGCTCGACAAGAGCGCCTTCGTTAAGGTGGATCGGGAGGCCTTCGCAAGGCCGCCCGTAAGATAACAGCCCCTATGGAGTTTTACTCATGGAAAATCCTATTGGAAGCTTTGCCCTATTCTGCTCAGGCGCGAACCGCCAGATACTCGACCGGCAGGAGTGCGAGACAGAGCGCGCGAAGTTCAAAATGATCGGCGGGTTCATATTTCTCACGGCCGTTTTCGCCGGCCTTTCCGGCGGTTACGCCCTCTACACGGGGTTTAAATCGGAATGGCTCGCGGCCGCTGTCGGGATGCTATGGGCGCTGTTCGTTTTTAACCTCGACCGGTACATAATCTCGACCCTGCGCAAGAAGGATGTCGACCCGGACTTGCCGTTTCTGAACAGGGTGTTCATAAAATCGGGTGAGATCCTCTCGGCCCTCCCTCGGATAATCTTCGCCGTGTTCATCTCAATCGTGATAAGCGCGCCGCTTGAGGTGAAGTACTTTGATCCGGAGATCCAGGCCCAGATCGCGCAGACGAATTTCAACGCCGCCATCGTCATCGAAAAGAAGGTGGACGAGGAGTTCCACCAAATCGAGAAGTTGCAGCAGGAGATCGAGAAGCTGGAACAGAGCACGAGCGCCAAGGAGGACGAATGCAACCTCCTGCGTGACGTGTCTTTCAGCGAGGCGGAGGGAACCGCGGGGACCGGCAAGAAGGGGCGCGGCCCCGTGTTCAGGGAGAAGCAGGAAGAATTCGAGCAGTGCAAGAAAGACCTGGCGGCGTTGAAAAATGATGCGAAGGCGCAAACCGATGCGAAGAGGGAGGACCTCAGGCAGAGGAAAAGTCTTCGGGATTCGAAGGCAGACCAGCTTAAGAAGCAGAAGGAGATGGGCAATGGGTTCCTGGCAAGGCTGACGGCTCTGCATGAGCTGTCCTCGGGGCCGGGGCCGGTGGGTTTAGCCACTTTATTCATCTCTATCCTCTTCATCCTGATGGAGACCACCCCGATAATAACGAAGCTGATTT
>DASQDI010000040.1:0-129612 GCA_035634255.1 Blastocatellia bacterium
ATGAGGAATCTCATCAAAGGGACGAGGCCTGAGTTAAACGGGGCTTTCCTGCTGTCGCGGATCGACCCGGCGAGGGTGCCGGCGCACGTGGCCGTAATCATGGACGGCAACGGGCGGTGGGCGGCCCGCAGAAGCCTCCCCGCGTGGCGGGACCGAACAGGGCGAGCGCCCCGGCGAGTGCTTCCGCCGAGCCGAAGCAGTCGGTAGCTCGGGTTAGCCCCGCGACGAGCCTGGAGCCGCTACATGCGCTTGAACTGACGAACCGTCACGAGCAACTATACAGTTAATAGGCTCTGGCAAATTCGCGCCAAAGCCGACCGGGGGTTTCCCGCACTTCAAAAGGAGGATCTGAATGTTCAGACTAGTATCGTTTGTGGTCACCGCCCTGCTTCTCGGCACGCCCGTTTACGCGCAGGACAAGACGAGTGAGATCGACAAGATATTCAATTGGGCCACGGCGGCCACGCCCGGGTGCGCGGTCGCCGTCTCGCAGCAGGGTAAGGTGGTCGTGAACCGCGCTTACGGCTCGGCCGACCTCGAGCGCGACGTTCCATTGGGCCCGAGCTCGATCTTCGATGTCGGATCCGTCAGGAAGCAGTTCGTCGCCGCGGCGGTCCTCCTCCTCGTCGAAGAGGGGCGACTTTCTCTCTCCGACGACATCCGCAAACATTTTCCGGAGCTGCCCGATTACGGCCACAAGATCACGCTGGACCATCTGCTCACCCATACCTCCGGTATACGCGACTGGACCGGGATCTTGCCGCTGGCAGGGGGAAATGCCGAGGTGGTGAGCCTGATTCTGCGACAGCGCGGCCTCAACTTCGCGCCCGGCGAGGAATGGTCCTATTCGAACAGCGGTTACGTGCTGCTGACGGATCTCGTCGCGCGCGCGAGTGGGATGTCGTTTCCCGATTTCACGCGCAAGCGACTGTTCGAGCCGCTCGGGATGAAGACGACCTCGTCCCCCAACGATCTGCGGGGCGTCATCAAGAACCGCGCTCTCGGTTACGAGAAGGACATCAACGGCTGGCGGGTGGGAATGTATGTCGGCAACGAGCGCGGCAGCCGCGGCGGCGCCATCCTTAGCACGGCGGCGGACCTCGTGATCTGGAACGACGCGCTGACCAACGGACGGCTGAGCGCGTTCGTCACTGAAAAGCTTAAGGAACCGGCAAGGCTGAACAATGGCAGGAAGCTACGCTATGCCCGCGGCCTGTTCGTGGACACCGGGCGCGGCGGCACACAGGTGTCGCATTCCGGCGGCGCGGCCGGGTACAGTGCATGGCTAGGTGGTCTTCCGGCGCAGGGCCTTTCGATAGCCGTCCTGTGCAACGCGGACGTAACGTCCGCGACCGGGCTAGCGCGCCGCGTCGCCGATCAGTTTCTGCCCGCCGAAACGGCCGACGCCAAGCCGCCGGCCGCGGGCACGCAAGGCGCTGGTGTGACGGGGCTCGACCTGACCAGCAAGGGCGGGCTGTTCTTCAGCGAGCGCAACGGCGAGCCGCTGCGCCTGACCGTCAACAACGGCCGGCTCGGCATCGACGGGGGACCCGCCCTCGTGCCGGTGACCACGGACCGGTTCCGCGTTCCAAGCGGCAACCTGTTCTTCATGTCGCAGGACGAGTTCGAGCTGCACTTCGTGTCCAAGGACCAGTTCGAGCTGAAATCGATGGAAGGGCAGACGACGCGGTATCGCCGCGCCCAGCCTTACTCGCCCACCGCGGCCGACCTGCAAGCCTTAGCGGGCCGATACGAAAGTGATGAGGTCGGGTCAGTCCTCCAGATGGTGCCCGGAAAGGACGGCCTGGTGATGCGCTTGGAGCTTTCGCCGGACAGGGCTCTGGAATTCAGGCCGGTCGACCGTGACACCTTCCAAGCAAGCAGGATGATTGTGCGCTTCCATCGGGACCCGACCGGAAAGGTCGTGGCTTTCGACTACAGCAATCCGCTGGTCCGCAACATCAGATTCACGCGGCTGAGCGACCGCACCAGTCGCCGCTAGCGCAAGAGCGAAGAAAGGTTGAGCCGCGCGACCGCCGGGATTCTTCGGCTTCACCGTAATGCCGAGGAATCCGTCGGCGGTAGGGCAGACCGCACCTAAACCTCGTCCCCGAGCTCAAGCTTCACAACCGTCGCGGACCAGTGTCGCCGATCATCGGGTTGGTCAGCTTTGAACAAACTCATGGAAGAAGTAATGTTGTAAAATCCGGTGAGCAGACCGAGCGCGCGGACGTGAGGGAGAAATTGAAAGAGACGGCTGACGCCATCATTATCGGGGGCGGCTGCATGGGAGCGAGCGCCGCTTTCCATCTCGCCCGCAAGGGGATCACCGATGTCGTGCTCCTCGAAAAGGAGCAGTTTCTGGGGACGGGCTCGACCGGCCGAAACGCCGGGGGCTTCCGACACCAGTTTTCTACCGAGTCGAACATCAGGCTCTCCATCGAATCGATCCGGTTCCTGAAGGAGTTCAAAGAGAGGGTCGGCTATGAGATAGACTTTTATCAGGACGGCTACCTATTCCTCCTCTCGGGCGAGCCCGCCTTCGCGAATTTCAGGAAGAACGTCGAACTGCAAAGGAGCTTCGGCATCCCGGTCGAAGTCCTAAAGCCGGAGGAGATAAAAAGGCTGGCACCCGGCCTTAGTACCGAGGGCGTGATCGCGGGAACCTTCTGCCCGGAAGATGGCATTGCGGACCCGAACGGCGTGACTCAGGGGTTCGCGAAGGCCGCCGTGTCGATGGGCGTAAAGGTCAGAAGAGAGACGGAAGTTACCGGCATCTACTCCGAGCGCGGGCGAGTCGCGGGCGTGGCGACCTCAAAAGGGGGCATCGACTCTCGCGTCGTCATCAACGCGGCGGGGCCTTATGCCCAGGATATCGGGCGAATGGCCGGGGTCGAGATTCCGGTCCTCCCATACCGCCGCCACATCTTCATCACCGAGCCGGTCCCCCCCGCCTCAGGCTTCGGCATCTCGTCCCGCCTGATGGTGATCGACTTCGAGACTACGTTCTACTTTCACCGCGAGGGGGCGGGAATCCTCTTCGGCATGTCCGACCCTCACGAGCCCCCCGGCTACGCCACGACCGTGAGCTGGGAGTTCCTTGAGGACGTGACGCAGGTGGCGAAGAGGCGGCTGCCCCTCCTGATGGAGCTTGGTATCGCTCACGCATGGGCCGGGTTGTACGAGATGACTCCTGACGCCATGCCGATCATCGGCCCGGTCAGTAACGTCGAAGGGTTCTTTCAGATAAACGGCTTCAGCGGCCACGGCTTTCAACACTCGCCCGCCGCCGGCAGAATACTCGCGGATATGATCGCGGGAGAAGACGCGGGGGAGATCGATCTGGCTCCGTTCGCGTTCGACAGGTTCGGTAGAGGTTCGATCCGGGGCGAGGGCAATGTGATCTGATAGCCGACCCGCAGCTATCATGTTAATCCGGCAAGGCAATCTGGCTTCGTGACCGATCCGTGAATGTGTAAACTGGCTAGTGTGGTCCAATCAGAGACGATCACGAAGCCATACTCAAAGCGCGAAGTCTTAGAAAGGTATATCTTCCTCGTCGATGACCTGTGTCTTCTGCTTGCCGCCCGCCTGCTTGCGCGAGGCCGGGGCCGGGGCCGCGCTCGCTTTCGCGGCGCTGGCTTTCCCGAGCGGAACCTGTACCTGATCCCCCTCGGACGCCGGCGACAGGAATTGAATGTCAGTCCCTCGAACTTCTAGGCTCGTCCTGCTCGCCCCATCCTTGTCGGTCCACTCCTTCTGAGAGAGCTGCCCCTCGACATAGACCTGCCGGCCCTTGGTCAGATACTGGCTCGCGACCTCGGCCTGCCGGCCGAAGAGGCTGACCCGAAACCAGGTCGTAAGCTCCTGCATCTCACCCGCCTTGTCCTTGCGGCGCTCGGTCGTGGCAATCGAAAAATCACACACCGGCGTGCCCTGCGTCGTGTACCTCAACTCCGGGTCCCGCCCCAGATACCCGACGATCATTACTTTATTAAAACTCGCCATACCTGCTTCTCCTTCCTGCTGTCTGACTGCAAAACGCAATGTATCATGTACGCAACAACGTTGCAAGCAAAATCTACTCCCCGATAAAAGTTTGGGTCGGGAGGGCGGTGAGGCGGCCGGCAAACGTACGAAAGGGCTTTATTAAGACAAGTTAGATTATTTTAAGGCGAGCATCCATTTTCACCCGAATGACCTCTAACCATGTGCAATGACCACGATAAAGAAAAGACTGATGAACGAGATCGAGTACCTTGGGGCGTTGGCGGCCATGTATTCGAGCCGGGGCGACCACGCGGCCCGGCAGGCGGCGCTTGACGCCGTGGAAGCCCTGCGAAGGCTGCTCGAAGTCGACGGAGAAAGCAATACCGGCCCGCAAAACGGGCTCGATGTCGCCGCCTGACCCGCCGTTAACACCTCTTCCCTCCCCGCCCCCGGAGCCCGACCTGACAGGCAGCCTTGCTTGATATAAATGGGGCGATGGACTAAAAAATAAGTCATGTCAAACGTGTATGGAGTGTTGCCGGTCCTGGAAGCGCTTCGGGCGGGGGGGCGGCGCATCGAGCGGATTTTGATCGCCGAAGGCGCGAAGCATGAGCGGCTGCGGGACGTGATTGAGGCCGCGCGCAAGGCGGGCGTCCCCGTCCGCCGAGAGCCGAGGGTCGCGCTCGACAGGTTGAGCGAGCGGGCGAACCATCAGGGCGTCATCGCGATTGCGGCGGCCGCGAAGTATTCGGAGCCCGACCGCCTCCTCTCGAACATCTCGCCCGATGCCCTATTCGTTCTGCTCGACGGGGTCGAAGACCCTCACAACCTCGGAGCGATAGTCCGCACGGCGGAGTGCGCGGGGGCGACCGGCATCTTCATACCCGAGCGCCGGGCGGCCCACCTGACCGAAGTGGTCGCGAAGACTTCGGCCGGCGCGGTCGAGTACGTCCCCATCGCGCGCGTCACGAACATGGCTAATTTCATCGAAGAGCTGAAGAAGAAAAACGTATGGGTGGTGGGGGTCGAAGGGTCGGCGAAGATGAGCTATGAGGCATTCGACTACTCGGGGCCGACGGCCCTGGTTTTCGGGGGCGAAGGGCATGGGCTGCACAGGCTGGTGCGCGAGCGGTGCGACGCTCTGGTGTCGATCCCTATGAGAGGCCGGATCACGTCGCTCAACGTCTCAGTCGCGGCGGGCGTGGTCCTGTTCGAGGCCGTGCGGCAGAGGCGTATCAGGAATTCCGCCGCCGCGGGCTGAACCCGGCCCGGCATTTCTTCCCTGCCTCGATCTCTTTCACCCGCGCACGAGCCTTACCGAAACATAAAGCACCGCGATAGCGACGAGCGTTGCCAGGGCGGCCGCGCTCGAACCTGCTCGATTACCCGGCGCTTCATCGGGAGAGGCTTCGGACTTTCGTGCGGCCTGAAGGCTCGTAACGTCGTGGTAAAGCATCAGGCCTACCATCAGGGCCACGAGAAGAAGCTTCCACGGGAGCCAGACCGCTATCGGCCCATAGACCTTCATGGGGTCGAATGCCTCCCCGTTAAGCAACTGCGCGGGGCTGACGGGCGAAGGGCGTAACATCAGATTGCCGAGACCTGTCAGGGCTGCGACGATGATCGAGATCCAGCCGATCCACCTGAATCTCCTCCCGAGCCCTCTGAGGATGCGCTGCCGCTCCCGCGTCTCGTGACTGACGGCGAAGGGGACGACCACGGCCGCGGTGTAGATCAGCCCGCCGACCCAGATCGCGGCCATCAACACGTGAATCCAAACGCTCAACTGGTACATGGTTTCTTACTCTCGCCTGAAGTTTGTGAATGACCTATACACCTTTGCCGCCGCTCTGCTCAAGAGGCACGCCTTCCTGCACGTTCATCGACTGGAGCGACACGGAGAGGATGAGCGCGATAATCATGATCACGCCCCCGGCCCAGAAAGGCGTCTTGCCATACGTCGACGAGGCGGCCTGAACGTCCCGGCTGAGCAGGAAGCCTCCGAGTACGGGGCCTATGATTCTGGCGAGGCTGGCGACCGACTGCAAGACTCCGAGAACTCGCCCCTGCAACAAGGCGCTGGCCGACTTTGAGGCCATCGCGTTCAGGGTAGGCGTGGAGAGACTGTTGCCCACAGCTATCCCCGTCGTCGCGAGCAACAGGTTGCCCAGAGAGTCGCTCAGAGGCAGCCAGAACATGCTGAGGGCCGTCACAGCGGTCCCCGCGATGACGAGGGCCTTGTCTCCGAAAGCCTTCACGAGTCGCCCGATCAACCCGCCCTGAATGATCGCGCCGACGAGCCCGACGAAGGCGAAGATGTAGCCCACGTGCGCCGCGTCGTAATTGAAGCGGAGCAGAGTGAAGAGCGCGTAAATGGCCGTCAGCATGCTGAAAGCGAGGGTCGCGAAGAACCACGTGCCCATTATCACACCAAGATGCCAGCTGCCTGACTCCCTCAACACCTCCGCGATTGAGGCGCGACGCCGCGACCGGTCCCGGTGCTCGGGCTTCAGGCTCTCAGGCAGGAGGAAGTAGAGGGCGACGGCATTCGCGGCGGCGAGCCCCGCGGCGAAGAAGAACGGGGCGGAGAGGCTGACCCGGCTTAGAACGCCCCCGAGCGCGGGGCCTACGATGAAGCCGAGCCCGAAGGCCGCGCCGATCAACCCCATCCCGCTCGCCCTCTTCGCCGGGGGCGTCACGTCCGCTATGTAGGCCTGAGCGGTCGAGATGTTCGCCCCGCTGATCCCGTCGATGATCCGGCCCAGGAAAAGCAACAAAAGCGCGTTGCCCAGCCCGAGGCCGGCCAGCCCCATGATGACGAACCCGGCCGAGGTCCCGATCAGGCTGAACAGCAGGACGGGCCTGCGCCCCACCCGGTCCGAGAGCCGCCCGAGTATCGGCGAGAAGATGAACTGCATCGCGGAAAAGACCCCGAGCAGCAGGCCGATGACCGTCTCCGACGCGTCGAAGCGCCGCGCGTAAATAGGCAGAACGGGGATCACGATGCCGAACCCAACGAGATCGATGAAGACTGTGATGAAGATGATTACCAGGGGAGAGCGGCTCTTTGCCATCGGCAGTGAAAAATTCCTTTCGCGGTGCTCGGTCTGTTTCGAAACTTCGAGTTTACCAGCTTGGGCGTCGTAAGCAAGAGCACTCCGGGGCGGGGGGTCGGGAGGCGAGGGCCGGGGCCGGGCACCCGTCGGCGCGAGTCAGAATAATTGAAACGCGCGCCGGAGGAGGTCGCGCTTAAGGGTCACGTAGCTCTGCTCGCCCATAAGGGCGCGGATCAGCACGACCCTGACCCCCTTGTGAAATCGCGCGAGCCGAACCACCGCGTCGCTGAAGACATGCCCGAAGAAATGGCCGTGGTAAAACTGCCGGAGCCGGAAGGACGCCTGCTCAAGGTCGCGGCCGAAAGCCTCGCGCCACGACCTCTCGTAGAGGGCGAGGGCCTCCTCATAATTTCGCGCGGGTGTGTCTCCCCCGTCCCCGATCAAAGCCTTCGCCAGCAGCTCGGATGATTTGAATGCGTAGTAAATCCCCTCGCCCGTGATCGGGTCGGCGAACCCGGCCGCGTCTCCGACCAGAGCCCACCCTTCGCCCCTGGTCTTCAAGCCGCCCCAGCTAGGCATGTCGAGCGTGGGAATCTTCGCGCCGAAAAACTTCATGCGGTCGGGGCCCGGCAGCACGCCCCCGAAATAGTCTTTGATGAAACTCTCCAGCAGCTCGCGAAGCTCGTCCGATGTCTTCTCCCCGAGCTTTGAAGCCACCCCGAAATTCATCACCCCCGGCCTCGGGAAGGCCCAGAGGTACCCCGTGAAATTCTTCGGGAAGCGGACTATCGCCTCCTCCCCGAAAGAAGTGTTCCCAGAGCCCGCCTCGCCGCCCCCCTGCGACGGGGCGGTCTGCATATCCACGTTGTACCCGAACGCGAGGGCGAGGTCCCTGACGGGGAAGATGCCCACGAGCCTCCGGCGCAGGAAGCTGGCCGCCCCATCCGCGCCCACGAGAAATTTGGCGCGCCATGTGTTCCCGTCACTCGCCGTGATCTGCCACTCGCCATCCCTCCGCAGGAAATCGGCCACGGACGCCCGGACGAATCTCGCGCCCGCCGCGAGCGCCCTGTCGAGCACGAGCCCGTTCAGAACTTTGCGGGAGTAAATCACGAATGGCTGCTGCAATGAAAGAGTCAGGCGGCGGTCGGCCGGGGAGATCATGGTCAGGCGGCGGACGAGTTTGTGAGGGTAGCCGGAGTTTTCGAGCAGGAAAGAGAACTCGCGAATCGCGCGGGTGGGGACGCCGCCCCCGCAAGGCTTTTCCCATGCGCCTTTCGGGTCGAATATGAGGACCTCTCTCCCGGCCGAGGCGAGCAGGGTGGCGAGATGCGCGCCCGCCGGGCCGCCGCCCACGATGGCGAATTCTGTGGAATTTTCAGCCATACAGCCCCAAGTCTATCGACGCAGGCGGGTGGGAAGCAAGCCTCATCTAAGAACAATCGCGCGCCTCCGCGTCCCGCTTTATCGCCTTCAACGCCGCGCGGCGGACGAGGCCGCTGAACGGGCGGATGAACGCCCAGTAGACCCTGAAAAGTCTGCCCGTCATTTTAGAGCCGCACAGGACGCGGGTCTCCGTCGCGAGGACCGTCCGCCCGTCGGGCGATTGTTGGAGGGAGAAATTCCAGACCGCTTTCGCGAACCTCGGGTCGTCGAAGCTCCTGAACCGGTCCGCTTCGATCCTCTGAATGTCCCCGCCGACGGTCCAGAAACGGCCGACGAGCCCGAGGGCTATCTCGCGGTCCGTCCGCTCTCCGAGCAGAACGAAGCCGTTCTCCAGCATCCCCCGAAGGTCGAGGCACAGCCTGTTCCCCGACCCGGCGCGGGCCGCGAAGTAAGCCGGGAGCTCCCTCAGAAAGAAGAGCGCGCGCACGAGCGTCGAGTCGCACAGGTCGAGCTCTTTTACAGCCTGATAGACGGTCCCTACGGGGGAGGAGATCTTTATGCTGTGATACTCGCTCACGTCATACGCGGGCATGATGTCGTCGATGAGCAGGGTCGGAGCCTCGCCGGGAATCGAAGGGGTCATGTGAAATCCGAATCGGCTACGGGAACTCGAAGGGCTTCAATTGACCTGATAAAGCCTGCCCTTGAAGACCACCGAGACTCTCTGCCCGAGCGCGAAAAATTTGGAGAGTTCCGGCTCTTTCGCGATCAGGTCGAAGAATTCTTCACTGCCGAACCTGACCTGAACTTTCGGCAGGCCCGCGCCTTCCGAGATGGCCGAGTCCTCCCACACGCCGTCTTTAAGCAGGAAGGTCTTTCCTTCAACCGTGCGGACCGTAGTGAGGTAGCCGTCAACGTCGAGGCTCCCTTCCGCGTCCTTCATCGCGGACTCGGCCCGGCTCCGCCGCACGGCCGCCTCTCCGCTCGGGGCGGTAGCCTGATTCGCCGCCGTCATACTGTTAAACGTCCGCGCGGCGGACTGGCCCGCGCCCCCGCCCTGCCGGGCCATCTCTTTCATCTCTTCCGTCACCAGGAAAGAGGTGTAAGGCGTGACTATCCCGAATTTCGTCCCGAGCGAAACGATCTCATCGACGACCTCGCGGCTCTCTTTATTCAACCGGATCTGCTCCATCAGGTACCCGACGCGGCGGGTCGCCCAGAGCCGGGGCAAAAATTCATTCCCATCCGCTTTGGAAGAGAAGGTCTGGTTCTGGAAGGCGAAAGTCTCCGACCGCGCGCCGAGCTTCCCCGACAATCTCACCTCCGCGGATTCGAGCGGGTTCCTGTACCTGCCGACGATGCTGAGCTGAGAGCCTTTGAACAGGTCGGGCAGAGTCCTCGGGTAGACCAGCTCCGCGTTGACTCCCCCGAATTCGAGCTTGAGGTCCGACAGCACCGGGTGATTGACCCTCGCGAAGAAGTTCGAGACTCTCACCTCAAGGTCTTCCTGCGGCTCGATGTAGTCGCTCGCCCCGCGATTATCGGCGGAGAGCTTGTCGAGAAGGCTGGTATTCACGTCGTAGCCGACCCCGAACGAGAAGAGGCGCACCCCGGCTTTATTGGCTTCCGAGACATTTCTGGCGATCTGACCGGCGTCCGACGTGCCGACGGTCGGGAGCCCGTCCGTCAGAAAGACGATCATCCCCGACCGGCCCGAGTCCTGGAACTGCCTGAGCGCGGCCACCAGAGCGTCGTTGATGTTCGTGCCGCCTTCGGCCCGCAGCCGGTCGATGAAAGTGACGCTCTCCTGCCGGGCTTCCCGGCTCGCCTCCGTGAGCCCTTCCCTCATCAAATGCTCTTCGCCCGAAAAGGAGATTATGTTGAACCTGTCGCGAGGGGACAGGGACTCCACCCCGAACCGTAGCGCGGCCTTGGCCTTTTCGAGCTTCTCGCCGCTCATAGACCCGGACGTGTCGAACACGAAGACGACATCCTTCGCCAGGCGGTCCTGATCCGCGACCTCGACCTTCGGGGACAGCAGCATCAGGAAGTAGCCGTCCTTGCCCGGCTCCTTGTAGCTCAGGAGCGAGAGCCCGAATTCCTTCTCCGAAAGAGAGTAGTAGAGCAGGAAGTCCTTCTGCGCCTCCTGCCCGCCGCCCTCGAAACTGAGGCGCGCGCGCCGCTCCCCGTCCCGCTTCAGAGAAATCCTGTGCGAGGGCGAGTAGATGTTCTTGAGGTCAATCGGGGAAGAGATGTCCACGCTCGCGGAGACCTCCGACGCGGGCCGGTTCAGAATCCTCCGGCCCGAGCCGAGCTCGTAGCGGTAGAAGACCGTGCCGCCCTCGCTCCTGAGGACCTGCGTATAGGTGAGGTCGATTTTGCGCGTGCTGCGCGGCTCAATCGGGAAGACGTTGGCCTGAAACAGGTCTTTCCCCACGTATTCGAGCAGGCCGGGGTCGATCATCTTCCGAACGATCTCGTTGTAAATCTGCCTCGCCTTGTTCCGCTCGATCACCTCCCCCACCATCCGCTTCGAGCCGTCGTAGATGGCGAAGTCGGAGACCGACGCGCTTTCGGGGATCGGGAAGAAGTAAGAGCCTTCGAGCCTGTACGGGGTGGTGTTCTCGAACACCTGCTCGACCTTCGTCGTGGCCACCTGAGCGTCTATCCGCGTGGATATCCTGATCGACTTTACGTTCAGGACTCGGGGCATCTGGTGGTGAGGGGGTGCCGGATGAATCGGCGGGCACCTCCGACATTCGGAGGGGACGATGATCCCCTGTGCCTGCGCCGCGACCGGAAGAATGCAAAAGAGCAGAAGGGTCCCTAAGAATCTTAACTTCATTCTGTTGGTCCTGAACTTATACGGCGGAGGCTACCCAAGAGTAAATCGCTAACGCTCCAGCCCGTGCTCTGGCTTGAGTACCCCCGCCAATCTAGTGAATGGTCCGTTAAAAGGTTTTTGCCTCTTTTTTTGTAAAAGTTTTGTAACCGCTCCGGGCCGCCTACTCCTCGTCGTGCTCTTTCCCGTCGTAGTGCATTACCATCGACTCGTCGTCCACTACGGTTTCGAGGTGAACGTCGCGCCCCCAGAGTTTGTAGACGTATTCGAGGGTCTTGCGGGCGTATTTCATGTCGAGCTCGACTTTCTCGTACTTGTGCCTGAGGTACAGCTCGCGATTCCCGTCGTAGTCCCCGTCCAGAACCTCGATGTAAGGGTGGCCGAAATTGGTCATGTTCGCGACGAGCTGGTCGCGGACCTTCTCCCACCGCTTCTCGGTGATGGTCCACTCCTCCTCGTCGACCAGCTCGTAGACGAACAGGTCCAGCTCTTCGCATAATTCTTCGGTCAGGTAATTGCGGAGGAAGGAGGTGTCGTTATCGATCTCTCGCACCTCGAACATCTTCTCGCGCCCCTCCCCGCCCGCGCGCCCCAGCTTCTCCCGATCCTCCGGCGACGGCGCGTCCCACCGCTTCTCTATGTCCTCGAAAATCTTGTAGCCGAGGTAATAGGGGTTGAGCTGCCCCTTGTGCGGCGAGACGACGCCCGAGTGCAGCTCCGCGAACTCAAGGTGGTCGTGCGTGGGCAGGTCCATCTCCCGCATGATGCGCGAATGCCAGATCGAGTTGTGGTTCACGAAACCGTTCGCGATATAGGCGTGCCTTTCGCCGACCGTTATGTCGAAGACATCATCGCAGCCATACTCGGTGGAGACGACCTCGTCGGTGTAGTCTTCTTCTTTGAACCACTGATGATTCTCTACATACGCACGCAAGGCTTCCTGCTTTCGCGTGAGGCTGAAGCCTATCTCTTCGAGGAACAGTTTCGCGGAACTCCCCGTGATCTCAAGCTGCGTGCAATCGTCCTGATGCCTGCGCTGCGTCGACAGGATCCCATAATTCAATAAAATGATTTGGACCGCGCGTACCACCTCTTTGCTCGAAGAAGAGAGCCGAACCCCTTCCCTTCCCGCGTAAGCAGCCGCGTCGAAATACCCCCTCAGGAAAGCCGAAACGACCTCTTTCGGGGACCGCAGGACGAGCGAGGGGACCTTCTTGCTCCGGGCCTTATCATCGAGGTCGATCCCGACTCCTCTGAGCAGCTCTTTCAATTCGCGCGAGTGAACGACGATTCGGTAGCGCCCTCCCGCGTCCGCCCCGTCCCACTTCGCGGAGGCCTCAAGGCCGAAGGAGCTTTGGATGATTCGTAGCAAAACGGCCGATAGTTCCCTGTCCCCGGTTGTCAGGCAAACGCCCGATTTGGTTACGTCGCCGTCCCCGACGTAGTACCCGAGAAACCATGCCATCGTCTCGTCCAGGTCACCGCCGGTAGTCAACCGCTTGCGGGTCGAGAGGAGTTTTCCCTGAAGCCCCGGCCGGTACAAAGCTTGCTGTAAGGCCGCCTCTATTCCGAAACCGCCCCGGGTATTTCTCCCCGTCAAATGGCGCGCCACCGTACTCACCGGAACTCCCGAGGCCGCGGCAACGTCTTCGGGCGAAGGCTCCGACCCGGTGAATGGGAGGGGCAGTCTCCTTTCGGGCCAGATGTTCGAACCGCACTCGATGGCGACCCGCTCCCCTGCCGTGACATCTTTCAGATACGCCCAGCTTCCGTCGGCTCTCAGGACCCGATGTTTAAGCGCGCCTTCGATTGTCAGCCCCCGGCGCGTGTGGATGCGGACAGTCGGGACCTTTTCTTCCCGGTGAAAGTCGGTGATCGGGAATAACGCTTCCCTGCCGCCGCCCGCCACCCTCACCTTCTCTCCGGCCTCGTACAACTCGTCGAAGCGGACAAACCCGCCCTCCGTCAGGACCAGCGAATCGCCCGTCGCGCAGGCCCATCCCTCGTTCATGATCTTGGTCTGCATCTGCGGGACGAAGTACTCCATCTCTTCGTGGAGCATGGACATGGTGTCGCGCTGCCAGTCCTCAAGGATGGGGGAGTTCTTCATGATGAAGTAGACGAGGTCTTTTTCCGGGACCTCAAGCCTGCCCTTCTGCCGCGAGTCGTCGTCCGACTCCGAGCCGTCCCCCTCTTTCGCGCCCCGCTCGTCGTCGCCCAGCAGGTCGTCGTACGGGCCCTCGCTCCGGGCGGACTTCTTCTCGGCCTTGTCCTTCAGGATGTCGCGCCCGCCCTTCTTGATGAAGAAGTTCGGGTCGATGTGCTCTTCGATGGAGAGGACGGCGTCAAGGAACTCTTCGACGACCTTGCGCCCGTGCTTGAACTCGTACTCCGACATCCTGCGGGCGTGCATGGCCGCCTCGTCGACCATGCGGCGGTTGGTCCTCGAAAAGTAGGCGTTGTTCTTGAAGAAGTCGACGTGGCCGAGCACGTGCGCGATCACCATCTTGTTCTGGATCGGCGAGTTCGTCTCAAGGAGGAATGCGTAGGAAGGGTTCGAGTTGATGACGACCTCGTAAATCTTCGACAGCCCGAAGTCGTACATCATCTTCATGCGGTGGTAGGCTTTGCCGAACGTCCAGTGGGAGTAGCGGCCCGGCAGGGCGTAAGAGCCGACCTCGTACATCACGGTCGCCGGGACTATCTCGAAGCGCACGGGGAACGGGTCCAGCCCGAACTTCGAGGTGGCGATGTCCCATATCTGCTCGATGGCTTCATTCAGTTCTTTGACTTCCCTGTCCACCTTCCCTCCCTGCCTTTAATCTACGCCTTCTCCCCGCGCTTGCCGAAGAACTCCTTCAGCGCGGGGTACACGTCTTCCTTGTCGTCGATCCTGACCCCGACGAAACGCTCCTGGTTCTTCAGCCTGTCTTTAAAGATCGAGAGCAGGGCGCCGGACGAGCGGCGGTAGCTCGAAGCGCCCTCCTCGCCGATCTCGCCGTAGCCGAAGAGGTTGCAGGTCGAGATCAGGTCGTCGGCCAGCTTCACGGCCTCGTCGTTGTCGGAGTAGTAGTTGTCGCCGTCCGAGAAGTGGAACGGGTAGATGTTCCAGTCGCCCGGAGGGAAGCGCTCCGCGATGGTCTCAAGCGCGAGCCTGTAGGCCGAAGAGACGACCGTGCCGCCCGACTCGCCCTGCGTGAAGAACTGCTCCTCGTTGACCTCTTTCGCTTCCGTGTGGTGGCTTATGAAGACTATCTTGACCTGATCGTATTTCGTCTTGAGGAAGCGGACCATCCAGAAGTAGAACGACCGGGCGATGTACTTCTTGAACTCGCCCATGCTGCCCGAAACGTCCATCATCGCGATGACCACGGCGTTCGACTCGTAGACCATCTGCTCTTCCCAGGTCTTGTAGCGCAGGTCCTCTTTCCTGAAGGGGCCGAGCCGCGCGCTGCCCGTCTCTCGGGCCTGCCGCTTTATGTTTTCGACTATGCTGCGCCGCTTGTCGAGGTTGGCCAGGATCCCCGACCTCCTGATCTCGGTGAACTTCGTCGTCTTCGACTGGACGGCCTGTTTGGCCTTCTCTTCGAGGTAAGGCAAGTGCAGGTCTTCGAAGATCAGCCGGGCGATCTCGTCTATGTCGACGTCGGCCTCGAAGTACTCCTGCCCCGGCTTGTCGCCGGCTCCGGGGCCCTTCCCGCCCGCGTCGCCGGGCTGGCCCTCCCTGCCGATCACGTCCCCCACCTTCGTGTCGCCGTCGCCCGTGCCGACGTGCTTCTTCTTCCGGTAGTCGTAGCGGAACTTGTACTCGTCCAGAGACCTGATCGGCACCTTCACCACGCGCTTCCCGTCGGAGAGGATGATCGACTCGTTCGACACTATCGAGCCCAGGTTCTTCTTTATGGCTTCGCGGACGCGCTCCTTGTGCCGCTCCTGATCTATCTGGCCCTTGCGCTGCAATGACCAATCGTTGCGTTGAACGGACATATTTTAACCCTAAAATTATGCCCGCACTTCCCGTCGAGGGAAGCGCAGGCTTGACCGGACCCCGCCTCTTCCGGCACCCGCCCCCTCAGCGGGAGAGCAGGGTGCCCACGTAGGTTAGCAGCTCGTTCGCGCAGACCGTGCAGTAGCCGTGCTGCGTGACGAGCCTGTCGATGACTTCGTTGGTTCGCCTCAGCTGGTCGGCGTCGGGCGTCTTGGCCGACGTGGTTATCTTCACGACGTCCTTGAGGTCGGCGAAGATCTTCTTCTCGATGGCCTCCTTCAACCGCTCGTGGGACCGGTATTCGAAAGGCTTGCCCTTCCGCGCGTAGCTCGATATGCGGATGAGGATCTCCTGCCGGAAGGTGTTTTTGGCGTTCTCGCTTATGCCGATCTGCTCTTCGATGGACCGCATGAGCTTCTCGTCGGCTTCCAGCTCCTCTTCCGTGATCGGGTCCTTGAGCTTCTCCTTGTTGCAGTACGCCTCGACGTTATCGAGGTAGTTGTCGCAGAGCCCCTTCGCCATCTCTTCGAAGGAGTAGACGAAGGCCCTCTGGACCTCGTTCTTCGCGATGTCGTCGTACTCGCGCCGGGCCACGGAGATCAGGTTCAGGTACCTGTCCCTCTGGTCTATCGAGATGCCGGTGTGCTGCTCGAACCCGTCCTTGATCGCCCTCAAGGCGTCGATGGGGTTGATGCAGGTGATGTTGTCGCGCACCAGAGCGCCCGAGAGCCTGTTGATGATGTAGCGCGGGCTGATGCCGTCCATCCCCTCGCGCACCGTCTCGTCCTGGAGCTCCCGCACGTCCTTCGACTTGAAGCCCTCCACGTCCTCGCCGTCGTACAGCTTCATCTTCTTCACGAGGTCCATGTTGGCCTTCTTCGGCTCTTCGAGCCGCGTCATCACGGCGAACATGGCGGCGATCTTCAGGGTGTTCGGGGCGATGTGGATGTTGCGCAGGGCCTCCGACTGCTTCAGCAGCTTGTCGTAGATCCGCTCCTCCTGCGATGCCTTCAGGTTGTAAGGCACCTTGATCATGATGATGCGGTCCTGGAGCGCCTCGCTCTTCCTGTTCGACACGAAGGCGCTGTACTCGTTCTCGTTGGTGTGGGATAGTATCGCCTCGTCGGCGTAGATCAGCGCGAACCGCCCCGTCTTGATGTTCTGCTCCTGGCTGAGGGTCAGGAGGCTGTAGAGGAACTTCTCGTCGACCTTCAACATCTCGACGAATTCCATCAGCCCGCGGTTGGCGATGTTCAACTCCCCATCGAACCTGTAAGCCCGAGGGTCGGACTCGACCCCGACCTCGCCGATGGTCGACAGGTCGATGGACCCCGTGAGCTCCGTTATGTCCTGCGACTTCGGGTCGGAGGGCGCGAAGGTCCCGATGCCGATCCGGTCCTTCTCCGAGAAGATTATCCGGTGGACCAGCACGTCCTCGTGCCTGCCCCGGTAGACGTGCTCGAGGTTGTACCGGCACTGGGGGCAGAGCTCGCCTTCGATGTAGATGCCATAGTGCCGCTCGATCTCCGGCCGGAGTTCGAGGGGGATGAGGTGCAGGGGCTCTTCGTGCATCGGGCAGTCTTTGATGGCGTAGACCGCGCCGTTGTCCGTGCGGGACCACCGCTCAAGGCCGCGCTTGAGGAGCGTGACGATGGTCGATTTGCCCCCGCCCACCGGCCCCATCAGCAAGAGGATTCGCTTGCGGACTTCGAGGCGCTGGCCCGCCGACTTGAAGTATTCGACGATTCGGGAGATCGGCCCTTCGATGCCGAAGAGTTCGTCGCTGAAGAAATTATACCGGACGATCTCATCGCGCGACCCTTCGTTGATCTTCTCAACCCCCTCCGCGAGGATCATATCGCAAACGCGCGCGTGTGATAATTTCGATACATTCGGATTCTGAAGTAGGAGCTCAAAATAATCGCGGAAAGTACCTTCCCATGCCAACCGCTCGCGGTCCCGGCGATGAGTCTCCAGAAGGTCACTTATATTCAATTTGTTTTCGCCCATCTGTTACCTCCGATTCCCACAGTACGGTCTGAACGGCGGGGGTGATCTCACGCTTTCCCGGCGTTCGAGCCTTCAGCGAAGCGTCCTGCGGGTTGTTGACTCAAACCTCCCTGCGGGGAGCTGATCGCTTAAAATAGTTGCCGCTCTATCTCTGCGAGAGTTAGGAAGACACTCAGTCTACGCCCTTGCGGGCGGACAGTCGGAGGTTATGGGCCCGGCTGTTCGTGGCTCGACTGGATGCACGCTAAACCTCCAGAACTTGAAAGCGAAGCATCTTGTCAAACTAGCTCAAATTCAATTTTCAAACAGTAGCCGCTTGCTTGGAGCATTATAGCACAGGGTGCAAGCGGCCAAATCCACTCCCGAAAAGGCCGCAGGTTAGCCCCTATCACTTCCTAAACTCCTTCAGCCAGAACGACCCTCGGCTTGATGACCCCGGAGGCTTCGGAGTATTCGCCCATCGCCACGAGCCTGCCGCTTTCGTCGCACAGCCTCACGCCCTGATAATCTCCGGCCAGCGTGCTTCGCGCCCGCTCCGGCGCGCGGATCGCCCGGCCGTGGACCACGTCGTCCACCTCCCCGGCGTCCAGGACGACGCGCGGCAGGTGGGCGGGGACATCGGCCATCCCGATCAGGTGACGACCTAGCCCGCCTTCCCGCCCCGCCTTCTCCGCTTCATCGAGAGTGATCGCCCTCGAAATATCGAACTCGCCTACCGCCGTGCGCCTCAGCCCGGCCAGGTGCGCCCCGACCCCGAGCAGCGCGCCGAGGTCGTGGGCGAGAGTCCTCACATACGTCCCGGAAGAGCACCGGACTCGGATGCGCAGGTCGCGCGTACCGTCTCCGTTAGGGGCGGGCAGAGCCTCGCCCGATTCCAGAGACTCAATCGAATGGACCGTGATCGCCACCGGCTCCCGCTCGACCTCGCGCCCTTCGCGAGCGGCTTTATAGAGGCGCTCGCCCGAGACCTTCTTGGCCGAAAACATCGGGGGCGTCTGCATCTGCGGCCCCGAGAATTCCGCCAGAGCCTTCCGAATCCCTTCCGGGCTCAGTCCGTTCGATGATCGAATGGGAGTGATCGGTTTGCCCGTGAGGTCCTGAGTGTCCGTGGCGAAGCCCAGTCTCACAACGGCCTCGTACTCCTTATCGAGGCCGACGAGAAATTTCGACAGGCGAGTCGCGCGGCCCACGCAGACCACCAGCACCCCCGTCGCGAAAGGGTCGAGGGTCCCCGAGTGCCCCACCCGCTTCATGCGGACCGCCCTGCGGAGCCTGTAGACCACATCGTGGGATGTGATGCCTTCCGGCTTGTCGATGATGAAAGCTCCGTCCATATTCGACCCTGATCGGCTCGGGTTTATTTCGAGGGGAAGCTCGCGGGGAGACCGCGTCTCAGTAAAGAGGTATCTTTCCGGGGACGCCGATTGCCACGACGAATATGCAGCTCTTGCCCTCGGCGTGGGGCGAGAAGAATTCCGTCACGTCGTCATCGTAAAAAGTCAGGCCGGTCGCCCCCCGCTTCAGAGCGTAGGACGCGAGGTAGGCTCTCCCTCCGATCACCGACGATTCGATCTGAGCCGCCCTGTACCCCCGGTTCCCATAAGCCTCAAGCAGCCGGTTCAAATCCGACATGAAGAAGAGAGTGACCGCAGAATCGCCTCCCAGAGCCTGATTCAGGGTGAGGTGAGCGGCCCTGTCCGAAAAGCCCCCGACCTTAAGCGACTCCAGAGCCCCCTCGGCCCGCCTGAAGAAGTAGGCCCCCGCCTCAAGCCCGTCGACGCGATTCACGATCAAATATATGTCGTTAAGTTGGGCGCGCGAATCGCCTGAGAAGTCCGAGGGGAACCCGCGCGTGGAGCGGTCGAGGATGACGGAGAGGTCGTCGAAAGAGATCGGCTTTTGCGCGAACCTCCTGGTCGAAGCCCTTCGCAGGATCACCTCTTCGATTGAGCCGCCCGGCAGTAAGTCGTTGCCGGGCTCCGACAGGGGGAACAGCCCGCCGGCGGCGGGGGGAGGGTCCTGCTCGAAGCGGCCCCCACGCCAGGACTCGGCCTCTGCCTTGTCGACGAGCGAAGAGGCCGAGTGCATCTCGCGGATCGAAGAGTAATCGACCTCTTCGGCCGAGAGCGGGACGGTCTCAAGCTTCAACTCCGTCAGGCCGGGCGAGGGCGGCGGCGCTTGCGAGTCGCGCCCGAGAGTGAAGAGGGCCGTCGCCAGCTCGCGCTCCCCGTCGATGCCGACGAGCCGGTTGATGTCATGATCGACGAAGCCCATCACGAGGGAGGACGGGAGGTCGAGGCCGCGCGCAATCGCGAAGGCGTTCGCGACAATCGTGCCGGTGTCCCAGTAATGATAGCGGTAGGCCCGGTCCCGGTACTTCCATGAGCTCCGCCACGTTATCGCCGAAAAGATTATCGTTACCGGGGCGCTATGGATGCGCGGCTCGCCGCCCGACGCATCGATCAGGGTCGAGCGGTGGTCCCCCTCCCGCAAACGCCTCAACGTGAAATCGCCGGGGCTGAAGTGATAGACGCCGGCTTGGAGGCCATCGATGTCTTTGCAGACGACGTAAAGCTCGATGGGGTACAGAGCCCCCGCGCATGCCGCCGCCCGGTAATAGACCGTGCCCGCGGGAAAAGTCTTCGTTCTGACGACCCCGGCGGAGTAAAAGAGGACGCTCGCGAGTTGTTCCAGAGTCGGGGTGACTTCGCGCGCCGCTTCCCGGCCGGCCGACGCGATGGCTTCAAGGAGCGGGTACTCCGAGGGAGCCATCTCTCTCGGGAGGGGGACGGTTTCGGCGTCCGGGTAGACTTTGAAGGGCGAGGGCCTGTTCGACCAGTCGAGATAATGCGGAGAGTTCCGCACGCTCCAGTAAGAGTGTTTAGTCAGGTCGTGATACTTCCAGGCCAGATCCGTCTGCCGGTTCAACATCACTTCTCTCCGAGCTTTTGATTGAGTCCGGCGAGCGACCCGTTCAGCTTCTTGTAGAGCGATTCGATGCGGCTCCTGCGGACCGACGATGTCGGGGTGTCTCGCTCGTAGCTCGCGATGTAGAGGTCGAGCGCGCGCTTCTGGTCGCCGGACTCTTCGACCGCGACGGCGAGGTGCCAGATGGCGTTGTTGCGCTCCGGGCTGGGCGGGTAGAACTCAACGGCCTTGGTGAGATTGTCAACGGCCTCGCGAATCCTCCCCCTCTTGAAGAGGTTCCAGCCGAGCGCGTCGAAGGCCCTGCCGAGAAAGACAGCACGCCGGCCTTCGCGGTTGAGCAGGGGCGTGTCGCGCATGGACCCCTCGGGCTCCGTCGCGGCGTCCGCCAGCGCGATGGCCCTCCTGGCAAGCTGCTCCGCCGCGTCCAGAACTATCCCCGCGTCGGTCAGCCTGCGCGCGGCCCAGACCATGCGGAAAGGCTGCCTGCCGTCGTCGAGCGAAGTGAAATCCGTTAAAGCTTTAATCAGCTCCGAAGCTCCGGGCAGGCTCGCGTCCTTCCCCGCCGACAATTCGACGGAGGCGGTCACATCAGCCCCGCCCGCCCTGCGCGGGCGCGAGGCGGTCTTCAGGTCTTCATCGACTTTACTCTGTGTACTCTGCGCCCTCTGGCCCTGCCCCGCGCGGCGACGGCCCGGCCCCGACTCCGCCGATTTGCGCGACGACTCCACCATCTTCGAGAAGCGGTCGATGCGGCCGAGCGCCTCCGCGAGCCGGTACTGCAAGGAGGTGGTCGGGTGCTCGTGCAGCATCAACGCGGCCTGCCGCTCGCGCTCAAGCAGCAGGTCCAGCCTGGGGGACCTCGCTTTCACCACGCCCCCGAGCATGGCTTCGTACTCCCCCGCTTCCGTAATCTTGAATGCCTGGTTCAGGACGTCGATGGCCTGATCGTACCCGTCGAGGGCCATCAGCATCTTGACGGCTTCGAAGCTGAGCGTCGGGAAACTGCCGAGCGTTTGAGCGTGCAGGATCGTCGAGAGCGCGTCGCCGTACCGCATCTCGGCAAGGTCTATGTTCGCCTTCGCGATGTGCGCCCACGTGTAGCGCGGGTCTATCTGGGCCGCGCGCTCGACGAGCGGGCGGGCGAGCGCCGCTTTCTTCCGGGTCGTGTAGAAGTACGCGAGCTGCGTGAGAAACCTGTAGTCTTCGGGCGCGAGCGATTGCGCCCGCTTGATCTCCCGCTCCGCTTCCTCGTCGCGGCCGAGGGCGATCAAGGATATGGCGAGCCCCCCGTGGGCTTCCGCGTCCTCGGGCTTGAGCTCGATCTGCTTCCTGTAATAGGTCATCGCGCGCTCGTGGTCGCCCGCGGCCCTCGCCACGTTCGCGAGGTTAAGGTTCGCGTACTCGTCGCGCGGGTTCAGGCTGAGGGCCTTCTCGAACTCGACGGCCGCGTCGTCGAGGCGCAGGCTTATCAGGTAAGCCGTGCCGAGGCTGTTGTGCGCCCGGTGGTCCTGAGGCCCGAGCTGCACGGCCTTTTCAAGAACCCTCACGGCTTCGAGCGGCGCTTCGATCTGGACGTAGAAGAAGCCGATCTGAACCATCCTGTTCAGGTCGCCCTCGAACCGCGGCTCGAAGTGGCGCATCAGGTCCACCGACTCCGAGCGGTACCCGAAGGCATTCATCGCGATGGGCAGGGGGAATATGAACTGGGAAAAGACCCTCTCCGTGATCTCGCCCGGCATGGCTTTGAAGAGGGCTTTGAAGTCCTGAAGGGCGAGCTGCGGGCTGCCCTCCCTCAAGCTCTGCTCGCCCCTGAGCGCGTACTCCCGGATGAGCCGGTCCCGAGCTTCCTTGTCGAGCGCGGCCTCGGGCTGCGAGGCGAGGAAAGCCTCAAGCTTCTCGATCCTCTCCCTCTGCGACGGGGCGGCGAGCGCCTGATCTAAAGTATGGCGAGGCGAGGCGGGCGCGAGCGGCTCGACTTCAGGGGACGCCTTCTTTGCGCTCTTCCTCGTATCTTTCCTGCCCTGCTTCGTCTGTCGCAGGGCCGGGGCCGAAGTCAAACCGGAACTGCGGGCGGAGGCCGGGAGGGTCGCGCCCGAAAGACCGATCACGATAAGGAGGCATATTATCTTTCGCATAAAAATCACTGTGACTATTCGCGCCCGTCTATCGCCTCGACGAGCGCACGCCCCACGACGTTCGAGGGCGGCTCGACGCCTAGCAGGGCGGCGAGCGTCGGAGCGATGTCGGAGGGCGAGGCGTCGACGAAGAATTTCCCCGGCCTCACTCCGCGTCCGAAGAAGAGCACGGGAACGTGCGTGTCATAATTATATGGCGAGCCGTGCGTAGTCGCAGGGAGCCCCTCGCTGACGAACCAGAAAGGCCGCGAGACGAGCCAAACGTCGCCGGAGCGCTCCCGGTTGAACCCGTTGGTGACCAGCCTCGCGATCCTGCCCTGCGGCATGCGCCCTTCGATTATCTGCGAGCGCGTGAAGAAGTTCACGATGCCGGGCACCTTCATCGCGGCCTCGCCGACCGCGGTCTCGAATTCGGCCTGAGACATCTTCCTCTGCGCGATCAGGTCGCGGTCCAGATATATCTGATCGTTGACGAAGGCGAGCAACCACTTGCCTTCGCCGAACCGGTCGGCGAGCGCCTTGTTCACGGAGTCGGTCACCGCCCTGCCGCTGATCCGTTTCGCGTCCATGCCGACCGAGGCCGCGTATTCCGGGACGGGCGAGACCCCGTGGTCGCCTGTGAGCGCGACGACCATATTCCCGAGCCCCACCCGCCTGTCGAAATAATTCAGGAGGTCCGCGACCACTCGGTCCAGGCGCACGAAGATGTCTAAAACTTCGGGGCTGTCGGGGCCGAAAGCGTGGCCCACGAGGTCGGGGGAAGAGAAGCTGATCGACAGCAGGTCGGTGTGATCGTCGGCCCCGAGCGACTCAGCCTCGACCGCGGCCTTCGAAAAGTCCGCCAGGTATTCGGACGCGAAAGGGGTGTACTCGAAAGCGCCGTAGAACCTCTGGCCCGGAGCCTCAAGGCCGCCATTGACGACGTAAGGGAAGCCCTTCCCGAGCGGGGAG
Source organism: Blastocatellia bacterium (assembly GCA_035634255.1). Taxonomy (GTDB): domain Bacteria; phylum Acidobacteriota; class Blastocatellia; order UBA7656; family UBA7656; genus DATLMR01. The sequence continues at coordinate 23,287 of DASQDI010000040.1, forward strand.
CGCTGGACGGGGAGGGTTGATTCCCGCGTCGTCTTATAGGCGTCGGCGGGCAGCAGGCGCTCCCACTTCGCGTTGAAGTACTTGTCGGGCCTCCGGGTCGAGTTGAACCGCCTGACCCACTCCGGCAATTCCTTCGAGTAATAATCGCTCGACACGAAAGTGCCCGTCGCGTCGCTGTACCAGAAGGCCCCCGTGGGCCTCTGGCCCCCGGGCAGCACCGCGCTCCGGTCTTTGAAAGAGACGGCGACCACCTTCGACTGCATGTTGTTTGAGAGGCGCAACTGGTCCCCTATTGTCGTCCCGATCAAAGAGCGTGGGCTGGCCACTCCGGGATTACCGCTCACCCCGGCGTCGTTGACGAGCCGGGCGGACGAGTCCGACACCATCACCCTGACCGCCCCGGCCGCCCGGTCGAACCAGCTGTTGCCGACGATCCCGTTCTGCGCGGGGACCGAGCCCGAGAAGATCGCCGCGTGCCCCGGCGCGGTGTAGGTCGGCACGTAAGAGTAATTGGCGTTGGCGAAGAGCGCGCCCTCCGAAATCAGCCTGCGGAACCCGTCCCTGCCGAAGTGCGGCAGGAACCTCTCCAGAAAGTCATACCGGAACTGATCGACCACGATCACGAGCGCGAGCCTGGGCTTCGCGCCGATGCCGCGCGCCCCCGCCGAGGGCCTCCGAGCCTGTCCCTGCGCCGGGATGCAGAGGGAAAAGATTGTGAACAACAGAATGAATGAGGTAGCCGGTCTTATTTTCTTTTCAATCATAGTCAAAACAGCCCGCTCTTTTTTCACAGAGAAAGACCGTAATTCACCCCTACGGCTGATGTCAACCTGTGCTGGCGGAGACTCCCCTTCCCGCCCTGCGCCGTGGCCCGAATTTATTCCCCGGGAGAGGTTTTTAAGTTTTTTAATCGCCGAACCTGTGTTATACACAATCCACACCTTACGAGGAGCGTCTGCCTATGAGCGCAACGAGAAGAGTTCCTTCAGCGATTAAATCCCAGAGAATCTTCATTCCCTGGAAGCTGGTCGGTTTCCTGCTCGCGGGATTGGCGGCCCTCGGCCTCGGCCTGCGCTTCGTGCCTCTGAGGCCCCTGTTCGGGACGTCGCAGGGGATGCCCGCGCTCATTAAAGCCTTCGGCGAGGAGAGGCCGATTGAGTTGCGCCCGTCGGGAGGGTTTCGTGCCGGCACTTACCTGCCCAAAGCGGCAGACCAGGGGCGGGTGAACAAGGACCGTTTGGAGACCGCGCGCAGGCTCATACTCGAACAGGCGAACAACAGCGACGACCTCCACTCAAAGCTCGGATACGTGAGGCTCGCCCTCTACGAGCGGACCAGCGCCAAGGCGCAGGAACACCTGAACGAGCTCGTCAGGCGGTTCCCCCACAGCGCCGAAGTCCGGAACGACATGGGCGTCTGCCGCTTCGAGGAGCCCAACATCGAGGAAGCGATTGCGAATTTCGACGAGGCGATAAGGATCGACCCCGGCATGCCCGAGCCCCTCTTTAACAGGGCCGTCTGCTATCAAAAACTGCACCTGGTGGACGCGGCCACGCGAGACTTCCACCGCCTTAAGGAGATCGAAAAAGACGCGGGCTGGCTCGGCGAGATCGACGCGAGGATCGAAGAAGTCGAGAGCCTCCTCAAGCCTCCGCATCAGGAAAAAGAGGCCGTGGTGTCGCTGGAAGAGGCCGTGAATGCGGGAGACATTGACCGCGCGAATGATATCCTCGACCACTCTTTCGAAGGTCTCTGGCGATACTCTCAGGTGTTCCTCCCCCAGGACTACATGAAGGCGAGGCTGAAGAATGACTCCGAGTCGAGCGCCGCCCTCGTCACCAGGATGGATACGATGAGCCGCCTGATAGAGGAGAGGAAGGGAGATTCATTCCTCAGGGAATTCTACGCGTACCTGCGCAACGTCCCGGACTCGGAGGTCGAAGCCGAACTGAAGTTGTTGATGGATTACTGGGACGCGACTGTGAGGGCTTCGAATCACGACCCGTCCAGCCTTGAACCGCTCAACAAAGTGTCCGAGGATTGCAGAAAGCGCGGCAACGTTCACCTGATGATCCTCGCGGACTTTTCGCGCACGATAGCTCTGAGCCTTAGAAACAAGTTCCAGGCTTCGATAGATTTACTTCAACACCTGATCTCGACACTGGACCAGCAGAAATGGCAGCTCCAGCGCTCCAAGATACTGTTGCAGCTCGCAGTGGCCTACGCGGACCGCGGGCAGCTATCTCTCGTGATCAACCTGTGCGGCAACGAGATGGAGAGCCTGAAAGAGAGGCCGCGGTTGCAGGGGAAAGCGCTCCAATTACTCGGCACGGCTTATTGGAAGCTCGGGAACTTCGACACGGCTCTCGGCTACCTGCGAAAGTCATCTGACACTTACATGGCCGTCAGCCTCGACCCGACTATACTGGGTGAGATTTACGACAACATCGCGTACAACCAACTCACCATCGCGGACATTTATTACGGGTACAGGAATCACTCTCTCGCGTACCAAAACGTAGACCAGTCGCTAAGATTCTTTAGTCTCACGGGGGGCAAGCATTTCCTCGCGGAGGCGCTGGCCCTCAAAGCCACCGAGGAAGCCAACCTGGGCATGGATGGCGCGGCGGAAAAGACCATGGGCGAGGCCCTGAAAGTATTATCGAACCTGTCGCCGGACTTGAAGGAGTACTCCGAGAAGCTGGTCCTGATCAGGGCCGGGGAGGTCGCTTTGCACAGGAAGGACTTCGGCCGGGCCCTCGGGTACTTCTCAAGCTCGGTCGACAGGGCCACGAAAGACAAGGGGGATGACACGCTCACGATCAGGGCCTTGCGCGGCCTCTCGGAAGCGGCTTACAGGATGGGGGACGCCGAGAAGGCGCGGCTCAGTCTAAAGCAGGCCATCCCTCTGCTCGAACGGTACCGTAACAGGATTCAGGAGAGCGGGAACCGAATCAGCTACCTCAGCGCGGTCCAGAGCATATTCGACCAGAGAGTCCTGCTCGAACTGAACTCCTTCAACGACTCCACCGCCGCGTTCAACTACGCTGAGCTGTGCCGCGCGCGCAGCCTCCTCGACGACATCTACGCCAGGCAGCACAAGGACTCCCCCCCGAAACCCGCGGCGTCGACCGCCCAGATGACGAAGCCGCTCCCGTCGAGGCCGACCGTCAAGCCGCTCGACCTGGAAGGGATTCAAAGCCGTCTGCCGGCCAATTACGTCGTGCTCATGTACATAATGACGGCCGAAGACACCTTCGCTTTCGTCATCGACCGCAAGAACCTGAGGTGGAAAAAACTTCGGGCCGGGTCGGACGAGATAGATAGGGACGTGAAAGAGTACGTCGCGGAAGTCCGGAAGGAAGGCGACCTCTATTACATCAACAATAAAGCCGCGAAGCTCTACCGCGACCTGATGGAGCCGGTGCGGGAGTGGATCCCGAATGGCTCGGTCCTCTGCGTCGTCCCTGACAAGTCCCTGAATCTGATGCCGATGGCCGCCCTGGTAGACTCGGACGGCCGCTACCTCCTGGAGTCGTTCACGCTCACCAACGCGGCGTCCGCTTCGGTCCTCATCGAGTCCTTGAGGATGGCCGCGAAGAACCCGGCCCCGGAGGACGAGAGCCTCCTGATGGTCGCCAACGCCAGCTACTCCCGCGAGGACTTCCCCAACCTCCGCGACATATCCGATTCGGAGACGGAGGCCGTGGCGACCAAGCCCCTTTACTCGCCCGCGTCGCTGACACTCTTAAAGGGCGAGGCCACGGAGCAGCGCGTCCAGGCCGCGATAAAAGATTTCGACGTCGTCCACTTCGCGCTCCACGTTCTGGTCGAGGAAGACTCTCCGGGTCTCGCGGCCCTCGTGCTCGCCCCGCCCGAATGGAAGCAGTCCGGCAACAGGCCGGGCGCGGCCGGAGGGGACGGCAAATCGCCCGCGCGCGGCCTTTACCCCGCCCCCTCCAAAGAGGTTTTCAACGACCCGGAAGACGGCCTGCTCTACCTGTCGGAGGTCTACAATTTTGGTTTGACTAGAACCAGATTGGTGATATTATCTGGCTGCGAGAGCGGCCTGGGGCAGTACTACAGGGGTGAAGGGATGGTGAGTATGGTCATGCCCTTCCTGGCTTCGAACGTTCCGACAGTAATGGCCAGCCTCTGGGCGGTCAATTCTCAGGCGACCTCCTCTCTGATGATCGACTTTCATGAGAAGCGAAAGAATGGTCACCCTGGGGCGGCGAGCGCTTTACGCGCCGCGCAGTTGAATATGTTGAGAGGGCCGGCCTTGTACCGCCACCCGTATTACTGGGCCCCATTCATCGTCGTCGGGGGGAATAATTGACCCCCATATTCAGAAACGGAAGGGGTGGATGAGACAGGCGATAAGTATTTTTAACCGATCTTGTTAGAATGCGAACCCGGTCAATATTATTGAACTCTACAGGGGTTCAATCTCGCCGAGATTGACCTCCCGCCGGAATCAGCCGGACAGTCCCTGAAAGAGGCCGGATGACTTTAAATCCGATCTTTAGATAAAACTCGTGCTACTTTCCGTCCAAATCCCATGAAGCAGACTGTTTCAGTCTTAGAGAATCCTCTGACCGATCTCGGCCTCAGGCCGGCCGTGATCGAAAGCTTATAAGGAGCAAGCATGCCAACACTAGCTTCGATTGTTCTTGATAGCGGAATCCTCTTCCTGGGAGGGCTGAAAGTGCCCTACACGTCAATCGATGTCGGTTACTTCCAGCCCCGGATAGTGATCTACGTCGATGGGGAAGAGGTCGCCGATTACCAGCCGGACCAGATAGGCAAGAAGCTGGCGGTGAGCCTCGACAAAGGCAACAGCCCGAGCCAGGTCGTCCCCTTCTCCAACTGCATGAACAATAAGCTGCTCAGGCTCTCGACGCTCTACGACGGAAAGACGCCCCCGGTCATGCGGGCCGACCCGTTCGACACGATCATCAGCTTCAACGCGGGGCACTTCCGCTGCTCGGGCGTGAAGGAGCGGTACTTTTACGAGATGCGGGGCGACCAGAAAGTCGGCCGCAAGTGCTTCGGGCGGATCGCGCACGATGTCGTGATCGAATTCGACCTGGGGGACGACGGCGTCCTCTCGATGAAGGACGAGAATGCGTTCGACTGGTCCAGCTCGCGACTGCCTTCGACGACCAGGAGGATCGACATAGAGATACTGGCGGAGGACCCGACCGCCGAGATGTTCTACGCGAAGGCTTTCCACCTGGACCCGAACGAGACCTACTACATCCCGAACCAGGGCCACCCGCCCCCGGTCGGCGCGCCGTAGCAGCCGCGCGACGCATTAAGCCGGGGCGAAGACATCCATGATCGCGGGCGCTATGTCTGTCAGGGCGCGGACGCGTGAGATGATTCTGTCGCGGGCCCGGCCGAAAGCCATAGTCGCGACCGGGTTCATCGTGTGGCTGCGCGTCCTGAGGTCTTCGATGTTCCCGTGGTCGCTGGTGATTATGACCGTCTGGTGTTTGAGGTCCGCGGCCTTCAGAGTCGCTTCGATGAAGGCCGACAGCCTGGGCAGGTGCCTGCGGGCGAGTTCCCCGTCCTGTAGATGGCCTATGCGGTCCGTTATGAAGTGTTCGTAGAGCGTGAAGTCGTGCTTTGCGGACAGGCGGGCCAGCCTTTCACCCGCGACCTCGGGGTCGCAGGCAGGAACATCGTAGCCCATCTCGATCAGGTGCCGGTTCGTGAAGTCATGAAAAACGGCCTCGCCTGCCTCAAGGTCCTCCAGCAGGCGCAGGCGCAATCCCGCCGACTCGGCCGCGACCGTAGTTGCCGACACGAAACGGGGCCTGTTCTCAAGGTAGTTTTTCGCATACGCATTCGCGAAGGTCGAACTGCGCCCGACCGCCGCCAGCTGCTTATAGATCGAATGATCCGAGAGAGCCTTCTTTAACCGCGGCGAAGGGTAGCCGCTCAGGTGGCGCCCTATCAGGCGGGGAGCGTTGACGCCGGTCAGGATGGCCGTCTGCCCCGTCGCGCTCTGGGGCAGGCCCTCGATGCCGAGCGTCGCGTCGGTGGGGGCGAACTTTCCGCCGAACGGGAGGCGCGGGTCCTCCCCCTGAAAGACCGCGAGCAGGTTCCCGTCCGGCCCATCCAGGGGGTTCTGCTCCCCCCGCGTGCCGATGCCGATGCCGTCGATGAATATCAGGAGAACGGACATGGGATTACCAACGGGATTATCGGGGTGCCGGCGCCGACCCGGCCCGGCACCCATCCGGGGTCACTCCTCTTCGTGGGTCCTGACGCGGCCTTCCTCGACCGCCTTCTGAATTATCTTCTGGGCGATCTGGGCGGGCACTTCGTCGTAGTGATCGAGCTCCATCGTGTAGGAGCCGCGCGCGCCCGTTATCGAGTTGAGCGTCGATTGATAAGAGAGCATCTCCGAGAGCGGCACCTGCGCCTTCACGACCGACTGGGTCCCCCTCGTGTCCATGCCCTGTACCCTGCCGCGCCTGGAGTTGATGTCGCCGAGTATGTCGCCCGAGGCCTCCTGCGGGGCGGTTATCTCGACGTTCATCACGGGCTCAAGCAGGAGGGGCTTCACCTTCTCAATCGCCTGCCGGAAGGCCTTCCTCCCGGCCATCTGGAAGGAGAGGTCGTCGGAGTCCACGGCGTGGAACTTGCCGTCGATCAGCTCGACTTTGAAATCGACCATCGGGTAGCCGGCTATCGCGCCCTTCGCGGCGGCGTCCTTGATGCCCTTCTCCACCGCCGGCCTCCACTGCTGCGGGATCGCCCCGCCGAAAATCTTGTCCACGAAATCGAACCCGCCCCCGCGAGGCAGGCCCTCAAACACGCAGGTGGCCTCGGCGAACTGGCCGCGCCCGCCCGTCTGCTTCTTGTGCCGGCCCACGATCTCCGCGCGCCCCCTGAAGGTCTCGAAGTAGGCGACCTTCGGCGGGTGCAGCTCGACCTCGACGCCGTACCGCTTCTTCAGCTTGTTGACCGCCACTTCGATGTGGGTCTGGCCCGACCCCGCGAGCAGGAACTCTTTGGTGAGGGGGTCGCGGTCGAACTTGAGCGTGAGGTCCTCTTCGAGCATCTTGTGAATCGACTGGGAGAGCTTGTCTTCGTCGTTGCGCGATTTCGGGGCGATGGCGAACGAGATCGCGGGCGTGGGGAAGCTCACCGAGTCGTAGACTATGGGCTGCGCCTTGTCGGAGAACGTGTCGCCGGTCGTAGTCTCCCTGAGCTTGGTCACGGCGATTATGTCCCCGGCCTTCGCCTCGGGGATCTTTTCGAGGCTCTTCCCCTGAAGGACGTGAAGGGGCCCGAGCCTCTCCTGCGTGTTCTTGACCGAGTTGTAACAGGTGACGTCGGACTTGAGGGTCCCCGAGATGAGCTTCATCACGGTGATCCTCCCGGCGAACGGGTCGGCGATGGTCTTGAAGACGTAGCCGGAGACGGGGGCGAGGCTGTTCACCTCCCTCTCCATCACCTCCTCGCTGTCGGCCGAAGGGTGCCCCTTCACGGGGCCGAGCTCGTCCGGCGCGGGGGCAAGCTCGACTATCTCCGTGAGCAGCGGCTGGATGCCGATGTTCTGAGAGGCCGAGGCGGCGAAGATCGGGTAGAGCCTCCTCTCGCGCACCGCGGCCTTAAGGCCGGGGATCAGGTCTTCGTCGCTCAGGGTGCCTTCGGCGAAATATTTCTCCATCAACTCTTCGGCGCTTTCGGCCACTATATCTATTATCTTTTCGCGCGCGGCTTCGGCCTCCCCCCTCAGGTCATTCGGGATCTCGCCCTCCTTGGGAGCGCCGCTCCCGTCGCCGTCGTATGTATAGGCTTTCAAATGGATGAGGTCTATAACGCCCTTAAAATTCTGCTCGCTGCCGATGGGGAGTTGGAGCGGCACCGCTTCGCGGCCGAACACCTCGTTGATGTTGGCGACCGTGCGGGTGAAGTCCGCCCGCTCGCGGTCCAGTTTGTTGATCACGATCATCCGGGGGATGCCATACTCGTCCGCGAAGCTCCATGCCTTCTCCGTCTGAACCTCCACCCCGTTGACCGCGTCAACCAGCACTACCGCGGCGTCGCACGCGCGCAGGGCGGCCTTGGCGTCCAGGATGAAGGCCGCGAAACCCGGAGTGTCGATCAGGTTGATCTTCGTGCCCTTCCAGTCGCAATGGGCTACGGAGCTGTTGATGCTCGTCTTCCTTGCGACCTCTTCTTCATCGTAATCGGTCACGGTCGAGCCTTCGTCCACGCGACCCAGCCTGTTCGTCGCGCCCGTATCAAAAAGTATTGCCGATACTAACGAAGTCTTTCCAGCGTGACCGTGACCTACAATGCCAACGTTTCTAATCTCCTTGGTGTCGTAGACCTTCATTGCCGCGGTCTCCTTTCAGGGCGAATTTATTCTATGAAGCCGGGCATGCCTCCCGGAGCCTGCGAGGTCGGTCGGAACAAGATGCACGTCCCGCGGAGGCATGCGCAGAGCTTTTCCATTCGTATTAACCATTTTTATGAGGGGGTATGTGGCAAAAGTCTGATCCCTCACACGAAATGAGATTAATACCGACGCCGCCTCCGGCGCAAGTCGAAGGGCCGACCAGAAGGCTCGGGGCTTTGACGGCCGGGAGGCGGGAGGGCCAGACACCCGGAAAGGCTCCGGGCGGAGGGCGGTACGCGAAGGGTGCCTGGTTCGCACGCCGCCCTCCCCGGTAAGACAGGCGGGCTTATCGGGTCGCGGTCATTTCGTCAACTAAAGGGGGCGGAAGCTCCGGGCCATCTGATCCGTGAGGTTCCTCATCGTGTCGAGCGTCCCCTTCGGGCCGGTGAATTTGAGCACCCAGACGCGGTTGCCATCCCTGAGGTAATAGGTGGTGTTGGCGACCTGCTTGTAGCTTTCGGTAGTGTAGAAGGCGAGCCTGACTCCGGGGAGGCCGCCGCCGCCGAAGTCCTCGTTCGACCCCGGCACGTAGCCCGCGCGGTACGTGCGCTGGTTCTCTTCGTCCTGGCGCACCATGTTGGTGAGCGTCCCCCCGCTCAGGCTCGTGCTCGATATTTTGAGCAGCCCCACCCGCCGGTCCCTGTAGACGAACTCGGTCTTCTGCCGCCCGACGGCGTCGCTGTAGGTGATGGCCTTCCAGTCGCCTTGGAGCATGATCTTAAACTTCCCTTCGGGGTCCGTGTACTCCTCGCCGGATTGCGCGAGGGCCGCCCCCGCCGGGATCGAGATGAAGAGAAGGGCAACTAAAATTAGGGTTCTAAATCTCATAACTACCTCCTGCTTTAGAACGCGCGAGCCGGGTGAAAATTACAGTAAAAGTTCGGACCCCGGAAATTCTAACACCGCGCGCGTCAGCGGATCTCGCCCAGCACGGCCCTCTGGTGCTCGATGAGCTGCTCGATGCCCTGGCCCGCGAGGGCGGTCATCTCAGACATCTGCGATTCGGTGAAGGGGCGCGATTCGGCCGTACCCTGAATCTCGATGAACTGCCCCGAGCCCGTCCGGACGATGTTCATGTCGACATCGGCCCGAGAGTCCTCCGCGTAGTCGAGGTCGAGGAGCGGCTGGCCCCCGATTATCCCGACGGAGACGGCCGCGAGGTAGTTCGTCACGGGTAGGGGCTTGGCGACCTTCCCTTCGTTGTAGAGCTTCCTGAGCGCGAGCACGAGCGCGACGAATGCCCCGGTGATCGAGGCCGTGCGGGTGCCGCCGTCGGCCTGGATCACGTCGCAGTCGAGATATATGGTCCGCTCGCCGATGCGGTTGCCTTCGACCACCGCGCGGAGCGAGCGCCCTATCAACCTTTGAATCTCCTGCGTCCGGCCCGAGACCTGATTGCGGCCGCTCTCGCGGTGCGTGCGGGACTCCGTCGCGCGCGGGAGCATGGAGTACTCCGCCGTGACCCACCCCTTCCCCTGCCCCCTCAGAAACATCGGCACCCTCTCGTCGACGGAGGCCGTGCAGATCACGCGCGTCTCGCCGACTTCGATCAGCACCGACCCTTCGGCGTACTTGGTGAATCCCGGAGTTATCTTGACCGTCCTCATCTGATTGTGGGCGCGGCCGCCCGCTCTTTTATAGCTCATAATGTTCCCAATTCCACGGTTTCGACCGACCCCAGGGGCCTGCCCAGAAAAAGCTCCGCGACCCTCTGGAATCGGGCCGCGGCGTCCGTGACGTAGAACCGCTCTTCGCGCGGCCCGCCCGCGGCGCGCAGGATGCCTCTGGCTTCGAGTAGGTTCGCGACTTCGTCGGCCACGGCCTCCCCTGAGTCGATGTAGTTTATATGATCACCCATCACTTGCTCGATCACGGGGCGGAGGATCGGGTAGTGAGTACAACCCAGCACGAGCGTGTCGAGGCGGCTCTTTCTGAGGTCCGAGAGATACTCCTCGGCCACCCCGCGCGTGACCGGGTGGCTGACCCACCCCTCCTCGGCGAGGGGGACGAAAAGCGGGCAGGCGCGAGAGACGACCTCGACCGTGGCGGAGTGCGCAAGCATCTCCCGCTCGTAGGCGCGGCTCGCGACCGTGGCCTCCGTCGCGATCACCCCGATGTAGCCGCTCTCGGTCACCTCGACCGCGCGCCGCGCGCCCGGCTTTATGACCCCCAGGACCGGGACTCCGCATTCGCGGGCTAACCGGTCGGCGGCCATAGCGGAGGCGGTGTTGCAGGCTATGACAATGGCCTTGACGTTCTTCGACAGGATGAAGGCGGCGTCTTCGAGGGCGTAGCGCTCGACGGTCGAATTCGACCTGGTCCCGTAAGGTATGCGCGCGGTGTCGCCCAGATAGATCAGGCTTTCGCCCGGCAGCCTGCGCTCTATAGCGCGGAAAACCGTGAGACCCCCGACCCCCGAATCAAAGATGCCGACCGGCGCATCGCTGAGATTTTTTCTTTCCGCCATTAAGAGTTTCGATTCTTTATTTCTTTGATTGAGGTAAAAGATACAGGGTGACGGTGGATCAATTCAAGCAAAGAAGGGAAGGCCGCAAAACGCAGGCGAAGATTTATCAGTGCCCCCTCTTCTCCTGCGCCCTTCCTTCGAGAATAATCGCGGAGACCCGATCCAGGTCGTCTTCGGCGTCCTCGATAGTGTCGGCCAGCCCCTCGGATTCAAAGGCGAGCCCCGACGCCTCCATCTCGGACCCGACAAGCCCGCGCTCAAGCTCCTTGATCTCCTCTTCGAGCGCGCGCAACTCGGCCAGAGCGGCCGAGGCCGAAGTCACGTGGTCGCACAAAAGATCGATTGAAGCCCGCATCGCGGCCGTGCGCTGCCCGGCGCTCTGAAGGGAGGCCCGCAGACGGTCCACCCTCTTCAACAGTGAATTGCGCCCCGATTCCAGTTCCTCGACCTCGCGGGAGAGCTGCGCCAGTTTCACCGCCGCCGCTTCGTTCAACCCGATATTTGGCATCTTAAATCTCTCTTCCTGCGAAACCCGCCTCAAAAAGACGTTAGGCGAACATCCTGCCCTGAAGTCGAGCAACATGTCCGCCTGAATGATAGGTACTTTGCGTCGTCACATTAATCAATGGAGGTGGAGAGAATCGAACTCTCGTCCGGAAGCCGTCAACGATAGACTCTACATAACATAGTTGCTTCCTTTTGATTCGCCCGCCGGGACCGTGGAAGCAACTAAGCACCCCGGCTGGCTAGCCCGGATTGTCTTAACTTTCGGACCCCCGGGCGCGGAGCCGAAAGAGCAGCCTGCTAAATGACGTCTCACTCCCGAAACACAGGCAATCTCAGGGGAGACGTAGCAGCATTAAGCTGCTAAAGCAAGTTCGCTATTCGCGATTGTGTTTTCCAAGCTTGATAACGCGGTGCGTGGTCCGCGGTTATGCATCCATCGTCTCGGAGTCCCCCGTCGAAACCTGGCACCCCCAGACACTCAAGGAGTTTAACACCTGATTTTCGCGGGTGTCAAGCACGGGCACGGTGCCCAATTTACTGGAAAATAAGGCTAAAATTTAATCGGTGATCCTCTTCACTCCGGGGCCTCGTCAGGCCCCGGCCGGGGATTCGGAAGCCCGTCGCGCCTGCGTGATCGCCTCTTCATACTTCTCCAGGTAGGCGTTGAAGTCCTGCTCCGACGAAGCGAACATCCCGTACCAGAAGTAGTCGAACCGCTCGGTCAGGTAGAGCATGGGCGCGGAGAGGGTAGAGCGCCCCGAAACTTTAACGAGGTATTCGTGATTGGTGGTGTAGGGCTCAAGCTCGATGATCCCAAGCTCGGCCAGCTCGTACAGCAAGGACAGGTAAAGATTGCGGACGCCGGTGCGGAAGTCGCCTCTGCCCGCCGCGTCGCGCGCGGCCGCGGCGAGCCCCTCCGCAGTCATGTTCGCCTCGATCTCTTCCCCCATTACTATCCGCTTTTTCGACCGCTTCCTCGCCCGCGGAATCTTTCTCGCCAGCGCGTATACCAGGTACGCGGCGGCCGCGAGCATCAGCACGAGTACGACCTTCGAGATCAGGCTTGATACCCCTTTCGAGCCGAAGATCATCTGAAAGAGGCTGCTGAAGAAGTCGGTGATCATAGACCAGATCCGGGCGCGAAGCTCCTTGATGTAGGTCGTGAATCGATCCTCACCCTTCTCGCGATACTCCGACCTCGAAAGGATCTCTTTAATCTTTTCCCGCGAATCGTTCGCCCCGGCCTCCTGACCCGCGGCCGCGCCCGCCTCGCGCAGGTGCGCGTCGAGGGCGCGCAATCGCCCGCCCGCTTCATTCAATATCTCAAGGCGTGTTTCGGAGTCAGACTCTTCCTCGTAGGTATCGAGCAGGACGTGGAGCCAGGAGTTGTCCACCTGCACGGATTCCGCTTCGAACGAGACGGCCTCTTCAGGAGGCAGCAGCCCGCGGATGTAGGTGAGCCCCTCTTCCTCATGCGCGCGGTCGGCCTTGATCCTCTCGATCTGTTCGCCGGCCATGACGACCCTCTTCTCGTAATCGAGCAGGGTTGAAGCGGCGGTCGCGCATGGGGCCATGAACAAAATCATCAGGGCGGCCGCGACGCCGGGCGGTAAGAGCAGGAGTCGCCGGGCTGGTATGAGTTTGAGTCTGATTCTCATCATTAACCGAATACCAAAATAACAGGCCGCGCACCCATCCTTCACGCAGGCGGTTGAGAAAGGGTCGCCCCACAGATGTTGCAAAAACGGCTGTCGATTTCAAGCATGGCCCCGCACCGCGCGCAGGTCGTGTAAGGAGTCGCGCCGCGCGGGGGGAGAGCCTCTTCCCCTTCGGGCGCGCTTTTGACTTCGCCGCTTACGTCGTCCGTTCGCGCGGGAGCCTCGACTGCTCGCCCTTCATCGGAAGGGGCTGAAGGCTCATCGCCCTGGGGCGCGGGGCCGGAGGCTTCGGGGGCCGCGCCTTGAGGAGAAGCTTCAGGAGAGCCTTGGGGAGCAACTTGATGAGCCGGGACCGGATCAGGGCCGCGCCTCACCCCGTATCCCGCGAGGCCGAGGGGACTGGTCTGAACGAACTCGCGGCCTCCCCCCGCAAAGGACGCCCCCTGATACCCGGAGGCCGCCGCCGGGGCGGGGGGCTGCCAGTAGAAACCGGGGGCGATCTCGCGCGCGAGCAGTTCCAGATCGTAAGCCTCCTTCCGCACGCGGCTGTCGAAGTAGAGAAGCGTGAGCGAGATTATCCATATCGGAAAGACCAGCAGGTTCGAGACCTGACTGCAAGCTCCGTATATCGCGTTCCAGCTTTGCCCGGCAAAGAAGCTCTCCGACACCAGACCCGACATGTAGAGAAATGCCATGATCGGCATCAGCAGCGCGAACAGTAACGAAAACGAGACGAAGTAGCCGAACAGGACTATGGCCCCGAGCCGGTGCCAGTTCCCTTTCCCGAGGCTTATCGCCCTCGTCAATGCGTTGCCGGCGGACTGCCCTTCGAGCATCACCACCTGCGGCAGGAAAGTGACGCGCACGAGGATCACAAGGATCAGGAAGATGGCTGCCGCGATTGCTATGACGGCGACGATCCCCACCAGCACGCCTATGACTGTAGGGGGCAGGCCGGCCGCCGCGATCACTCCCGCCATTATTCCCACCACTAAAATGAGGGCAAATACGATTGCCGAGACGGCCATGTACAGGGCGACAACCGTGACGATGGAGAGCAGCCCCATAAAGAGAATGTCTTTGAACCTGCGCCGGATCGCCGCGACGCACCTGCGGAAAGTTATGGGCTCGTCCAGCATGACCTGATCGCCGACGACCCTCGATAGACCCGCGACCATCATCAGCCATACGAAGAGAGTGAGGGGATAGCCGATTGCGCCCAGCATCATGGAGGCCGCCGCGCCCGCATTCAGGGAGCCGCCCCTTTCGAGCTCGGCCAGCCCGAACCAGAAGAGCAGCGAGACGACATACCCCATGATCGAAGGGACCGCGGCGATAGAGACGAGGGGCGTGAAGTTGCGGCGATACAGGCGCACGGCGCGGTCAATGACATCGCCGGTAGACATGGGCTCCAGTATCGTTACATCGGCCATAAATTAACTATAGCAGGGGCCGGTGGCCAGTGGCCGGGGGCCAGGGCGGGAACAGCGGCCCCTGCTACCGTAAATGATTTCAGACTCTCTTTACAGGGTCGCTTTCGATTAATCAAAATCGCGGTTGGCACCCCCGGCCCCTGACTCCTGACCCCTGACCCCTGCCCGCAACACTTTCGTCGAGGTGACATGCTTCATCAACTCTTTCCGGTTCATGAAGTACGTGCGCAGAGCCCTGCCCTTGCTGTAGAGCTTCTCCGCCTGATCGTCCCAGTGGCCGCTCTCTTTATGATCGCTGTGGCCGAGCGGGACTATGGAATAGGACTCGGGAGGGTTCGACAGTATGACTATCTGCGTCGATGTCTGCCCCCCGACCCCGACCATCTCCTTGCCGACCCGCCTGAAGCTGGTCGCGCGAGTGGTCGCCATCCCCACGTTATTCTCCCCGCCGTTGAGCGAGCCGCCGCCCGCGGGCCACGTCCTCGCGCCGCCCTCGCGACCGATCCGGAAGTAGGTTCCGTAGGGGACGTTGAGCGAACTGAAGGTTGCCTTCAACCACTCGGACGCTTTGGAGAGCGCGCCCATAAGGTCGGCGTCGGTAATGTCCGCGGGGAGGTTGTACTGCCTCGCGAGTTCGGGCTTCAGCCCCTTCTTGAAAGCGTAATAAGCGAGCGCGCCCTCCGACTCGGGCCTGCTGTGCCGGTCCCATTTCTGGATCAGGTCGTACACGGTCGCCATGTCCGAGGACTTGCCGGCGGCCGGAGCTTTCTCCCACGCCTCCCTCAGGCGCGCCTGCCAAGCTTCGGCCTTCCACACGCGCGTATCGAAGGCCAGGTCGATGGCCTGCTCGGCGGTCAGGTTCTTTATCGGGTCGAGCAGGTCGGTCATCATCTCGCCCCTCTGGTGGCGCGGCGCGGTCTCCGAAGCGTTATAAATGTACGGGTGCGCCTTGTACTTTTCGGGCGTGAGAGGGCTGTCCTTCATCATCGCGAAGGGGGTCACGTTGTTGTTGTGCATGTAACCGGACGGGGGGTTCGTGATCTGCACGAGGTCCGACATCGGGTGGGTCCCCTGCCATTCGGTCGCCGAGGTGTTTCCGGGGACGGGCTTCGAGGGGTCCACGCCCTTCGCGCGAATCGGGACGCGGCCGGTCCGCAGGTAGTAGATGTCGCCCTGCACGGTCCCGACCATTATATTTTGGGCCATCAATTGAAGGTGAGACAGGGCGCGCTTCATCTCTTCAAGGTTTCGCGCCGTCATCATCTGATAGCCCTGATCCGTCAGCCCCACCTCGCCCGCGTAAG
Source organism: Blastocatellia bacterium (assembly GCA_035634255.1). Taxonomy (GTDB): domain Bacteria; phylum Acidobacteriota; class Blastocatellia; order UBA7656; family UBA7656; genus DATLMR01. The sequence goes on from DASQDI010000040.1 coordinate 39,078, forward strand.
GTATCGCCATCGCGTAGGCGCGGCCCCCTTTGTGCGCGACCACCGGCCCGTGGTGCGTGTACTCGATCTCGACTTCGCGCGTGTCCACCCGCGAGCCGACCTTCACGCTGATCTTCTCTTTCCTCACCTGCATGTCGCGCCACCTGCCGTCGTACTTGTACTGGCGCGGGTTCTCGGGGTTCAGCTCCTCTTCGTAGACGTCCGACGTATCAGGCCCGCCCGTGGTCATCGCGACCGAGCAATGCCTGTTGTGCGCGAGCAGAGGGATCGGGATTCCCAGAATCGACGCGCCCGAGACGTTGAAATCGCCCGCGTAAATCCTGACCTGATAAAACCTGAACTCGCCATACCAGCTGAGGTGCGGGTCGATCACCGCAATCGGCACGCGGTCTTTCGTGCGGCTCGGCGCGATCAACATCTGGTTCGACCCCTTGTAAGCCGCGGGGTCGGGCTGAATCCCTCCCCGTTGCAGGTCGCCCCCCGCCTCCCCGAGCGGCCAGCCGAATATTATGTACCGCGAGAGGGCGACTACATCCCACGGCTGAATCTCCTGAGCCCAGGACGGCACGCGGTCCGGGCGCTCCTTCATGTACTGTTTGATCCCTTCGTGAAAAGACTCGATCACCGCCCGCATCTTCGGGCTCACCTGGCTATATTTTTCGCGGCTTATTTCCCGGTGCCTCCACATCCTCTGGATGAGGTCGCTCCTGTAGTGCTCCGGCCCGAAGACCTCGGACATAGTGCCCGCCGCGCGGCGGTAGTTCTTCAGAAGCTCCTCAAGCCGGTCCTCCGCCTGCGCGTACCCGACTCCGAACGCGGCGTTTTCGAGGGACGACGAGAAGACATGCGGGATGCCGAACTCGTCCCGGTAGATCGTGACTTCGTTCCTCGCCTGCGCGCTCCGGGCCATCGGGGCCGAGGGCATCAGGCAGGAGACGGCCAATATAATGAGCAAAGCTCTTTTCACGGTTAAGCTCCTTTGAGGTCTCTTCGTCCCATCCACTGCCGGGCGCTCGGATATTATGAAATGTTTCAATGTTTGTCTATCCCGGCGGCGCTCGCGGTCATGCGCGGCGCTCTCCTTGTTGCAAAACGTGGGGCTTTAAGGGAAAATAGCGCCGCCTGCAATCTCTCAATCAACTCTGAAAGGAACATAAGATGGCATCGAGCGATAAGCTGCTCGTCACGCTTGAGGGGGGCATAAAGCGAATAACTTTCAACCGACCGGAGCGGCGAAATTCAGTCGATCACGAGACCGTCAGGCTGCTGCACGAAGCGATCCAGAGGTCGGCCGAAGACGAGAGCAAGGTCCTGATCCTTTCAGGGACGGGGGAGGCGTTTTGCGCGGGCGCTGACCTTCAGTCCACCAGCGAGAGCGACATCCGGAGCTTCGACGTGACGGCCTCCCTGAGGTCGCAGACAAATCCGACGATACTCGCCATGCGCGCCCTCTCGAAACCGATAATCGCCCGAGTCCACGGCCCCGCCGTGGGCGTGGGGTGCAATTACGCGCTCGCGAGCGACATCATAATCGCCTCGGACCGGGCGAAGTTCGGGCAGGTCTTCGTGAAGATAGGGCTGATGCCCGACGGGGGCTCGACCTTCTTCCTGCCCCGGCTCGTCGGCTACGCGAGGGCGTTCGAGTTGATGGCGACCGGAGAGATCATCAGCGCGCAGGAGGCGCTCTCGCTCGGCATGATCAACCGGGTCGTGCCGGCCGAAGGACTCGACGCGGCCGTGAGTGAAATGGCCGAGCGCCTCGCGGCGGCCGCGCCCATCGCGCTCGCGAAGATCAAAGAAGGGCTCAATCACGGGCAGAGGACGGACCTCGCTTCCTCCCTCGACTTCGAAGCCGTCAATCAGGCCGCGTGCTTTCATTCGGACGATTTCGTCGAAGGCGTAAAGGCATTCCTCGCGAAGCGAAGGCCGGTGTTCACGGGTAAATAATCCGGCAATTTCGGCCAGTGGAGCCGTTCAAATTCCAGACAAGGTGGACCGATGGAAAGCAAATCGAAGATTTACTACGCGCTGGCAGTACTCTTCGCGATCAACACGATGAATTTTTTTGACCGCCAGATCCTCGGCGCTATAGCCGAGCCGATCCGGAAAGAGTGGGGGCTGACCGACGGGAGCATGGGCGCTCTCGGGACCGCCTTCACCCTACTCTACGCGGTCGTCGGGGTACCGCTCGGGCGATTGACGGACCGGTCAACGCGCACGCACATTCTGTCGGCGGGGGTATTCGTCTGGAGCCTCTTCACCGCCGCGTCGGGCCTCGCGAGAAACTTCTTCCAGCTGTTCGCCCTCCGGCTCGGCGTCGGGGTCGGCGAAGCGGCCTGCGCGCCCGCGGCCACGTCTCTGATAGGCGACCTCTTCCCGGCTTCCTGGCGCGCGAAGGCGCTCTCGATATTTATGATGGGCCTCCCCATCGGCATCGCCCTGAGTTACTGGGTGAGCGGCATAATCGCGGGGACGTATGGCTGGCGGAGGGCCTTTTACGTGGCCGGCATTCCGGGGCTGATATGCGCCATCGCCGCGCTCGCGATCCGCGAGCCGAAGCGCGGGGGGACCGAGGCGCACAACATCGGGAGCCTCAAGCGCGAAGGCTCGCCCTACAAGCTCGTCCTCTCGATCCCGACCATGTGGTGGCTGATCGCGTCGGGCGCGCTTCACAACTTCAACATGTACGCCATCGGCTCTTTCCTCGCCCCATTTCTCATGCGGTATCACGGCGCGACGATACAGGAGGCGGGCAACGCCGCGATGTTCGTCAACGGGCTCTCGGGAATACCCGGCCTGCTTCTGGGAGGCCTGCTCGGCGACGCGGTGATGAAGAAGAGGAAGAATGGCCGCCTGCTCGTGGGCGCGGTGGCCATCCTCATATCGGTCCCTTTGAATTACCTCGCCCTCGGCCAGGCGCAGGGGAACCTACTCGGGTTCAGCATTCTGATGGGCCTCGGAATCGCCGTGATGTATGCGTATTATTCGACCGTATATTCGACCATTCAGGACGTGATCGAGCCCTCCCTGCGCGGGACCGCGATGGCCCTCTACTTCTTCGCGATGTACGTGCTGGGCGCGTCGCTCGGGCCCGTGGGGACCGGCCTCGCAAGCGATTACTTCACGACGCAGGCCGCGATAGCGGCGGGAGCGGTCGACCTGTCCCGCGCGGCCCTTGAGCCCTTCCGAGCGCAGGGGCTACACTCCGCGATGTACGCGATCCCCGTGCTCGGGGCCCTGCTCACAATCGTCCTGTTCGCGGGGTCGAAAACCGTTTCTAAAGACATGGAGAGATTGCAGAGCTGGATGCGCGAATCGTCGCCGGCCGCGGAGCCCGGCCCGGTGAAGGTGGAGGCCGTGAAGTAATCCGCGGCACGGCCTTTCCAGTTAGATCGTCGAGGGATTCTCATGAGGAAAGTAAGGAATAAGTATGAAACCGCCGGGGGCTTTCGAGGCCGCCTGCGCGCGGCGCTCTCTGTAGCCTGCTCGGCCCTCATCGTCTCCGCCGGCCTGTTCGCCGGGAGCCCTGATGCCGAAGCCTCGTTTCAGAGGCGCAGTCGGCACTCTTCTCAGAGGCCGAAGCAAGCGGCGAAGACGCCCGACCCGCAGAAGCGTCCAGCCGTCGCCTCGCGGAAGAAGTCTGCCCCGCTCCTGCTGCCCGCCGCCTTGTACGAAGGCCCGTCGTCCGGGGACGACCCCAACGGGCGGCGCGAGTGGTTCACCTACCAGCGCACCTATCCTTACGACACCTTCCCCGCCGAGGGCCGCCGCGTCGCGTGGGAGACCGCCTTGAGAGAGAAGGCGGAGACGGAGAAGGCCGCGGGGAGAAAGGGGCAGGCCCGGCTCGCGGCCACGGACGACTGGAGGCAGATCGGCCCGAGCCCTACGAAATCGGCCTTCATGAATAACTGGGGCCAGACGAGCGGGCGCATCAACACGGTGGCCGTCTCCCCCTCTTCCCCTCAGATAGTCCTGATCGGGAGCTCGACCGGAGGCATATGGCGATCCACCAACGGGGGCACGAGCTTCAACCCCGTTTCCGACAGCCATGTCGACCTCGCGGTCGGGTCGATCACCTTCTCTAAAAGCTCCCCCTCCATCGTCTACGCGGGGATGGGTGATACGCGGTCAGTTTACATCGGCAGCGGGATCCTGAAATCGACCGACTCGGGCGGCACGTGGAGGCGCGTGAGCAACTCGTCGCTCCCGTCGCCCGGGGCGATAGCCGAGATCGAAGTCGACCCGTCGAACCCTAACAGGGTCTACGCGGCCCAGTATTCCCGGCTCTCCGAAAATCGCCTCTTCGCGAGCGGGTTCCACATCTCTACGGACGGCGGCGTGAGCTGGACGCGGACCCTGCAAGGGCTCGCCCGCGACATACAGATCAACCCTAACAACCCGCGTACCATATTCGTAGGCATGGCCCGCGTCGACCAGCCGGAGGGGATGCCCGCGGGAGTTTATAAGTCAACGGACTCCGGCCAGACCTTCACCCCGGTCTACACGGCCCCGTACGACGCGGGGAGGACCCGGGACGTGAGGGTGAGCATCAGCCCGTCCAGCCCTCAGAAAGTCTACCTCTACACGGGAGGGTTCAGGGGGGCCGAGTTCGAGATTCGCGTCGAAGTCAGCACGAACAACGGGTCGTCGTGGACCAATCTGGGCGCGCCGGGAGTCGACGCGAGCCAGTTCGGCTACAACACCTACCTGCACGTCGACCCTTCGGATTCGGACAGGCTCTACCTCGGCTCGCGCGACATCTACAAGAGCACGTCCGGCGGCGAGAGCTGGACGAACCTGACGACGAACTTTTTCAGGAACGCGCAGGACCTCTTCATCTACAACCCGGTCGCTTCGAGGACGCACCCGGATCAGCAGAGCCTCACCTTCGCCCCGTCGAACCCGAACGTTCTATTCGTCTCCAACGACGGGGGGATTTCGAAGTCGAACGACGGCGGGACCACCTACCTGTCTCTGAACTCTTCCCTGACCCTGAGCCAGTTCGTCAGCATAACGCTCCACCCGGCCGACCCGAGCATCACCTTCGGGGGCACGCAGGATAATGGCAACCAGAGGCGCATGAGGAATTCGAGCAGCTGGGAAGAGTACTTTTCCGGGGACGGCGGGCGGACCGTCATCAACCCGGTCGACCCGACGGTCGTGTTCCCCACGTTCGTCCGGGGAAACATCTTCAGGTTCTACGAGGGCGGCGATCACTTCGACAGACAGGTCGCCTTCAACAGCACTTTCGGCGAGCCCGCTTCCGGCGCTCGCATCGCCTTCTACCCTCCCTTCGCCGGCAACGGGGTGGACCACACGCTCTATTTCGGCTCCTTCAGGCTCTTCGTCAGCACAGACCTCGGGGAGACATGGGCCGCGCCCGCGGGCGATACCGACCTGACCAAGGGCATAAACCCGCAGGGGGCCGACGTTCTGAGCGCCATCGGCGTCGCCCGGTCCAACACCCGCGTCATCTACACGGGCTCCGTCCAGGGCCGCGCGATGGTCTCCGTCGATGGGGGGACCAACTGGACGGACGTGACGGAAGGCCTGCCCAACCGCTCGATCACGAGCATCACGGTTGACCCGAACGACGAATCGGTCGCCTACGCCACGCTCTCGGGTTACGGCGCGCCCCACGTCTTCAGGACCACCAACGCCGGCGACACATGGACCAATATAACGGGCAACCTGCCCGACGTGCCCGTGAACGCTCTGCTGCTGCACCCGGCCGCCCCGAGGACTCTGTACGTGGGGACGGACATCGGCATTTTCCGCTCGACTTCGGGCGGCGAGCAGTGGGCGCTTTTCAACAAGGGGATACCGCCGGCCGTTATCACGTCCTTCACTTCTCACCCGAGCGGCCTGATTCAGGCGTCCACCTACGGCCGCGGCGCGTACGAGCTGACCGTGAACATGGTCAGGCCCACGATCAGTTCCGCCGCCTTCAACGGGGTTAAGAAGCTGACGATCTCGGGGGCCAGGTTCGGGCCCGAGCCGGGCGTGCTCATAAATGGGAAGGACGTGTCGTCGCGGATCAAATCGTCCTCGGACTCCACGATCAGTATAAAGGGGAAGGCGGCAGTGCTCGGCCTCAGGCAGGGCGAGAATTCGATAGTAATACTCGGGGATGACGGAGTCGTCTCAATCGCTCACACGTTGACGCTCTGACGAAGAACGCGATTTCGCCTAAGTTTACCCATCGGCCGGTTTAGATAAAGGGTTGAAACGACCTGCCAAATTGCGCTTCGGCTTTACGTCTGTTTAGTTAGGCCTGTGAAAGGGCTCATCTTTACACTTCTCAACTATTTTGGGCGAAGGCTGTAATTGCGCCCGGACAGACCGCTCTCTTCCAGAACGCTCCCGGATTTAATAAGCCTTCAACAGTTGGGACCACCTTAGACATTAGCCTGGCTGATGCGTCGCCGGGAGGCTTGCACCGTCCAGCCCGCCATTGAATGCTCACTTATCAACTATTGGAGAGGAGATCTTATGCTCCCACTACGCCCCTGATCACGAATCTAAGCCGTGCCGTAGCGCAGCAGGCGCGGAAGTTTTTAATACTGGCCATAGTTGCTCTGCTCACCTTCTGCCCTCTGCCCAACCTCGTCGACGCAGCGTCGGGCGACCTCGACCCGACATTCGGCATTCAGGGTGAGGTAGTGACTGACTTCTTCGGCAGTTTTGATACCCTTCATGACCTCGCCTTGCAGCAGGGCGGCAAGCTCGTCGCCACGGGGGGTGCCGCATCCAATATTTTTGGCTCCATCTTAGCTATAGCCCGTTACAACAGCGATGGCAGTCTGGATACTACGTTCGGCTCCGGCGGCAGGGCGTCCACCGACTTTTCCGGCAATGTCGCGCAGGATAACGCCGCAGTTTTGCAGCCCGATGGCAAGGTTGTTTTGGGAGGGGTGGTCGTAAACAATCAGATTTTTGATTTTGCTCTTGCGCGATTCAATGACGCGGGGCCGAGCTTTGACATCTGCATACAGGATGACGGCAGCGGCAAAATATTACAGTTCAACTCGGTGACCGGTGAGTACCAGTTCAGTAACTGCTCCGGGCTCACGATTGGCGGAACAGGCTCCTTGACTCATGTCGGCAGCACCACCACTTTGCAGCACAATACGTCTGACCGCAGAGTTCTGGCAAGAATTGATACTTCCGTCAAAAGGGCTACTGCCAGTATTCAGCTACTTTCGCTGAGGACAACATTTACTATCATCAACAGGAACACCGCAAACAATACCTGCGCGTGTCGGTGAGCAGCGCCCGGAGAAAGGGCGGGCCTTAAGATTCGAATGGCAAAATACCGCCCGCCGCTTGATGTCTATTTCATCGGCCCTGTTGTAAAATCAATCAGAGATTTTATGGCAAAGCCATTTGAGGTTTTATAAAGAATGCGGGCACTCTTTTTCTGGGTCATAACCTTCAGCCTTCTACCCATGTTGGCATTAACTTTTGCGCCGCAGGCTCAGGAGTCGGCGGTCTACGCCTGCCCGATGCACCCGGAGGTCCAGTCTTCGACGCAGGGGACTTGCCCGAAGTGCAACATGAAACTGGTGCAGAAGGGCGCGGGCGATGCTCAGAAGCAGGCGGAGGCCGCGGCCCCGGCATCGCGCGAGACGGGGAGCTACGTCTGCCCGATGCACCTCGACGTGCGCGCGGAAGAGCCATCCAAATGCCCGAAGTGTGGCATGGCGCTGATCCCCGCAACCCCTCCGGTCAGCGAGGATTTCGAGCTGAGGTTGGAAAGCGAGCCCAGGCGCCCCGCCCCTAATGAGAAAGTGCGCCTACGGTTCTCCGTTTATAATCCCCGGACCGGCGAGCGGGTCCGGCAGTTCGCCCCGCTCCACGACGAACTCTTTCACCTCTTCGTCGTGAGCCAGGACATGGAGAGCTTCCAGCACATCCACCCGAGGTTCGACCCGGACGGGACTTTCTCAATCGACACGGTCCTCCCGCGGGCGGGGCGGTATAAAATATATTCGGATTTTTTCCCGGTCGAAGGGACCCCGCAGGTCCTGCAACAGAACATCTCCACCTCGGGGCACGCGGGCGACCTGTTAACATCGAGGGCGCGCCTCACGCCTGACACAAGTTTCGTCAAGGTTGAAGACAGGATGAAGATCGAGTTGAAGATCGAGCCCGAGAAGATAACTGCCGGGCGGCCCGTGGCTTTGAAATACACCCTCGCGGACGCCAAAACCGGGCGGCCCGTGACCGACCTGGCCCCCTACCTCGCCGCGTGGGGCCACACCCTGATCCTGAGCGACGACCAGACCGAATACGTCCACTCGCACCCCGAAGAACTCGTGCCCGACGCGCCGGACCGCGCGAAGTTGAGGGGCGGCCCGACCGTCACTTTCGACGCACTCTTCCCGCGCCCCGGACTCTACAGGGTATGGTCCCAGTTCCTGCGCGGCGACAGGCTCACGACCGTCTCGTTCACGGTGAGCGCGTCACGCCTTGAGTGATCCCCGCTCACTTTTTGCTGAACCTCAGCAGTTGTTTCCCTATCAGAAAAGTGTCGCCCGGCTTCAGCTCGACCTCGCGGTCGATCCTGATGAAAGTCCCGTTGCGGCTGTTCTCGTCGACGAGGTAATAATGGCCGTCCCTTTCGAACACGCGGGCGTGGCGGCCCGACATGTAGCCGTCGTGCGAGAAGGTCACGTCGCCCTCGACGCGCCCCATCACCAGCCCCTTTTCGTCGAGCTGGTAGACCTCGCTTTCGTCGTGGCCATCCGTGATCAGTTCGAGAAAGACCCCGGATTCGCCGGGCGTTTCGGCCTCCCCCGCCGCCCCCGGCTGCGCGCCGATGACGGCCCCGCACATCGTGCAGAAGTGCGACCCCGACCCCTGCACGGCCCCGCATGAACTGCACACCGATATGGCCTGCCCCTCGCCCGTAACGTCGAGCCCTTCTATCGTCTCGCGGGAATCGACATCGCCCGAGCGCGACGGGGCCTTGCCCTTCTTCGGCAAAAGCTCCTGACCGCACTGCTGGCAGAAGAGCCAGTCCTGCTCGTTTATAGTCTGGCAGAACGAGCAGACGGTGTGGGTCGTGTAGGGGGACCGGCTCTGGTCTTCCTCGGGGTCAGGGCCGGAGGTCGAGACGGTCGGGGGCAGGTTGCCGACCTCGGGCACGTCCGCGACGATGCCGAGCAGGCTTTCGGGCGCTTCGAGCGGGACCGCGCATAACCTACATGAAGATGCCGTCTGAAGATTTTCGGCACCGCACTGCGGGCAGGTCTTCATCATCCCTCCTGAGAACTGTAAAATCGATGGGGCGGACCGGCCGCTTGAACCCGCCGGTCATCTCCTCAAACGCAGGTGCTCTTTCAAAATGCATCGGTCCATGACGACGGTGAGCCCGGCGCTCAGAGCCCGCCCGGCCGCCTCATGGTCTATGACATCTTCCTGCAACCATACCGCTCGGGCCCCGACCCGGATCGCCTCGTCGACGTGCGCGCCGGCTTCTTCGCTGCGGCGGAATATGTCGACGATGTCGATCTTTTCGGGCACGTCTTCCAGGCGGGCGAAGGCCTTCTCCCCCAGCACGCTCTCTTCGTTCGGATTCACCGGGATTATCTTATAACCCCGCGCCTGCATGTAGGCGGACACGCTGTGGCTGGCGCGGCCGGGGTTCGAGGAGAGGCCGATCACGGCTATGGTGCGCGAGTCTTCGAGGATTTGCTTGATCCCTTCCGGGCTGTTTATCTCCAAGTCGGTCCCTCCGTCTTCCGCCTTATCGTTCACGAGGAGATTCTAACATCGGAGATTATTTTTTGAAATTCGCGGGCGATGAGCCGGGTCATCCTCGACTCGGCCTTCTGGTATTGCTTGATGTCGAAGCTGGCGACGGGCGCGACCCCCCGGACCGTCGACGTCAAAAATACTTCCCTGGCGTCGAGCAGCCTTTGGATCGGGAAGCCGCCCTCGATCAGGTGCATGCGCAACCGCTTCGCGATATCATAGACGAGCCCCCGCGTTATCCCCGCTATGCACCCGGTCGACGCGGAGGGGGTGAAGACCTCGTCCCCCTCGATCCAGAATATGTTGCCCGCGGTCGCGGAGACTATCTCCCCGCGCTCGTTCAGCATCACCGCCTCCGCGAACCCGCGCGAGCGGGCCTCCTCGAAGGCCAGCAGGTTTTCGAGCATCGAGGTCCTCTTGACGCCGGCCAGCGGCCCGTGCGAGGGGAGGCGGTGGGGCGAGATAGTTATCGACAGGTTCTCTTTTTTCCGGCCGACGCTCGGGGAGGTGAAGATGAGGAGCTCCGACTCCGGGCGCGGGCCGGTGCGCCATGCGCCCGCGTCACCTTTGAGCAGGGTGATCCTCATCCGCCCCTGCTCCACGCCGTTCGCCTCGATCAACTCCCTAACAGCTTCGTGTACCCGAATGTAGTCATGCGGGGCCGCGACCCCGATCTTTTCGGCGTGCCTGACGAGCCTCTCCCAGTGGCGGTCCAGGAGGAAAGGCACTCGCCTGACGATCAGGAGCGTCGAGAAGACCCCCCAGCCGTAGAGCAAGCCGGCGATGGTCGGGGAGACCCCCGCCTCCCCGGCGTCGGTTATTCTGTCGTTGTAATAAATCAGACGGTCCATCGCAAGAGCCGGTGAGAAGTGGCGGGCCGACCGGTCACGAGCTTCGCAGCAGCGCCAGGTATTTTTCCGGCATGCTCGAAAGCCTCCCCTCTTTCGTGATCAGCACGTGGAGAGTCTCCCCCGAGGCGATCCCCGCGCCGTCGTCCCTGACGATCTCGTAGCCGAACTTGAGGGTACGCCGGGTCAACTCCGTCACGCGGGTCCGGACCACCAGTTCGTCCTCGTACCGGGCGGGGGCCTTGTAGCGGCATTGGGCCTCGGCGACGATCATGAAGAGTCCGGTCTCCGCCTCCATGTCCCTGTAAGAGAAGCCGCAGTCGTTGCAGTACTGGCTCCGGCCCACCTCGAACCAGACGAGGTAATTCGCGTAATAGGCCACGCCCATCTGGTCGGTCTCGGCGTACCGGACCCTGACCCTCGACTCCGCCACGAGCGGGCTTACTCCGGCTTCACCTCCGACCGATCTGGGCATTCTCTTCATCCGGTACCTGAGAGCTGGGATGTGGAAAGCCCCGCAAGGATGACATGCGATTGATCCACACATCGCTCCTGCGGGGCCAATAAAAGTGGCGGGTCGATTTACAGAGTTAACGTGCCGCTGTCTACGAGGTTCCCCCGCTCGCATATGGCCTGGAAGCTGACCGACTTGTCGTCAACTTCGACCACCATGAAGTGATTGTCTTCGGCGAAGCTGGCGGCGGTTATCCCGCTGTCCTTCTTGATGCCCCCGCGCCGCATCTTCCCGCCCGCGCCCGTCACGAAGTGCTGCACCCCCTGCTGTAGGGTCGTGCGCTCGTACATGTGGTCGTGGCCCGCGAAGGCCACCTTCACGCCGTACTTGACCAACATGGGTTCGATCTTCCTCCTCAGCTTCTCGTCCGACCCGTGCTTCTTGCCGGATGAGTAGAGGGGGTGGTGGTAGAGCGCGATCTTCCACCTCGCGGTCGAGGCCTTCAGGGCGTTTTCGAGCCAGAACGCCTGGGCCTGATGGAAATCGGTCGTGTCGAGCATGAAGAAATCGACCAGCCCGTCCCCCTTGCTCACCATGTAGTAGTTCTTCCCCGACATGTTGAAGAGCGGGTAACTGACCTGGTCCTGACGCCCGTCTTCGATGTCGTGGTTCCCGAGCACCGCGTAAAAATTCACCTTGTCGTCTATGAGCTTGGAGAATGGCTCCTCGAATTTCTTGCCGAAGTAGCGCCCGCTGCCGTTCGGGTAGATGTTGTCGCCCGCCGCGAGCACGAAATCGAAAGCCGACTTCGCGTGCGTGTTGACCATCATCTTCGACAGCCCCGCCTGCTCGTCGCAGCCGGTCCCCCAGTCCCCGATGACGGCGAAACGGACCTTGCCCTTGACCGGCTCGACCCCGAAGACGGAGGCGGGTTTTATCAGGGTGCCCGCCGTGGCCGCGGCCAGAGATATGATTGCCTGCCGTCTGGAAATCAGATTGCTCTTATTATCTGCCATCTAGTCTTGCCCCATCCTTAATTTGTGAATCCCCGTGAAGACGCCGCCCCGGTATTTTCGGAATAATTAAAACGTCCGGGTGGCAATTCTACAACGTCTCCACTGTAAAAGTGTAGGTATAGGATAAACCCTTGAAATCCTCCCCGCAAGCCCCGATAGGCTCGCAAGAAATTTGCAAGCAGATCAGGCGGGAGGCGGCGCGGACGGCTTGACATGCCGGGACCGCGGTTTTACCATCATCAATTCGTTTTTGGCGCGGTTTTTCGCCAGTGCCACACATTAAAGGGAGGTTCGAATTGCAAACCAAGAAGAGACCCCAGCCGGACATCCGGGCCATCGCCAGGACGGTCCCCCCGAGCGGCAACCTGGTCCAGGGCCAGAATGAAATCGCGCTCCACCCCGACCTCGCCCAGGCCCTCAATGACGCGGTCGCTTCGGGTCTCAATTCGTACAGCTTCTTCGAGGGCGTCGAGGAGTTGAGGCGCGCGGTATCGGAGAAGATCAGGGTATACAACAACGTGACGGTCGACCCGGACAGCCGCCCCCTGGAGCTTATGATCACTCCGGGGGCGACGGGGGGGCTCGTCGCCACCGCCCACACCTACCTGCGCGGGGCCTCGGCCGTCGTCTTCGAGCCTTACTACCCATACCACAAGCGCACGGTCGAGACCGCGGGCGGGCGCGCCGACGTGGTGAAGCTGCGCGGGGAGAACCTCGGCCTGGACGTGGGAGAGTTGCGGAGCGTTTGCGGGGCGGGGGTAGCCCGCTCCGAGTACCCGATCAAGGCCATAATAGTCAGCTCCCCCGCGAACCCGACCGGCCGCGTGTTCACCCGCGACGAGCTGCTCTCCATAGTGTCGGTGGCCGAAGAATTCGACCTGCTCATTATATCGGACGAGGTTTACGAGCACTTCACCCTTGATCCGTCCGACCACATCTCCACGGCGTCTTTGCCCGGAGCCTTCGAGCGCACGATAACGATCAACTCCTTCTCGAAGTCGTGGGCCATATCCGGGTGGAGGCTGGGCTACCTCTACGGCCCCGGCCAACTCGCCGGCAAGGTGGGGGTCCTGGGCAACATCTACTACGTCTGCACCCCCACGCCCCTGCAACACGCCCTGTCGAGAGTGTTGATGACCCATCCGGGCTTCTATTCGGAGCTTCGCACCAAGTTCGCGCGCAAGCGCGAGATCCTCGTGGACGCGCTTGAGCGGACCGGCTTCAAGGTCTACCAGTCGCGCTCGACCTTCTACGTGTGGGCGCGCATACCCGATAGGTTCGGCGACGCGATTGAGATGAACGACTTCCTGATGAAAGAGGCGGGGGTCGCGGGCGTGCCGGGCAGCGCCTTCATGGACGACCCGGAGCAGGATGTCTACATGCGGCTCTGCTTCGCCCGCGAAGACGACATGCTGACCGCGGCCGCCGGGCGCATCGTCAAGGCCCTCACGTAAAGCGGGTTACGGCTCGCCCTTCGCCGCCGCGAAATGAGAGCGCCGCGTTCTGGAGAGCACTACGCGGGCCGCCGTCCTTCCCTTTTCATCCGTGCGGCTATAGAACGGGTCCTTGAGCGCGTCCTTCAGCGGGATGAACCGCGCGCCCAGGCTCTTGTACCAGGCGAGAATGTCGGAGAGGTTGTCGCAAAGGAACTGGTTGGCGTCGATCAGCAGGATGTGCTTCACGTCATACCCGGCCTCCCGTTTCGCCAGCGCGCGAGCCTTGAGCGTGGATTTAAGCAGGATCGTCTTGAAGTGCGCCTTTGCGAGGCTTGCGCACTGCTGATCGCCTCGGGCCTGCGCCTGACAGTAAACGTCGTTGAAGTGGCGGCCGTATGCGTCGATGGTCGCGGGGGTCACGAGGTAGCCCCTCTTCGATAGAAAAGCGTCGACCTCTTGGCGGGTCTGCTGGTCGCGGCTGGTCTTTATGCCGGGGAAGCGGAAGTACAGGTCCTTGCTGCGGCCCCGGCTCATCACCTTTCCGAGGGATTGCTCGTTGCGAGCAACGTCGTCGATGAACTCCTGCCCCGACCGCTTCGTCGCCCTCTTCCGGCTGAAGGTCATGTTGCCGAGAAGGTTGCCGCTGTCGACCCACTTCTCCAGAACGCTCGCGTCGGCGGCGCGGCCGTTGACGAAACTGACCGTGGGAGGTATGTCATGCTGCCTCAAGGCCGAGACGATCTTGTCGAAGTTCGCGGGGGTGTTCTCGAACTCGCACCAGCTGTCGATCTCCGCCTCGGGGTCCGAATGCCCGCGGATCATCTTATTGATCGTGAGAGCGATCTCCATCCCTTCGAGCGGGCGGTTCTTCCCCTCCTCCTCGCTCCTCTCGCGGGACTTGAGCACGGCCGACAGCAGGGGGATCGAGCTGAGGCGCTCGATGCATTTCGAGGGCGGGGCTTTTTCTGCGGTGACTTTCCGGTCCACCTTGCAGGCGGAGACCCCGACCAGCACCGCAGACAGGCAGCAGGCGAGCGAGATGCCGGCCGACCTGAAGGCCCCCGGTTTATTAACCAGACGGGCCGCGCTCGGAGTGAGCCGCGGCCGCTTCTCATCGTCTCTTCCGGTTCCAATCATCAACTGTTCCGTGCACCTCGCTTTGATCGACTCGCACCTATCTTTCTACTTCAGTTTATTAACAGAGCGCAACTCGGAGACTGGTCATCGAACCATCCATAAAGTATTATTCAACTCGCCATCTGTTGCACATCGCCGTTGAATCCGCGTAAAAAACCTTGATGACTGAAAGATAAAAGGGATTGCAGGGTATGTATCAGGGACATCGCATAGCAGTGGTGATGCCGATCCACAACGAGGAGGACCACCTGGCGAGGGCCGTCTCCCGCGTCCCGGATTTCGTGGATTTGATTATCGCGGTCGATGACGGGAGCACGGACGGCACGTGGGCTCGATTGAAGCGCATCCGGGACGCGAGGCTCGTGCGGCTAAGGAATGACGAGAACCTCGGGGTCGGCGCCGCGACCAGAGCCGGCTATCAATTCGCCCTGAGCACAGACGCGGACATGATCGCCGTCATGGACGGGGATGGGCAGATGGACGGCCGCGACCTCCCCGGCCTGCTCGATTGCGCGATGGCCGGGGCCGATTACGTTAAAGGCAACCGGTTCCTGCACGAGGAGACCTTGCCCTCCATGCCGCGGGCCCGCTTTATCGGGAACGTCGTGCTGAGCTGGCTCACTCGCCGCGCCTCGTCCTTCGCCGGCCATCTCGACGCGCAGTGCGGCTACACCGTGATACGCTCGGCTTCTCTCAGAAAGCTGGACCTTAAGGGCCTCTACGGTCGCTACGGCTTTCCGAACGAGATGCTCTTCGCCGCCGGGCGCGCGGGGCTTGAGGTTCGCAGCGTCCCCGTGAGGACTATTTACGACAACGAGTCGTCCGGCATAAACCCGCTCACCGCGGTCCCGACCATAATCTACCTGATCGCTCGCGGCTACGTGCGGAGGAGGCTTTCGACCGGGCGCGTCGACCCTGTCCTGAGCATTCAACAGGCGGGCGGCGATTCATCCGATTAAGGCTTTGAGTAAAAAAGGCAGGCCGGATTTACTGATAATCACGAGCTCGTTCCCGCGCGGTCCGGGTGACGAGACGTGCGGGTACATTCGCGATTTCGCGCGCGGGCTTTCGGCCCGGTTCAACGTCACGGTGCTCGCGCCGCCCGACGCCGGTGCCTCGGAGTGGCCGGAAGACGACTTCGCTCTCACGCGCTCGGCCTCGATCCCGCCCGCGGGGCTGAGCGCCTTCGAATCGAGCAGGGATTTGAACGACCTTCCGCGCCGGGGCCTTCCGGTCAAGCTCGCCTCCTGCTTGTCCCTCCTCCTCTTCGTGTCGAAGGCTCTGAGGCTGGCGCGGAAAGCCGATGTCATATGCTCGCACTGGCTGGCCCCTTCGGGGCTGACGGGCGCGCTCGCTTCGATGCTTCTCGGGAAGCCCCACGTCGCGGTCGAGCATTCGGGCGCGCTTCACTTCCTCCGCCGCGCGCGCGGAGGGCCTTCGGTCGCGCGGTTCATCATCAGGCACAGCAGAAGGGTGATAACGGTCAGCTCCGATTTGAGGGACCGGCTCATCGGCCTCTGCCCGGAAGCCGAAGCCAAAGTCGAAGTGATACCGATGGGTGCCGGGTTCAGAGGCGATCCGTCCAAACCGCCGCGCGAGGCCGCTCCCGGTCGCGGAGGCGAGTCGCCCTCAAAGACGGCTCTCTTCATAGGCAGGCTGGTCGAGATAAAAGGGGTGGAGTTGCTGCTTCAAGCTCTGGACGGCATGAGCGACGTGCGGCTGATCATCGCTGGGGAGGGAGAGAGGCGGCAGGCTCTCGAAAAGCTCGCCTCGGGGATGCCCATCACGGTCAAATTTCTTGGGCAGGTCGACGCGACGGAGAGGGGCAGGCTTCTCGAACTCTCTGATTTCATGGTCATACCCTCGCTCGTGTTCGCGGACGGGCGGAGCGAGGGGACGCCCGTAGTTTGCCTCGAATCGCTCGCGACCGGGCTCCCCGTCGTGGCCTCGCGAGCAGGCGGGCTTGCCGAGGTCATAACCGACGGGTATAACGGGCTGCTCTTCGACCCCGGAAACTCCGGGGCGCTGGCCCGCGCGATGAGACGGTTGATCGACGACCCGAAGCTCAGAGAACGACTGTCGGCCAACGCGCGCGCGACGGCGAAGGAGTATTCCTGGGAGGCAATCGGCGACCGCTACGCCTCCGCGATACTTCGGGCGATGGGGGAGAATGATTAAAGAATCGACGGTAAAGACGGCCGCGTCGCCCGACGACATCACGAGGGTCGCCGGCCGGGGGACCGTGTACATCACGGCCTCGAAGATATGGTTCATGCTGAGCGGCTCGGGCATCCATTTCGCCCTGCCGCGACTTATGTCCGAAGAGATGTTCGGGTCGTATCAGGTCGTGGTCAGCGTCGTTTCTATCATCAACGCGGTCATCGTCACGGGGACGTACCAGACGGTCTCCAAATACATCTCGCAGGAAGAGGGCAAGGCCGGGGCCATAGTATCGAAGGCGCTACGGGTCCAGATGGTTACGGGCGGGGCAATCAGCGCGGGCTTCTTTCTGCTCGCGCCGGTGATCGCTGGCCTACTGAATGACGCGAGGCTCGTAAATTACCTGCGCCTCGCTTCTCTGATCCCTCTCTCGTACTCGTTTTACTCGGTCTATACGGGGTATTTCAACGGCCTGAAGAGGTTCGTCACTCAGGCCGGGCTCGACATTACATACTCGACTCTCAAGCTGATCTTCATCGTCCTGCTGGTCTGGCTCGGTTTCGGAGTCGGCGGCGGCATCGGAGGGTTCGCGCTCGCGGCGGCGTGCGTCCTCGCGATCTCGGCGTTTCTGGCACGAGGCTCCGGGAGCCGGGGCGATGTCAGAGCGCGCGACCTCGTCAGGTTTCAGGCCCTTCTGCTGCTCTCAACCCTGGTCTTCAACCTGCTTCAGAAGGTCGACATAATACTCATCAAGTCCCTCTCATCACCCGATTCGGTCGCCGCCAGTATAAACGCGGGCTATTATGGCGCGGCCATCAACCTCGCGAATCTCACGTATCAGTTCGTAGTCTCCGCGACCTTCATCATCTTCCCCCTCGTCTCGCAGGCCACGTTCGCCGACGATCTCGCGAAGACGCGGAGCTACATCTCGACCACGCTGCGCTACACCCTGATCGTCATGGCGCTGGTGGCGACCCTGATGTCGGCCAACTCGGGCGAAATCCTGCGGGTCATCTATCCCGACTCCTTCCAGGCCGGGGGCGGCGCGCTATCCATAGTCGCGTATGGGATGTTGTTATTTGGGACGATCTTCATACTGACGACGATAATCTCCGCGAGCGGGCGGCCCGCCATCTCTTTGATCGTCGGGCTCTGTTCCCTGCTGACGAACGTCGCGCTCACGGCTCTGCTGGTCCCCCGGTTCGGAATAGTCGGGGCCGCCATAGGGACGACTCTGTCGATGCTCGTGGGAGTGATCGTCGGAGGCGGTTACCTGATGTCGAGATTCGGGCCGCTGGTGCCTTTGAAATCGCTGGCGCGGATCGCGGCTTCGGGCGGCGCGCTGTATGCGCTGTCGGCGGCATTCGCGCCCGCGACGAAGATTATGATCCTCGCCCAACTCGTCCTGCTCGCTCTGGCCTACGCGGGCATGCTAGTTCTCACGGGCGAATTGGGCCGGCGCGACCTTGAGACGGTCAAAAAAGTGATCAGGCGGCGGTGATCTTTTAATCCTCAACCTTATCGCCATCGATCCCGCCCGCCTTCGAGTACCTGCCTTCGTCGGCCTCGGGGGGCCTGCTCGCCGTGACCACATCGACGAACCTCCCGAGCAATTGTTTGAGATTTTCGGCCTTTTCCGGCATTTTATCGAACAAATTCCGGGATTCCGCCGGGTCCCCGTTGAGGTCGTACATCTCGAAGCTGTAGAAGTTGCGATTGAAGATGAGCTTGAACCCATCCTGCGTAATCACCATGTATTTCTTGCTGAGCGGGTGGACCTGCTGGTCGAGGCGCACGTAGGGCGAGTACTCCTCAAGCGTCTGCTCCCCGTAGATGGGAGGCCGGGTGAACTGCTCGCCCCTCATCAACGGGGCGAGGCTCACCCCCAAATATTCCTTCGGGTAGTCGATGCCGACGAGATCGAGAATGGTCGAGCCGAGGTCGACCGTGCTCACGTAGTCCGCGACGCGGCGCGGCTCCATGCCCGGCACGTAAACGATCATCGGCACGCGAACCTGCTCGTTATAGAGCTGGGTCGAATGGCGGAACACCCCGCGCTCCCCGAGGGACTCGCCGTGGTCGGACATTATGACGACTATGGTGTCCTTCATCCTCTGCGACTGTTCCATCCAGTCGAAGAAGCGGCCGAGGTGGTAATCGGTGTAGGCGAGCTCTCCGTCGTACACGTCGGCCGTCGTTTCGCCATAGTAGAAATCGTCGTGCTTGATGTATGGCCGGTGCGGGTCGGGGACGTAGATGTAGGCGCAAAACGGCGCGTCCTGCGGCGCGTTGCTCAGGGTCCTGATCGCCACGTCGATGTTCTGCTCAAGGTGCTTGCCCTGAGCCTCCCGGACGACCGGCATCCAGTTCTTGTACCGGTCCCACGAGCGGCGGCCGGGAAAGAGCATCGTGTTATAGCCGTTCCGCTTGAGCACCTGCGGCCAGCTCTCTATGCGCGCGTCCCAGTAGGACGACTGCATGAACTTCGGGACGGCCTCCGACGTGCGGGGAGAAGGCGAGAAGGCATTCTCAAAAACCGTCGCGGGAAGCCGGTCGATGTTCGGGCTGGTCTTCCTGTGATAGCCGTACGCGCTCAGGTGGTCCGCGCGCACCGTGTCCACGAAAAAGTAGACTATGTTGTAGCGCCGGGCCGCACCTGCCGGAGGCCGGCGCAATGACCTGTGCTCGGCCAGCCACCCCTCCACGTCCGACGCCGTAACGTCTCCGCCGATGCTGTTGTTGTCCGAGCCGTCGCCGGGCACTTCGAGTTGATCTGGGTTGATGCCCCTGCTGAAGTCGTCAGAGTCTCCTCCGCCGAGCAGGGCGGAGTAGCCGTCGCGGTCGAAGTCGAGGGCCCACCACGCGAGCTTGAAGCTCTGCTTGGCCTGCGTGCTCCTGTAGAAGGTCGCGTTCCTGAGGTTGTTGTCCGAGCCGAAGTTATAGACCGTGTAGGCGAACCCCGCGAGGAACAAGGCCGCGGCTATAAGCGCGAAGGCATTTTTGCGGGGCGAAGACGCGCGGGCCCAGAATGACCGGACCCCTTCGGAAGAGTGGTAGAGCCCCGCGACGAACGCCATCGCCAGCGCGGTGTTCGATAGATACATCGTCCGGTGCAGAGTGTATTCGTAAAGCTGAACTTCGACGCGGGAATCGATGAAGTAAAAGACCGACATCAACACGGCCAGCGCCGCGAGCCACGCGCAGCGGATCATCCAGTGCAGCCGGGGCAGCGCGCGGGTGATTAGCCACAGGGCCGAGCAGGCCAGCACCATGACCATCAGGATCAGGTAGGACGTTGACCTCTCATGGTTTAAGAGAAACTCCCTTAACGAGGCGTACTTCTCCGCCTCGCGAATCTGCCCGATGACGTAGCGGTTGACGCTCGGGATCTGGTTCAGCAGGAACGCGGCCACGGCTGAAATCCCGAACCACGCCGCGAGCCTCATCAGGAGTCCGGGCTCTCGGCCTCGCGCGAGGGCGCGGGCCAGCCTCAGGCTCGACAGAGAGCCCACGTAGAAGACGAAGCCGACGACGAAGCCGACCACCGCGCCGACGAGGACGCTCATGCTCGCGTAGGCGGAGAGCCCCAGCCTCTCGGAGGCCGATTCAAATACATCGGGCGACAGAAGGTTGAGGTCGAGCAGTTCGATCAGGCCCAGCAGAAGGAAAGCGCACCCGCCGGCCATCGCGAAGCTGCCGACGTAGCCCAGAAGGCCCTCATTCTTTTCCGTTCTGCTTGATTGGTCTATCCTGTCTTTCGGCTGGTCAATCGGTACGACGCCGGTCCCGGTAACTGACACGCGAACCCCCCTGAATCAAAGTAGACGAAAGTATTGATGAGACTCGCGGGGGCTGTCAACCGGGCGGTGATGCGCGCGGGCGAAAGGGAAGAGCACGCGCGCAAATCCCTCGTCACCCGCTCCTCGTTTGATACTGGCTCCGTAACCAAGTATATTGATGGGTCTGTTTGGGCTGGCAATATGGTTAACAAATTACTGGTTATAGGGCTTGACGGAGCGTCCTTCAATGTTCTGGATGCGTTGATCGAGAAGGGGTATTTGCCGACCCTCGCGGGGCTCGTGAGCGGCGGCGCGCGGGCGAACCTTGAGACGACTTTCCCCCCAATAACCGCCGTCGCGTGGTCATCCTTCATGACCGGGAAAAACCCCGGCAAGCACGGCATTTTCGAATTCAAGAGGCGCGACAAAGACTCCCGGCGTGAGCTGGCCGTCAACGCCTCTTTCCGGGAGGGGGCCGCGATCTGGGACCTGCTCGGGGCCGCGGGCAAGCGGGTCATCGTCCACAACTTTCCCTGCACCTACCCCCCATCGCCGGTCAACGGGCTAATGATCTCGGACTTCATGACCCCGCGCGGGAGGAGGGATTACAGCTACCCCGAGTCGCTGCTCGCCGAGGTCGAGTCCGAGTTCGGGCCATACCGGCTCCACCTCTCCCAGACCTACACGGGCGGCGGCCCCGGGGCCGTGCTCGACGAGCTGTTCGACGAGCTGGAATACAAAGCCAGGGTCACCCCTTACCTGATGACGCGGTACGGGTGGGACGCATTCTTCCAATATTTCTGGGGCACGGACAGGATTCAGCACGAGCTGTGGCACATCTTTGACGAAGAGCACCCGAGGCATGACAGGCAGGAGAGCGCGCGCTACCGCGAGAGGGTCTTCGACTATTTTCGCCGCGTGGACGAGGTGGTCGGCGACCTCGTCGCGCTCGCCGGCGACGACGCCCTCGTCTGCGTAGCGTCGGACCACGGGTTCGGCCCCGCGCACAAGTATTGCTCCTTTAATATCTGGATGCTCGAGCAGGGATTCTTAAAGCTCAAGAGCGACGCGTGGACTCGGATCAAGAAGTTGCTGTTCACCGTAGGACTGACTCCTGAAGCCGCTTTCAAGCTGGTGAAGAAGCTGCCGCTCGGGCGGCTCAGGCCGGCGCGCGGGGTCAGCAATCAGGCGGGGGCGTCGAAGCTGCTGAGCGCCATGTTCCTCTCTTTCAATGACGTTGACTGGTCGCGCACGACGGCGTTTTCGAAAGGCAACTATGGCCAGATATACGTAAACCTCAAAGGCCGCGAGCCGTTCGGCTCCGTCGAGGACGAGCAATACGAGGCGGTGTGCGACGAGATAATCAGGCGCATGTATACGCTGAAAGACCCGGACACCGGGCAGCCGTGGGTCGGGGACGTTTTCCGGCGCGAGCAGATATACAGCGGCCCCCGCGTCGGCGACGCGCCCGACATAGCCTTCCTGCCTCGGGACATGCGCCAGCTCCCTCTGGGCAACGCGGACTTCACGTCGAACAAGTTCATAGTCGACGCATTCGGCATCTCGGGGTGCCACCGAATGGAGGGCGTCTTGATCGCGCGCGGCGGGCCGGTCAGGGCCGGGTTCGACGCGGGGGCCGCCCGCATATACGATGTCGCCCCGACTCTGCTCTACCTGTTGGGGCAGGGGGTGCCCGACGACACGGACGGGCGGGTGCTCACCGAAATCATCTCCGAGCAACACCTGAGCGCGGAACCGATACGGTACGAGGCCGGGGGCTCCGGGATGAAGAAGAGAGAGATCGATTACTCCGAGGACGAGAACTCGGAGGTGATCGAGTCGTTAAAGAATCTGGGATACATGGGGTGATCGAACGCCTCAGCTCCGGGACCCGGCGGCCTCCCCGCCCCCTCGCTTCAGCGTAATGTGAGCCAGGCTGGATTTGTTCGCGACCTGAAATACCTCTTCGGGCTCGATGCTCATCAGACAGTCGTGATGCGGGCAGAGATGCACCTGCTCGTCGCCCTCCAGCCGGAAGCACGGGCTGCACGGCAAGTCCCTCCGGATCACGGTGTGCCGGAGCCCGAGAGGCGCGGTCCGCCTGATGTCCGTCGGCCCATAAATCGCCACCACGGGAGTCTTCACGGCGACCGCGACGTGCATAAGCCCGCTGTCGTTGCAGATGAGCATGTCGCAGGACTCGATCAGAGCGGCCACCTGTTTGATGCTAGTCTTACCGGCCGCCACCGCCACTTCGGATTCGAGCCCGCGAACAAGGTCCGCGATCATCTCGGCCTCGCCGGCCGAGCCGAACAGGACGATGCGCGCGTCGGGCCGCTCAAGGGCGAGCCTTTCGATCAGGGCCCGGTACCTCTCGATGGGCCATTGCTTCCAGCGCATCGTGGGCGACGTTCCAGGCTGAATGCCGATCATCACGGTCTTGCCGGAGGCGGCCCACGGCTCGAAGAAATTCCGCGCGAACTCCCGGTCCTCCTCGGTCAGGTGGATGAACGTGCGTGACTCCTCAAGCGCGGGAGGCTCCGCGCCCGCGGCGGCGGCGAGGTCGAGATACCGCTCGATCTCGTGCTCGTCTTCGCGCATCGCGACCGGCAGGTTGAAGACGAAACTGTAACGGCTGAACCTGCGCGACCATCCGGGGCTCGTGACGTGGCCCGCGCGGAAAGGCGCGCGGCTCGCACCGACCAGTAGCGCGAGCCTCCATGAGTGGCTGTGAAACTCGTTCAGAGTGAGGTCATAGCCGACGGCCCTGATCTCGCGCGCGCGGTCGACCCATGCGCGGAGCCCCGCGGAGTATGGCAGGTTATAAATGTTGTCGAACAGGCCCGCCCCGGCCAGCACCTCCTCGCAGCCCGTGTTATTCCCGACCTGGAGGTCGATTCTGGCATTCGGGTAGCGATCCCGCAGGGCCTTGAGCGCGGGGGTGTACATCAGAAAATTGCCGAGACCGTGGTAGGCGAAGACGAGAATGCGGTCGACCTTTTCGGGAGAGAAACGGGGCGACGGCTGGGTCGCCAGGTACGTCCTGAGCGTCAATTCGACCGGGAACCTCGCCGCCTCTTTGAGCACATGTTTGAGAATCGTCATCCTCATCGATTAACGCCCGCGTCCATCCTCTCGCGCCGCCGCGCTATTGCGCGCCGTCTTTTCTAACATAGTACTTGAAGACTCGGCCTTTACGCACCTCGTAATCGGCCCGCGCCCAATCGAGAAAGGCGCGCCTCCGCTCGACCGCGCCCACGCGAGAGATAGCCACGATCTTCGGGCTGCTCTCTTTCAAACCGGCGAGCCATCCTTCGAACCCGCCCGGCTCGACCTGATCGAGGTAGAGGTCTTTGCCGCGATCAAGGAATATGTGGCGGCTCGCGTTATGCAGGCCGGAGAGCGCGAGAATCTCCGTCTGCCCATGAACGTAGATCGCGTCGCCGGGCTGCATCAGCGCGAGCATCTCGCTCACGTCCTCGTCCTGATCCCTGAGGGTCGGGTTCCCCACCCTGAAAGCGAACGCGCCCGACACGTTGAAGTAGAAGACCAGGGCGCAGGCGGTCGCAAATAGCGCGGGCTTCGCGAACCCGGCAGACATACCCCTCCCGTATTTCGCGATCAGGATCGGAACGAGGCCGA
Source organism: Blastocatellia bacterium (assembly GCA_035634255.1). Classification (GTDB taxonomy): domain Bacteria; phylum Acidobacteriota; class Blastocatellia; order UBA7656; family UBA7656; genus DATLMR01. The sequence goes on from DASQDI010000040.1 coordinate 63,309, forward strand.
GCGCGAAGATTATCGCGGCCGAGGCGAAAATACTCACGAAAGGGAGAAGCGGGAACAGGTCTCCCACGCCCTGAAAATTGATCATGCAGAAGGCGAAATAGACGAGCGGGGCGATTATTATCCCGTGGCGGAGCGACGGCGCTTTCCCGTCTTCGTGCCGGCCTTCCCGGATGGCTCGCGCCTCCCGCAGAAGAAAGATCGCGGCCCCGGCCACCGCGAGGGCGAAGTAAATTCGCTCCCTGCCATAAGGCTTGTTCAGGGTCTTCATCAAGAAGGCGAAGAAGGTCGAGGAAGATTTGAGCTGCCCCGGCGCGTAGAAGTTATAGTTGAAGTGGATGGTCCACAGGTAGAACTCTCTCAAGGCCCCGGTCATCCCGAGGTGCAGCAACATCGCCGAGAGGGGCAGGGCCGCGCCCGCCATCAGCTTCGCGGCCTTCAGGTCGCGCCAGCTCGTCAGGTACCGCGAAAAGGCGAGCCCCGCCGCGCCCGCGAAGAGCAGGCCGGGCTGCCACGCGAGGGCCGAGAGCATCGCGAAGATTCCCGCCAGAAATGGCCTGTCTTTGATCACCGCCCAGAGGCTTACGAGGCCGAAGAGGATCATCGGAGTCTTGGGCTGCATCCCGCCGCTGTTGGACGAAGTGAACGCATGGAAAGAGAGCATTATGATCGCCGACAGGAATGCCACCCTCCGGCAGTCGAAGTGATCGAGCGCGACGAGGAAAGTGAAGCCGACTATCAAAATCCCCATCAGGGCGCAGATGATTCGGATCGCAAATATATCTCGCAGGCCGAAGGGCCGGGCGAGCAGGATCGCCCCGGCCCCGATGTAAGCCGCCAGAGGGGTCTTGATGTTCACAACGTCGACGTAAGGGGTGCCTCCGCGCGCGACCACCTGCGAAAAGTAATCCCAGTTCGCGCGGTCCTTGCGCTCCGGCTGGTCCCACAGGTGATACTGCGCGGAGACGAGGGACGCTAGGGCGAGCGTGATGACGAAGAGCAGACGCCTGCCCAGCCACGGGTAGGGCTTGCCCCCCGTTAAATCTTCGACCGACGCGGTTGACCTGTCTTTCTGCTTCGCCTCTTTCAACTGACGGTTCATCCTGCCTTATTCAGTATTCAACTCTTACGCACGTAGTAAGAGAAAGCCTTGCTTTTATGCTGCACGTACTCTTCACGTGCCCATCTCATGAAATCCTCTTTGCGGTGGACCGGCTTCATGCGGGAGAAGGCTATGATCTTCGGCTTGCGAGCCTTCAGGCTTTCGAACCACCCCTCGAACCCTCCCGGCTCCACCTCTCTTAAATACTCGTCTGACCCGCGGGCGAGGTAGATGTACTTGCTCGCATTCTGCAACTCGGCCAGCACGAGAATCTGGAGCGGGCCATTGACGAAGATCTCATCGCCCGGCGTAAGAAACTCCTTCATGCGCGCGACCTCCGCGTCCTGATCGCGAAGGGACCGGCTGCGCCTGTGCCCGACCTTATCGAACAGATTCACGGCACAGATTAAGGCAATCAGCCCGACGAAAGCCAACCGCCCGGCCCCCTCCCCTAGCCGCCCGGAGTAGCGTTTGGCGACGACCTCACTCATCCGGGATAAGAGCGAGCAGAGCGCGAGGGATGAAAAGATCGCCACGAAGGGCAACAGGGGTATGAGGTCCGCCCCGGCCTGCAAGTTGATAAAGCAGAAGGCAAGGTAGAGCAGGGGCGCGACAAGGATCGCCTGTTTTTGAGGGCCGCGGAGGGCCAGCTCGCTCTTTCGGAAGAGGGTCGCGAAGGCCGCCATAAAAAACCCCGCCAGCCCTATAAAGAAGTAAGCCACCTCTTTCGAGTACGTCTTTGACAAGATCTTCAGGAACAATCCTAAAGACTCGGCCGGGCCGCGGAGCCCGCGCGGCGCGTAGACCGAAGCGTTGTAATCGATGGTCCAGGTGTAAAAATCCTTGAGCGCGCCCGCGGCCTTGAAATAGATGACGAAGGCCGCGAGCGGGAGAAGGCTGCCCAGAATCAACGCGGCGATTCTCGGGTTCCGCCATCGCCTGAAGTAGCCGGTCTCCGCGATGAAGGCCGCCGCGTTGAACAGTAATCCCGGTTGCCAGCACAAGGCCGAAAGCATACCGGCCACCCCGCAGGCTAAGGGGCGGTCCTTAACCAGCGCGCAAAGCGACAACAGACCGAATAAGACCATAACCGTCTTCGGCTGAATCCCGGCCGAGTTCCAGAATATGAAGGAATTGAAAGTGAGCATTACCGCGGCCGAAAGAATGGCGACCCGCCGGCTTTCAAAGAAAAGCTCCGCCGTAAGGAACGTCGCCCCGACCGTGAGCGCGGCCAGAATAATGTACGCCAGCCTCAACGCATAAATATCGCGCAACCCGAATGGCCTCGTCACCACGATGGCGGCGGCGCCGATGTAAGCGGACAGGGGGGCTTTATTATCGACCACGTCTCTGTAAGGCACGCCTCCCCTTGAGATGACCTGCGCGAAGTAATCCCATATCGCCGTGTCGCCGCGCTCGGGCAGTTCGCTGAAGCGGCCCTGAGAATAGACAACGCCCGCGGCCGCGACCACGATCAGGAGTTGCGCCCGAAGGCCGAGCCTGAACGGCTTAGTCTTTCCTTCCATAAATGCCAATGTCAGTGACCGTCGCGACCCGCTGGTAATTGTGATCGACCAGGCCGCGAATGCGCGGGTCTTTAAGCCCGTCCTGAAGAAGAATCAGCCGGGGCCGCCTCCCTTCAATCATCCGCAGGACCGAGTCCCTGTCGTCTCCGCTGATGCCGACGTTGCGCCACCAGACGAACCGGGTCGGGTTCTTCCGCTCCGACAGGAAATAGAAAGCGGTCCCTCTCTGCGAGAAGGAGAATATCTCATCCCCCTCGGCGCTGTTGGACGCGATGACCGAATCAAAGGATTCTATAATACCGGCCTGTCTCGGAGGAACCCGCATTCCGCGCGCGCGCGCGACCGCGACCGGGCTCCGGTCGACCAATCGCAGGTCCGGGGTGAAGTGCGGCCTCCACGTGTGCTGAAACCCGGTCGCCATGAGCAGCACTAATGGGAGGGCGAGGGTCAGAGCCGCGGCGCGCTTCGGATCGGCCGCGACTCTTTCCGTGTACTTCAGGAGCGCGGGGTATGCCCGCTTCATCAGGATGACGAAGAGCAGAAAGACGGGCGGCAGCGCGCGGACGAGGTGGTAGTTATCGGCGCGCGGGAAGACTTCAAGGTAAGCGCCCGCCGCGAACATCGTGACGATGATGATCACCCCATTATTCTTCCACCACTGCCGCCGCGCCTCGCTCGCGTTAAGGCTCCCCCTCAACTGAAAAAGGCATAGCCCTAGAACTATCAGAAAGAGCGCGCCGGGCAGGTAGGAAACCGACGCTAGGGCGGAAGCCTTCAGGACTTCGGCCCTCGCCGGGACGAAAAGGACCGCGAGAGAAACCGACGCCGCGATTGCCAGGTAGACGACATAAAATCGCGCGAGCCTGCGAAGTATTAGCCACGCGCCCCCGGTCAGGAGAAGAATCGCGATCACGGAAGGCGTCACGATCTTCAATGACGGCGGCCTGACAGAGCGCTTCGCGCTGTACTCGCCCGCGAAGTGAAAGAAGTGGTCCAGCATCGGCAGCAGGCCGCCCCGCGCCGAGAGGTACGCGAACATACACGCGGCCACGAGCGCGGTGCCCAGCCAGAACCACGCGACTCTGCGAAGGGCCTTCGGCAAAGCCGCCCGGAGGCCGCGCGACCAGTCGTTCAACACCAACTCCCTGAGGATGACCGCGAAGCTCCCCGAAACGCCAAGTAGAATGCCGACATTGTATTTGATCGCCAGCACCGTGCCGACGGCCGCGCCGGAGGCGAAGAGCCATCGCGACCTCTCGCCCTCGTCGAACCTGATCATGCAGGCGAGGCCCGCGAGCACGAACAACATCGAGTACTGAGTCGGGTAGACTCCGAATATGTATTTCCACCCGATCCAGGCGAGCGCGAGCGCGACGACCAGCAGCCCCGCCCAGACGCCGCACAGCCCGCGCGAGATGTGATAAAGAAGGAGCAGGGTCGCGAGCTTGAAGGCGAAGAGCCCCGCGCTCACGGTCATCAGAGTCGGCCCGAACGCGCGCATCAAGGCCGCGTTCAGCCAGAGAATGCCCGGAGTGTAGTTATAGAGGAAATCTTTGTAAGGCACTTCGCCGAGCATCACACGCTCGGCGGGCGCGACGCTGTAGCCGATGACCGAAAGCCATATGCCGCGGTTGTAAAAGAGGCCGTAGCAGATCAGCCCGGCGGCCAGGGTCAGGAAGTAAGGCAGGGCGCTTCCCCGCATGAGGCCGGGCCTGCGCCCGTCGGCTTCATGCTCGCTGGCCGCCTGGGAAGCTCTTGACGTTGAAGCATTGAGCATTGATCAGGTGTGGGGCGGGGCGTTAGGTCCCCTGCCCCGTTTCCGAGCCTTACTTCACAGTCTCGCGGTTTATGACCTTTCCTTCCATGTCCCCCGGCACTTCTTCGCCGAGGAGCGAGAGGACCGTCGGGGCGACATCCTTCAGGTTCATCCCGCGCCCTTCCACGGAGGCGTCCCCCGCGCCGTCTCGCATGACGAATATCCCGTGCCAGTCGTGGTTGGCGTCGTCGGGGCCGGTGTCGTTTTCGAACGTGTATACCGAATCGGGCTCGGCGGGCCACACGCTCCCGACGCTCCGCCACGAGAGGTTCCCGAAGTACACGAAGAGGTCGGGTGGCACTCCGCGCACCTCCTTGTACACGTCCTCGGGCCGCACGGCGAACGTGTGCATGGGCTCTCCGTTATGGTCCCGCAGCGCGGCGAGTTTTTCGACGAGCTCAGTCCGCACGCGCTCGTACTCTTCCCCCGGCTCGACGACGCCCTGCGGCTCCCGGCCTTTGACGTTAATCATCAATCTGGCGTAATAGCCGCCCGAGCCCCACGCGCGGGTCCGGCTCCAATCGACATCGCACTGCTCGACGGGGGCGGCCTTCTGGGGGCGGTCCTTTAGCACGAGGTAGCCTTCACGCATCAGCCATTCGTTGAAGCAGATGCCCCCGACCATGCCCCGCGCGCCGTGGTCCGAGACGATCAGCACCGACGTCTCGTCGCCGACCTTCGCGAGCAGCTCGCCTATCTGCGCGTCCACGAATTTATAATAATCGTGGATCGACTTCTCGTACTTGTTGCCGGGGACGTACTTCGGGTGTTCCGGGTCGGTGTACTTCCAGAACATGTGGTGGATGCGGTCGGGCCCCATCTCGACCATCATGAAGAAGTCCCAGTCGGGCCGCGTATCGACCATGTGCTTCGCGAGCCTGAAACGTTTTTCGGTCATCTCGTAGATCGTCTTCAGCACGCGGTCTTTCTCCTCCTCGTCGACCCTGAAGCCGACGGCGTCAAGGATGTAGCCCCCGGTCACGCGCTGAACCTCTTCTTTGAAGCTCGCGGGGTAGGTGAACTGCTTGTCCGTCGAGGGGGTCAGGAAGCAGGTCACCATCTCCCCGTTCACCGGCTTGGGCGGGTATGTCTGCGGCACCCCGATGAGGATCACCCGCTTCCCGCGCTCGGAGAGTATGTCCCAGACGGTCGGCTCTTTGACGAACGTGGAGTTGGCGGTCGCCATCTTTTCGTATGAGTAATCGACCCGGTTCCGCAGGCCGTAAAACCCGAGCCTTCCGGGGTCCTTCGACGTCATCATCGACATCCATGCCGGCACCGTGATGGGAGGGTCGGTCGACCGCAGCTTGCCCCATATCCCGGACTCCGCCAGAGACCTGATGTTCGGCAGATCATCGCGCCAGCGCTCGAAGACAAGCTGCGGGGTCGCGCAGTCGAGCCCGATGACCATCACTCGTTTCTTCATCTATGATTCCTTTCCGTTTCTCCCGCCGGCTCCCGGCGCTCAAGTACCAGCACTTCGCCGAAGCTTCGGCACGATTTAAAATTCTCGCTTATGAAGTCTCGCATCGGGCCGTAGCTCTCGGCCGCGAGGTCCTTCTCGCTCGTAACGATCAATCCTACCCGGAGGGCGTCGAGGGAGGCGAGCGTCTCCGCGCGCTCCTGATCGCTCACGCCGACCCCGCCCCAGAACTGCGCCCCGGAGGGATTCCTCCTGTCGGCCAGAAAGAGGTAAGACGAGCCCGCGTAGGACTGCGCGAAAAAGTAGCCGCCTTCGGGCACCCGAGCCCGAAGGTAATCGACAACGTCGGTGATCTCTCTGGCCTTCCCTTCAGGAAAGTAGACGCCCGCGCCGCGCTCGAAGGTCAACGCGGTCCTGCTCCTCAGGCGCGGGCCGCCCTCGAAATAGATGGAGGCGAACAGCCGCGAGCCGATAAGGAAAAAGGCGAGCGGCAGGATCGCGAATGCCAGCCCCGCCTGCCGCCTGCCGCCGACATATTTCGATAAAGCGGGGCGGAACGAGTGGAACAGGTAAAGTAGCAGGAGGACGACGAAGGGCATCGCTCCGACGGCCTGCTCGCGCGCGAATCTCGGGAACGATTCCATGAAAGCGGCCGCCGCGGCCATTCCTACGGCGGTCATCTCTTTAAGCTCGAAGTCCCCCGCCCCTCGGCGAAAGACGAGGGCGGCGAGCCCGCCCGCCAGCACGAAGGCCGGCGCGTAAAATATGACTTTATCGACCGCCCCCTGATCCGCCAGCAGGGTGAAAGCGGAGACCGACAGCAGGCTCAGAATTAGCAACGCATCGAGCGCCGGGCCCCTGCCGCGCAGCCTGCGAGCGGCGAGCGCGCAGGCGGCGAGGAAGACCAGGCCCGCGACCGGAATCACCGGGGAGGGGGTCGCCGCGAGCCGGCTCAGCAGGAACTCTCCGGGGCCGAACAGCAGCGCGCGGGTCATCGGGGCGAGCGCCCCCCGCGCCTGCATGTAAACGAGCACCGGGATGATCGGCAGAGCGAAGCCAAGAATCAACAGCCACGCCTTTTTGAATTCTTCGGTCTTAAAAGCGAATTTGAAACCCGACGCCCCCGCCTGAAGGAATACCACGGCGAGCGCGCCGAGGAGCGCGTAAGCCCCGATGTTGTGTTTGAATAACGCGAGCAGGCCGAGCAGGATTCCGGCTCCGAAGGCGTAAGAGCCTTTCGGGCGTCTCGCGTAGGCGAGCAGTAACAGCAAGGCGAAGGCGAGGAAGAGCCCCCCGTAATGCATCGGCACGGCTTTAAAAGGGCCGTTCGGCCTGAGCCACACCAGCGACGAGAGGGCGGCGATCACGGCGAGGCTCACCGGCATCAAGCGCCGCGCGCAGAGGTAGAGCCCGAGCGTCGTGAGGGCTTTAAACACGAACACGCCGAACAGGGCGACGTAGAGCGAGATGCCGAATAGTTTGAATAACGCCGCGTTGACGTAGACCGTGGCCGGAGGGTAGAGCGTGTGGAAATCCCTGTAAGGCACGTCGCCTTCGAGGACCCTCTCAGCCCCGTAGAGGTTGTAGCCGAGAGAGTAGGAGAGGGTGGTCTCCCGGTTGAAGAGCGAGCCGTAGAGGACCGCGGCGAAGGCGAGGACGAGCGCCGCCGCCGCCAGTTCTCTTGTCAGCTCGAACCGGCGTGTCGAACGCTCGACGCCTTCCCTTGCCTGTAGGATTTCCTGCATCTGATTATCTGAATGCTCAATCCGCCATTCCCGGCTTCGTCACCCTCAGGTGCCCCATGCCCGCCCGCGATATGTAGATCAGGCCGCCCGCTATGGCGTTCACGAGGATCGGCGCGAATGCCAGGAACGAGAACATCAACGCCTGCTCGCGCGCGAGGCCAACGTTGGCGAAGAGCGCGACGAGGACCCACTCCCTCACGCCGATGCCCCCGATTGAGATCGGCAGCATCCTGACGAGGTCGACTATCGAGATGAAGGCGAAGACGACGAGCATGCTCAACGGGAGGCCCATCGCCAGGGCGACCACGTAACAGCCCAGGCTCCAGACGACCCTTATCATTACGGAGAGCAGGACGGTCGTCAAAAGCATCCCTTTATGTCTCCTCAGCTCCGAGATGGCTTCGAGGGTGCGGGAGGCGGCGTCGCCGAACCTCTCGACTTTTAACCTCTTAGCCGAGGCCCGGATGACCCGCGTGGCGCGCGAAGTCGCGTACTCGCTCATCAGCATGGCCGCCGCCAGAAATCCGAGCGCGAGCGCGGCTTCGGCGAAATAGATGAGCCGGCCTTCGGGCCGCATCGAGCGGCTGGCGACCGTGGCCCCGAGCCCGATCAGCAGCAGGACGAAGAGGCCGACGAGCCGCTCGTAGACGAGCGTGGAGAGGACGAAGGGCTTGTCCCTCACCTCGCGGTCCACGTAAATCAGGCGGGCGACATCCCCGCTCACGCCCCCGCCGGGGACGAAATTCATGAAGAATATGCCGATCAGGTAGTAGATGAAAAGGCTGCCCGTCTTCAGCCTCCGGCCGCGTACGCTGAGTATGGCTCGCCACCGGTAGGCCATCAGCCAGGTGACGGTCACGGAGGCCAGCATCGCCATCGGCAGGTAAGAGATTCTGGTGACCTTCAGCGCCTCGACCAGAGCGCGGGTGTCCGACTTGACGATCAGCAGCACGAGCGCGACGACGCCTATCCCGAGTTGCAGGGCCCCGCGCAGGCCGAAGCGCCGCGCGCCTTCCCCCGCGTGCCCTCGGGGCTCACCCCGCTTCTCTATCGCATGCTTATTCATCGGTCGGGCCTGCGCTTCGCGCCGGATTTGAAATGGATGTTGACCCAGATGTGCGCCAGTTCCCTCAAGGTCGAGAAGACATGGCTCGGCCTCACGGTCGAGCGGCCGGCGGGCCGCGGGTAATGGCGGACGCCGATCTCGACCAGCTTGAAGCCGTGATGCCGGGCCTTCGCGAGCACCTCCGCGTCCACGAAAAACTTCTTCGATTCGATCTCGATCTCGTCGAACACTTCGCGGCGAAAGAGCTTGAAGGCGCAGTCGACATCGCGAATGTTGATCCGGAATATGATGCGCACGAGCAGGTTGAAGCCCCAGGACAGAACGAGGCGCGTCAGGGGGTCGAAGCGGTAGATGCGGAACCCGCAAACGATGTCGGCGCTTTCGATCAGGGGGAGCAGGTTCTTAATCTCGCGGACATCGAACTGGTTGTCGGAATCCGTGTAGAAGAGCAGGGTGTGGCGCCCGCTCGTGAACCCCGTCTTCAGCGCGGCGGCGTACCCCTTGTTGGGCCTGTGATGGAAGACGCGGATGTGCTCCGGGTCCTCGGCTGCCAGCCCGTCGGCGATCTCGCCCGTCTTATCGACGGACCCGTCGTCGACAATGATCACTTCCCAGTCGCGCAGGTTGAGGGACTCCAGGGCCTCGACCATTCGCCGTGTGGCCGTCTCGATATTCTCTTCTTCGTTGAATGCCGGAAGCACGGCCGAGATGCTGTCAAACATCATATTTATTAGCGCGGCGCGCCGGGCCTGCGGTCAACCGAGGTACCCCCATCCCCGCAGGCGCTCGCGGATCTCGTCGCTCTCTTCGTCGGTCATCGAGCCGACATCCTTGGCCTCCGCGTACGCCTCGGAGTCGGATATCCTCACGGGGTTCCGGCTCATGTACTCCTCGGTGAAGATCTCCGTCAGCACGCGGCCATCCATGTCGGACGGGATTTCCGTCCCGAAGGTGTGGAGGATCGTGGGCGCGTAATCGATTATCCTCGCGCCTTCCACCCGCGCGTTGCGCCTGAGGTCCGGGCCGCGCCCGAGCATGATCCCGTGCATGCGGTGGTCGCCCGAGTTCCCGTAAACGGGCGTGATGAATTTATTCGAAGTCAGGTCGAGCGTCCCGAGCGGCTTGTTCGACATGTCGCTCGGCAGGAATTGAATGTCTGGCGACTGGTCCTTGTGCGGGCCTGTGTAGAGGTCTTCCCTCCGCCAGATCGGGCCGATCAGACTCTCCCCGGAGTCCGGGTCTTTCAGGCCGCGGAGCTTGCTTATGACCTCCCCGAGGACGCGGTCATATTCCGCGCCCGGCTCGACTATCCCGTGCGTCTCGCGGCCCTTCAGGTTGATGAAAATCTGCCCGTAGTTCCCTTTCGAAAAAGCGACCGTCCGCGTCCAGTCCACGTCCTCAAGCGAGAGCATCAGCATATTGGCGAACTTCATCAGGCTCGACCTGTTGGTCACCCCGACCGAGAGCCTCAGGTGGGCCAGGCCGAGCTTCATCGCCGAGCGGTAGGCGAGGTCGGGCGTCAGCCCGAGCCTGAAGACCGCGCGCTTGAGGCGGGTCATCGCGTCGCCCTTCAACACGAGCAGCCCTTCGTTGATCAGCCACACGTTGAAGCAGAGGAATTTTTTGATAGGGCCGAAGCCGTGGTCCGAGCCCATGTAGACGGTCGTCTCTTCCCCCGCCTCGTCGAACAGCTCTCCGAGCGTCGAGTCCACCGCGTGCCAGTACTCCTGGATCCTGCCGATGTGGGCGTCGTGCTCCTTGCGGTCGAAGAACGGGTGCGTCTCGTCGAGCAGGTGCCACAGCTCGTGCTGGAACCGGTCCGTCCCCCAGTAGTGGGTGGCGAACACGTCCCAGCCGTACTCGTTCATCAGGTAACGGTTCACCTTAGTCTTGTACTCCAGTTCTTCGAAGAGCTGGTTGAGGATGTTATCGACCTTGCCCTTCGTGTAGACTTCGGTGATGTAAAGCTGGTAAGGCCCGAACTTCGCCTCTATCTCTTCGAGCAGCTTCTCCGGGTAGGCGAAATCCCTGCGGCCCCTCGGCGTGAGGAAGTCGGAGATCATGACCCCGTTGACCATCGTGGGGGGGTAGGTGCAGGGGACGTTGGTTACGATGGCCTGTTTGCCCATCTGCCCGAGCACGTCCCAGAACGGGAGGCCGTCGCGCGAGCGCGCGCTCACGGGCATGTCGGGGAGCGAGCCCGAGCCCTTGCGGCGGAGCAGGAACTCGAACACCCCATGCTTGCCCGGATTCTTCCCGGTCATCCAGGAGACCCAGGCGGTGGGCGTGATGGGCGGGATGGTCGTCTCCAGCAGCCCGCGCACGCCCTCGTCGATGAAGCCCCTGAGCCTCGGCATCAAACCGGCGCTCATCAGAGGGTCTAAAACGTCGAACGTCGAGCCGTCGAGTCCAATGAATAATACTTTTCTACTCATAACGAAAGACCGTTGAATATAACCGATGGAACCGCTTTATTCAACTCGTCAGCTTCCTTCAAGCTGCTGCTTACCGGGGAAAAAGAACCGCTTCCACAGGCCGTCGAGCCTGCGGAGCTCGCGCTCGTCGTAAAACCGCAGGGCGAATAACATGAGCGGGAAGGAGGCGGCGAGCAGCGCCTTGACCGCCATCGAGGCGTAAACGATCATGCGCGGGTAAGTCTGCGGGTCGCGCACGTAATCCGCGAAGTAGTAGAACGTGATCAGGTAGAACCCCCCGATCAGGACGGCGCCGAGGGCCGCGAGGGCGAAGACCCGGCCCCATTCATAGCGGACCTTGAAGAAGAGGTTCGAGGCCCAGAATCTAAGGGCGCAGAAGACGACATACGAGATGAGCGTCGAGACCGTCGCGCCGAGGCTCCCATACCGCGGGACCAGCCAGAAATTCAGGGCGACGTTGACGATCAGGGCCGCGAGGATCACGAGCGGCGCGTAGATCGTCCGCTTGCGCAGGGTGATCCCGATGTTCAACACGCGGGCGGCGCTGTCGAGCACGGCGGAGAAGGCAAGGAGCGGTATTATCATGGCCGCCGGGTAGTAGCTCTTCAGGCCGAACAGCAGCAGCCCGTCGCCCGCCACGGCCGCCACCCCGAGCGCCAGAAACATGCTGACCAGCACTATGTAAGTCAGCACGCGCGAGTAGTACTCTTCCGCGCCCTCCTCCTTCATCACCGAAAACCGCATCACGGTCCAGACCTGACTGAACGGGACCGTGACCAGTATCGCCACGACGTTGACGAGTGTGTTCGACATCGCGTAGACGCCGACCTCCGCGTTGTTCGTGTACCGTTCGAGGAAGAAGCGGTCGATCATCATAAAGAGGGTGAACGTAATCTGGCCGAATATGAGCGGGAAGCCGAAACCGAGCATCTCCCTCAACTCGGATAAAGAGAAGCTCAGGCTGAGCTCGCGCCTGACGGCCCAGAAGAAGATCAGGGCCTCGAAGACCACGCCCGCCAGCCTGCCGACCAGCACGTTCTCGACGTTCGAATCGACGAATATTACGAGGTAGGTGATGACCGAAAGCTGAAAGACGAAGGCGGCGATGCTCAGGGCCGAGTAGCGGGCCGATTTGAAATTCGCCCTCAGTATCGAGTCCGGGACGACCGTTATTATCTCGAAAAAGCTTATGAAGAAGACGAGCCGCATCAGGTGGGCCTTGGAGGCGTCGCCCCCGAAGACGACGGACGAAGCCTGCGGGGCAAGGAGATAAAGCAGCGCCGTGAAGAGGGTTGCCGACGACAGGAGGAATAAGAGCGTCGAGCCGACTATCTTCCGGCGCAGGGCTCTATCCTCGGTCTCGTAGTAGTGCCGGAAGAACGCATGGTTCAACCCGAACTTGAGCACTATCGCGATCAGGCTCAGGGTGACGGTCAGCAGCGAGAGGACGCCGAACTCGCCCGCCCTCAGGTGGCGGATGTAGATCGGCACCAGGATGACCCCGAAGGCGCTGTTGACTATGCTGCCGATGCCGAAGATCAGCGTGTGCTTTACAGTCTTTTTTATCTTCCCGTATATCGTAAGCGTAGCTCCTACCGAACCGCTTCCCCCTCGCGCCGGGAGGCCGGGATTAACAGGGCCACCAGCACGGCAAATGCTCCGACCAGACTCACGTAAGCGGACACTTTGAAGGCTTCGGGCACAAAGTCGAATGATACCACATGGGTCCCCGGAGGCACTCGCACGGCCCGCATCGTGTGATTGGCCCGCAGGACTTCCGCGCGCTCCCCGTCGATGAAGGCCTTCCATCCGGGGTAATAATTGTCGCTCAATACGAGGAGGCCGCCATTCGCGCTCGTCGCTTCGATGGCGACGCGATTACGCCGGTCCTCCGTGACCAGGGCCTCCCCCGGCGGGCCATTCTCATAATGATTCGAGATGAGGTCAGGCTCGCCCTGATCCCCCGCGCTCCCGGTTATCACCGCCGACGCTTGGTCGAAGCCGGGGCCTTTCATCGCCTCAAGCGCCCCGGCCTCATTCTCGACCGTGATGACGCGGCTCGCGAAGAAAGCGCGGGGGAGGGCCCTCGGGTTCTCGTAAAGCGAGAGCCCTTCGGCCGTCAGTAAAAGCTCCGAGTCCTGAGGCGGGGGCTCCGAGTCGTGCGTCAGAACGTAACGGACGTTGAGAAGGTTGAAGAAGGGCGAGCTTGTCTTATCGAAGACCACGTGGCTCAGGTGCGGCTGCGGCTCGACGAGCGCGCAGAACTCTCTGTAGGTCTTCGGGTAAAGCTGGTCCTTCCCGGTGATACTCGCAATCCTGTATGGCAGCAGGGTATTCGGCGGGGCGATTATCTTCCGATCCCCCGCAAGCTCTCCGGCCCTCCGGTTCGTTTGGATGTCCGAGGGGGCGACCAGCACGCGGCCCGGCGGCAGGGATGTCAGGGTGTCCGTGATGCGGGTCCGGGGGAAGACCAGAGAGCTGTCGTGCAGCTTCTCGTACTGGCGGCTGTTCCAGAAGAGGTCGACGAGCAGAATCGCAACGAGAGCCGGGAGGAAAAGATTACGACTCAGCCTCGCCCCGCTCGCTTGGCGGATCAGCAGGGCGACCGCGGCCAGGGCCGCGAGCGGCACCAGGAGGCCCGAGTCCGGCGGCATAAACTGTTGCGAAAGCGCGCCCGCGGCCTGCCGCGCGTAAGCCAGGTACCCCGAGCCGGGCGTGTATTCGTAGCCGATACCTTCAAAGAACCCGCCCGATTTCAGGATGTATGAACCAACCGACCCGAGTAATACGAGGGCGGCTGATGCGATGAAGGCGCGCAGAACCCACTTCGAAAAACCGGCGAGTGAAGCCGCCTGACTACGGATCAGGAGGTCCGTGCCGAAGGCCGCGAGCGCGGACGCGGCCAATATGTAAAGCACGGTCGCGCGAACGATCACGCGGATCGTTTGCAGAACCGGGACGAACCTCGTGACGTGAACGTAGAGCGGCGCGGCCATCACTATCAAGATCGCGAGAACCGCGAGAACCGCGAAAAACGCCACGCGCGGGTTTAACGAAGCCGGATCCTCGCCCGCGAGTTTCCTATCCCGAAAAGACCGGATGAGCAAGAAGAAGCAGAACGCGGCCGGGACCAGCGCGGCGATCCCGATGTAAAGGCTGTGGTCGTGCGAGACTCCGAGCGCCGTGAAAAGATTCACCATGCGCGCGTCGTACGCGGTGCCGAAGAGGTTCGGAAAGACGAGAGTGACCAGATACCACGGCGGCAGGTAAATGTACCCGGATTCGGTGGGAACTATCCGGCGGTTCGAATACTGGAGCAGTTCCATGATCGGCACCCACTGAGTCGCCGCGAGGGCGAGCCCGACGGCGAGCGTCAGCGACGCGAATGCGAATGCGCGGCCCAGCCTCGGCCCGGATACCCTTCTCGAAATCCCCCTCCCATTGAGAGCCAGGAAGAGGTAATAAAGCGCCGTCGCGCCGACGTAATATATCTGGTTCGGCATGAATCCGCAGAAAAATTGCGCGGCGAGAAAGAGCCCCGCCAGCACCGCCGCCTTGTAGCTCTTCCGCGCCATCGCGCGGTCCGCGAACAACAGGATCAGAGGCATCCACATCAGGCCGCCCCACCAGCCCAGCCCCGTCAGGTGAAGCATCGAATGCGCGGAGAAGGCGAACACGAGCCCGCCCATCAACGCCCCGCCGGGCCTCGCGCCCACGGACGCGAGGTAGAGGTACATGAAAACGGCTCCCAGAGCCAGTTCCGAGACGCGGGCGACCGCGTAGCCCAGGGGGACGCTCAGGAAAGTGTAGAAGAGGAGGAAGGGCGAGAATATCCGGGTCACCCCGTCCGCGTAGATCGGATGGCCCGCCATCGTGTAGGGATTCCAGAGAGGCAGTTCGCCATCCCTGTACGCCCCGACTATGAAGTACTCGCGCGTGACGTACGTGTCGGTCGGGTCTCTTCTGTTGTAAGGGTAATCGGAGGTCTCGCCTGAGTAGTACCCCCACGGCAACTGGTTGTTCAGCGTTTCAAGGTCGATGATCGTCTCGCCGAATATGAAGACCCGCCAGAACATCGCGAAGACCGCGAGGAGTATGAAAGCGATGTTTACCGCATGCCTCTGCCGGGGTGTTCGCTCAGTAGACTCAATCATCGTGAATGCCTGCGTTACAGATAGCCGAGCCCGCGCAGCTTCTCTTCAATCATCTCCTCTTCGGACCTGCTCAGGTCGCCGCGCTCGGCCGTCGCGCCGTCGCCGGCCTGCTCGACTCTCAGGGGGTGCGAGGCGGTGAAGCCCTCCGTGCATGCCTCTTCGATGACTCGCCCATCGAGGCCTGAAGGCACGGGGAGCCCCGCGAGGTACATCACGGTCGGGACGAGGTCATAGACGACCGGGAGGTTAAGCCGGGAGGCCCGCCTGATGCCGGGGCCCTTGCAAATCAGGATGCCTTCCGGCCTGTGGTCCCCGCTCCACCAGAAACCGCGCGCGCGCACTTCCGGCGGAGGGTCGCCGAAATTCGCGGACGCATTCCAGTAGACGTAAAGGTCGCTTGAGCGGCCGACGAACGGACCTCTGTACACCTCGCTCCGGCGCGCGATGCGCTCGACCGCGCGCACGCCTCTAGCGTCGGCCCAGCCGGAAAGGTCTTCGATCAGGGCCGCGCATACTTTTTCAAACTCTTCGGGCGCGACTGTCCCATTCTTATTACGCCCGGAGAGGTTTACGTTTATGACGTGGCGGCCCGGCTCGGCGTAGGCGACGGTCTTTTCCCAGTCTATCGAGTCATAGAACGAATCTTTTTCGGCGGTCTGAAGGCTCCTGACCGTCTCCGCGCTCAGGCTCGACTTGAGCTTCTCTTTCACGCCCGCCGGCAGAATCTTCTTGGCGGCCCGCCTGCCCGCGCTCATCAAAGAGGCTTTGCCCCGGCCCTGACTCTTACGGACCATGTAGCCCTTCTCTTCCAGCCACGACGCCAGATGATAGGAAGCGCCCGAGTGAGGCCCCATGCCGTGGTCCGAGATGATGTAAACCTGAGCCCCTTCGCCCGCCCGCGCGATCAGACGCCCGACCGCCTCGTCGAGAGCTTTGTAGATCGAAAGCAGAGCGCCCCTGAACTCGCCCCCCGCCGGGCCTTTAGAAGGCGGGTGGAATTCGGTGAATTTCCAGAGATTATGGCCGCCCCAGTCGCTCGCCGTGTAGACGGTCATGAAGAAATCGACCGGGCGCGACTCCATCAGGTGAAGTGCCGCATCGGTTTGAACCTCGATCAGCTTCGTCCATTCGGTGATCGCCTCGCGGATGCGGCCCGCGCTCATCAGGTCCCCTATCCCGCTCGGGGCGAAGTTGTAATCCGGGAAGCGGGTGAGTATCTCGTCGCGCAGTTCGGCGGGGCAGAAAGCCTTCTCGCCCAGCGCGGGGGCGTCGAGGCCGCTGACCATAAAGCCTCCGGGGTCGCACGACGCGGGGTAGGTCATCGGCACGTTGAGAAGTCCCGAAGAGACCCCATGCCGCGCGAGGTGCGAGGTGATGAGTTCGCCCGCGCGGTCGCCCCCCTTGAAAAACAGCTGGCGGCCCGTCTCGAAATCTCTGTCGGAAAAAACGTACAGACCGTGCCTTCCGGGGTTGAGCCCCGTGAGGATCGAGGTCCACGCGGACGCGCTGTGCATGTTCGGGGTCGAGAGAAAGCGCGACGAGGCCCCTTCGCGCATCACGCGTGAAATAACGGGCAATTCGCCCGCCTCGGACCAGGGCTCGATCAGGTCCATCGTGGCCGCGTCCAGCCCGATTATCAGGATCTTAGGTTTCATCTTAAGCAGTTAAAGACCGCCTTGAACTCCCCGCTATTCGATGTAGCCGAGCGCGCGGAGCCTCTCGCGCAGCTGGGCCTCCTCGCCCTCGTTGTAGACCGTCTCCGCGTCGCCCCCCACTCCTATAGTCTGCCTGTAAGAGCTTCCCTGCCTCGCGGACTGCGCCCAGTCGGCGAAGACTTCGGAGATCGCCCTCCCGTCCATGTCGAGCGTGAGGGGGCACCCCAGGGATTGGAGCGCGGTCGGGCCGATGTCCCTCAGGTTCGGCTGCTCAATAAATCTCGCGTCGCGCCTGATCCCGCTGCCCCATGCGATAAATACCCCGTCGCGTGAGTGGGTGCCGGTGGTGGAGTCCGCCGGGACGATCACTTCGCCGTAGCTCGGCCGCTCGTTATAGACGTACTCGTCGAGGCGGGGGATCATCACGAGGTCCGGCAGACGGTCCGCGCCCAGACCCCTGAAAGCCTCGTCCCGCCGCATGACTCGCTCGAAGACCGGCTGGCCGTCGACGGGGGAGGTCAGGGACTTGATAGCCGCGCGGGCCTCTTTAACCACATCGTCATAGCCGCTTTCGGGGACGATGCCTTCGCTCTCGCGGCCCGCGAGGTTGACCCACACCCCCTTATCCTGCGCGAAGAAGGCGCGGGTCCGCGCCCAGTCTATCTCTTCGAGGAACGCCCTGCCGTGCCGCACTTTCTTATCGAGCACGTTGCCGCCGTCGGCCGCGGGCGCGAGTCGGCGGGAGACCTTTTCCCTGAATGATTTCAGCTTCGCGCGGCTGTTTCTGAGGGCCGGGGACTTGAAGGCGAGCAGCCCCTTATCGGCCAGCAGCTCATTCATGCGGACTTCGTATAATTCGGGGCAGAAGCCGTGATCGGACACGACGAACAGCCGCGCGTCCCGAGGGAGCTTCTCCACTATCCGCCCGATTGCGCCGTCCAGCTGGACGTAAGTCTGGTGAATAAACTCGCGGAACTCGCGCGGGGTCGAGGGGTCGTGGCGCGGGTGCTCCGGGTCCATGTCGGCCCAGTAATCGTGCTGCGCGCGGTCGAGGACCGAAAAGACCACCATGAAAAAGTCCCAGTCTTCGCGGTCGAGCAGGAGCCTGGCCGCGCGCTCGTGCAGGTCGGTCGCGCGGCGGAACTCCGAGGCGCGCGCGCGCTTATCGGGCAGCCTGCCCGGCTCGATCAGGTAGTCGGGCAGGGCCTTGAGCAGCTCGCGCTTGAAGTCCGATGGGTAGGTGAATTCCGAGTCCATGCCGGGGGTGAGCATCCCAGTGACCATGACCCCGTTGAGCGGCTCGGGCGGGTAGGTGGTCGGGACGTTCAGCACGGCGGACCGCCCGCCGCGCGCGCTCAGGATGTCCCAGACGTGCCGCGTCATTATGTCGCGCCCGCTCATCGCGCGCACCTCATAACTCGAAGGGTTCTTTATGAACGGAGAGAAGACCCCGTGCATGCCTTCGCTCGTGCCGGTCGTGCAACTCGACCAGCCTGGGAAGCTGTTGGGCAGAATCGTCGAGCGAAGCGGGGCGCTTGAGCCCTCGCGCATCAGGCGCGAGATGACCGGCAGCCTGCCCGCTTCCGCGAGGGGCTTGATCAAGTCAAAGGTCGCCCCGTCTAATCCTATTATTACAGTCTTCATCTGGTGACCAGAAAAACCGCCGTCCGGATCGCGGAGCGGTGATCATTTCCCGTTAATCGCGGTTACGCGCGGCTCAGCATCGAGCGCCCGTCCATGCTCTGAGGGACGGGCAGCCCCATCGAGTCGAGCAAGGAAGGCGCGATGTCCGTGATGTGAGGCTTCCCGGACCTGAGCGGGCCCGCCTCCGCGCTGATGTAGAGGGTCGCGTCGTCCTGCGTGTGCATCCCCGTGAACACTTCGCGGTCCATCAGCTCGCGCTTATTCACCGCCCCCTTGAGGTCGTAGCCGTAAACGGGCTGGACGCAGAGGTCGGGCGCGAAGCCGAGGCACGGGCCGTTGAACAGCTCGTCGCGGTCATAGATTCGCTTTATGATCGGGGTCCCCTCCGCCGTGATTTCAGAAAGTCCGCGCTTGATCTCCCCGAGCAACGCCGGCGCGTCGGCCTTATCGACGGTGCCTCCGGGGTACCTCCCTTTGTAGTTCAGGTAGATCCGGCCGGGGTCCATCGCGAACGCGCGCGAGCCCCCGTCGATGTCTTCGACCGAGCGCGCGTTGTCTTTGAGCCTGAGGTAGCCGTTGTCCATCAGCCAGCGGTTGAGGTAGACCTGTTGCCTGATGCCCGTGAAGCCGTGGTCGCTCATTATCATGAACGTCTCGCCGCGAAGCCGCTCGGCAATCGCCCCGAGGAAATTATCGACGCGGCCATAGAACTCGCGGAATGCCGAATGATACTTGTGGCCGGGGTTTTCGATGGCGTCCATGAAGAAATGCTGCAACCGGTCCGTCTCGGTGACCACCCCGATGAAGAGGTCCCACCGGCCCGCGTCGTACTGCTCAAGCAGCATCTTCACCCGCCGGTCGAGGGTCGTGAGGATCTCGTCCATCAAAGCGTCGTGCGACTCCTGGACCTTGCGCGCGTCCACGTCTATCCGGTAATCCATCTCGCGCAGGCGAGGGACGAGCTCGGGCGGGTAGGTCGCCTTGTTCAAATCGACCGCGACGAACCCGGAGACCAGCACCCCGTTCAGAGGCTTCGCCGGATACGTGGACGGTACGTTGATGACGGTCGAGCGGCGGCCCGCGCGGCCCACGGCATCCCACAGGGTCTCGCTCTGAATGTGGCGCGAGTTCGGGAAATAAATCTTGTAGCTGTTCGGCTGCAGGTCGAGAAAGCCATATATGCCGTGGCGTCCGGGATTGGCCCCCGTCATGAAAGAGGTCCAGGCGACCGACGAGATGTCGGGGATGGCCGTGTCCATCTGTAGCAGGCTCCCGCGCTCCGCGAGCCTGCGAAAGTTCGGCATGGTGCCGTCTTCGATGAAGCGCCTGACGAGCGTGCAGGGAGTCCCGTCGAGGCCCACGAGCACCGCCCGCCTGTTCGCGGCCTTCGTCACTTCTTCTTTCCGAGGGGCCTCCTGAGAGGCCGGCGGCCGGGACTTGAACTTATCAAATAACCCCATAAATCCGTCCTGAGATAAAGGTGCCGGGCAGCGCGAGCGACTTCACCACTCTGCCCGGCGGTATCGCTTTATACGTAGCCGAGCGCTTCGAGGCGGCGGCGGACCTCTTCCTCATCCTCTTCGCTGTAGCCCTCGGTTTGGGAGGCGGCCACGAGGCCCAACTCTTCGAGCCTGGAGATGATGCGGGCGGCGCTCTGCTCCGGCGTCTCGGAGTCGGTGTGGACCGTCACCTCGGGCGAGGCGGGCGGCTCGTAAGGGTCATCGACCCCCGTGAAATTCCTGATCTCGCCGGCGAGCGCCTTCTTGTAAAGCCCTTTGACATCACGGTCGGAGAGCACGTCTATCGGGCACTCGACGTAGACCTCGACGAACGAGCCTATTTGCCGGCGCACCTCTTCGCGGACCGCGCGGTAAGGGGAGATTGCCGCCGCTATCGCCACCACCTCGTTCCGCGTGAGCAGGTCGCACACGAAACCTATGCGGCGGATGTTCGTGTCGCGGTCCTCTTTCGAAAACCCGAGCCCTTTCGAGAGGTTCGTGCGGATCACGTCGCCGTCGAGAACTTCGACCTTATGCCCGCGCGCTTTAAGTTCGCCCTCGACCAGCCGCGCGAGGGTCGTCTTGCCCGCGCCGGAAAGCCCTGTAAACCACAAAGTGAATCCTTTTCGTTCCATTGTATCTCCGGTAACTTTTTTTCAACCCGCTAATTCTATTAGCAGAGAGAGCCATAATGCAAAGCTGCTGAATATACACGATCGGAGCCGCTTCGGAAAGTCCCGAAAGCTTCGCGCCGGTCGGCGGGGCGGGAAGTTTGCGGCTCAGCCCCGGCCCGCTTCGCCTCTGACCGGCGCCAAGCCCGAAGGCCGAATGGCTCCGGATAACCTGCCCCTGCCCCGCACGGAGCCTCAAATCAGGAGATTGAATCCTTCGGTAATTTATTATACAATCTGCGCGCAAGAGATTTCCGGCGGGACTCAATTGTGAGCTTGCGTTTATGCTCCAATCGGTTTACATCCGGCCTGTAATAGCCTTCGGAGTATTCAAACGCGAAACCTGCCATGGACTGGTGATGAGAAGTTCACTCACACCCGGACGTGCGTAGTTATAATTATGAATTGCGCGGTGATAATGTTAATCCCGGAGCCTGTTGCCGCCCGGCAACCGAATCCGGGTCCCGCCCCGGTGACGCGCGGCCCCGCGCGGGTAATTACGATTTATTCTTTACCATTGCAACATTGCTTCACGCGACGCAATTTACGATCACGTAAACCTCTGCTTTGTGTCCAGTAGTAGATTTGTTGAACTCTTTTGTCTGTGTCCGGGGGTGAGTGCAAACCTGAAATATTTCGGAGGTTTTTATGGGCACCCTTTATCAAGACCTAGCTTACACCTTTCGAATTTTAGGTAAGGACATCCGGTTTACTCTTGTCGCGATAACGATGCTGGCCGTAGGCATCGGCCTGAATACGGCAGTGTTCAGTATCGTTAATGCCGTGCTGATTCAGCCGCTCCCTTATAAGGAGCCCGACCGGCTCCTTCAGGTTTCCGAATCGCACCCGGAATCACAGAGCCATGACATGGCCGCTACACCACGCAGCTACACCGAGTGGGACAAACAGCAGCAAGCCTTCGAGAGCATTTCCGCATATCGGGAGCAGTACTTCACAATCATCGGAGGTTCGGAGCCGGAGCGCGTGTATGGGGCCGTCGTCTCCGGGACAACGTTTTCAACGCTGGGAGTCAGCCCGATCCACGGGCGGGTATTCCAACCCGAAGAAGAAAAACCGGGCAATAACTATGTCGTGGTGCTGGGGCACGGCCTGTGGAAGCGGCGTTTCGGGGAAGACTTAAATATACTTAACCAGACAATCTCATTCGATGGCAGAGGCTTTGTAGTAGTCGGCATTATGCCTCCCGATTTCGAGTTCCCGATAGGAAACACGAAGGTCGATTTATGGGTGCCTCTCGCCCTGCGGCCGAACGAAATAGAGCGCGGCGGACATAATCTCTCCGTGGTGGCGCGCCTCAGACCGGGAGTAACATTAGAGCGCGCTCAGGCGGAGATGAATACTATAGCCGGCCAGCTTGAGCAACAATACCCGGAAACGAATGGCGGATGGGTAGTAAGCCTGGAGCCGCTCGTACAGAAGATTGTGGGCGGCGTAGAATCCACCTTGATGATCCTGCTGGGCGCGGTCGCCTGCGTGCTCCTGATCACCTGCGCCAACATCGCCAACCTGTTCCTCGCGAAAACCACCGCCCATCAGAAGGAGGTTGCGATCCGCGTTGCGCTCGGAGCGAGTCGGGGCCGCATAGCCCGGCTGTTCCTGACCGAAAGCCTCGTCCTCTCCTGTCTGGGAGGCGCGGTGGGGCTGCTGCTGGCCATAAGCGCGATGCAGTTCATAATTTCCATCGCCCCTGATAACATCCCTCGTATTGAAGAGGCCCGGATAGATACTAACGTGCTCGGCTTTACGCTAGTCGTCTCCCTCCTGACCGGAATACTGTTCGGCACTGTGCCGGCCATTAGGGCCTCAAGGTGGGAAGCCTTCTCCGTGCTTAAAGAGGTGGGCGCGCCCCTGTCGTACCTGCGCCACCGCAATCTGGGCAGTGCGCTCATGGTTGTCGAGATTGCTCTGACGCTGGTTTTATCCATCGGGGCTGCCTTACTCATCAACAGCTTCATACGCCTGTACAGGGTCGATCCGGGGTTAGACACTGAGAGAGTGACGATCATGGAAGTATCGTTACCGGCTTTAAGGTATCGTGACGCTCAGCAGCAGGCGGTATTCTATAAATCGGCATTGGACCGTTTCCGGTCCCTTCCTGAAATTCAGTCCGCCGGCCTGACGAGCAGCTTACCCCTGAGCGGCCTGGCTATCAGCAATTCCTTTGTCATCGAAGGCCGATCAACAGATGGGTCGCAACCCTCCTCCGCAGGTCACTACATTATCAGTCCGGATTACTTCAGGTCGATGGGAATAACACTGTTAAAAGGCCGAGATTTCACAGACCATGATTCGGAAACGACGCAGAAGGTGGCGATAATAAACCTGACGATGGCTAAACGTTTCTGGGGCGATGAGGACCCAATCGGATCCCGGATGATCATTTCGGGGGCTCCCCCCTGCGAGGTAATCGGAATCGTTCAGGATAACAAGCGGTCATCTCTGGACAGCGAAGTGCAACCCGAAATGTATGTCCCCTTCACGCAAGGCGGGTTCTTCCGCTCCGGCAAGTTCGTGGTTCGTACAAAATCTGAATCGTCAAACATCGCCGGAGCGTTGCGCGCGGGGATCGGCTCAATCGATAAGGATCTGGCCGTTTATAATTTAAGAACGATGGACCAGTTAATATCCGAATCACTCTCCAAGCGCCGTTTTGTGGTACTCCTGAGCGGACTGTTTGCTGCCATATCGATTATGATGGCGCTGATGGGCGTCTATAGCGTGCTGTCGTACTCGGTCAACCAGAGGAGGCAGGAGTTTGGTATACGCATGGCGCTCGGCGCGCAGCAGGGCGACGTGGTCAGGCTCGTAGTAAAACACGCGCTCCTGGTCATCCTTGTCGGCGCTGTGTTCGGCCTTACGGCCTCTTTAGCAGCCACCCAATTTCTTACGAGTATGCTGTATGAAATAACCTCTACAAACTTTCAGACCTATCTTATCGCCACGGGTCTGGTCACCGTTATTTCGCTGATAGGGTGCTACCTCCCCGCCCGGAGAGCGGCAAAGGCCGATCCGATCTTATCCTTACGGAGTGAGTGAGGGGCATGAGCGTGCCGGGCCGGCTCCTTATGGCAACCGGCCCGACGGTTAGGCGTCGTTATTAGGTTTCCGCGGGAGCATCAGAGCATTTGCACCTACTTCCGTCGCCCTCGCAAATTTGCCCTGAGCATACTTTCTTCCCATCGACAAAACATTCGCAGGCATAAGCGATTCCCAGAGACACGTTACACAGTGTCACCAGAAGAGCTAAGGTCATAAAGATTTTCTTCATATCCTACTCCTTTTTTGGGAAAAATTGTTATCGCCCACTTCATTTTTAATCTGCACAGCTTGAGGCTGCCTCACGGTTGCTCCGAACTCATACGCCCCACAGATTCGCCGTATGGCGGCCCCCGATCCGTTGCTTGAGAACAAGGTGAATTTCATATAATTGCCTCTTCGATCTTTACAGCCCTCCCGGCGTCATTATTTCGACCGGGCTATAGCCCCCCCTCGACCGGCTTCATCGTCAGCCTATACCAGGTCCTGGGTTTGAACGCTATAAGGAGCAACTCTCCTTCAACGCCTAGGCCCGCCGTATCGGGGAAGAAACGGCGGGTAGTGCGCGGCTCCAACCAGTTCAGAGGGTTACCACCTTCGTCAAGCAGGTAGATAGACCCATCAATAAATATGGTGTAAATGTGCCCGGTCCTGGGGTCAACGACAGGGTTGATCGTGATGATCTTCTCCTGAAAACCGTCGATGGAAGTAGTGACGTAGATTTTGTCGGTGTCTTTCAGCAGTATCTCGGTAAGCTTCTCTATTCTTTCGCCTTCGAGTCGCCGCTCGAATAACAGCTTGCCGTCGGGGCTGTATTTCTGAACTATGGGGGCGAGCATAAAGCTGACGTAAAGGTTGTCCTGCGCATCTATGAAGAGGTTGACCCGGTTGATCCCCAGCCTGTAGAGCTCGTCTTTATACGTGAACTTGTCGCCGTAAATTTCCGAGAAGGTCTTTAGCTTTCCGATAGACCTCAGTTTCTTCCCTTCGCCCGAGTAGACCGTGACGAGGCTGCCCTTCTCCGGTTGCCCGAGGTACACCTCACCGCCTGAGCTTACAGCGAAGCCAATAAAGGGCGTGGTGCTGAACTCGCCCTTGTAAGCTCCGTCCGCCCCGAGGCTCTGTATGCGATCATTGTAGGCGTCGTAGACGTAGACTGTTCCGTCTCCCGATACCCCTATGGACTCGGGGCGAATAAGCTGACCCGGCCCGGACCCGACCCGCCCCATCTCTCTTTCGATCTCGCCGCGCCGGTTAAGGACCACTATCCGATTACGCTTGATATCTGAGGCGAATAACCTGTCGCCGTGTGGAGCGGCCTGAAACGGGGTGAACGAGGCGTTTGAGAATACCTCTTCGTACGCCGCGGGGTTGTCCTTACCCTCTAACGGCGCGGCGGTCGCGGTGGTCGAAGGTGATTTTTTTTCCGCCACCTTACCTGACAACCCGTACAGACTCGTCGCGACTCCGTTGCGACCGGTTTCAGCGACGAACACCTGCTCGTGGGCCACGTCGTCGCCGGGCGCGGCCTCGCTCGCAGGCTTAAGCCCCTGCGCAGCTATAAAGGCGGGCTTGTTTATCCCGGCTTTCTTCAGGTTGTCGAGAACGTCGTTCCGGGAGAAGTTATAATCGAACACCAGGACGGCATTCTTCGGTTTCTGGGCGGACGATTGCCTCTGCTCAAACTCCGAAAAGAGCGCGAGGTATTTCGGCAGGCTACACACTGAACAGTCCGCCGTGAAGAAGACGAATAAGTCGGAGCCGCCCGAGTTCAGGCGGTCAAGCGACGTCGGGGAGAAAGAATTCACCTCGTTGACCGGCAGAGGGGGCAGCCGTCGCCCGGTTTGGAATAGCGATGGCCCCTGCTTTAAGCCGGCGCCCGGGTCCGAACGCAGGGCTTCAACGCTTAAAATCTGGTGTAAGTATTCCGGGGTGATGGCGTAACTGGTCGAGACCCGGCAGGTGCCTTTTTCGTCGAAGAGGAAGAAGCCGTTATCGTACTCACCCACGCCCAGTTTCTTTGAGAGGGCTCCGTCCTCGTCGGCAATCACGTCATATTTTATTAAAGCATGTTCAACTAAATCCCTGATTTCAGGTATGTCCCCGCGCACCAATGCCGTGACGTTCACCTTATCTCTTCCGTAAGTCCGGCAGAAGAGTTCCGCCGCCCTCGCTATGCCGATTGTTTGCCCCCTCTGCTGGTGCGGGGTGAAGCACAGCAGTAGGTTTACCGCATCAGGCCGCACGTTAATCGTTTTATCACCGTGTAGGCTCTGGCCGCTTATCTGCGGGATCGTGGAACCGTACCTTAATATTGTTTTCGGGCGCAGCGAGCCGGGTAAATCGGAGGCTTTATGGTCGTGGCCAAAATGGGATATCCAGCCACGCAAAGCTACGATGTTAACGATCAGCAGAAGGATTACAAAGACGGCTGGACCTAAATAGCGCTTCGTAAACATAGAGAGCCTCCTTACGGATGCAATCGGTTTGCGCGCACAAAGATCTAAAGCACTGGGGGGTAGCTGTATTTGGACTGTAAACAATTAATTGTTTCAGGCTCGGAACATGGCAGCCTGCCCTTAAGCAGTCACCTGAGCCTGAAGCTTTCGCTCGTATCCGGATTCTTCTAGTTGAGCGAGACAAGTTGTCAACAAAAACACGCAGAGTTTTTGCTGGTGGCAACCATTAATGACGCATGCCAGTATATTATATTTATTACATTTGTCAAGGAAATGTATTAATAGATACAATGCGGACATTTCTTCCCCGGGGCGGGCAGGGTTGGGGGCGACATGGCATTCAGGGGAGTCCGCGGGGCGTAAAATCTGCCCGCCCCACCGCCCTCTACTTGACATCCGCGCTTTACGAAGTTGATAATCGCCGCGCCTTCACTCGTATCAAGAAAACAAAGCATCTGGTGTCGTCTCGGGTCATGAATCATTGGAAGTATTCGCAACTCAATCCAAAGAGGGGAAGCCAGCGAATGGATACAAAACAGGCCGACAAGACCAGCCTCCAGGCTTTTACGTTTGGGGGATTGTTCCGCATCAAGACCCTGGACTCGATCTTGGAGGACGCCGAAAAGCCGGAGTACCAGCTTAAGCGCGCCATCGGGCCGTTACAGTTGACGCTCTTCGGCATCGGGGCCATCATCGGCGCGGGCATTTTTGCCACGATAGGCACCGCCGCCGCGGGCGACGCGAACAGGCCGGGGGCGGGCCCCGCCCTCATGATCTCGTTCCTCATCACGGCCGTCGTCTGCGGGTTCACGGCCCTCTGTTACTCGGAGTTCGCTTCAATGGTCCCGATCTCGGGCTCGGCCTACACCTACTCGTACGCGACGCTCGGCGAAGTCGTGGCATGGATAATCGGCTGGGACCTGATCATCGAATACGCGGTCGGCAACATCGCCGTGGCCATAAGCTGGGCAAACTACGTGAAGACCCTCCTCGCCAACCTCGGGATAAGGATACCGGACTGGATATCGATGGACTACCGGACGGCCGCGAAGATCGTGGACGACAACGGGGTCCAGACGGTCTACCGAGACGCGCCGCACATATTCGGGTACCCGATTGTCTTCAACATCCTGGCCGTCCTGATCGTCGCGGCCATAACGATCATCCTGATCTGGGGCATCCGCGAGAGCGCGCGGTTCAACGCCCTGATGGTCGGGATCAAGATACTCGTCCTCATGTTCTTCATCGTCATCGGCTTCTACTGGGTCAACCCCGCGAACTGGGGGCTGAGCCCGGTCGAGCCCGCCGTCTTCGCCCCGAACGGGTGGGCGGGCATAAGCGCGGGGGCGGCCATAATCTTCTTCGCCTACATCGGCTTCGACGCGGTGTCGACGGTCGCGGAGGAGACTAAGAACCCGCAGCGGAGCCTGCCGATAGGGATCATCGCCTCCCTGATAATCTGCACCCTCTTCTACGTCGTCGTCGCGGCCGTCTTCACGGGCCTGATCTCGTACCCGGAGTTGCAGACCAAGCTCGCCACCGAGCAGGCCGAGCCCCTGACCATGGCGCTAGAACACGCCGTCCCCGACTCGCGGCTGGCGGTCATCATCGTCGCCTTCGGGTCGGCCATCGCGCACACGGCGGTCCTGCTCGTCTTCCAACTCGGCCAGCCAAGAATATTCTTCTCGATGGCCCGCGACGGCCTGCTCCCCGGAGCCTTCAAGAAGGTCCACCCGAAGTACAGGACCCCTCACGTCTCAACCATACTAACGGGCCTTTTCGTGGGAGTCTTCGCGGCAGTCGCGAGCCTCGACGAGATGGTGGACCTGACCAACATAGGCACCCTCTTCGCCTTCATCCTCGTCTGCGCCGGCATAATCGTGCTCAGGGTCAAAGACCCCGCCCGCCCGCGCCCCTTCCGCGTGCCGAGCGGGTGGAAATGGACCCTGATTCTTTACGCGGCCTTCGCGGTCGGGGTTATCCTCTTCCCTATGCCCGCGGTCGCTAAAGGCGTGACGCTGCTGGTCGCCGCCGTAGTCTTCGCGCTCAGCCGGAACCACATCTTCCCGGTGCTCGGGATAATCTCGTGCCTGTACCTCATCTATTACCTGCCGCCGACTTCATGGCTCAGGTTCGCCGCGTGGCTCAACCTGGGGTTCGTCATCTACGTCGCCTACGGCTCCATCCACAGCCGCCTGACCGGCAGGCACACGAACGAATCGGAGGCGGAGCACAACGCTCACACTTCTTACTACGGGGCGTGGCTCGGGCTCATAGGCACGGCCCTCCTGTTCCTCATGAGGTGGTTCGACCTGTGGCTCGAAGCGCTCAAGGAACATGCGGACCTCGCGGGCTCGGCGAAGTGGGGGGCGGCCTTCTCCGACTCGCTCAAAGCCTCCTCGTGGGTCGAGGTCTCGTGGTTCCTCATCGTCCCGCTCCTGCTCAACCTGCTCGTGCTCTGCCCGATAGTCGTGCAGAGGGCGCTCAGGGCGAGGCGCGAGGGAGGCGCGGCCGGGCACGGGCAGATTACGAACGTGAGCCTCGCAATCTCCGGCGTCGTCGCCGTTGCCATAGTTGCTTACCTGACCCTCGTGATACTCCACCGGTAAGGACGGGTTAGCCGTATGGCGAAGGCCGAAGCCCCAGTCGAACAGAAGCCCACAGGTTTTTTGGAGCGCCTCGGGCTGCTCGACTCGACCATGATAGTCGCGGGGTCGATGATCGGGTCCGGGATATTCATAGTCTCGGCCGACATCACGAGGCGGGTCGGGTCGCCGGGCCTGCTCCTTCTGGTCTGGGTGATCACGGGGTTGCTGACCATCGCGGCCGCGCTCTCGTACGCGGAGCTGGCGGCGATGATGCCCAGGGCCGGGGGCGTCTACGTCTACCTGCGCGAAGCGTACTCCCCGCTGTGGGGCTTCCTTTACGGGTGGACGTTCTTTCTGGTCGTACAGGGAGGGGCCCTGGCCGCGGTGTCCGTGGCCTTCGCGGTGTATTTCGACGTGCTCGTCCCCGACGCCGACATGGGGACTTCTTGGATAATAGCCCCGATAAATCTGTCGGCCGATTACGCGATAAGCCTCTCGTGGCAGCAGCTCGTCGCGATACTGGTCCTCATGACGTTGACCGTGATCAACCTGCGCGGCATCAGGCTGGTCAGCCTCTTTCAGAACGCCTTCACCTTCACGAAGACGCTCTCGCTCGCGGGCCTCATCCTGGTCTGCATCATCGGGTATAACTCCGACGCCATCGCCCAGAACTTCGGCGATTTCTGGACGCCCCGCGGAGTCTCGACCATCCGGCCGGATTTCGAATTCATTCCGGCCGTGAGCGCGGCGAGCGGGGCCTTCGGGCTGGTCGTGGCGCTCGCCGCCGCGCAGGTCGGCTCATTGTTTTCGTCGGACGGCTGGTACTACATCACGTTCACGGCGGGCGAGGTTAAGAATCCCCGGCGCAACATACCCATCTCGCTCGTCGCGGGCACCGTCCTCGTAATAACGCTCTACCTGCTGATCAATCTCGGTTATCTGATAACGCTCCCGATCTCGGAGATTCAGGCGGCCGATTCGGACCGCGTGGCGACCGCGGCGGTGACGAGACTGGTCGGGGGCGTGGGCGCGGCGGTGATGGCTATTGCCATCATGATCTCGACCTTCGGCACCAACATCGGGACCATTCTGGGGGGCGCGCGGGTCTTTTACACGATGGCGTGCGACGGCCTTTTCTTCCGGTCCTGCGGCACGCTCAATTCCAGGCGGGTGCCGGGCGTGGCCCTGATCCTTCAATGCGTCTGGGCGTCTCTGCTCGTGCTGCCGCGCACCAGGTCGCGCGACGAAGCGGGCGTCTACCTGACCGATGCCGCCACGGGAGCGGAGCGGTATGGGAACCTCTACGGCAGCCTGCTCGATTACGTGGTGACGGCGATACTGATCTTTTTCGTGCTGACGATCATCGGGGTCTTCGTGCTCCGGGTGAAGCGGCCCGACGCGGAACGCCCGTATAAAGCCTGGGGGTATCCCGTGCTCCCGGCCCTCTACGTAATCACCGCGAGCGCGATCATAGTCGTCCTCGTCATCTACAAAACGCAGACCACGTGGCCGGGATTGCTGATCGTGATGACGGGCTTCCCCGTCTACTTCCTGTGGCGGCGGATAAACCGGGACAAAGTCGCCTGAATAGGCGTGCGCGCGGGAGCGCCCTCATTCGCCGAGGTACGCCTCTTTGATCCGGGGGTCGGCGGCGAGGTCCCCCGAAAGCCCTTCCATGATGATCCTCCCCGTCTCCAGCACGTAGGCGCGGTCGGAGTGTTTCAGCGCGGCGTGCGCGTTCTGCTCGACCAATAAAATGGTCGTCCCTTCGCTCCTGATGCCTTCAATCGCCTCGAATATGGTGTGGACGACGAGGGGCGCGAGCCCGAGCGACGGCTCGTCCAGCAGGAGCATGCGCGGGCGCGACATGAGGGCGCGGCCCATGGCGAGCATCTGCTGTTCCCCGCCCGACAGGGTGCCGGCCTTCTGCGCCTCGCGCTCCTTCAGGCGGGGGAACATGGTGAAGACCTTCTCCATGTCGGCCGCAATCAGGCGCTTGTCGCTTTGCAGGTAGGCCCCCATCCCCAGGTTTTCGCGGACGGTCAGGTTGGCGAAGACTCCGCGGCCTTCGGGCGACATGGAGATGCCGCGTGCCACGAGCTTGTGGGTCGGCTTGCTCGCGATGTCATTGCCCTCGAAAAGGATGCGGCCGCGTTTGGGGTTCAACAGCCCGGTGATGGTGCGTAAAGTGGTCGTCTTACCCGCGCCGTTGGCCCCGATCAGGGTGACGACTTCGCCCTTCTCGACGTGCATCGAGATGTCTTTGAGCGCTTCGATTGCGCCGTAGCTTACCGAGATGTTTTCAAGCGTCAGCATAAGGCCTGTCTGGGGCCGGCGGCCGGCTCCCTAATCTCCTAAATAGGCTTCGATCACCTTCGGGTCATTCTTGATCTGTTCCGGCAGGCCGAGCGCGATTGACTTGCCGTAATCGACGACCTGTATGCGCTCGCACACGCCCATCACGACCTTCATGTTATGCTCGACCAGAAGTATCGTGAGCCCGTACCGGTCGCGTATCTCGCGGATCAGGTCCATGAGGTCTTCCGCCTCCGAAGGGTTCATGCCGGCCGCGGGCTCGTCCAGCAGCAGGAGCTTCGGCCTCGTCGCGAGCGCGCGGACTATCTCAAGTCTGCGCTGGTTGCCGTAGGGCAGGCTCGTCCCGCCCTCATCCCTGAACCGCGCGAGGTCGAATATCCCCAGAAGCTCAAGGCAGAACTCCCTGTGCTCGCGCTCGTCGCGCCCGAAGCGGGGCAACCTCAGCACGCAGTCCAGAAGGTTCTGATTCGCGTGGATGTGGCAGGCGGTCATCACGTTTTCGAGGACGCTCATGCTGGGGAAGAGCCTTATGTTTTGGAACGTGCGCGACACGCCGCAGGAGGCGATCTGGTAGGGCCTGAGCCCGTCTATCCGCTGCCCCTTGAAATAAATCTCGCCCGAAGTGGGCTTGTAGACGCCCGTGAGCAGGTTGAAGATCGTGGTCTTCCCCGCCCCGTTCGGCCCGATCAGGCCATAGATCTCGCCCTCGCGGACTGCCAGGTCGAGCTCGTTCACGGCGACGAGCCCGCCGAACCGGATGGTGCATTTTTTCGCCTCAAGGACCACGCCGGCGTTCGCGTCCGGCCGCCGCGTCGACCTCATCGTGCGCGCGGCTTCCGTGATTATGGACTCTTCCTTGGTCGCCTTGACGGGATCCTGCTCGGGCTGATTACTCATTTACTCTTTGCCCCTTTTCGCGACTTCGCGCGAATCGGTCTCCGCGTCGTTGGCGATGGGAAGCCCCTTCGACGCGCCGACCGCTTCGTCACTCACGCGGCCCTTCTGGGGCCGCCTCAGCCAGTTGAGCCCGAACTCTCGCTGGCCCAGCATGCCCTGAGGTCTGGTGAGCATGATCACTATCAACAAAGCGGAATAGATGACCAGACGCCACTCGGAGAACTCGCGCAGCAGTTCGGGCAGCGCGGTGATCAGTATCGCCCCGAGTATCGAGCCGGTGATCGACCCCATCCCGCCGAGGACTATCATTATGATGATTTCAAAAGAGCGTATGAACTGAAAATCGTTGGTGCTGAGGAACTTCGTGTAATGGCCGAACAGGACTCCCCCTATGCCGGCGAAGGCCGAGCTTATGACGAAGGCCAGGACCTTATAGCGCGTCGTGTGGATGCCCATCGCCTCCGACGCGAGCTCGTCCTCGCGGATCGAGACCAGCGCGCGGCCGACGTTCGAATGGACTATGTTTCTGACGACGACGACGGTGATGACGGCGAACGCGCCGACCCATAAGAAGTCCGAGTAGCCGGGGACCGTGAACCCGGTCGCGCCGCCTACCTTATCTATGTTGAGAATCACGATCCGAATGATCTCGGCAAAGCCGAGGGTGACGATGGCGAGGTAGTCCCCGCGGAGCCGGAGGCTCGGTATTCCCACCACGAGGCCCGCGAGCGCCGCGGCCAACCCTCCGGCGAGCAAGGCCAGCAAAAATATCAGGACGCTCGCCGCGCCCTCCCCGACCGCCCCGGCCAGAGACCTCTCCCACGCCTGCGCGTGGTAGACGGTCAGGTAGGCCGACGTGTACGCGCCCACGGCCATGAAGCCCGCGTGCCCGATGGAGAACTGCCCCGTGAATCCCGTGATCAGGTTGAGCGACACCGCGAGGATTATGTTGATGCCGGCGAGCACGAGGATGCGCCCGTAGTAGGGCGGCATCCCCACGCCGAACAGCCCTTCATCGCTGATGAGGGCGTTTATCACGTAGAGTACGGCGAATATGGCGAGGGCGCTGACGAGTCGTTTGACGAGTGTAGGCATAAGAATCAGGTCTGAGCTTTGACTGACGGGTCCGGGCCGGGTCTCAAAAACTGAACATCCGGAACCCCCGTTTCAAATCCCGGCTCACACTTTCTCCTGAACGGTCGTGCCGAGCAAGCCCGCAGGGCGGAACAACAAGACCAGTATGAGAATCGAGAAGGCCACCGCGTCCCTGTACGTCGAAGGTATGCCGACGCTCTGCCCATAGCCGACCACGAACGTTTCGGCCGCGCCGATCAGCAGGCCGCCCAGCACCGCGCCCGGTATGTTGCCGATGCCCCCGAGCACCGCCGCGACGAAGGCCTTCAGGCCCGTGATGATCCCCATCAGCGGGTCGATCTGCGGGTTGTACTGGGCCGTCAGCACCCCCCCGGCCGCGGCGAGCGCCGAGCCCAGGGCGAAGGTGAACGCGATGATCACGTCAGTGTTGATGCCCATCAGCTTCGCCGAGTTCAGGTTGAAGGAGACGGCGCGCATGGCCGTGCCGACTTTCGTCTTGTAGATGATCCATTGCAGCAGAAGCATCAGCGCGATTGAGACGGCGAAGATGACCAGCTGGGATTTGGATATGGCGGCGTTGCCGAACAGGGGGTAATTTTCGTTCTGCAAAAGCTGGGGGAAGGACTTCGGCGCCCCCCCGAAGATCACGACCGCCAGGTTCTCTAGCAGCAGCGACACGCCTATCGCGGTGATCAGGGTGGTCATGCGCGCGTACTTCCTGACGGGCCTGTAGGCGAACCTCTCGATGGCCACGCCCACGGCCGCGGCGACGAGCATCGAGCCGAGCAGCACGATGAGCAGGCCGATCAGGCTCGGCTGATTCCCGAAACCGAGGGCCGGCGCGATGAAGTACCCCGCGAACGCGCCGACCATGTAGATGTCGCCGTGGGCAAAGTTGATTAGCCGCAGGATGCCATAAACCATCGTGTACCCGAGCGCGATCAGGGCGTATATTGACCCGATGGTGAGGCCGTTGATCAGTTGCTGAATAAAAGTGTCCATAAAACGGAGGCCGTCCTCGCGCGCTTCTTTTTTTCAGGTCGGGTTGATTGGGTCGCTCCGGCGGGGGCGGAGTCTGAGGCCCCCGCCGGAGTCTCGTCTCAGAGTTTTACTTCTGGCTCACTTCGACGGAGCCCTCGGGCTTGAGTGGCTCTTTGTAGACGAACTTGCCGTTCTGCAATTCGAGCACGACGGCGGGCTTGACGGCATTGCGCTCGGCGTTGATGGAGATGTTGCCGGTGACGCTCGCGAAGTTCGAGGTCTGGGCAATCGCGTCCCGCAGTTTAGCCGGGTCGGTGGTCCCCGCGCGCCCGATGGCGTCGGCCAGGACCTTCAGGGAGTCGTAGCCCAGGGCGGCAATCGCGTCGGGCGGCAGCCCGTTGTACCGCGCCTTGTAGTCGGCCACGAACTTCTGGATGGCGGGCGACGGGTCGTCTATCGAATAGTGGTTCGCCATGAAGGAGCCGTTGAGCGCGTCGCCCCCGAGCTCCCAAAGCTGCGGCGCGTCCCACCCGTCGGAGCCGAGCAGGGGGGCGGTGATGCCCAGCTGCTTCGCCTGCTTCGCGATCACCCCGACCTGACCGTAGTAACCCGGTATGAAGATCACGTCCGGGTTCGCGGACCTTATGGAGGTTAACTGGCCGCTGAAATCACGGTCCGTCTGCGTGTAGGACTGCTTCTGGACGACCTGCCCGCCGAGGCTGCTGAAGCTGGCCTCGAAGAACTGTGTGAGGCCGCGGCTGTAATCGGAGTTGACATCGAGCATGATGGCGGCGGTCTTCGCCTTCAGAGTGTTGGCGGCGAATTTCGCCATCACGTCGCCCTGGAACGGATCGATGAAGCACACGCGGAAGATGTAGTCGCCCACGGCCGTCACCTTCGGGTTGGTCGAGGAGGGCGTGATCATCGGTATCTTTGCCTGCTGGGCGATTGGCGCGGCGGCCAGCGAGTTTGAAGAAGCGACCTCTCCGAGTACGGCGTGCACCTTGTCCTGGTTGATCAGCTTGGTCACGACCGTCGCCGCCTGCTCGGGGCGCCCCTGATCGTCTTCGATCACAAGCTCGATCTGGCGGCCGTTCACGCCGCCCGCCTTGTTTATCTCGTCGGCGGCCATCTTCATGCCGTTCACGCTGGACTGCCCGAAGCTCGAAGTCTGCCCGGACAAATCCATGTAAACTCCCACTTTTATCGGCCCGGTATCGCCGCCTTTCGTGGTGCCCCCCCTCTGCTCGCAGCCGAAGGCGGAAAGCACACACAGGACTAACGTCAAAGTCAAAGAAGTACGTTTCATTTTGCCCTCGCAATGCATAATAATTGTGAAGTCCCACAGCCGACTGCATAACCTGCAACGAACGTGGTCCTTATGATAAATTGCTTCCGGGGGCAAATCAACCGGCGCGGGTCATAATCGGACTTTTTATCGAAAGTATCTGACCCCGCCCGCTCGACTCAGGAGGTCATCTATTGCCGGAATTTCACGCCGAACCTTACCTGTACCTCGCGGGCCTGACCCACAAGGCGGCCCTGATCGCATGGGGCGGATTCTATTTCCGGGTCCGGGCCAGCGACGACGTCTGGAAGCTGGTCGACGACTCGAACCTCGATCACGTCCACCCGCCGCGCAGGGAGACCATAGGCGCGCGGTCCGAGCCCTACGGCGAGGCGCGGGTCGAAGTCTTCGACGAGCGGGGCTCGCTCGCCGCCTTCGCCGAAACGGAGACCGCGAACCACGTCTGGGTGAGCGGCCTCGAACCCGACACACAGTACCGGTACCGCGTGACCGTGAACGGGGAGGAGTGGGCCGAGGGCGAGAGGAGGGACTGGGTCAGCACCCCGGAGCGGCAGGGGCTCTTTAAGAGCGGCAGGGCCTACGACAACCGCTTCCGCACGCACCCCCACCCGGACGTGCGCGCGCCCCTGGCCTTCGCGGTCCTCGGCGATTTCGGCACGGGCATCCGCAGGCCTTCCCGGCCCGGCCGCCATCAGAGGGAGATAGCCGAGGCGCTCGAAGCCTGCGTCGTCGAGCGCGATGTCCGTTTGATACTCACGACCGGTGACAACATCTACTCGTCGAAGACCCTCCTCGGGATCCCTATTGACGAGACGGGCGACGAGGACGACGACTGGTTCTTCACCTACTACCAGCCCTACCGCTACGTCCTCAACCGCGTCCCGGTCTACCCCTGCGTCGGCAATCACGACGCGAGCGAGACCGAAGCCAGCGACGACAGGCAGCAGTTGCTCGACAACTTCTTCCTGAACGAGAGGTTCTTCGGGGAGGAGTCGGCGGGCCGCGCGTCCATCGGGCCGGGCCTCTTCTACCGCTTCAACTACGGTGCGGATGTCGAATTCGTATGCCTCGACACCTCGCGCCAGTCGTTTCTGTTCGGCAAGCGGTTCTTCCTCCACCCGAATCACGCCTCATTCATAGACTCCGCCCTGCCGGCGTCTACTGATTCCGGCCGAGGCCCGCGGTGGCGGATACCCTTCACCCACCACCCGCCTTTCTGCGCGGGGCCGCAGCATTCGAACTCAACCTCGATGCTCGACAGCCTCGTCCCGCTCTTCAGGCGGTCGGGGGTGCGCGCGGTCCTGAGCGGGCACGAGCACAACTTTCAGTTCTCCGAGTCCGAGGGGATCACGTACCTTCTGACCGGGGCCGCGGGCAAGCTGAGGTCAGGCCGGCCGGGGAATTTCGAGGGCGCGAGGACCGTCGGGTGGGCGGCCGAGGGCCATTTCCTCCTCGTCGAGACCGGGGCCGAGCAGATGCGCGTCACGCCCGTCGGGAAGCTCGGGCCGGACCGCGAGGTGAGGGCCATCGAGGTCTTCAGCCCGTCCGGCCAAGCGGTCGCCACCCCCATAACGATTGCGGTGTGAGGGGAGGCTTTCCGGGGCGCGCGGTTGACGCCCCTTGTGCTTGGGGCTAGAATGAGTCTTCGTTTTCGCGGCCTTTTTTACCGGGGATGTGGCGAAATCGGTATACGCGAAGGTCTCAAAAACCTTTGGGATAACCTCCCGTGTGGGTTCGACTCCCACCATCCCCACCATTTACTGCACTGAGCGCCGGGCGCTTCGGAAAATGGGCGTCTGGAATTCAGGACTTCTTATGAAGAAGTCTGAGATCAGCTTCGACTCAATCCCCGCTTCGGCTGTCTCGATCTCGAATCTCAAGATATGCCTGAAGTGCGCTTTCGACTTCTTCGTCAAACAGCTCAAGGCGGCCCCCCGCACGGCCTACATAGAGCTGAAGAAGCACGTGCCGGAAGAGGCCGACTTCACGGGGGCGGCCACGGCCCGCCCGCACTTCATCGCCGGGGACGACGTCGCGCGCTGCCCCTACTGCAACGGGTCCCGCAGGTGGTTCGCGACGTTCCGAGCGATCCGCATAGACGCCCACCCGTCTTTTGAAAAAGAGCGCAAAAAGCTATGGGCCGCGCTTAAGAAAGCCAGCGACCGCTTCACGCTCTGGAGCCCGGAGAGGACCCGGATGCAGATATTCTCCGAGTGGCTCGAACGGCTGAAGCGCCGGATAGATTTCGACGACGACGGCTGGCTCCTGAGCGTCGCGGTCGAGCAGATCAAACGCGCGGCCCCCTCGACCGGCTGGGACGAGAGCCTGTCGGAGGGGGTGCGCAGGGTCCAGCTTTCGCACAGGGTCGAAGGCGAGTGGAATTACGAGAATGGCTGGCTCTACGTCTCGCCCTCGCTTTACGGGGACGTGCTGATGATCCAGCACCTCCTGTCTCGCTCGCACCAGCACGGCGGCACGACTTTCGAAGGGCGTCTGACCTTGCAGGAATTGATCTGGAGGCTGCGGCGCATCGGCTATTTCGAAGCCAAAGCGATAGAGTCGCGCGACCCGTACGAAGCCTTCGAGCAGGCGATCTCCGGCATCATCTCTTCCGGCCCCGAAGCCATCTATTACGCGGTCGACCGGGAAGATTATCTGAAGCAGTTGAAAAACGTTTACGAGAAGAAGCGCGACAAATAAATGAAAAAATCACTTTCCATCATCAACACAGTCTTCGCCGTGGCCCTGATCACGGCCGCCTCCGCCGCGCAGGCCCCGGCTCAGGACGCCCCGCAGACCGGCTTCGTCCTCTCCCTGAAAAACGGCAGCACGATCCGGGGGAGGGTGCTCGCCCGCGACGAGGCGTCGGGGAACCTGCGTCTGACCATGACGGAGACCGGCGCGGGAGCGCCTAAAAGTTACGCGGTCGTCGCGATGGATGACGCGCAGGCCATCAAAGCGTCCGCGGCGGACACCGACTCGATAATAATTCGTCTGACCGGAGGGAGCGAACTGAGGTGCAGGGAGCTGGACCTGAATGGGGAAACGATCACGGTTAAGGTAGGCGCGGCCAGCCGCGTCGAGCTCCACTGGGGGCAGATTCAAAGCATCAGCTTCGGGGCCTAGAGACTCCTCAACGAGTCTTATCAACTCCCCACCGATTCCGACAGGGCTTCGTTCAACTCGTCCCAGGCGAGGTCTATGTGCTCGCGCGTGGTGCGGATGTTGCCTATCGCGAGGCGCAGGGTGAACTTCCCGTCCAGCTTCGTGTGCGAGAGGAAGACCTTTCCGCGCCCGTTGACTCTACCCATCAGCCTCTCGTTCAAGGAGTCGAGCGACGCTTCGTCGAAGCCCGCGGGCCTCGCCCTGAAACAGACGAGGCTGAATGGCACCGGGGCGAGCCGCTCGAAGTCGGGGCTCTTATCGACCCGCTCGGCGAAGTCGCGGGCGAGCGCGAGGTGGTGCCTTATCCGCCCGGCGATGCCCTCGGCCCCGAAATACCTCAGCACGAACCAGAGCTTGATGGCCCTGAAGCGGCGGCCGAGTTGAGGGCCGTAATCCATGAAGTTCTTCACCTCGTCGCTCTCGGCGGTACGAAGGAATTCGGGGACGAGACTGAATGCCTGCCTCAGCGCGTCCATCCTCCGGCAGTAGAGTATGCTCAAATCTATCGGCACGAAGAGCCACTTGTGCGGGTTCACCACGATGGAATCGGCGTGCTCGCACCCTTCGAGAATCCACCGCATCTCCGGCACGACGGCTATCGAGCCTCCGTACGCCCCGTCGACGTGCAGCCAGATATTTTCGCGCTTGCAGATCCCCGCGATTTCGGGGACCGGGTCGATGCTCGTGATGGAGGTGGTGCCGACCGTGGCGACCGCGCAAAAAGGGAGCCAGCCGTTCTCCCTGTCTTCCCTGATCGCGGCTTCGAGCGCGCGGGCGTCCATGCGAAATTGATCGTCGGTAGGAATCTTTCTGACCCCCGCCTGCCCGACGCCTAAAGTGATGGCGGCCTTATCGACCGACGAATGGACGTGCTCGGAGGCGTAGAGGCGGAGCCTCTTGGGGGGCGCGGGCGCTCCTGAGGGCTCGGCCCACGCGCCCGCTACCCCCTCCTCGCGAATCCGCGCGCCCGGCACCGATTCGCGCGCCGCCGCAATCGCGCAGAGGGTCGAGATCGAGGCCGTGTCATAAATGACCCCGGAAAAATCTTCCGGCAGGCCCATCATCTGGCGCAGCCATTCGGTAGTGACTTCTTCGAGCTCGGTCGCCGAAGGCGATGTCTTCCAGAGCATCGCGTTGACGTTGAAGGCTGCGGAGAACATCTCCCCGAGTATGCCGGGGCCGGAGCTGCTTACCGAAAAGTAGGCGAAAAAGGCCGGGTGGTTCCAGTGGGTCACCCCGGGCAGGATGAAGCGGTCGAGGTCGGCCAGCACCTCGGACATATCTTCGCCGGCGGCGGGCGGGCTCTCGGGCAGGGCCTTCTTCAAATCGCCGGGCCGGGCTTTAGAGAGGACGGGGAAACGTTCGGGGTGTCCGAGGTAGTCGGCGATCCAGTCGATCACCCGGTACCCGTGGAGGCGGAACTCCTCCGGGCTCATGTCTCCCAGGGAGTCTTCGCCTTCCACTTTTTTGGGATCGGGTCCTTTGCCAGTATCGGTCACTGAAGG
The DNA here is from genome assembly GCA_035634255.1 of Blastocatellia bacterium. Classification (GTDB taxonomy): domain Bacteria; phylum Acidobacteriota; class Blastocatellia; order UBA7656; family UBA7656; genus DATLMR01. The sequence goes on from DASQDI010000040.1 coordinate 103,414, forward strand.
TGTCTGGGCCGGCCGCGCCGGCCTGCCTTTTACTATATTGTTTCAAGGCGAACGTAGTCCGCTTTGCGCTTGAGTGGGGTGAACCCCTCGGAGATGACCACGTCCCTCAGCATCATCTCCGTCGCCCGGTGGTGCGCGCCGGCGGGGGTGATCACGTTCTCTTCGATCATCGTGCTCCCGATGTCGTTCGCGCCGAAGTGGAGCCCCTTTCGGCCCACGTCGAGCCCCTGAGTCAGCCACGACACCTGCACGTTCGGAATGTTGTCGAGGTAGAGCCTGCCGATGGCGAGCCACCTCAGGTACTCGTCCGGCGGTATGCGGTCGGGGAAGACCTTTCCGATGGGGGTGTTGTCGGGCTGCAGGGTCCAGGGGATGAATGAAACGAAGCCGGGGTGTTCGTCCTGAAGGCGGCGCAGCCTTTCGAGGTGAAGGAGCCTGTGGTCGCGCGTCTCCCCCATCCCGAACATCATGGTCGCCGTGGTCGGAATCCCCATCCGGTGCGCGACGGCGCAGACGTTGAGCCACTCTTCGCTGTTGCAGTGCGTGCGCCGCTTCCGGCGAATCTCGTCGACGAGGATCTCGCCCCCGCCTCCGGGTATGGAGTCGAGGCCCGCGTCCTTCAACTCTCTGAGGACGCCTTCGACCCCGAGGCCCGTGACCTTCGCGAGGTGGTCTATCTCCGGCGGCGAGAAGCAGTGGAGGTGAATGCCGTACCGGGTTTTAAGCTCCCTGAGCATCCCCGTGTAGTAATCGAGCGGGAGGTCCGGGTGGAGCCCGCCCTGCATGAGCACGCCGCTGCCGCCGAGGCTGAGCATCTCTTCGACCTTCTCGAAGATCGTCCGGTAATCGTGGACGTACCCCTCGGGCGAGCCGGGCTTGCGGTAGAAGGCGCAGAAGCTGCAGACCGAGACGCAGACGTTCGAGTAGTTCACGTTGCGGTCCACGACGTAGGTGACGACGTTGTCCGGGTGGTACGAGCGGCGGAGCGCGTCGGCCAGCTGCCCGAGCTCTTCGGTCGGGGCCGAGTCCTCGACCAGCTTCCACTCTTCGAAAGACAAACGCTCGCGCGACTCGATGCGTGAGAGGAGCGCGTCCACTCCGCCTATTTCAAGGGTTCTTTCCATATCGGTTTCCCGGTTGGAATTATAGCCAACAAGGTTGAAACATCAAATCGGCGCCGGGAGGCGGGGGCCGCCCAACAAAATTTCGGATTGCTGGACTTGCCTAGCCGCGTGTGGTAAAGCTGTAGGAGCAGCCACAACGCTGCCGGGTCGTGAAGCGATGAGATACGCGGATTCACTCAGCATTGAATGTAACGGGACTCTTTCATCGCGCGGCGCGCGATCCGGGCAGGGACACGACCGATCTTCGGCAGGCAGTCCGCCCCTACAAGGTAAATCCGATGGATTTATACCGTCAGGTCCAGAACTTATCTCTAATAATCCAGCCGGGCGATAGTTTCTTCCCAATTGTCGACGCGATTGACAGCGCCACGAAATCGATTAAGATGACGATCTTTCGCATGGACGACCCCATAGTGCTCGACGCCCTGAGCTACGCCGTGACCCGGAGCGTTAAGGTGCAGGCGCTCGTGGCCCCGACTTCGAAGGGCTGGACCAAGAGGAACAAGAAGCTCGGGGACAACCTCGCCAAGCTCGGCGTCGAGGTGCGGATGCCGCGGGTGAAGAAGGACAGGATCAAGCGATACCATTACAAGATCATGATGATCGACGACTCGCAGTCGCTCATCCTCACTTTCAACCCGACCCAGAAGAACCTCCACTACGCGCGCGACTTCGGCCTGCTGATCCGCGACAACGAGGTGACGACCGAGCTGAACCGGCTCTTCGACGCCGACTGGCACGGGCAGCCCTTCCGCCCCTTGGACCTGCCTCTCGTCATCAGCCCGGACAACAGCAGGAAGAAGATGATGGAGCTGATCAACTCCGCCACCCGCACGATCCGCATACTCGACGCGAAGATAGAGGACCAGCAGGTGCTCGGCCTGCTCCTGCGGAAGGCGTCCTCCGGCTGCGACGTGAAGATCATCAGCCGCGACACTTTTTATCACCAGGTCGTGCCGAACTTTCACGTGAAGAAGCTCGCCCGGTACAAGCTCCATGCCAAGTGCGTCGTCATCGATGGGGCGCGGTTTTTCGTCGGGAGCCAGAACCTGCGGGCCGTCAGCCTCGACCGGCGGAGGGAGGTCGGGATAGTCGTCGAGGACGACGCGATGTCCCGCCGCATCGAGCGGGTGTTCGACGAAGACTGGGCCCACGCCACCGAACTCCGCGCCGCCGTCGAAGCGAGTGCGGACTGAGCAGTGAGTCAGGCCGGGAAGAGTTAGAGCTTTGACCTGCCCCCGATGCCGCATTAAGATGGAAGAGCAAAAGCGCAGCTTTCACAAGCAGCGCAAATGGGTCTGCCCCAGGTGCGGGGCCGTCAGGATGCAGGCCCAGAAGCCGAGGACTCCGAAGCGGATCAGAGGTGAATGAGGATGAACAAGTCTCGAACTCGCGTATTCAAAGTCGGGGATGAAATCGCCTACGCCATGCCCTCCGGCATGCTCTACGGGACGGTCGTCAGGGTGCTCGGGGAAGGCGAGGCCGGGGCCGTGGAGATCGAATTCGAGGACGGGCGCAGGGAGACCAAGCGGGTCCGCGAGTCTGCGCTCAGCCTCCTGCGGCGCGCGAGCGGAAAGAGCGAAGCCGAAGAGGCGCGGCCGGACCGCGAGCGCCTGCGGGATTTCGAGATCGAGCGGATCAGAAAGAGCGACGAGCGCAAACGCTGAAGACCTTTTCAAAACGGGCGGCGTACCGAAGGTCACTGGGAGAGCAAAAAGATAATCCTCGCGACCCCGAAAGCTATGAGAGCGATCAGGAAGACCCACACCACCTTGAATCGCGCCATCACCCTGTCGAAGGCCTCCGCCTTCCCTTCCATCCCTGCCAGGTAGAAAGCCGACCTCAGCCAGAACAGCGTCGAGAGCAGGAAGAGCGGGGGCCCCATCAGGTTGAAGCTGAACGCGCCCGAAAAATCCCCCTTCCCCAGAGCGCAGAACGAGTGGGTCAGGCCGCACCCCGGACAGGGCAGCCCCGTCACATTTTTGAAGGCGCAGATCGTGAAGTACTGCCCATCCGGGCCGGGCTCGGCGGGCCGGTAAAATACGCTAACGAGGTACATGGCCGAGAGGCCGGCGAGGACCGCGAGGGCCATCTTTCTTGAGCGGCTTCGCTCCGATGGCCCTGGTGGCTTTGATGGCTCGGAGTGCGGAGCTTGATCGCCGGGCTTCAAATGATCGGTCGTGGCTGCCATCTGTCGGTCCCTCGAATTAGTAATCTTATTGGAGCCGGGTGCAATTTGAAAGCCTTTGAGCCCCCCGCTCACCGCACGGACAGGGTGTTGCTCGCGCGGCGAACGCTCCCCGCGATGAACCCGTCGAGCAACTTCGCGAACTGCTCCGGGTATTCCAGCATAGGCAGGAACCCGCTGCCCTTGATAGTCGCGAGCTTCCCCGCCCCGAGCAGGCCGAAGAGCCGACGGGCATGCGCTATCCCCTTCTTATCCTTCTCCCCGCAGACGAGCAGCGCGGGGAAATCGGCCTTACGGATGAACCGCTCGAACATCGTAGAGGCGTCGGGATCGGCGAGCGACCGGGCCGTCTCGAAACCGGCGCGCGGGTTGAGGTTCGCGAAGTCTTCGAAGAGGCGGTCGCGGAAAGGCTGGGGCGCCCGCCGAAACCTCCACGCCACGACGTTGCGGATGAAGGGGTACGAGGCGAGTTCGCGCAGGGCGAGCGAGGCGGGCGTGGTGACGGACATCCTCTTCAACTCGTCTTCGGATATTCCGGCCCTAGGGCTGACCAGAGTGAGCGACCTCATGTCCTGCGGGTGGCGCGCCGAGCACATGGCCGCCACCATCGCGCCGTGCTCGTGGCCCACTATCGCCGAGTCGTAAACCCGCGCGGCCTGAAGGACGGAGTGGAGGTCTTCGGCGTGGTCCTCGACCTCGAAGCGCGCGTTGGGGGGGACCGGCTGCGACCTCCCTATGCCCCGCGCGTCGTAAATCAGGCAGCGGTACTTCCGCCGGAGCAGGGCCGTCACCGGCCTCCAGCATTCGGCCGACATCGCCCACCCGCTGACGAAGACCAGAGGGGGGCCGTCCCCCGCGATCTCGTAATAGATTGGCCCGCTCTCCGTCTTTGTAATCATTGGTCGCGCCTGCCCATCCCGCGCCGTAAACCTTAGTGGCCCCGCGCCCTCCGGTCAAGCTCGACGCGGTTCTTGACACGTGCCGCGCGTGCGGCTAGTATTCGCTATTCTTTCATCCAGACGGCTCGGTGCTATGGATACGGATGACGAGTTTTACATGCGCGAGGCGCTCGCCGAAGCCTCCGCGGCCGGGGCCGAAGGCGAAGTGCCTATCGGGGCCATCGTAGTTCACGGCGGCGCGATCATCGGGCGGGGCCACAATTCGGTCATCGGGTCGTCGGACCCGTCGGCGCACGCGGAGGTGATGGCCCTGAGGGCGGCGGCCTCCTCCAGAAGAAATTACAGGCTCCCGGGCGCGGTCCTTTATTCGACCGTCGAGCCCTGCATGATGTGCGCCGGCGCGATCATTCACGCCAGGGTCTCAAGGCTGGTTTACGGGACCCCGGACCCGAAGGCGGGGGTCGTCGAATCGCGCCTTCAATTGCTGAGGGCGGATTTTTTGAATCACGGGGTTGAGGCCGAGGGCGGGGTGCTTGAGCATCTCTGCCGCGAGATGCTACAATCCTTCTTTCGTGAAAAGCGCAAAGCCGGTTCCGACGCGGAGAGGTGCGAGAGTGGCTGAATCGGGCGGTCTCGAAAACCGTTGTACCCTTACGGGTACCGTGGGTTCGAATCCCACCCTCTCCGCCATTATTTTGAGCAGAGACTTGAGGCCCGCTATTTGAGATCATTGGAGAGGTGCAGGAGTGGCTGAACTGGCAGCACTGGAAATGCTGTGTACGGGAAACCGTACCGTGGGTTCGAATCCCACCCTCTCCGCCACACGGTAATTTCAGGTCTCGATTTTGAAAGTGAGCGGTTCTTATCAGGCTCCGGACGCCGTGCAATCGCGCGGCTGCGAATCCCGCCAGGCCGGGAACGGAGCAACGGTAGCAGTACGCGGATGTGCCGCGGCCTCTCCGGAGCCTGATAAGAACCGCTCGGCCCAGACGGCGCCGCCCGCGACTCTTTTTCATGCGAAATCCGCTCCGGTGAATCCCTTCATCTTGCAAGCCGCGAGTCAACTGCTTAGACTAAACGCTGGCGCATTTCATAAGAATGAACTAACGCAATGTCAGACTCACAGGTAATCGCGAGGAAATTCAGGCCGCAGTCCTTCGATCAGGTGGTCGGGCAGGAGGCCATCACCCGCACCCTGAAGAATGCGATAACCGGCAACCGCATCCACCACGCCTACCTCTTCACGGGCGCGCGGGGCGTGGGTAAGACCACGACCGCCCGGATACTCGCCAAGGCCCTGAACTGCGTCAACGGCCCGACGGTCGAGCCCTGCGACAACTGCGCCTCGTGCCTCGAGATCGCGAGGTCGGCCTCGATAGACGTGCTCGAGATCGACGCCGCTTCCAACACCGGCGTCGATAACGTGCGCGAAGTCATCATCCAGACCATCCAGATCGCGCCCGCGCGCGACAGGAACAAGATATTCATCATCGACGAAGTGCACCAGCTCTCCGGCCCCGCCTTCAACGCGCTCCTGAAGACTCTCGAAGAGCCGCCCCCGCGCGTCGTCTTCATCATGGCCACGACGGAGCTGCACAAAGTGCCGGAGACGATCCTCTCGCGCTGCCAGGTCTTCGAGTTCCGAACCATCTCGGTCAGGAAGATCATCGACCAGCTCCGCCACATCGCGGAGGTCGAGGGGCTGAGCGTGAGCGAGGCGGCCCTGTTCGCTATCGCCCGCGCGGGCAACGGCTCGATGCGCGACGCCGAGTCCGCCTTCGACCAGGTGATCAGCTTCGCGGGCAAGGCCATCGAGGAGTCGGACGTGTCGGCGGCGCTCGGGCTCGCGGACCTCGAATCGCTCAACGCGACGCTGAGGGCGGTCGCCGGGGAGGACTCGCAGAGCATCCTCAGGCTGGTCGACGAGGTGGTCGCCCGCGGTTACGACCTCAGGAATTATTGCAGGGAGCTGATGGTCCACACGCGCGCGTTACTCGTGACGAAGATCATGGGTTTCGACCCCGAGCTTTTGCAGATCCCGCAGGGTGAGGGCGAAGCCCTGGTCAGGCTGTCGGAGTCATTTTCGGAGCAGGACTTGCTGCGCTTCTTTTCGATCCTCACGAAGACCGAGCAGGACATCCGCCTGTCAACGCAGCCGCGGTTCCAACTGGAGATCGGGCTGATGAAGCTCGTCCACGCGCGCAGGCTCTACCTGCTGGAGGAGGCCCTCAAGCGACTCGAAGACCTTGAGGCGCGCGCGGGCGGCCCGCCCGTCGGTCAGGCGGGTCCGGCGCGCGGGGCCGAAGGGCCTTCACCCTTGCAAAGCCCCGGCGGCGCGCGAGCCCCGCAGAGGGCGAGCCAGATAGCGCCGCGCGCGGTCCCGCCGCCTTCCCGGCCCGCGCCCCCTCCGCCTCCCGCGAAGGCGGCCAGGCCGGAGCCGGAAATACCCGCGACGAGTGCCGAGCCGCGACCTCCGCAGGCGAGGCGGCCCGCGCCCCCGCCCCCCGAAGAGCCGCCGATGATCCTCGACGAGCCATACGAGGACGAGCCGCCCGCCGCGGCGGGAGCGGCGGTGAGCGGGGAGCAGGCGGTCCAGAAGATCAAGGCGGCGCTTGAGGCCAGGAAGAAAATGCTTCTGGTCATGACTCTGGCCAAGGCCGACATGCGGGTGGACGGGGATGTCCTGCGGGTCGTCTTCGCGCCGGGCGACAGCGCGTACAGGTCGCAGGTCGAGGCCAACAGGAAGGTGATCGTCGAAGCGTGCAATGAAGTGATTGGCCGTCCGCTTTCCGTTTCGGTTAGTATTGGAGAGCAGGACGGGGGCGAGCCTTCTCCGAAGCAGAAGGAGTCGAAGGCGAAAGACGAGGCGGCGAACCACCCCAAGATCAAAGCGGTCGTGGACATGTTTCAGGGGGATTTAAAAGTAATCAAACCGGAAAACTGAGCGGCGAGGCGACCCCGCAATAATCAGGCGACATAACAAGGAGGTAAGTACATGAAGTTTCCAGGCGGATTCGACATTCAGGAGATGATGAAGCAGGCTCAGCAGATGCAGGATGACATGCAGCGCGAGTTGCAGCAGACCCGAGTCGAGGCCAGCGCGGGCGGAGGGATGGTCCGCATCTCGATGAACGGGGCGAAGGAACTGCTCGACATCAAGATCGACCCCGAGGCGGCCAAGGGTGGCGACGTGGAGATGCTTCAGGATTTGATCACGGCCGCATTCAACGAAGCGACCCGGAAGGCCGACGAGGCGGTCAAGGGCAAGCTCGGCTCCAAGCTCGGAGGCATGGGCCTTCCGGACGGCCTGCTTTAATCAGGCAGACGAGGTAGAACGGAGATCGGTCCCGGACCCCGTGGGGGCGATATCTGAAGAATTAATACCCGATTATCGCCCCTGCGAGGGAGAAGAAAATTTGAAGCATGCTGGATTACGCAGAACCCGTTACGAGATTGATTGACGAGTTGAAGCGACTGCCGGGCGTTGGACACAAATCGGCCCAGAGGCTAGCTTTCTACCTGCTGCGGGCGAGCCGCGAGGACACGGACCGCCTGATCGAGGCCATAAACGAAGTCAAAGAAAAGATCATCCTCTGCTCCGTGTGCAACAACATCACGGACGTGGACCCCTGCCGTTATTGCGCGAACGACGCGCGCGACAGGAAGGTGATTCTGGTCGTGGAAGAGCCGTTCAACCTCGTCACGGTCGAGAAGACCCGCGAGTACCGCGGCCTGTATCACGTCCTGCACGGCGCGCTCTCCCCGATAAGGGGGATAGGGCCGGACGACCTGAAGATCAAGAACCTGCTAGAGAGGCTGCGGTCGGGCGAAGTGGAAGAGTTGATACTGGCCACCAACCCGAACACCGAAGGCGAAGCCACGGCGAATTATCTTTCGAGGCTCATAAAGCCCCTTGGGATCAGGATCACCCGAATAGCGATGGGGGTTCCCGTCGGCTCCGACCTGGAATACGCCGACGAGGTGACGATGCATAAAGCCCTCTCCAATCGCCACGAGATGTGACCCGGCCTGGGGCCGGTCGAGGGCGCGCGCCCGCTTTTTTTACCTGTCTTCTTCCTGGGCTCAACCTCAGAGCGTCATCGCCGTCAAGCTCGACCGCCAGCCTGAGCGCCCACATCGCCTCAACCTTCCTCCCCAGACGCGCCAGAGCGCACGCCCTCGTCGATAGCGGAGAGGGCTTCCGAGTGCCGGTCGAGCGACACCAGAAGCTCCGCGAACTCAATATAGGGGGCGAACGGCGCTTTCTCGTCGCTCAGTTCGGCGGGCAGCTTCTCCGCTTCGTCGCTTTTATCAAGATTTAACAGGGCGAGGGCTGGAGGTGTTCGAGCCTTGCGCGCCGCCCTGCGCGGCCAGGCGATAGAAAGCCACCAGCAGAAAGAGTACAGATTTCAGCAGTCGTTTAGGCATAATACTTAACTTTCACTTCAGATGAGGCCGAAATATCAGCCGTTAGGCCGACAGATATACTACAGGCATGTTCAAATATATTGTTAGGGGAGAATCTACTCAGTACGTGTTATCGCCCTTGAGGACGACAGGGATGGTTTTGAACATGATCTTGAGGTCGAGCCAGGGGGACCAGTTCTCAAGGTAGAAGATGTCGAGGCGGACCATCTCTTCGAAGTGCAGGCGATTGCGCCCGCTGACCTGCCACAGGCCAGTAATGCCGGGCTTAACGTGAAAGCGGGTCCGGTGCCAGTCCTTGTAGTGGCGGACTTCGTACGGGATGGGCGGGCGCGGGCCGACGACGCTCATCTCCCCGATCATGACATTCAGGACCTGCGGCAGCTCGTCGATTGAGTAGCGGCGCATCCAGCCCCCGATTCTCGTCAGCCGCGGGTCGTCTTTGATCTTGCCATAAATCGGCTCCTCGGACGTGCCCTGATTGGCCTCCTCCCCGCTGATCATCTTCGCCATCAGCTCGCGGTGGACGCGGTCGTCGGCCTCCCGCCGCATGGAGCGAAACTTGTACATCAGGAACATCTTCCCATCCATCCCGACCCGCTCCTGCTTCAGGAAGACGGGCCCCTCCGATTCGAGCTTGATCAGGATGGCGAGGGCAACCCAGAAGGGCCACGTGACCAGCAGTATCGCCAGAGCCACCAGAATGTCGAGCCCGCGCTTGACCATCCGCTGAGGCCCCCGGAGCGGCTCTTCGTACAGCTTGATCATCGGGAGCGTCCCGATGGTGGCTATCTCCGTCTTACCGGGCAGGCAGTCGAAGAGGTTGGGGATGACCCTGTACTTGATGTGGTGGTCCCGCCCGCACTCCATCAACACCTCGAACATCTTCCTGGGGTGTATCCTCGTGTCGGTGATGAGCACCTCTTCGACGCCGTACCTCTTCACGAGGTCGGGCAGGTTGTCGAAGGCCCCGAGCACCCTCACCCTGTACTTTCGGATGGGGGAAGGGTCCTCGTTGGACCGCGCGGTCACGACCCCGACCAGCTTGTAACCCAGGCGCGGCTTCTCCGACATCTCCGCTATGCAGACCTGCGCCATCTCCCCGCAGCCGACCACTATCGTCGGGATGAGGTTACGCTCAAGTGAGCGGCATGCGACCTGGACGGCGCGCACGACGCACCGCACGACCCAGAAGAGGAACATCGAGATGAGCCAGTCATAAACGAAGAGGAGCCGCGAGTAGGAGTAGTCGAGGTAGATCAACTGCCCGTTGCTGATCGAAAAGCCCTGCCTGAAAAGAAACGCGATCAGGACCAGGACGAGGAAGCTCATGGTCGAAGCCTTGGCGACCCTCACGAGGTCCCCGGAGAAGGAGAACTCCCCCCTGAGCTTGTAAAGCCCGTACCGGCGGAGCGCGAAGAACTTCACGAAGGGGACGAAGAGCAGGATCACGGAATAAGCCTGAAAGTCGGGGGCGAGTCCCGTGGGCAGCACGCTCTTGCGCGCCCACGTGAATATGGGTATCCCCTGCCGCAGCTTGTAGGCGAGCACGAAGGCCAGGATCGAGATGACCAGATCGACCAGCAGGAGCGCGGCCATAGGAGTCATGGCCCACACGAGGCTCCGTTTCCGAAGCCCCGCCTTTACAGCTCGATCCGATACGGCAGCCACATTATCAGCCATGTTCGCTCAATATAATCCGCGAGAGATGAAGGCTCAAAGCATACAGCATCCAGCATTGCGCCCATCGGATGTACGGAATCCTGTTCGTGTACAGGCGGCGGCGCTGGTAGTAGAAATAGCCCTGGGGCGATTGAAGGTTTTCGATGGCCCACCTCACCGCCCCGGCAGCCATCTCCGTCGAGCCGGGGAACCTGCGGTTCATCTCCGAGAAAGTTATCACCGACTGCGCCGCGCTATGCACGTCAATCGGGTAAAGCCTGTCATGATAGTATTTGGGTGTGAAGTCCGCAAGAAAGAATCTCCCCCTGTAGAAATCAAACCCCCTCTCCAGATTATTCTCCCACTCGAACGCCCCGAGGTCTTTGATGAGGTTGCCGAGCGACACGAGGATGAAGCCGGTGTGAAAGCTATCGACCCACTGCTGGTCGGGCGACTCCCCGTAAGGCCAGGAGCCGTCCTCGCCCTGCTTCGAAACGGTGTACCTCGCCGCGCCGGCAGCCGCGTCTTTGAACTCGTCATTCGGCTCGAAGCTGTGCGCGCGGGCGAGCAGCTCCGCCGCGAGCAGGTTGACGTTGTGGACGCGGGACCGGTCGAGCGGGGTGTAGCTGAAGCAGAAGCCCTCGGGGCCGCGCCCCCGGTTGATCCGGTCGAGGAGGAAGCGGCAACTGCTCAAAGCCATCTCAAACGCATACTGGTTCCCGGTGCGCTCGAACCAGTCGAGATAGGCATGCGCCGCGAAGACCGTGCAGACGACGTTCGGCGTACCTCGGGGCGCGAAGAAGGCGCGGGACTGCCAGTCGAAGTTATACCCCCAGCAGGCTTCTTTATAGTCGTCGTTTCGCAGGGCGGCGAGAGAGCGAGTGAGGAATTGGAAGTCCCGCTCAAGCCTACCGTCAACGGACGGCAACGCCTCGCCCGTGCCGTCGGACAGGAGGATCACTGCCCGCAAAGCCAGGGCCACGCCCTTCGCGTTCAGGCCTTTCTTTATCCCGAGGGCCGGCCTGATGTTGACCGGGCAGCGCTTCACGAGTTGAATCCACGCGGTCCTGCCGAGCTTGTTCTTCAGAGGCGGCAGGCCGGAGAATGGGCTGTTCAATCCGTCGTAAGGGTCGTAGCCGCTCCACTGCTCCGAGCGGCAGTACAGGAGCAGCCTCTCTACGGCTCGCTTGCACTCAAGGGCTGTGTCAGTCTTCGCGGACATGTGTGGAAGAAGTGAACGGCGGCGCGACCCCCGAAAAAGAGGCGAATCAAAATCGATTTCAACGCCGCCCACGGGTTAAAGCTAACTCACTTCGAGGGGAATCTCCACGTCGACGGTTTGCGGGCGCAGGCATGCCTGATCGTTACATGCCTGTACGGTCAGCTTGCCTTTGATCGTATGACTGCCCGGCGAAAGAGACGGCAGAGCGCGCGCCGTAAACCTCAGGACCGCGCGCCCCTCATACACGGACATCGGCGTTTCCGAGAAGGGGAACTTCTGAACCTTCGCCTTGGGGTACCTGACGGTGTTGGCGCGCAGGCCCGGCAAAGCCTGAATCTTGAGCGACGTGGGGATCAGGAAGTCTTCGGCGGGCTTGTTGGAGTTTATGTGATAGCCGCCGTCGATGTCGATGACCACGGCCACCTGAAAAGCCGAGCCCTGCTTCACCTTGTAGACACTCTGCTCCGGTTTGACTTTAACCACTTTAGCGGACGACTGCGCGAAAGCCGGGACGCTCATGAGCCCGACCAAACCGATCAATACAGAAAACCTTCGAAAGTTCATCATTCCTCCGATAATAAATTAAATTAAGACTATGTGCCCGAAGCCCGAGCCAGTTTCCTCCCGGATATGATAAACGAAGGCGGGGTAAGGTTGCACGCTCCGAAACATGTTTTGCGAATGAGCTACTTCATGTCGCTTGAGCAGGACACACACATAACATGTCGTTACATAAAAGCCGCCCCGCCGCTTTTGTTTAATCCCCGAAGACTATCCGCCGGTGAACGTCATTAAACAAGGTAAATATCATTGACAGAGGAAAGCTTTGAGACTAAATTTGGGGTCCGCAATCTTCGGCCGCGCAAAACGGCCGATTGCAGCTTAAGCTCAAAAGTCCTGAAATTCGTGGCTTCCAGAAGTCACGGGTAAACTGAGAAATATATCTGTTGAATTCTCGTCAAGCGCCATGAGCCTTTCCGCTCATTCGATCCAGGGACTACACGTCGAGCGATCCGGCGCAACAGATTTCCGGGCGGACGCTTTGATTTAAATATCTACCGTGGCCCGCCATTCTTTGACATGGAATCCTGGTTTCACCTGAGAGGAATTTATGAAAGACAACGACGCCCAATTCGAACACTGGAAATACTGGTTCCAAGGTATTGAGGCCAGCATAATCGAGAGAGGTTTCGAGAAATGGTCGCGCCTTGTTGAACGAAGCCGGACGCTGCACAGGTCTATCCCATCGTCTCCGGACTATTTGGGACATGCGCGGGCCGAGTTAGAAAAAGCAAGCCAGAGACTCAAGTACGATGTTCCTTACAAGATCGCAGTCCTGGGCGAAACCGGAGCAGGCAAGAGCAGTATCGTCAACTCTCTGCTCCGGCGTAAAATCCTGCGGGTGGCCGCGGGTGGTGCCGTGACCGGCGTCCCGACTTACGTCTACCCCGCTTCGGACACGGCCAAGGAGTATGGCGTTGTTGTTTATAGAAACCACGCCGATTTTATATCCCTGCTTCGCCAACTGGCCTCCCGGCATCAGATCACGCTTCCCGACTCCGTAAAGGAATTGATGGAAATAGTTAACAGTAACAAATTTGGCAAGCTTATCGAGGGCACATACCTCGACGAGAATCTGCGGAAACAGTTCATCACGGACTGTGAGGACATCACCTCTACCTGGCGGCGTCTGGCGGAGCAGGGGCGGTTAAACGGGCGCGTCAAGTTTGATCCGAGTCAAGATACTAAATTTATTCAGGACCTTATCGACGAGAAGAGCGAAACCAATACAAAAGGCCCGGCCAGAGAGATCGCGGGAATCCTAAGGGTTGAATATCATTTGAGGCAGGCTGCGGATGGGAAGAATTCTTTACGCAATACTATAGTGGTGGATACACCCGGCATCGGCGCTCAAACTATGCGCCACCGCGAAATCTTGCAAATGGAAGCAGAAACAGCGGACGCCGTGATTTTAGTGGTCAACGCAAAGCGCCCCGAGAGCCAGACAGTCACCATGGCGCACCTGCTACAGGACGCTCTCTTCCAGGGCCTTTCCAGCCTCCAGCGAACTGAATTGATGGGGAGAATCTTTCTGGTTGTGAACCAGATGGACCAAATAAAAACGGCGGATGATGAGCGCAGGCTCCGCCTTTCGGTAGATGAAATTCGCCGCTCTCTCTCTGCGGATTTATCGGGAGGGGATTCAACCGGCCCTCTCAATTACTTTGAAACGATGGCAGAGTTGGCCATGCTTGCGCAACGTAACGCCGGGGGAGAGTCGCTGACCGAAAAGGAACAGAACCAATACCTGGGGTACTTGACGACTCTTAATCTCGGAACGTCTTTAACGAGAGAGTCTGACGAGCGGGCAATTCACAAGAGCGGAATTAAAGGCCTTGAAGACAGCCTCGACCTTTTTCTGGGTGCGCAGAGAATTGACCTGATGCTGAGAGAGGTCGAGATGCGTTTGAAAAATGTCATCGAGGTAGCACGTAAGGAATGCAACACGATTCTGGAAAAGTACAACCTGAATGCGACCGATGCTTCTGACCCATTGGTCTTGAAGAATCGTTACTTGCGTGAGCTTTGCAGGCAACAGGTCGATGAGGACCGACAGGAGTTATTATCCCAATGCCGTTCGTTTAATAAAGCAATATACAACATACGCAGGTCTACCGAGCATGAGCAAGTGCTGTCACGAAAAGTGAGTAACATATTTGAGGGTTTAGATAATACCTTGAGGCAAAGGCTTCGGCACTTGCTGGCTTCGGACAGCGAATTGATAGGTACAGCTATCGACGATATTACAGGGTTCGAATACCGGGAGGGCCGAATCAGGGCTTTGTTGCTGGATCTTGAAGATAAGGTCAGGTCAAAACTGGAGGCGGCAGCGAGAGAGTTTGCTCAATACTACTGTGGTGCCCTTTCTCTACACTCCGGCAGGTTGCTGAGTATCCTGCAAAAGAAATCATATGACCAGACTTATATTCAGGAGTACGTCAATCCGATTGGCACCCTTCAAGAAAAGGAGAAGTCGATTTCGAATGAATTTTGCGAGACCTGCCGATGGGTCTTTCTGTATGAATTCATTCAGAGACCTCTTCTGGATAAGGCTAAGAAACCTCAGCTCGGCAATAAGGTCTGGGAAGTAGTGAGGATACTAGGCCCGGCTCTGATTCAAGGTGGGATCGAAGCATCCGCTCATGCTGCGGGAGCGCCTGCGGGGACCGCGTCGTTCATTCAAAACATGGTCCCCAAGTTTAACGAGTCCAGAGAGAAGCGGAACAAGCAGACAACGGTTCCGCCGCCGCCTCTACCTCAACAAGAGGTGGACCTTGCTTCCCAGGAAAGAATCTTCCTGGACGATCTGGAGAATGCTCTGCTCAGAGACGACACTATATATATTGAGAATCTCGTAAGCGATAACTTCGCAATAAGGTATCGTTCAGCCGTCTTTTTCGCTCTCCCTTATGTCGAGGATATTTTCTACTACGAGATAGGAAAGTATCGTCGATCCTTTGAAGAGGTTGTAAGAAAGATTGGAGAGGAACACCAGGCACATCTATCCTCAGAAAGCCCCAATGGGTTATACCAGGTTCTAATGAAAGGTAAGACCGGCGCGTGGAATGAAATAAACCTCGCCGTTTCGGTTATAAAAGCTATCAACGAACTACCATGAGCCGCAAGGGAAGACTTTCCGGAATAGTTTGAACGCCTCCGCCATGCGCCTTCCCCGACCCGAGCGGGCCGGCTTACAATTCCGGGGGAGGCGAGATGTCTGAAACCAGCGTGGGATTGATCGGGTATGGCACGTCGGCGCGGGTATTTCACGCGCCGGTCATTCAGTCCGTCCGGGGCCTCAGTTTAAAGAAAGTGGTCGAGCGCCACGGGAACGATTCGAGCAGGCTGCACCCTCCCGTGGAAGTCGTGCGCGATGTCTCGGCTCTCCTGCAGGACGACCGGATAAAGCTGGTCATCATCACGACCCCGAACAGCTCGCATTTCGAGCTGGCCCGGCAATCATTGATCGCCGGGAAGCACGTCGTTGTTGAGAAACCTTTCACCACGACTTCGGGTCAGGCTCAGGAGTTGATCGATCTGGCCCGCGAGCAGAACAGGGTCCTCACCGTCTACCACAACCGAAGATGGGATGGCGACTTTCAAACGGTCGGGAGGCTGCTGGACGGCAAGCTTCTCGGGCGGCTCGTAGAGTTCGAATCCCGTTTTGACCGCTTCAGGAATTCGCCCCGGCCCGACGCCTGGAAGGAGCAGGAGGGGGAAGGCAGCGGGATTCTTTACGACCTCGGCTCGCACCTCATCGATCAGGCGCGGGTGCTGTTCGGGTTGCCCGAGATGATCACATCGGACCTCCGCATTCAAAGGGACTTCGCGAAGACGACGGATAATTTCGAGCTGATCCTGCATTACGAAAGGTTGAAAGTGACCTTGAAGGCCGGGATGCTGGTGCGGGAAGAGAGCCCGCGTTTCATCCTGCGCGGGACTCATGGCTCGTTCGTGAAGTACGGCCTCGACCCGCAGGAAGAGGCCCTGAAGCAGGGCCGCGCGCCTTCGGAAGCCGGCTGGGGGCGAGAACCCGAAGAGCGATGGGGCACCCTCTTCACGGAGGCGGAAGGGTCGAGCGTTAGGTCGAAAGTGGAAACGGTCGCGGGGTCATACCAGGCTTTTTATCAAAACGTCGCCGACGCGATCTCCGGCCGCGCGGGCCTCTCTGTTAAACCTGAAGAAGCGAGGGACACGATTCGCATCATCGAGCTGGCCGTCGAGAGCAGCGAGCAGAGGCGCACGGTGCCATTCTCTTTATGATTAATCTCAGGCCGGGCGAGGGTCGGGCGAAGGTCACGCCAGCAATTCCGCGACGTTGATCGGGACCGTCTGCCCGCTGCCGGCCGCCTCGATGATCGCGAAGGTCGCGAGGGTCGTCGCCGCGAGCGATTCGAGGCTTATCGGAGGGTCGGACTCGCCGCGCGCCGAAGCGAGGAACGCGGCTACCTCCGCCGCGTGGCCTTTATCCTGGGCGCCGCCCCCGAGTTTGGTTCGCTTCGACTCTTTGTCGAAACTCCCCTCCCTGAAGTCTTCAATCGTCGCGACGCTGCGGTCGCAGAAAATCTCGACGCGCTCTTTAGCGACCGACGAATCCCCGCTGGCCGTGTAGATGATCGAAGCTATCGAGCCATCCGAGAGGGTGATCGAGACGGCGACGCTGTCGTCTACGAATCCCGCGAGCGGCTTCCGGGGGACCGAGGACGCCGACACGCGCACGGGGATGGCGTCGGACATGAACTGAACGAAGTCGACGAAGTGGCAGACCTCCCCTATTATGCGCCCGCCCCCCTCGGTCTCGTCGTGCGACCAGTGGTCCCGAGGGAGTTGCCCGGCGTTCACGCGGTAGATCATGGTCATAGGGCCGGACCTCGTTTTGAACCGCTCCTTGATCTCCCTCGACAGGGGGGCGAAGCGGCGATTGAAGCCTACCATCAAAGTGCCCCCGGTGTCGCGCACCGCGGCCACGACCTCCCTCAGCCCTTCTTCGGTGGTGGCCAGAGGCTTTTCGACGAAGACGCTCTTGCCCCTACGGAGGGCCTCCGCCGCGTACCGCGCGTGCGTGTCGTGGCGCGTGGCAATGAATACGCAGGCCGTCTTCTCGTCGGCCAGTACGGCATCGTAATCGGTCGTCGAATACCCGAAACCGAACTGCTCGGCGGTGTTCTTCGCGCTTATGCCGGTGGCCGTGGCGATCCCGCTCATTTGAACTCTGGCCGCCCGCCTGACTATCGGGAGCAGCACGCCCCTCGCGAAATTGCCCGCCCCGATGAAGCCGATTCCCAGATCGCCCTCCGACTTCTTCGGGGCCTTCGAAGAATGGATAACTCCGGCGACGGGCCGGTCCGCTTCCGGGTACTTCAACACGACCCCGCAATAGCGGTCGTTGCCGTGCCCCGTGATCAGGCCGTAAGCGTCCGTGGCGCTCTCCATCGGGAAGCGGTGCGTGGTCAAAAGGTCCGTGTCGACCTTCCCTTCGCCGACGAGCCTGAGGAATGCTTCCATGTTGCGGTTCTCTGTCCAGCGCACGTAACCAATCGGATAGTCGCGGCCCCTCTCTTCGTATTCCGGGTCGTAGCGTCCGGGGCCGTAAGAGCGCGAGAGCCTTATATCGAGCTCTTTCATGTAGTAGCTGTTGCGCGGAATGTCCATCCCGACCATGCCGACGACGACGACCTTCGCGCGGTCCCTCGCGAGCTCGGCCGCAAGCTCGACCGGCTCGTTCGACTTGGTGCCCGCGGTGATCAGGATGCAATCCGCGCCGTACCCCGAGGTGAGCGACGAGACGACCTCGCGGGCCTTCGCGTTGCCGGAGGCGACCGCGTCGGCCCCCGACTTCTTCGCGAGCTCGCAGGGCGCGGCCTCGATGTCCACGCCGATGACGACGCAGCCGGAGGCTTTCAACATCTGCACCGAGAGCTGTCCGACCAGCCCGAGGCCGATCACCACGACGACCTCGCCCAGACGAACGTCGGCCTGCCTGATGCCCTGCAAGGCAATCGCTCCGACCGTCGAGTAACACGCGGATTCGAGCGAGACTTTTTCGGGCAGTTTGCAACAGAGGTTTTCGGGAACGAAGACCACTTCCGCATGCGAGGCGTACCCCGCCCCGGCGCACGCCACCCGGTCGCCCGCCTTCAATCCCCGGACTCCCGGCCCGACGGCCGTCACCACCCCGGAGGCGCTGTAGCCGAGCGCCTTGATCTGGTTGAGGCGGGATTTTACTTTCTCGTATGTAGAGCGAAGTCCTTCGCGTTTGAAGGTGTCGAGGACCTGGCGAACGAGGTCGGGCCGGCCCCTCGCCTTCCCGATGAGCGAGCTTTGAGCCGTCTCGACTATCGACCGCTCGGTCCCCGCGCTGATAAGGGAGTAGGCGGTGCGGACGAGGACGCCGCCCGGCCTCAACGCCGGCGGCGGCAGCTCTTCAACTTTCAATTCACCCGTGCGGAAATTCTGGACGACCTGTTTCATTAATAAGAGCGGGAAAGGTCAGGGCCGCGGACACTTCTTCACCCGCGCGCGGCCCCGGCCCTCGATCAAATAAGCGGATATTCCGACCGCATTTTGTGCCGGTAATTCTGAAGGACCTTGTGGACCTGGCGCGGGCTCACGCGCGCGATCTGCCCGGCGATGCTGTAGTGCAGCCCCTGTTCGGGCGGAGACTCCAAGGTCAGGTAATCGAGATAAGCGTCGAGGATCTGTTTCTGAATGTCCGACGGCGGGTCGGGGACGTTGGCGAAGGCGCTCTCGTCGTCGTGCAGGACATCGAGCCACCTGAGGACCTGCCACCTCGTCACGAACCCGAGCTGCTCGGCGATCCTGTCGGGGAGCTCGGTCAGGCGGTACCTCTGGGTCTTCAGCTCCTCCCAGTAGACCTTCTCCACTTCGAACAATTGCTGGCGGGAAGGGGTCGGGGTGGGAGACTTCTCGTACTCGGCCATCGACCATTCGCGTATGAGCTTGACGACCTGCTTATAAGGGAGCCCGAGCGCGATGCTTATGGCCCTGCGCCGCCCGCCTTCGGGCCTGTGGCCGCTCTCGACGAACCGCCTGTACATCTCGATGGCCCTAGACTTCTGCTCGATGGGGATGCCCGTCTTCGCCTGAAGCAGCTCGCGGATCACGTCGGCGACGACCTGCCGCTTGAGCCAGAGCTTGTTCGCTATCTGCGCGTGCATGTCTCTGGTCGGCGCGGGCAGGTTCGCGTACTCTTCCTCGTAAATCTGCACTATCCGGCGCTTCACCTCGGGCGTGAGGGTCGCGGCCTTCGGGGCCCTCAAGACCCTCTCCCGGCGCATCGCGCCCGCCGGCGCGGCGGGCATGGGCGGCTGCGGCACGGGCCTCGGTGCCACGCGGGAGGCCTGCACTTCTGCCTTGAACTCGTTAGGCACGTGCTTGACCACACGCTTCTTGAGGCACTTCAAACAGTATGCGGCCTTCCGATCAGGCGAGAAAAAAGTCGCGTTACAGACCGAACAGGTTCTGCGAAATTTCATTCCACTCATAGTAGTTTCTATAGTCTAATTTCCAACCCATTAAACTTCAACCCAATATAGCTTTCAGGCGCGGCCATACGGGCTACTCTTTGAGCGTGTACGCGAGCAACACCGGGGCGATTGCCGGCAAGGGGAGCATCGCGTTTGCGCACCCTCTCTCGATCACCGACCTGGGCATCCCGAAGACTACCGCCGACTCGTTCGACTCCGCCAGCACGTGCCCGCCCGCCTTGCGGATGACCTCCGCGCCTTCCGCCCCATCCTCGCCCATCCCGGTGAGCACGACCCCGAGCACTCGGTTGCCGCAGGCCGCCGAGGCCGAGGCGAAGAGGGCGTCGGCCGAAGGCGCATGCAGGGACGTGGGCGACGCGGCGGAGATCGAAAGGACGAGGCGGCCTTCCTCGCGCAGGACGACTGTCTGCGACCCGGCCGGCGCGACGTAAATGTGCCTCGGTTCAATCGCCTCCCCGTCCCTCGCCTCCCCGACCTTATAATGGGTGATCGAGTTGAGCCTCTCGGCGAACGGCGCCGTGAACCCCGCGGGCATGTGCTGGGCGATGATTATGGGGGCCGACAAGCCTTTGGGCAATTCGGCGACCAGTTTTTGAATCGCCCCCGGCCCGCCCGTCGAGGCGGCGATGCAGATGAGCTCCACCTCCGCCCCGCGGGCCTCCCGCTCGGCGGCGATGATGCCGGCGCGCACGTCCGCGCTCGCGATCACGGAAGACGGTTTCGCGTTCACGGCCTCCTCGACCCTCTGGATGATCTGGTCCTCAAGGTTCGACGTGGACTGCGAGGCTCGCGGCGTCGGCTTCAGCAGGAAATCGACCGCCCCGAGCTCTATGGCCTTGAAGACCCGCTCCCTGTCGCTGAAAGAGCTACAGACGACGATGGGGAGGGGGTGATTCACCATCGCCCAGCGCAGCACCCCGAACCCATCCATGCCCGGCATCAGCAGGTCGAGCAGTACGATGTCGGGGCTCAGCACGGATATCTGCTTGATGGCCTCGACCCCGTCATCGGCGAGGCCCGCCACCGCGAGCCTCTCGGAGCGCGCGAATATCTTCGAGAAGCGGAGCCGATAATAGGGGGAATCATCAACAATGAGCAGACGGTGCACGAAAACCTCGATTCTCCGAACCCAATAATCCAAAAAATATCGGTATGAATTCAAGCTCTTCAGGGTGCAAGCTCACTTCCGATAGATAAGCTCGTGGCCTATCTGCACGGGCTTGAAGCCGGTCCCGTATGGCAGAAGGGACTCGGCATGCCCGAGCAGCAGGAACCCGCCCGGCGCGAGCAGGGAGTGGAACGACCTCACGGTCTCGCGGCTCGATTCGTCGTCGAAATACATAAGTACGTTGCGGCAGAAGATCACGTCGAACCCGGAGCCTGCGGGCTCGCGGGCAAGGTCCAGCTGGCGGTTCAGCTCGATCAGGTTGAACTGCTCGAACGTGACGGAATCGCGGATGGAATCGCAAACGCTCCACATCCCCCGCCTCGACTCGCAAAAGTACCTCCCCTTGTACCTGTCGTCGGTCGTGCGGAAGCTCGAAGGGCCATAAAGCCCGAGCCTGCCGACCTCGATGACCCGCCGGCTCAGGTCGCTTGCGAGCACGCGCCCCCGGTCCAGCAGCCCCCCTTCGGCCAGAAGCATAGCGATTGTGTAGGCCTCCTCCCCCGTCGAGCAGCCCGCGCTCCATATGTTGATCGGCCTCCCTAGCTTCGCGAGCTCGGGCAGGACGTGACCCGCGAATGCCTTGAGCTGCCGCCCCTCTCTGAAGAAATACGTCTCGTGGATCGCCACCGCGTCGAGCATCAACTCCATCTCCTGCTCGTCCAGGTTTCGCTCGTAGTCATAGAAGGAGGTGACCCCGCGGAACCGCAGGCGCGGCGCGAGCCTCCTCTCAAGGACGAAGCGGGAGTTGTCGTCGGTCGGGACGAAGATGCCGCTCGACATCGTGATCCGCCGCCGCAGGCTTTCGAACGTCTGTTCGTCCAGAGACGGCCCGGCCGCCCTCTGCCCCTTGCCCGATGTTATTCTCGCATCCTTCATTTCAGCACAGTAGAACCAAACCTGAGGGCGACGACCCGCTCAAAGCTCCGCCAGCCGGGAGGTGTCGATTATAGGAACTTCTCTCCCCTCGCTCCTGAAGTAATTCTGCGAGGGCCACGACTCCGCGAGGGCCGCGCCCTGCGAGTTCTGATCGCGCTTGCCGGCGGGCCGGACCTGCCGGGGGGTCAGAGACAGAACGCCCTCCACTCGGTCGGCCAGCAGCCCGAGCTGAGCGTCCCCCTTCAGCAGGATCAAACGGCGGCGGCCCTCGCGCTGGGCCGCGCCCAGGCTCAGGTCCATCACGACCGTTATCTTCCCGCGCACGCTCGTCACGCCGACGACCCCGTCGGGCGGGCTCGGGAGGGGGGAAGTCCTGGGACAGTCAACGACCCCTTCCGTGCCCTCCACCCCGATGGCGTAAGTCCCCCCGCCGATGCCGAAGACGAGCACGGAGACGCGCGCGTCCTTGCCCTCGTCCTTCTCGGAATCGGGCAACCCCAGATGGATCGCCTTCAACCCTTCGAGGAAGCTCGTGCCTGACTTCTTGTTACCGCCCGCCATCTGTTACCTCTCGGGAGTGACATCGGACTAATAAATTACATTCTCAGGCTTCGGATGAGCAACAGGCTCGGCAGGTCGAGCACCAGGGCCACGTCCCCGCCCTCAAGG
This sequence comes from Blastocatellia bacterium, assembly GCA_035634255.1. Taxonomy (GTDB): domain Bacteria; phylum Acidobacteriota; class Blastocatellia; order UBA7656; family UBA7656; genus DATLMR01. Next base: position 125,716 of record DASQDI010000040.1, read on the forward strand.
TCCACCGCGCCGACGACGCCCTTGAACCTGGGGCCGAGCGAGCCGAGCGATTTGACGATTATCTCCCTCTGCTCGTCGAACTGCTCGACGGCGACGGCGACGTGCCTCTCGCCCGAGCGCGTGATCAGGACCGGGACACGGTTGACCGCCGAGCCGGCGCCGGCGGGGGGGGGGGCGGCCGCCCTCGCGGGCGCTTCGTCCGAAGGGTCGAAGACGCGCGCGCCGCCCAGCCCCAGCAGGTACCGGAGCTCGATGAGCGGGATGTTCGAGTCGCGGTATTCGATGTTCCGCTTGCCGTCGCGCCCCATGATCTCTTCGCGCCCGGCGTACAGAAGCTCTTTGATCTGCCCGACGTTGATCGCGTAGCGCAGGTCCCCCACGCGGACGATGAAGGCCGAGATCATCACGAGGGTCGAGGGCACGGACATCTCGAACCGGGACCCCTTGCCCAGCTCCGAGGAGACGCGGATCTCCCCGCCCAGCTCGTGGATGGTGCGCTCCACCGCGTCGAGCCCGACCCCGCGCCCGGAGACTTCCGAGACCTTGTCGAGCGTGGAGAAGCCCGGCCGGAAGATCAGGCGGAGCATGTCTTCGTCCCCCGGCCGCTCGTCGCCGGGGGCGGCCCCGATGGACAGGGCGCGGTCGTAGACCTCCGACGGGTTGATGCCCCTGCCGTCGTCGCAGACCGCGATCACCACGCGCGACCCTTCGAGGCTCGCTTCGAGGCGGATCTTCCCCCTCGGATTTTTGCGGGCCTTCTTCCGGGCCTCCGAGGGCTCAATGCCGTGGTCTATCGCGTTCCGGAGGATGTGGTAGATCGGGTCCGCGATGCGATCCACTATCATCTTGTCGAGCTGCGTCTCGCGCCCCGAGATCTCGACGGAGATCGACTTCCCAAGGCCGCGCGCCAGGCGGCCCGCCAGACGCGCCGCCCGCGTGAAGGTCTGCGCGAGCGAGACCATCCTGAGCTCGACGAGGCGCTCTTCGAGCTCAAGGAACTCGCGCTCCAGACGCCTCGCGCTGAGCCTCAGGTCGAACCGCTCCCGCGCGCCGAACCCGGCCGCGATGAGGAAGCGGTCGGCCATCGAAGAGAGGCGCTGCGTCTCGATGGCGAGCTCGTGCGCGAGCCCCGACAGGTCGTCGATCTGGGAGAGCTCGACCCGGACGCTGGAGGAGACGGGATGGAGAGACTCCTGTGCGAAGCTCGTCGGCAGCACGGCGGAGGCCCTCCCCTCGCCCTCTTTCCTGTCGGGGGGCTGCTTCGCGCGCTGCTTCCTCCCGACGACCTTCAGGGCCTCGCCCGCGCGCCTCCACGGCGAACGGCCTATGCGCGAGACGCGGCCCCCGAACGGCTCGGCCAGCTTCCTGACCTCCGACTCCTTGAGCTGCGTCGCGAACAGGAGCTTGAAGCCGATCAGGGCCGGCTCTTTGGTCTTTTCGGAGAAGGTGGTGATGCGCTCGCCGGCGCTTTCGAGCTTCGCCGAGAGCGCGTTGTACTTCGAGGTGAGGCTTTCGAGGTCGAACTGGACGGCGATTGAGTAGAAGGACCGGCCCGCTTTCAGGTTCACGCTGATGCGGTACTTTTCGTCCTCGCGCAACTGCTCGCGCTCGTGCGCCGAGAGCCCGAGCGAATCTATGTCGTTATCCGAGGCCTTGGCCCGCGTCCGCGACTTCGCCGAGACCGAGGCCAGCAGCTCCCTGAACCGGTCGTAGTCTTCCTCGGCCGCCGAGCCGCTCGCCGAGCCCCCGACGAGCGCGGCAAGCCCGGAGCCCACCTCCTGGAAGACCGCGGTCGTCTCGCGGTCGAGCGTGAGCTGACCCAGGCGGAGGTCTTCGAGGATGTCTTCGAATTCGTGCGCGAGGGACTGGACCTCGACGAGGCCCATCATCCCGGACAGCCCCTTGAGGGAGTGAACCGTGCGGAAGATGCGGTTGATGAGGTTTATGTCTAAGTCGTGGTCCGGCTGCGCGTCGAGCGAGTCGAGGTCCGCGAGGAGCGATTCGAGCAGTTCCTCGGATTCGGAAAGATACTCACTCAACAGCGCCTTGTCGTCAATCATGGGGAAAAATCAACAGTTTGACCCGGCGTAAAAGTGACGTCCGAACCGAAGCTCCGGGTTACGGCCGAGCGTCGGGGGCCGGAAGGCGGCCGCGGTCAGCCGGACTTATTGGTCGTGGCAATCGAAGCATTCTGATTCGTTTCGAGATCGCGCTTGATGGCGTCGAGGATTCCGTTAATGAACTGCGTTGCCTCGTAAGTGGAAAAGCGGCGAGCAATCTCAAGAGCCTCATTTATTACGACGGTCTTTGGCGTATCGGTCTCGTATTTGAATTCGTAGATGGCCAGCCTCAGGATGTTCCTGTCGACGACGGCCATCCGGGAAATACGCCAATTCTCTGCCCTCAGCTTGATCAGCTCATCGATCTCATCGAGGTGAGCGATGGCACCCAGGGCGAGCTGGTTCGAAAATTCCTGCGCGACCTCGCCGACTTCCTCGCCGAACTCGTTCCAGTAGATGCTGACCAGTTCGTCGATGCGCGGTCGTGCTACATCGTATTGAAAGAGCATTTGTAAGGCGCAAATGCGGGCCTTACGCCTGGCACCCATAATTAAACCCATTATAAATAGCTATAAACTTCTCGAAGCGTCCATTCTTAAATCTGGCGGTAAAGGTTCGCGAGCTCGACAACCGACATGGCAGCCTCGAACCCCTTATTGCCAGCCTTGGCCCCCGCCCGGTCAATGGCCTGCTCCAGGCTGTCGGCCGTCACCACTCCGAGCGCGATGGGGAGGTTAGTTTCAAGCGAGACCTGCGCGATTCCTTTGAATACTTCCGAAGCTATATATTCGTTGTGGGAAGTCTCACCGCGGATGATCACTCCGATGCAGATCACCGCGTCGAAATTCCCGCTCATCGCCGCGCGGCGCGTAGCCATCGGGATTTCGAAAGAGCCGGGGACTCGGATAAGGGTGACCGCTTCCGGGGAAGCGCCCAGGCGTTCCAGCCCATCTAAAGCGCCGCTGACGAGCCGACTGACCACGAAATCGTTCCATCGGCTGGCAATGATCGCGACGCGGAGCCCCTCCGCGTTGAGCCGACCCTGAACAGTCTTTGTCAAATCGTACAGTCTCCCTATTCTTTCGATCCGATGCCGGCTGCCGGGGCTCGACCTGAACCGACGCCTGCGAGCGCGTTGGCAAACATTCGAATCGAGTCGGGCTTCGCAGCCTGGTAACTCATCGACGACTGAGTTGCAGTATAGGGGTGGCCCGGAGGCTGTGTCAAGCAAGCGACTTTTTCATAATGATCGCCCCCGACTGCGCGCAAAAAAGGGGGGAAACAGGCGAGAGGCTCCGTGATGAATGAGGCGCTTCTCGCCCGTCGGGGTTGGCGGCCGGGGCGGGTTCCCGAGGCCCGCTTAGGTGCTCAGCTCGGTGGCGCAGCCCGGGTGCCCGCAGTCGCACGCCAGTTCCACGGTGTCTCCGGCGGTCTCGCAGTAAACGCTGCAATAGGCGCTGTCATCCGCTTTCGAACAGGTGCATATTTCGTGCGCGCACTGGGTGTCATCCCTGTCGTCGTCCCTGTCTATATCTGCCATGGTAAGTCCTCCGTTTCTCAACCGGTTCTTCGGCAAGTTTAAGGCAAGCATCCGTTCTGCCATTATAACTGCTGAGGCGCGTGAGCAAAGCCCGGATCATTAAAACAGGCTCCGGGGGCCGGTTGTAAAATTTCTTCGAGGCCGGGCCGGATGTGAAAGGGAGTGGCTAAACATAAGGAGTCAGCGAGTCAGTGATGAAGGCTGGATAGCGCGGGTACTTGCGCTTCCTCAACTGCCGAGCATTGTAGCAGCGCACGAACAAGTCAACGGCTCTGCGCAACGCCTTTATGCATCGAG
>DASQDI010000041.1:0-11190 GCA_035634255.1 Blastocatellia bacterium
GGCGAGCGGAACGCGTCGCACCCGGGGGCCGCGCCGCCCCCCGGCAGCCGAGCGGGAGGGGTCTCGACCTCGCACCTCGGGATCGAGCTCGAGCCCGATGCGCAGGCGAACCGTTACCGCGTCGCCCACGTCTACGAAGGCGGCCCGTCGGACAAGGACTGGGTGAAGGTGAGCGCGGGCGATTACCTGATCGCGATAAACGGCAAGCCCGTGAGTGCGGGGGACAACTACTGGGAGCTCCTCAATTCCCGGCTCAACCGCAAGGTCGAGGTGACGTTCAACAGTAAGCCTGCGGAAGAAGGGTCGTGGAAGGCGCGCATCGAGCCGGTCTCGACGGCCGCCTACGGCCAGCTCAGGTACGAGCGTTGGGTCAAGGACCGGCGCGCGATGGTCGATAAACTCTCAGGCGGGCGCGTCGGCTACGTCCACATTCAGGCGATGAACCAGTCGTCGCTCAGGAGGTTCGAGAAGGAGCTGCGCGAGAACCGCGACAAGGAAGCCCTGGTCATCGACCAGAGGTGGAATGGCGGGGGCAACATCGAGCAGGAGCTTCTCGCGCTACTGGTCCAGCGCCAGTACCAGATATGGCAGCCGCGCGGCACGGAGCCGACCACCCGCCCGTTCGAGGGTTTCTTCGGCCCCAAGGTCGTGCTGCAAAACTTCCGCTCGGCCTCCAACGCCGAGATGTTCCCGGCCGGCTTCCGCGCGCTCGGGCTCGGCAAGGTGATCGGCACGCCGACGGCGGGCGCGGTGATCGGCACGGGCAGCTACTCCCTCATCGATGGCTCGACCGTGCGGACCCCCGGAGTAGGCGTCTACCTCGCGGACCAGAAGAGGACCAACATGGAGAACCTCGGCGTGCGCCCCGACATCCTCGTCGAGAACACGCCCGAAGACAACCTCGCGGGCCGCGACCGCCAGCTCGAAACGGCCGTGCAGGAGTTGTTGAAGGAACTCGCCCAAAAAGCGAACGTCGCCGGCAGGCAGTAAGCCGCGGCCGGGCGGACGAGCCCCGGAGGTGCCGCGTGCGGATGAAGCTCTTTCCGCACGCGGCCCCCTCCGGGTAACTAACTTGATCTTGGGATCGGGTCTGTTAAGCGGCTCCGGCGTGCTGGCCGAGTCCTCTCTTGTAGGTCTCTTCTATCAACTCTCTCATCGCCTCGCCGTCTCGGGGCTTGGAAAGCAGGTAGCCCTGCACGTACTCGCACTTCATGCCGGTCAGCTGAATTATCTGCTCGCGGGTCTCGACGCCTTCAGCGATCACGTCCATCCCGAGGTTGTTAGCGAGGTCGACGATGGTGCGGATGATCTCGGTGTTCTTCGGCAAATTCATTCGGGTGACGAAGGAGCGGTCGATCTTCAAAGTGTCTATCGGGAAGCGGTGCAGGTAGCTGAGCGACGAGTAGCCCGTGCCGAAATCGTCGAGGGAAATCTGGATGCCGAGCATCTTGAGCTGCTTCAGAGTGGCGGTGGCGCTTTCGAGGTTCTCGATGATCGCGCTCTCCGTGATCTCGACCTTCAGGCTGCGGGGTTCGAGCCCCGTCTTGATCAGGATGTGATTGATCGCCTCCACCAGGCCGGGCTGTGAAAACTGCCTGCCGGACAGGTTGACGCTCACGGTCAAGGGTGGGTCGTAGGGGAAGAGCTCCTGCCACGCGCGCAACTGCCGGCACGCCTCGCCCAGCACCCACAGGCCTATCGGGACTATCGCGCCCGTCTCTTCGGCCGCCGGGATGAACTTCATCGGCGAGATGAACCCATGCTGCGGGTGCTCCCACCTGAGCAGGGCTTCAAAACCCCTGATCCTCCACGTGTCGAGCGAGATTATCGGCTGGTAGTGGACCCTGAACTCTTCGCGGGCGAGGGCGTGGCGCAGGTCGGATTCCATCTGGAAGCGCGAGGCGTTGCGCTCCTTGATGTCCTTGTCGAACAGCTCGAAGCGCCCGCGCCCGCGCTCCTTCGCGCGGTACATCGTGATGTCGGCGTTGCGAAGAATCTCTTCCGGCTTATTCTCGGCCGCCAGGTTCAGCGCGATGCCTATGCTCGCGGAGGCGAAGACCTCCTGCCCGTTCAGGCTGAAGGGCGAGAGGAACTGCTTCTGTATCCGCTCCGCCGCCTCGGTCGCGTCGCCGACGTGCTTGAGGTGATCAAGGAAGATGGCGAATTCGTCGCCCCCGAACTTCGCCAGAACGTCTCCGGGGCGGAGCGACTTCTCGAGCATGCGCGCGACCGCGACCAGCAACTGGTCCCCCATGTGATGGCCGAAGCTGTCGTTGATGTCTTTGAATCGGTCGAGGTCGAGGTAGAGCACGGCGAAGAGGTGGCCCTGGCCCCGGCCTGCCGCGTCGGAGGCCCGCGCGACCCTTTCGAGGAAGAGGGCTCGGTTGGGCAGGCCCGTAAGAACGTCATGAAATGTGTCGCGCAGGAGGCGACTCTCCGTCTCCTTGTGAGAGGTGATGTCAGTGATCGAGCCTGACATCCGGTACAGGTTGCTGTCGGCGTCCCACTGGGCCACCCCTCTGCCCAGCACCCAGCGGTAAGAGCCGTCCCGCGCCTGCAACCTGTGCTCGCAATAAAACTCGGGGGTGTGGCCGAGCAGGTGCGCCATCACTTCCGTCTGCAGGGATTCGATCTCCTCGGGGTGGACGCGGCTGAACCACTCGCCCAGGCGCGTGCCTATCTCCGAGCTCGTGTAGCCGAGCATGGTTTTCCACCGGGGGCAGAAAGTTATCTCGTTAGTTTGCAGGTCCCAGTCCCACAGCCCCTCGCTCGTGTTGCGCACGGCAAGCGCGTAACGCTCCTCTATTTCCGAAAGCGCGTCGAGCGCATGCTGTCGCTCGACCTCGATCCTTTCGATCTCCTGCTCCTTCTGCCTGAGTTCCAGCTGCGCGATGACCGCGCTCGCGAGAGAGCGCAGGGAGCTCGCCTGTCCGGGGCTCAGGTCGCGCGCCCTGCGGTCCATCACGGATAAAGTGCCAAGGGCGTAGCCTTCCGGACTGAGCAGGGGCGCGGCCGCGAAGAAGCGGATGGCGGACTCCCCGGTCACGAGGGGGTTCTTGCACAGGCGCACGTCCTCCGCCGCGTTGCGCACGACGAAGAGCCGGGGCTCAAGGATCGCCCACGCGAAGATCGAGCGCTCCCTGGCGGTGTCGGAGGGCCTTATGCCGACGCAGGCCTCATGTATCAGGCGGTCTCCGTCGATGAAGGTGAGTAGGGCGAACGGGGCCGCGCACACCTGCGCCGCCATGCGGGTGAAGTTATCGAGCAACTCTCGGACTCCGGTGTCTGAAGTCCTGTACCGGCGAACAGCCTGAAGCCTCGCCGTCTCGTTGCCGGGAACCGGTGCTCTCATACCCTGAATTTCTCAGACTCTCTTGGGGGCGAAGCTTGATACGTGCGAATCAACCGCCGATCCTCTGCCGGCTCCGCGTCTCTGCCGCACCGTCCCCGCGAGTGATGGCGGGCGGAAAGGTGCCTCCATGATGACAGCAAGGACAATGCCAGTTAGAAGGATGGCGAAGATCAATAAATAGAAAGCCGCGGGAGATTTCCCGCGCGGGCGGGCGGTCATCCTGACTGAGGGCCTCTGACCGTAAGCGGGCATCTTAATCGAATCTTCATGCGGAGTGTGCGGAGGGTAAGGCTCACGAATCTTTGAGCGCGCGCACGCGAATCCTGCGATAGTCCGCGTACCACGTCCCTTCGCGGAACAGTTCCGGGCGCAGGCGCTCTTCGACCTCTCTGACGCAATCTTCGAGCGCGTCTTCGGGGAGGGCGTTCAGGAAGTTGTTCGCGAAGACCTGCATCCAGTTCCTCAGCCCTTCCGCCCCGCCTTCGAGCGACGTCGGGCGGTCGAAGTGCTCCGCGCGGGCCACGCGGAACCCCTGCTGTTCCAGGAGCGAGGCGTACTCGCCTACGGACGGGTAGTACTTCCACTCTTCGATTGTCTGTTCGGCGCTGAGCCCGCGAGATGTAATCGCCTGATAGATCGTCCGGTGAATTCTTCTGAGGTTCCCTTTGCCGCCGAACTCGGCGACGAACCGCCCGCCCGGTCTGAGCGCGCGGTAAATACAGGCCGCGACCCGCGTCTGGTCCTTCATCCAGTGAATCGCGGCGTTGGAGAAGACGGCGTCGAAGGGGTCGTCGAAGTGAAAATTCTCGCCGTCCCCGATCTCGAACCGCAGGCCGGGGTAAAGCTCGCGCGCCTGCTCGATCATGCTCGGAGAGTTGTCTATCCCGACCACCTCCGCGCCGGCCGAAGCGATGAGGTTCGTCAGGTGCCCCGTCCCGCAGCCCAGGTCGAGCACGCGCTCGCCCGCCCGCGGGGACAGGAGCTCCACCACGTCCTCGCCGTACTTCCAGACGAACGAATGCCTGCCGTCATAAAGCGCGGGGTCCCACTTGTGGCCCGCGCGCTCGCGTCGGTCTTCGCTCATTGCCTCACCTCCCGAGGGGGCCGGGTCATAGCCCGCCCGCGACTTCCAACACCTGCCCGGAGACGTAATTCGAGAAGGGCGAGGCGAAGAACAGGATCGCGCCGGCGGCCTCTTCGATTGTGCCCGCGCGCCCGAGCGGTATCAGAGGGGTCGTGCGCTCAAGCCGCTCGCTCGGTATGCCCAGGGCGATTTCCGAGTCGCCGCGCCTGATCTTTTCCTCCCTCTCCTTGGGCTGCGTCAGGCGCGTGTCGATGCGCCCGAAGGCGACGGCGTTGACCTGAATGTTGAACTGGCCCCACTCCTTCGCGAGCGTCTTGGTGAGCCCTATGACGCCGGCCTTGCCGGACGAGTAGTTGGCCTGCCCCGCGTTGCCTCGCGTCCCCGACGTAGAGCTGACATTGACGATCTTGCGCGGGAGGGCCTCGCCGCGCTCGGTCTTCTCCCGCCGCGCCGCCGCGCGCAGGAAGGATGACGCCGCGCGAATCAGCCTGAAGGGCGCGGTGAGGTGGACCGCGAGTATGGCCTCCCATTGCTCGTCGGACATCTTGTGAATCACCGCGTCCCAGGTGTAGCCCGCGTTGTTGACGATGATGTCTATGCCCCGGAATTTTTCGAGCGTCGCCTCGATCAGGCGGTCGGGGAAGCCCCCGTCGGTCACGTCCCCCTGAATGGCGAGCGCCTCGCCGCCCGCCTCGGAAATGGCTCCCGCGGCCTGTTCCAGGGGCTCGGGGTCGAGGTCGCTCAGGACGACCCGCGCCCCATGACGCGCGAAAAGCTCGGCCGAAGCGCGTCCTATGCCGCGGCCGGAGCCGGTGATGATGGCTGTCTTTCCCTGAAGAAGTTTTTCCACTGCGCGCCTCCCCGAGTCGTAAGCCGCGCGTCCTGCGTCGGCCTGCGGCCAGTCTATCACAAACCGCCGCGCTCGCAAGCCCGGGCCCCGGCCCCCGAACAGGCCGACAGTCACTTACCGGGAATGCCCACATAGTTTATAATTGCTCGGCCGCGCCGGGCTCGCTCCCGGCGGCCCTTCAGGCGGCGACCGTACCGGACAAGGATTATTGGAGTGTCGAAAGGCAAGTTTTTATGAAAATCGCCAGGGTAATATCAATCGCTCTCATCGGCATGCTGACCGTGATTCTCCCCCCGCACGCGTCCGGCCAGGACGACGCGCGGGCGCTGCTCGACAAGGTGGCCGAGAAGTACAACGGCTTGAAGCAGTACCACCTCGAAGGCACGACCACGATGGAGATGGTTGCGAAAGGTAGCGCGACCGTCGTGGAGATGCAGACCGTCATGATCTCAGACGGCCCGACGAGGAGGAGGGTGGAGATGAGGAGCCCCGTCATGGGCTTCGTCACGGTCACGAACGGCGAGACCAGCTGGCTCTACCTCCCCTCGCTCAACCAGTATATTAAGCAGCCCACGGCCGAGATGGAGAAGGACGGCCTGTCCGTGCTCAAAGACAGCTTCTCCAACCTGAGCGCGTTCGGCGACCTCATGAAGGCCCAGGTCAACGAGTGGCGGGATGTAAACAAGCGCGTGAAGCAGGCCCGGATTCTGCGCGAGGAGACGATCTACCCGCAGGGCGAGGGCGTAGACTGCTTCGTCGTCGAGGTGGAGCAGGAGCCGACCGAAGGCCCTCTGAAAGGGGGGCCGGTGACTCCCATAAAGACCCTCTGGATAGAGAAGGACCGGCTCCTGATCGCGCGCCAGCAGACCCTGTTTAAGATGAAAGACGCGGGGCAGGGCGACGTGGAAGTGAAGACCGTCTCGGTGCTCCGCTCGGCGCGGCTGAACGAGCCGGTCGCGGAATCCTCCTTCACGTTCGCCCCGCCTTCCGGCGCGAGGCTGGTCGAAAAGATCGCCGCGCCCCGCAAGGATAATCGCGGGCCGAGGTCCCCCTTCATCGGCAAAGAGGCCGCGGACTTCAAGCTCAAGGACGTGAGCGGGAAGAAGGTCGAGCTTAAGAGCCTCCGGGGGAACGTCGTGGTGCTCGACTTCTGGGCGACCTGGTGCCTCCCGTGCAGGGAAGAGATGCCGCACCTTGAGAAGCTGCACCGCGAATTCAAGGACAAGGGGCTGCTGGTCGTCGGCATCAACGTGGAGGACTCTAAGGCCGCGCGCTCGTTCATGAAGAAGTACGACTACACCTTCATGACTTTGATAGACGACGGGAACACCTCCGTCGTCTACAGGGTCGAGGGCATCCCGACCGTCTTCGTCATAGGTAAGGACGGGAAGATAACGGACCATTACGTCGGCGCGCAGAGCGAGGAGGAGTTGCGCGAGGCCATAAAGAGGGCCGGCATAGAGTAGGGGGCCGAGCGCCCGGAGCGGAATTATACGGTCGCGAAAATACCGGAGATGAGGTAGTCTCTTTACTCTTCGCGCCGACATGGCCATCAAATCAGGAAGGTCTAAAGATGAAAGGTATAGTACTCGCCGGCGGGCTCGGGACGAGGCTTTCGCCGCTCACCCGCATAACCAACAAGCACCTGCTGCCGGTCTATGACAGCCCGATGGTCTACTACCCCATCAAGACCCTCGTGCAGGCGGGCATAACCGATATACTGGTCATCACGGGCGGGAACAACGCGGGCGACTTTCTGAAGCTACTGCGCAACGGGGCCGAGTTCGGGCTGCGGCACTTGAACTATGCTTATCAGGAAGGTGAGGGCGGGATAGCCGCCGCGCTCGCCCTGGCAGAACACTTCGCAGACGGCGGCCCCGTCTGCGTCGTGCTCGGGGACAACATCCTCGAAAATTCGATTGCCACCTACGTCAGGAAGTTCAGGCACCAGGGCTCCGGCGCGAAGATCCTCCTGAGCGAGGTGCCCGACCCGCAGAGGTTCGGCGTGCCCGTGTTCGAGAACGGCGAGGTATCGCGCATCGAGGAGAAGCCCGCGGAGCCGAAGTCGCCCTTCGCGGTCATCGGCGTCTACATGTACGACAGCAGGGTTTTCGACATAATCAAGACGCTCGTGCCGAGCGGTCGCGGGGAGCTTGAGATAACCGACGTGAACAACGCCTACATCGAATCGGGCGAGATGAGCTGGAACGTGATCACCGGCTGGTGGACCGACGCCGGCACTTTCGACAGCCTGCTCAGGGCCTCCACTCTGGTCGCCGAATCCCGCGAAAAGGAGATGGCGAGGGCGGGGGTCGGTGGTCAGGAGTCGGCCTCAGGGGTCAGGGGTCAGGGGTCAGGGGTCAGGGGCTAAGGAAAAATATTTCAGACTCTCTTTATAGAATCGATTCTCTTTATTAAATCCCTCTCCTGCCCTGGCCCCCGGCCCCCGGCCTACTCATGCCTTAAGGCGACGATGGGGTCGAGCCGCGCGGCCTTGATCGCGGGCCAGAGCCCGAAGATTATTCCCACCGCGACGGAGCCGAAGAAGCCGAAGGCGGCCGCGAATAACGGGATCCTCATCGCGAGGTCTGGCACGAGCGACGAGACCGTGACCGCGAGCAGCCAGCTGCATAAGAGCCCCGCGACCCCCCCGACCCCCGTGAGCGTGACGGCTTCGGTGAGGAACTGCCAGACTATGTCGACCCTCCGCGCGCCGACGGCCTTTCGGATACCTATCTCCCGCGTGCGCTCGGTCACGGCGACCAGCATGATGTTCATCACCCCGACCCCCCCGACCAGAAAGGCTATCGAAGAGATTATCAGCATCACCCCGAAGACCGCCCCGACTATGTCGTCGAACGTGGTGATGAAGGAGTCGGGGGTGCCGACCTCAAAATTATTCTCGGCGTGGAGGGGCACCTTGCGGCGGCGGCGGAGCACCTGCTCGAGTTGCTCCAGCCCCGCCTTCATCTCCCCTTCGCGCATCCTGATGATGATGAAGTGGTCGTCGGCCGTCGGGTAGATTTTGTTGAAGGTCCAGTAAGGGATGAAGATGTCGTTGTCTTCCTCGTTCTCCGACCCGAACGGGCCGGCCTTCTGCTTCTTCACGGTGCCGACGACCGTGAAGTCCTGGCCCCCGACGTTTATCACCTTGCCGACCGGGTCTTCCGACGGGAAGAGCGCCTCGACCACGTTGAAGGCGAGGACGCAGACGTAAGCGCGGTGCCTCGTCTCCGTCTCCGTGAAGTACCGGCCCTGGTCGATTGGCACGTTCATCACCAGCTCGGCGACGGGGAAGTTGCCGATCATGCGCGGGCGGCCCATCACGCGGTCGCGGTAACGCGCCTCGGGCGGGGCGGGCGGCGGCTGTCCGGGCGGAGGCAGCCCGTAGATCAGGCCGGCGTAGACGAACTCGGCCGCCGCGACCTCCCGCTCGACGGCCTGCGCGTCCTCCAGAGTGAGCGGCTTGCGGTTGAGCACCTCGCTCGAAAGCTTCCCCGTGGGGATGAAGGGCCACCGCCAGACGTAGACGTTGCGCGTGCCGAAGCTCTCGGCCTGGTCCAGAATCGTCTGGCGGAAGCCGTTCAACACGGCCGCCATCGACACGATCACGAGCACGCCTATGAAGACCCCGAGTATGGTGAGGCTCGCGCGGAACTTGTGCGCGACGAGGGTCTCCATCGCCAGCCGGGTGTTCTCTCTGATGGACCAGAAATTCATATCCCTCTCATGGGCTCCTCACTCGGCCCTCAGGGCCTCGATGGGGTCGAGCCCGCCCGCCCTCCTCGCGGGGTATATCCCGAAGAAGACCCCGATCACCGTCGAAAGCGCGAAGGCCAGAAGGGGGGCCCAGAGCGGGAAACTGGACGGGAGGGGCGTGTACCGGGAGAGCAGCAGGGAGATGCAGTAGGCCAGGGCCACGCCCCCCACCGCCCCCGTGCAGCAGAGTACGACCGACTCGACGAGGAACTGGCGGACCACGTCCTGCTGCCTCGCGCCGACGGCCTTCCGGATCCCTATCTCTTTCGTCCTTTCGACGACCGACACGAGCATGATGTTCATGATGACGATGCCCCCGACCACGAGCGATATGCCGACGACGAACAGCGACACCGAAAAGATGATCCGCGTCAGGTTGTCGAACAGCTCGTTCACGCCTTCGCTCGTGATGAGCCCGAAGTCGTCCTTCTCGTGGTAGGTGAGGCGGTGCAGAGAGCGGGTGATCAGCCGCGCCTGATCCTCGGCCTGACTCAACTCCCCCTCCTTCGCCTTGACTGAGATGGTCACGCTCCGCCGCGCGCCATATATCTTGTGGAAGGTCGAGATCGGGACTTTAACGAAATTGTCCCGGGAGAAGCCGAGCACCGAGCCCCGCTTCTCCGCGACCCCGACGACCGTGTACACGTGATCGTCCACCTGAATGCTCTTGTCCACGGGGTCCACGCCGGGGAAGAGCTTGTCGGCCACCTCCCAGCCGATGAAGGCCGCGAACCGGGAGCGGTCGTTCTCCCAGTCGAGCAGGTTGCGCCCCTGCGCGACCTCGTACGGCTCTATGTCCACTATGTTCGGGGTTATACCGGACAGCCCCACCTGCTCGACCGAGTTCTTGCCCGCCCGGACCGTGACCTCCTTCTGCGCCTCCACGCCTATCGCCTCGCACGCGGAGCAGTTGCGGCGGATCACCTCCGCCTCCTCGAAGCGGATCTCCGGGTTGCGCCGCAGCATCTCGAAGAATTCGTCGGGGTTGGTGGTGATCGGGTACTGCGTGATGACGAACGTGTTCGGCCCGAAGTTCGACACCTTGGCCTTCCAGTACTTGTCCAGCCCCTCGATTATCGAGATGACCGATATGATGGACGTTATGCCTATTATGATTCCGAGCAGGGTGAGGAAAGACCTGAGCTTGTTCGAGCGCAGGGAGTCGAGCGCAACGCCTGCGTATTCGAGAAAGCCCGCGTGCCCGCGCCGCGCGCGCGGCGCGTCTTCCTGGGCTCTGCCTGTTAGAGTTCCGGAGGTGGCCATACCGATCAACACCCACATCAATCAACATCCTGTTATAGCCTCCCGGCCTGTCCAGGTCAAACGCGGAGCGCGCGGCGGTTCGACGGCGCGGCCGCCCGACCCCGCATGGCTTTACAATCCGGTGGCGGTGTGAGATTCTCCGACGAAACTAAAGATACGTCAGACCACTAAGTACAGGACAAAAATCGATCTTTGAAAATGCATAAAAGGCCATCGTGCCGCTATCCTTATCAAGATCATCGCCAAATGTATCTTGAAAGGAACCGACACAATGGCCCACATTCGCTTGCTTGAGCGAACGCTTACTGAAAATGTAGCTTGGAACAAAGCTCGTATCAACTTCCTGGCCAAGTTCTTGGTCGCACTGATTCAAGTTAAGACCGTCAACCTCGTTCAAGTGGCAGCGGCTTTCTCCGGTCACGCCCAGCCCTCGTCCAACTACAAACGCGTTCAGCGATTCCTTCGGTTCTTTGAAATCAGCTATGCAGGGCTCGCATTGTTTGTCGTTAAATTGGTTAGATTGCCCGCGCCCTGGGCCATCACTGTGGATCGCACGGATTGGTACTTGGGCTCGACACCTCTGAATATTATGACACTTGGCATATGCTATAAAGGGATAGCCTTCCCGCTTTTGTGGACTATCCTCGAAAAGAAAGGGTGCTCCAATACTGCCGAGCGTATCCAACTGCTGGAAGATTTTAATCGCTTGTTTGACTTTTCTTCGATTGATTATCTGTGTGCAGACCGTGAGTTTGTTGGCAAAAAGTGGTTTACCTACCTGGCTAACAATGGGGTTGATTTCCGCATACGGCTGCGAGCCAACACCTTGATCACTAATGGGCGCGGGCAAGCAGTCGCGGCCCGTCGTCTGTTTTGTGGTTT
>DASQDI010000042.1:0-27545 GCA_035634255.1 Blastocatellia bacterium
GTTAATCATTCCGGGCCGGTGATCTTTATTAAATGAAATGGCTGACTATTACGATTCAGGCTTCTACTGCTTCGGACCCAGGATCGGTCCATCGCCGATCACGAAATAGCCGGGCGGGGGCGCTCCCCCGTTGGCCTGAGCGAACGCCGCGGCCGCTGCCGCCTGCGCCTGGACGGCGGCGGTAGCCCTCTTGTTCTGACTGTGAGGGACCACTACCGTTTTAACGCAGAATCCCACATTCCCTGACGCATCCGTCGCTTTGACGACGATCAGGTAAACCCGGCCGTCGCCATCTCCTTTGCGCTCCGACCGCAGGCGCAGAGTGGCAAGGCCTATGTTCTTTGCGTCGGGCGAGTGCATGCCATCGCCCGTAGCCTCTTCATCATCCTCGTCTCCGAATACGAGCACCTGCATCGCGACCGGTCCTCCGCAGTTGTCACTCGCGCTCGCCGCCAGCCCGACGTTGATCAGGTTGTGATTCGGCGGCCACAGGCTCGATGTGCCGACCGAGCAATGCACGACGGGAGACTGAACGTCCTGCACGGTTACGGTGAACGAGCAACTGGGGCCTGCCGCCGACTGGCAGGTCACCGTGGTCGTGCCGACCGGGAAAAACGAGCCGGAAGGCGGAGCGCAGGTGACGGTGCCGCACCCGCTGACGTTGGACGGGCTGTAACTGACTATGGCACCGCATTGGTTATTGGTGTTCGGGACGGTGATGTTAGGCGGGCAGGTAAGATTGCACACCTGCTCCCAGGTCTTCGTCACAGTGTTGGACGTGATCAGCTCGTTCTGACTGTCGGTAAACCTGGCAACGATCTGGTCGGTCCCCGCCAAAAATGAGGTGTAGGTGAATTGGGCCTGCCCGTTGGAATCGGTTGTGCCGGAACCCATCAGGCCCACGTTCGGCCCCGAGATAATTTCGAAGGCCACCGGTCGGGCGACGATTGGCTGCCCCTGATCATTCTGAAGCGTCGCCGTCACTGTGTGCGTGGTGCCCACCGGGTTGGTGGCGGAGTCGGGGCCGAGAACGATGCCTTCTCCGATGATCGCCGTCGCGCCCTCGAAAAAGAATGCCGCGAACAGAATGTTATCGTCACCCGAAGGGTTCCGCGTGAATACGCTTATGGTGGTGTCACCCGCCTGAACGAAGGGCCTGAGGTCGTACAACTCGTCGTCAGTTCGCGGGCCGCCCGCGTCTGTGGCGAACGGGTCGGGCGGGTTTGTATTGAGGTCGCCTATGCCCCCTACGGTCAGAAGAGCCCCGTTGCTGTTGTCGCCGTCGTCCTGGCCCCCCGCTGACGTGGTCAGGCGATTTCCGTTCACGTCAACGAGGCTGAACTGACCGGAGGGCTGGAAGCCGAATGATATGCCCAGAGACATGTCGATGGGCCGGGTCGTATCGGCAATCGGTTCGGCGAGCAGAACGTTGAAGTTATCCCCGGCCGTATTCTGAGCGCCGAAGAGGATTATCACCGTATTGTTCGTCGTCTGGTTCGGGTCGTCAAAGATTACTGCCAGTATCTCTCCGTCGATGCCGCCGGAATCCACTTCCGTGATCGTCAAAGAATTTATGCCGGCCGGAGCGGCGTCAATGATCGGCTTGACGATTGATGTCACATCCGCGAATGCGTTGGTAGATAGAATGGAACTGGAGACGACCGCCGACCAGGCGACATCTGTGCCTTCGATCTTTACGTCTCCGTCTAACAGGGCGCGGCCTGAAAAACCGGTGCTTGCGGCCGCGAGGAACGCCTTTCTGACGGTCGCCCCGGCCGGCTTGTTCACCTGAATCGTCCCCGTCGAATCGAGTGTGCCGAGGCCATCGATGGACAGGCTGATCTGGCCGCTCTCCGTGCTCGATGGCGTGACGGCGTTGAGGGACACGGCCTTCTCGATGGCCGGGCCGCCGCCCTTCGGGGGCAGCCCCGGGACAGTCTGAGCGCCTACGATTGTCGCGAACAGGTACATCACCACCGCGCCGAGGATGCAAGCCTGTGTTAGGCCAGCGCTCTTCATCGCCGATCTTCTAAACCTATTCATAATTCTCTCCTTTAAGTGTCTGGGGACTGGAAAGGAGTGCATCAATGCGTATAATTGGGACGCTAGGCATAAAACCTACTAACCTGGATTTGTTTGTCTAGCAGAGGGCGGGGGGAGTGACAGCTCTCCCCGCCCTGCCCTTATCACGCCATCTCCGCCGCTCCCACGTTAAAGACTCAAACGGTGCCCCGGCTTCAAAGCTCACGAGGCGTTGACTTCGTTCCGTGTTCGTAAGATGTAATGCATGCCGAAATATTCCGAGGCGCCATCGGAAGTGCTTTCAAAAACGACAGCTACAATGGTGGGCGTCAGGCGATTACTTACAGCAACGCGAGCGGGAACTGCCACGTAGCATACGGAATCCGCCTACTTTAATCATAAAGAAAGGGACCCGGAATAAAGAATTTGGATCATCTGCCCGTGTCAAACTTTCTCAACCACTTGATAGCAGATTTAAATCCTCCACATATAACGACGAAAAATTCCTTCCCGCCAATGCAGAGAAGTCGCGATTCAGGTAATGAGAACTTGACCGATGTGATGGCGGGTTCTACAAGGTAGGTCTTAATTACGTTGAATATGAGGCAAGCAATGGCCCACCTGCTGATCGCAATTCAACGGGTCGAAAACGTGTCGAATCAGAGAGCCACCCCCAAATCCCGGTTCGGCCTTATGGCCTCTACGGGTTTGGGGATGGCTCTCTTCTCTCGCCTTCCCTTAACGAGTTCCTTACTCCACGGTGACGGACTTGGCGAGGTTGCGCGGCTGGTCCACGTCACAACCGCGCCGCACCCCGATGTGATAGGCCAGCAGTTGCAGGGGGATGATCGACAGGATCGGGGAGATCAAATCGCTGGCCTGCGGTATCTCGATAATGTGGTCCGCGACGTGCCTCGCGTCGGAGTCGCCTTCGGTCACGAGGGCTATCACCTTCCCGTCGCGCGCTTTCACTTCGACCATGTTCGACAGGGTCTTTTCGTACCGCAGGCGCGAGGTCTCGCTCGACTCGTCCCGCGTCGCGACGATGACCACGGGCAGCTCTTCATCGATCAGGGCATTCGGGCCATGTTTCATCTCGCCGGCCGGGTAGCCTTCCGCGTGAATGTAGGAAATCTCCTTGAGCTTCAGCGCGCCTTCGAGCGCGATGGGGAAATTTATGCCGCGCCCGAGGTAAAGAAAATCTTGAGCGCGGTGTAACTCGCGCCCGAGCCGGTCGATCTGGTCGTCGCACCCGAGCAGAGTCTCCATCTTCACCGGGAGCGCGTTCAAAGCCTGAAGGTGTTTCAAGGAATCCTCTTCCGGCAGGTGGCCTCTCTGCTGGGCCATGTAAAGGGCGAGCAGGTAGAACACGGTCATCTGGCTCGTGAAGGCCTTGGTCGAGGCGACCCCGATCTCGGGCCCCGCGTGCGTGAGGATGGTCCCGTGCGACTCGCGCATGAGCATCGAGCCCTGCACGTTGCAGATCGAGAGGATCTTCGCGCCCTTCTCCTTCGATTCGCGTACGGCCGCCAGAGTGTCGGCGGTCTCCCCGGACTGCGAGATGGCGATCACGAGGGTCTTGTCGTCGAGGATCGGGTCGCGGTACCGGAACTCCGAAGCGTAGTCGATCTCCACGGGTATGCGCGCCAGCTCTTCGAGCATGTATTTGCCCGCCATCGCCGCATGCAGGCTGGTCCCGCAGGCCACGGCCTTGACGGAGGTGAACTGCCTGAACTCCGCTTCGCTTATCTCCATCTCGTTCAGATAGACGCGGCCCGTAGTTTGAGAGACCCTGCCCATGATCGTGTCGCGGACGGCGCGCGGCTGCTCGTAAATCTCCTTGAGCATGTAATGCTTGAACCCGCCCTTCTCGGCCATGATCGGGTCCCAGGTGATGCGCTGAACGTCCGGCGTGACGGAATTGCCTTCGAAATCGGTGACGGAGACGCCTTCGCGCGTGAGCACGGCGATCTCTCCGTCGCCGAGAAAAAAGACATCCCGCGTGTGGTAAAGGACCGGCGGAACGTCGGAGGCGACGAAGTATTCGTCCTGCCCGAGCCCGATGACGATGGGCGGCCCCTGCCTGACCGCGACGATCTTTTCCGGCTCTTCCGCCGACATTATGGCGAGCGCGTAGATCCCCCTGAGGTCCGTGACCGTGCGGCGCACGGCGGCCTCAAGCCCGCCCACGCCTTCGGAGAGGTACTTCTCGATCAGGTGGGCTATCACCTCGGTGTCGGTTTCGGTGCCGAACGTATGGTCTTCCTTCTGGAGCTTGTGCTTGAGCGGGAGGAAGTTCTCTATAATGCCGTTGTGAACGACGACGATCCGGCCCGTGCAGTCGCGGTGCGGGTGCGCGTTCTCTTCCGTGGGCCTGCCGTGGGTGGCCCAGCGCGTGTGGCCGATCCCGTACGTACCGTCGAGCGGCTTCAGGCGCACGGCCTCCTCAAGGTTGCGGAGCTTGCCTTCGGCCCTGCGAATCGTCAGGTGCCCGGCCTCGTCGACCACCGCGATACCCGCCGAATCATACCCGCGATATTCCAGCTTCTTCAGGCCATCGAGTATGACTCCGACCACCTGCTTGTCTCCGACATAACCGACTATTCCACACATATTCGTTAATCCCCTCCAGCTCTAAATCATTTATCGCTCGTCTCTCTCTTCTTCACTTTCGCGGGCACGCCCACCGCCAGAGAGTCCGGCGGTATGTCGCGCGTGACGACCGCGCCCGCGCCCGTGACCGAGTTGCGCCCGACCCGCACGGGAGCCACCAGCATCGTATCGCTCCCGATCTTAACGCCGTCCTCAATGATCGTTTCGTGCTTGCGCACCCCGTCATAATTGCAGGTGATGGTCCCCGCTCCGATGTTCACCTTCTCCCCGAGCGTGGCGTCCCCGAGGTAGGTCAGGTGTGACGCCTTGGTCCCGCGCCCGACCTTCGACTTCTTCACCTCGACGAAATTGCCGATGGCCGCCTTCTCCCCGATGTCGGCGTGCATGCGGAGGCGCGCGAAAGGCCCGACCGAGGCGTGGTCACGAATGACGCACTCTTCGATGACGGTCGAGTTCCGCACGGTCACGTTGTTGCCGACCTCGACATCTCTCAGGCGGGACCAGGAGTGGATCACGCTGTCGCTCCCGATCCTGCTGAAGCCTTCGATTATCACCTGCGGATGAATGACCGTGTCCTGCCCGATCTCCACGTCGGGCTGGATGAAAGTAGAGGCGGGGTCGATGATGGTCACTCCCGAAAGCATCAGCTCATTCAGCTTCCGCTCGCGCATGCGCCGCTCAAGCTCCGCCAGATCGATCCGGGTGTTGATCCCCAGCACCTCCCGGGGGTCTTCATGAAGCACGACGCCGACCCTGCCGCCCGACCTCTGGATGATCTCGGGAACGTCCGTGACGTAATACTCGCTCTGGGCGTTGTCGGTGGTGAGGTGGTCGAGCGCGTTCAGCAGGGAAGGTATGTCGAAGCAGTAGATGCTGACGTTGACCTCGCGGAATGCGAGCTCCTCGGGCGATGCGTCCTTCTGCTCCACCGAGCGGACGTAGTTCTCGTTCTCGTCTCTGATGATCCGCCCGTAACCCGTCGGGTCCTCCATCTCGACGGTCAGTAGCGTGCAGGCATTCCGGCCGGAGACGTGAGAGTCGACGAGTTTCCCGAGCGTCTCGGGCTTGATCATCGGCCCGTCGCCGGCGAGGATGACGAGAGGCCCCTTCCGCCCCTTCAACTTCTCGCGCGCGGACATCACCGCGTGGCCCGTCCCGCGCTGCTCGGACTGAAGGACAAAGTCGAGCTCGGGTTCGAAGCCGGGGCCATGCGACCTCCGCCGCTCGACCTCGTCGCGCACGGTCTTTTCGACCTGCTCGGCCTGGTGGCCGACGACGATAAAAATGCGTTCAGGGTTGAGACCTGCCGCCGTCCGGACGACGTGCGAGATCAGGGCGGAGCCCCCCAGTTCGTGAAGCACCTTGGCCCGGCGCGATTTCATTCGCGTCCCCAGCCCCGCCGCCATAATCAATACATCCGTCATAAAATCCCTTGCTCCCTTTAACCTGAGCCGCCTCCGTGCTCAGGCCATTGCCCCCTGAGATTCTACTATCAGGCGGAGGCTTGACGCGAGATTAATTGCGGAGGGGCAGTGATAGCGATCAGCGCACGCCTACGGAACGACGGCTCTTCACCCGGTCCATCTCGTAGATGTCGAACAGCAGACGGGCCAGCTTGTGGGGGTCGTGTCGAACCACGTCATGCTCGTTCAGCAGGTCGCCGTTGATTATTTGAAAGCGGGGTGCAGTCATGCGGTCGAAGCTCGAAACTACCTGCGGGCTTAAGCCCATGGAGGGGGTCGGCTCGGACTGGAACTCGACCTGAACCGAGCCATCCGCCAGATATTTCTCCCGCAGAGCGGGCGTGATGGGAGCGGAGTTTACCACGATGTAATCCAGCTTGAGCTGAGGGCTGTATTCGAACAGCACCCTCAAATGGTCTTCCACGAAGAAGCCTTCCGTCTCTCCGGGCTGAGTCATGATGTTGCAGATGTAAACCTTCAAAGCGTCCGACTCGCACATCGTATCGACGATGTCATCGACGAGCAGGTTCGGGACTATGGACGTATAGAGCGAGCCGGGCCCGAGCGTGATCAAGTCGGCTTCCCTTAAGGCTTCAAGAGTCTCGGGCAGGGGCCTGCACGGTTCGCAGGAAAGGCTCAGCCTCTTGACCCGCGCGCGCGAGGCGACGATTTTAGTCTCCCCCTGAATAACCCGCCCGTCTTCAAGCTCCGCGACCAGAGTCACGTCTTCGACGGTGGACGGGAAGATGCGCCCTTTGATCGCTAGGACCTCGCTCGTCATCTTCAGGGCTTCGAGAAAGTCCCCGGTCACTCCGGCGAGCGCGGCCAGGAACAGGTTCCCAAAGCTGTGGCCCGACAGGTCGCCATCGGATTCGAAGCGGTACTGAAAGAGCTTGGTTAAAAGATGCTCGTCTTCCGCAAGCGCGACCATGCAGTTGCGGATGTCGCCCGGCGGAAGTATCTGAAACTCTTCGCGGAGCCGCCCGGAGCTGCCCCCATCATCGGTGACGGTAACGACCGCCGTCAATTTTTCGATCCAATCGGAGAAGGCTTCCTCTTCCGGATGCGACTCTCTGCCGACGAACCCCTTCAGGCCGGAAAGGAGTGTGGACAGGCCCGTGCCGCCCCCGATAGAGACAATATTCAATCCTGCGAACCCAGTATTAACCATGGAATTAATCCCTTGCTCAGGAGCTTCGACTCATTCTTCGGAATAGTCGTAACCGAAGCCGGTCAGTTGTTGGAAGTCGTGATTGCTGCGGAGGCTGGCGAAATCCAAATCACGCCTGGCATGGGAGCGGTGAACGGGGCGGAGGGCGATAGCGCGGCGCAGGGCGTCGAGGGCTCTGGGCGTATCATTCATCCGAGCGTGGGCTGCGGCCAGCGAATAAATGACGTGATCGGCGCGGGGCTGAGACCGTAAAGCCTTCTCAAACATCTCTATCGCTGCGCGAAAATTATTCTTGTTCAGCTCGAATACGCCTTGATCGTACAGGGCGTCGGGGTTGCGCGGAATCGAGGGCGTCCGGGCGAGACGCTGCTCACAAATTCTTAGATAGGTCCGAGCCCGTGCGACAATGTCGGCCTGATCTCCAAATTTTTCAAGGATGCTTTCGAACCCGGCTTTGGCGTTCGAGAAATCGTGCCTGTTGAAGACCTTGAGAGCCTGCTCGAAGGCACGAACAGCATTCACTGTGCTTTGCTGCACAGATTTCCTCGGAGCCGGTGGGGGCGCGGGAGCGGTCCTGGCCGCAGGCTTCGTCGCGGCCTGTTTGGAGACAGGTTTCTTCGCGGCCTTACCCGAGGACGGCGCGGCGGCCGTTTTCTTCCGGATAACTTTCTTCGAAGATTCGACGGCCTTCTTCGCCGAAGCGGCTTGCTTTTTGGCCTTCGGAGCTAACGTCTTTTTGGCTTTGGGTGCTGCCGTGATCTTTCCTGGCCGCTGGGGTTTCTTCAAGGCAGACTTTTTTCCCTTTTTGGCGAGAACCTTCTGGGACCCGGTAGAGCGGCTCCTGTTAGTTTTGGTACTAAGGCTGCTCATGATCTCCTCGAAGATTCAGATTGAACTAGCTTGCTCAATAAATTCAGTACGTTCGCCAGTTATGAAACCTTTTATATCAATAATTTATCGGCAAGTCAAGAAAATAGCTTTGCTAGGGTCTTCCCTTTTTCCGCCCCCGGCTCGACTTTCGACCGGTCATTTTGACCCGGAAAAAAGAGCCACAAAGCGCTTAATCTCAGGTCATACAATACTTATCCCGCGCGCGATACTCCGTCCGGCGACGAGACCCCGCATTCAGGAGTTAACCGGTTGATTTACAAGAATTTACAAATGGCTTTCGGGGCCCGGTTGCAACTATCACCCGGCTAAACTTATAATCTGCCTATAATTAGCTCTTTGCTCTGAAAATGAGCGGAGGAGGGCGGGCATGTCGGGGAAAAAAGATGGCCTGAGTACCTATTCGGGCTCCCAAACAGACGGAGATGAACTCGCCCGCCGCCGGCTGCAGGGCCGGACAATCCTGATAACTAGATCGCCCGCGCAATCGGGCGAAATCACTTCGCTTTTTGAGGCTCTTGGCGCGCAGGTCATCCATCTGCCGACTATCGAAATAGTTGAACCGGCTTCCTGGGATGCCGTGGACCGAGCTCTTCAGCGGATGGAAACGTATGATTGGCTTGTATTTACCAGCCCGAATGCCGTTCGCTCCTTCTTCGGGAGGATGAAAGACCGGACGGCGAGAGGCGATGTTTCCGGCGCTCTTCCGAAAATCTGCGCCATAGGCCCCGCAACCGCGAAGGCCGTCGAAGAGACCGGGGCAAGGATCGACATCACTCCCTCCGAATCGAAGGCCGAGGGAGTTTTAAGAGCCCTCGTCGAATGCATAGGAGGGCAGGCGCGGGTGCGCGGGCTCAGGTTCCTGGTCCCCCGTTCGCAGATTGCCCGTGAAGAGCTTCCCGACGGGCTCGCGCGGCTCGGGGCGATAGTCGATGCGGTAGAAGCCTACCGCACCATCAAACCGGAAACGGATTGTGAACCCGTGAGGCGGCGGCTCCGCGAAGGCTCCATCCACGCGATCACTTTCACGAGTCCATCGACCATCATCAATTTCGCGGGCCTGCTTGACGCGGGCAATCTTTCCGACCTCATCGGCCCGGCCCTCGTCGGCTGCATCGGCCCCACCACGGCCGCAGCCGCAAAAGAGTACGGGCTCCGCACCGTTATTCAACCTGAGCGCTACAACGCCTCGGCACTCGTCGAAGCGATGGCGCGGTCGTTAATGTCTGAAACGTCCGAGCATTGACCCGCGAAGGGACGCGCCGTATGCAATAAGTTTTCCGGGGCCCGTTCAAGCAAACGGGTGACAAAGAGTAATTATGATCAAGCAATTAAAAATATCATTCCCCATCGCATTGTCAGGGCTGCTTCTACTCGTGGTCGTCGGAGGCGTCGGAGGGGCCACGATCCAGGACGACAAGAAGAAGACCGAGGACCAGGGCGAGGTCAAGCTCAACGCCACTCTGGTTCAGGTTCCTATCGTGGCCGCGGACCGCTCGGGCAGGTTCGTCGTCGATCTGTCTAAGGATGACTTTACTCTGGTCGATGACGGAAAGCGTCAGGAGATTTCCCTCTTCTCTTCCGTGAAGCAGTCTTTCAACGCGGTACTGATTCTCGACACGTCCAACAGCGCCGAAGACAGGCTGCGGGCGATGCAGCAAACGGCCCTCACGTTCGCGCGCGAGGTCGGCGGCGGCGATAAGATGATGGTCATGTCGTTCGACAACGAGGTCCGGCAGTTGACCGACTTCACCTCGGACCAGAAGGAGATAGAATCGGCCATCAAAGGCACGGAATCAGGGTTCGGCAAGCTTCTTTATGAGGCGGTCATGCGCGGCCTCGATCAGTTGAAGGAGACCGAAGGGCGGCGCGCCCTGATCCTCTTCAGCGACGGGATCGATCTGAAGAGCATCGACGCGACCGCCGAGGACACTTTCAAAAAAGCCGAGGAGATAGGCGCGGCGATCTACGTCATCAAGTTCGATACGCGGTGGTGGATCGAGGCCGACGTGCGCCGTCAGGAAGCCGAGAACAAGCAGTCGAATCTCCCGTTCAGCGTTGACGGGCGAATCCCCCTGCCTCCCGAATTCGGCGGGCCCGACCCCGACCCTAAAAAGAAGAGCGGCCCGCGAATCGAGATAGGCGAGCGCAAGTCCCCTCACATAACCGTCATCGACGGGATAAGCGGCAGGACCGTTTCGACCAAGGACGTGCCGCCGGATAAGATTTCTCAACAACTCAACCAGGTCTATGGCGAGGCGAACGATTACATTGAAACCCTCGCGACGCGCACAGGCGGCATGGTCTTTTCGGCCGACACGTTCGGTAATACCGAGGCCGCTTTCGCTATGATCGCCGATGAGCTTCGCAACCAGTATATGATCGGCTTTTATCCAAGGAACGAGCGACGGGACGGAAAGTACCGCAAGATCAAGGTCGAGGTTAAACGTAAAGACATCCGTATTCGCGCGAGGCAGGGGTACCGTTTGCCGCCCCAGGACTGACCCGGCCGCGTTGAGGGTGCCGCCCGATCTCAAAACTTAATCAAACATCGCCCATACCATATCGTGTACACTCGTCCACCTTTTAAGGTGTATCATGCCCTCGCGCTTTTCATTCAAAGACCGGTTCTTACATTATTCTGAATAACTTGAGTGCGGAGATTTAACCGCCAGCCAGCGGCACATCTCTTGCTCGAAAGCTTGCGCGATTTGAAAACGAAAGAGCAGAACCGAGGAAGTCATCATGAAATTTTCTCCCTCCAGAGTCCTCACGTGCTTGTTCCTTACGTCGTTGATATTCTCTTCTCTGCCCGCGTTCGGGCAGGCTCCCGCCGCCGGAATAGAGGCCCCAGGCATAGAAGCCGCGGCCGACGAGCAGGACGACCCGGCCGTCGCGCGCGTAGCGAGGCTCAGTTTCGTCGACGGAGAAGTATCTTTCCTCCGCGCGCAGGTGACTGAGTGGGCGGACGCGATAGAGAATCTGCCCTTGCTCGCGGGCGACCAGATTTATACGGGAGCCGGCGCGCGCGCGGAGGTGCAGTTGGGGCGCGGCGCTTACCTGCGGCTCTCGGAAAAGACCGCTTTAACGATCTCCGACCTTTCCGAAAACTCGGCCCAGTTTGAAATAACCGAGGGCATCGCGGTCGTCCGTCTGGACAAATCCCTCTCGTCCCTGAGCCGCTTCGAAGTCGACACGCCGAACTCGGCGCTACTCCTCGAACGCGACGGCATCTATCGAATCAACGTGAGAGGCGACGAAGACTCCGAAGTCATAGTCAGGCGCGGCGCGGCCGAAGTGACGACCGTCGACGGCACATTCAAGTTACGCGAAGGCAACCGCCTGTCCGTCGACACCTCCGAGACGGGGAAGCTGGAAATCGTCGCCGACACTTCTCTCGATGACTGGGATCGCTGGAGCTATGATCGTGACAACGCGATAGACACGTCCATCGCCTCGGCCTCGCCCGACTACGTCAACCAGTACGAGTCGACCTACGACAGTTTTTATGGGGCGAGCGAATTATCAAATTACGGTACATGGACGAGCGTCTCTTCGTACGGCCATTGCTGGGTGCCTCGCGTAGGCTCGGGCTGGGCACCTTACCGCGACGGGCAATGGCTGTGGGTCCCGGCCATAGGCTGGACATGGCTTTCGAACGAGCCGTGGGGCTGGGCACCTTACCACTACGGGCGATGGGTATACGCGGGCAGGCTCGGATGGGTCTGGTCCCCCGGCTTCCGCTCGAATTACTACTACGGGCATTCGTACTACAGGTGGCGGCCCGCCCTCGTCTCCTTCTTTTACTGCCCGACGCCTCGCGGCAATTACGTGGGATGGTACCCCCTTGCTCCGGGCGAGCGGTGGCGCAGGGCCGACCATAACAGGCGCGACAGGGATCGTGCCCATCTGCAATACCCCGGCGTGCGCGACGGGGCGAGGCGGCCCGATGATTCGCGGGCGTGGCGCCGCCCGGATAGAGCGGATGGCGTGACCCTTCAGCCAGTCTCCGGCTTCGCGAGGGGGGACAAGAATCGCGTGAGGCCGACAGCGCCCACGCGCGACTTCGACATCTTTCTCCGGGACAGGGCGAGGCCGGGCCTGCCTGAGGTCCCCGCGTCCGATCTGGCCGCGGCTCCGGGCTGGCGAAATGGGCAGGCGTTAGACAAGCGGCCCGACATCGCCAAGCCGTCAGAGAAAGTCCTGAGACGCCCCGTCGTCACGCGCTCGCGCCCGTCTAACCCGACCGTCGGGTCGAGCGCGCCGCGGGAGCGCCACGTGCTGACTCCGAGAAAACCCATCGAGGTGACGGAGTCATTCCGAAGAGATCGGACCCGCGGCCAGCTGGACACAGGGCAGGGCCAGAACTTCAATCAGCCCCGCACCGGGGGAGTTGAGAAGAGGCCCGATCCGAGGGTCCGCCCGACGCGGCCTCCCGCCCCTGAAGCCGGGGGTGAGAATGCGTCTTCGAATGAGCGCGTAAAGAATGAGGCTGGCGGGGGGAGCGAAACTCGCAACCGCCCTCGAAACAAGCCCGAGCCCGAGGGTCGAAGGCAGAAAGATTCCGACGAGAGGACCGACACCAACCGCGCGCCGCGTCCTTCAGCGCCCGAGCGCCACAAAGAGCGGGACGACAGGCCGCGACCGGACTCGGACACTTCATCACGTCCCAGGCCGGAGAGGAACTCTCCCAAAGAAAACAATGAGCCGCGACGCGAGCGCCCGCCCGCGCCGCCTTCCGCCGAGCGAAATCATGGCCGGCAGGAGCATAAACAGGAGCGGCAGGAACGCCGCCCGGAGAATGCGGACCGAGGGCAAGGGCAGCGGAAGAAAAATTGACTCCAGGGCATTCCGTAGGTGGCGCGGACTGGGCGGATGAGCAGCGAATTATAGTTTGAACACCCCATCTGCTTCATCCTCCTTCGCTTGTTCCATCCGCCTGGTCGGCGTCATCTACAGACCTTCAATGGGTTCCCCTCAACCGCATGGCCTGCGGCGAGAAAGCTTCAGGCCGTGCGGCTTGACACTAAAGATGGCGGCGGATAAAGTCCGCTCAATATGTCGGAAGGCATCAATGGCGGGCACAACATTTTTATAAACGGGGAGAACGAGCTTCGCTCGGGATGGCGCGTGCTCTCGTTTGCCATCCTGTTTCTGGCGCTGTACTTCTTATTAAGTAGCCTGCTGCTCTTTATTCAGATGGTCTCGCCCTCGGTCGCGGAACTGGCCCTTGAGCCATACTCCAATGTTCCCGCAAGCGAATCTAAAATATTCTCGGTCGGCATCAGCCGCTCCCTCATGCTGGGGGTCGCCATCGTCGCGTCGGCGGTCTGCGCGCGGGTTCTGGAACGCCGCAGTTTCGCGTCGATAGGGTTCAGGCTTCACCCCGGATGGGGGCGCGACCTCTTTCTCGGCTCGCTTATGGGGACGGCCACGCTCGCGCTCGCGGTCCTGATCTCCTACGTCGCGGGCGCGGTCGGCTTCTCCGTGCTCACATCTTCGCCCGGCCTCTGGGTGAAGAGATTCCTGCTGCTGACCTTCGTGATATTTGTGGCGGCGGCGGCCGAAGAAGTGCTCTTCCGCGGGTTCGCTTTTCAGGCGTTGCTGCATAATCTCGGCCCCGCGGCGGCGATACTGATAACCTCCCTGGCGTTTGCGCTGTTGCATGTGAACAACCCGAACGCCACGGTCTTTTCGACCGTCAACGTGGCGCTCGCGGGGGTCTGGCTGGGGGCCGCCTACCTCGTGACGAAGAGCCTGTGGCTCGCGACGGGTCTGCACTTCGCCTGGAATTTCGCCCTGACGTTTATATTCGGCCTTCCCGTCAGCGGGATTCTGACCTTCGATCAAATCACGTGGCTCGACGGAGTGATGGGGGACCCGGACTGGCTGTCGGGCGGGAGCTTCGGCCCCGAAGGAGGGGCGGCGGCGACCGTGGCTCTGATCCTGTCGACGCTGGTGGTCTGGAAGAGCGGCCTCTTCAGGCCATCGCAGGAGATGCTCCTAATTACAAATCACGGGAAGAGGGAACCCGAGCGGCTGTCGATTACGGGCGACGAGTGAAGCTCACATTCCGGCCGCTTCACCCGCCGCCCCCGTAGAAGTGGTTAGCTGTTCTTCTCGGCCACGTCGCCGATGACCGGAATCTTCCACATCTCGCCCTGATACGCCTTGATCATTGCGATGATGGTGAGAGCGATGTAAGCCACCATGATCAACAGATCGACCAGGCTGAGCACGGAGCTCGCGGCCCCGGCGGCTATGTCGGAAGGCGACATGGACACCCCCGCTCCGAAAATCCCGAAGATTATCGAAATGACGAACCTCGCGGCGAAGAGGAGCAATCCCTGCATGGCGTGGAACCGGAGGAACCGGTTCGTCTTGGGCTCGGAAGCCAGCCAGATGATTGCGGCTATGACGTTAATGAAGCAGCAGCATCCCGGAATATAACAAAGCAATGCGGCCAGCTTGTAGTCCAGCCCGAGGACGGATGTTTTGCCCGGCGGAGGGCCCGGAGGCGGCGGGTACCCTCCGCCCTGATAACCACCGGGAGGGGGATAGTCTCCGCCGGGGTATCCTCCCTGCGGCGGGTAGCCATATGGCGGCTGGTTGCTCATCTCTATTTCTCCTTCCAAGGAAATGAAATCAGATTGAATACCCTCTTCCGCCGCGAATAGTACTAGAGAGACCGGCAGGATACAAGAGATAGTGTCACTGCTCCCTCGTCTCGACGCGCTCCTTCTTGACTTCGATCATCTGGCCGCCCGCCTGCTCAATATAATAGACCTCGCCCCGCCGGACGTGCTTACCTTCCCCCCTGATTACGCCGATGTAGGTGTTGAGGTATTTATCGAAGGCGCGCTTCCCGATGGCCGGGTTCGCCTTCTCTTCCCGCTTGAAGAACCTGTCGAACGGGGTCCCTCCGTACTGCGTGTGGGTGTAGAGGCTGACGGCCAGCACTCCTATGAGGACGACGGCCACAGACCCCGCGATTACAGTCCTGATTCGCCGCCAGGACAGGAGCCGCTCTTCGCCTGCCGCGTCTTCTTTCGAATCCGGGTTGAACATTATGGATTTAAGCTTAAGGCTTGAGGTGTTTGAGCATCAAGCTCGCCATGCCGAGGTAGATGAAGAAAGTCACCACGTCCGTGACGGCCACCACGAAGACAGAAGAGGCCAGGGCCGGGTCAACCCTGAACCGCTTGAGGACCACAGGGATGATCGTGCCTATCATGCCCGCGACCACGAGGCTCAAAACCATCGTCACGCCCAGGATCGACCCGAGCCCCATCCCGAACCACGCGGAGATGACGCCGAAGACGATGGCTCCCACGACCAGCCCGTTGATGAGTCCGACGAGGGCTTCCTTGATCAGGACCCGGCGGCCCGTGTCCCAGCTAACTTCCCCGAGGCCGATGCCCCGGACGACGACCGTCAGAGTCTGAGTCGCGGCGTTGCTGCCCATCGTCGCCACCACCGGGATCAACACCGCGAGAGAAATCCACCGCTCTAACGCTTCGAGGTAGAACTGGACTACCACAGCCGCCAACAGGGCCGCCCCCAGCGAGAGCATCAGCCACGGGACGCGCCGCCGCGCGGAGTTCAGGGCCGAGCCGACCGCGCGGTCGTCCGCCTCGACTCCGGCCAGTGCGTAGATGTCTTCCGTGGCCTCTTCGCGCATCACGTCGATGATGTCATCGACCGTGATGATGCCGGCCAGCTTGTTCTCCTCGTCGACGACCGGCACCGCGAGCAGGTTGTAGGTCGCGACGATGCGGGCCACTTCCTCCTGGTCGGTGTCGGTGGTCACTTTGATGACGTCCCCGATCATGATCTTGCGCAGGGGCGTCGAGGGCGGGTTCAGCAAGAGCTGCCTCAGGCTCACGACCCCCAGCAGGTGGTTCCGCGAATCGACCACGTAGAGGTAGAAGGCCATCTCGAACTCCTCGGACCTTCTCTGTAGCATCGTGATGGCGTCGGACACGGTCACGTCTTCGTCGAGGGCGAAGTAATCGGGCGTCATAATGCGCCCGGCGGTCTCGTCGGCGAACCCGAGCAACTCCTGCACGTCCGTTGAGTGCTCGATCTTCATGGTGCCGAGCAATTCTTCGCGCAACTGCTCGGGCATCTCCCCCACAAGGAGGGCCGCGTCGTCCGACGGGAGCTCCTGCAAGAGCCGGGAAATCTGCCCGGCGTTGAGCGTGGTCATGAGCGCGACGGCGCGGTCGGTCTCAAGCTCGCTGAGGGCCTCGGCGGCCTTCGTGAGGTCGTTGTGGACGAGGGCTTCGAAGAGGGCTTCGCGGTCGTGCTGGGGGAGCTGGCCGAGGATTTGAGAGATGTCAGCGGGGCGGAGTTTCGTGAGGAGATTGGTCGCGTTCGACATCGCGCCGCGGCGCACTAGCCGAAGGACAGAATCCAGCATCAGGTTGAGCCGTTGTGCCTGCATTACGGTGGTCTCCGCTTCTCGACATCTGAACTATAAAATCCGGCTTTATACTTGGAGGAATTATGACAAGCTGTTATAACACAGCCCCGCTCGAACTGACCAGCAGAAACCAGTTTACAGGCCGGAAGAAAGATCGGGCGATTCGAGGGTGGCGGCCCGGCCCGCCGCCCCTGTAGAATCTCCTGTTTCAACCATGAGCGAAAACGCATTTCTGACCCAGGAATTCTTCGCGCGCGACACCCTGACCGTCGCGCGCGAGCTGATAGGCGCGGTGCTCGTCGTCGGCGCGTGCGAGGGCCGCATCGTGGAGACCGAAGCCTACACCACGGACGAAGCCTCGCACGCGGTGATGCGGCGCAACCAGGGCGCCCTGATGCGAGAGACCTTCGGGCACATCTACATCCACCTGAACTACGGGATACACCACTGCCTGAACGTCACCACCGAGCGGGCCGACGTCGGGGCGGTGTTGATCCGCGCGGCCGAGCCTTTGAAAGGCATCGACGCCATGATGGAGCGGCGCGGGACTTCGGACCTGAAGAAGCTGGCGAGCGGCCCCGGGCGGCTCGTCCGGGCCTTCGGCATTAAACCCGAGTGGAACGGCAAGGTCCTGGGGCGGGAGATCAGGATCAAAGAGCGCGACCATGTTCCGGACATTTCGACGAGCTCAAGGATCGGCATAACTCGCGCCACACACCTCGAATGGCGGTTCGTCGAAACGGGCAACCCTTTCGCCAGCCGCAAGTGAACCGGGACGCGGCTTGAGCCCCGGTCATGCGGTTGTTACAATCGAGCTTGTCGTATCCGGGCCGTTTCCGAATCAGTGACCGCTAAGAATAAAGACCTGTTAGAGAAAATTCATACTTATGTCTCAAACTCCCGTTATGAAGAATGACCTTTTGATCCGGGCCGCGAGGGGCGAAGAGGTGGAGCGCACGCCCGTGTGGATGATGCGGCAGGCGGGGCGCTACCTGCCCGAGTACAGGGCCGTGCGCGCCGGCACCGACTTTTTGACTCTGTGCAAGACGCCCGACCTCGCGGTGGAAGTCTCGCTTCAGCCTTACCGGCTCCTCGACGTAGACGCGGTGATCGTCTTCAGCGATATTCTGATCCCGGTCGAAGCGATGGGGCAGGAGGTGCGCCTGACGGAGCAGAAAGGCCCCGAACTGCCCGACCCGATCCGATCCCGCGCGCAGGTCGATAAGCTCATCGTGCCCGACCCGTCGGAAGGGACGGGCTTCGTGATGGAGATATTGAGGAGGCTGCGCAAAGAGCTCGACGGCAGGGTCCCCCTGATCGGATTCGCCGGAGCGCCGTGGACGCTCGCGGCCTACATGGTCGAAGGCGGCGGGTCGAAGAACTACGCGCACGTGAAGCGGATGATGTACACGGAGCCGGAGGCGTTTCACGCCCTGCTCGACAAGATATCGGATACCGTCATCCTCTACCTCAACGCGCAGATCGAAGCCGGGGCGCAGGTCGTCCAGCTGTTCGATTCGTGGGCGGGGGAGCTTTCGCCGGAAGATTACGAGAGGTTCGCGCTCCCTTACGAGCGGAAGATTTTTCAGTCCATCAACCGCGAGGCCGCGCCCGCGATCATGTACATAAACGGCAGCGGCACTTTCCTCGAAAAGATGGCCACCTGCGGGGCCGACGTGCTGAGCCTCGACTGGCGCGTCACGTTGCAGGACGCTCGCGCCCGCGTGGGGGACCGCTTCACCCTCCAGGGAAATCTCGACCCCTGCTACCTGCTCTCCACTCCCGAGGTCGTGACGGAGAAGGCCCGCGCGCTCATAAAAGCGGGCGGGGGCCGCAGGCACATCCTGAATCTCGGCCACGGCATACTGCCGATGACTCCGGTCGAAAACGCCCGCGCATTCATTCAGGCGGCGAAGAATTACTACCCGCACGCGGGCTGATTCCGGTGACCCGATGAACGATACGGCAACCGATAAGGAGCGGGTGGGGGTGCTGCTTTTCAACCTCGGCGGGCCGGAGACGCTCGACGACGTGAAGCCGTTCCTGTTCAACCTCTTCTCCGACCCGGACATCATTCGCCTGCCGATCAAGGCGATCCAGAAACCGCTCGCGTGGCTCATCGCCACCAGCCGCGCCAAAAAATCGAGCGGGTACTACGCGAAGATCGGGGGCGGCTCGCCCCTCAGGCGGATCACGGGCGAGCAGGCTCAGGCGCTTAAAGAGGCCCTCGAACGGAGGGGGATTTACGCGAGCGTCTACGTCGGGATGCGCTACTGGACCCCGTTCACCGAAGAGGCCCTCGCCCAGATCGAGCGCGACCGGGTAACCCATCTAGTCATCCTCCCGCTCTACCCGCAGTTCTCGATCTCGACCACGGGGTCGAGCCTCAACCGCCTGCGAGATATAGTGAGCAAAAACGGCTACGGCCCGGCCCGCACCTCGGTAGTCTGTAGCTGGGAGACGGACCCCGACTACATCTCGGCGCTCGTCCGGTCCGTCGAAGAAGAGCTCGCGCGATTCCCCGATCAAGGCACCTCGAAGACTCACATTCTTTTCAGCGCGCACAGCGTCCCCGTCAGCTACATCAAAGAAGGGGACCCTTACCTCGACCAGACCAGAGAGACGGTGAGCGCGTGCATGCGACTTCTCGGAGAAGACCGCCCGCACAGCCTCTCTTTTCAGAGCAAGGTCGGCCCCGTGAAATGGCTCCAGCCGTCCACCGAAGAGGCCGTTCGCAGGCTCGCCAGTGAGGGGGCGTCGCAGGTGTTGCTCGTCCCAGTCAGCTTCGTCTCGGAACACATCGAGACCCTCTACGAGCTCGACATCCTTTACCGCGATGTCGCCACGGAGGCGGGGATCGGGCACTACCGCAGGGTTGGGGCGCTCAACTGCCGCCCCGATTTTATTGACGCCCTCGCCCGCCTGGTCGAGAGGGCCGTCTCCAACGCCTCGGCGTCAGGCCGGGCGAGCTGCGAGGGTTGCGCCTACGTTCCCGGCGCGAGCGGGGCCGCGGCGTTGAGCCTCTGCTGCTCCTGCCACAGGCTCGGCACCGGGCCGGCGGCGCGGTAAATATTTTTTATGAGCGACCACCAGAAAGATGTCGTCGTCATCGGCGCTGGCATTTCCGGCCTCACGTGCGCCTACAGGCTCAAGGCGTCCGGGCTGGACGTGGCGCTGCTGGAAGCCTCCGCCCAGGTCGGGGGCGTGATCCGCAGCGAATCCGTCGACGGGTACCTGATCGAGCGCGGCCCTAACAGCACTCAGGGAATAGTCGAGCTGTTGATGCTCGTCAGCGAGCTCGGGCTGGACGACGAGTTGATCGAGGGGGACCCGAAAGCGCCTGCCTTTATCTATTATAATAAGCAGCTTCACCCGGTCCCGGACGGGCCGGGCGCGCTCATCAAATCGAAACTGCTCAGCGCCGGGGCGAAGCTGCGGCTGCTCGGAGAGCCCTTCGCCAAAAAGCGCGAGGGCGAAAGCGAGGAGAGCGTCGGCTCGTTCGTCGAGCGGAGGCTCGGCCGCGAGGTCGCGGAGAGACTCGTCGCCCCTTTCGTCTCGGGGATCTACGCGGGCGACGACAGAAAGATCAGCGTTCAGGCGGCCTTCCCCTCGCTCTCCGACCTTGAAAGAGGCCACGGGAGCCTGTTTCGCGGCGGGCTCGCCAGGGCGCGCGAGGCGAAAGCGAAGAAGGCGGGCGAAGATCAGGCGGGTAAAACAGAGAGGCCGAAGCGCAAGAGGCTTTGCTCGTTCCGCGACGGGCTGGCGACTTTGCCGAGGGCCCTGGCCGCGCGCATCGGGGAAGACCTGATGCGCGAGTGCCGGGGGATTTCCATCTCAAACGATAATCGGCTGGCCGGGGGCCGGGGCCTTTCCGTGAGCTTCGAGCGCGGGGGGTACCGCGAGCAGATTCGATGCGCGCACATAGTTGTGGCCGCGCCGGCGAAGGCGGCCTCGGGCCTCGTCTCCCCGCTCTCCGGCGAGCTCGCGGCCCTGCTCTCCGAGATCGAGTACGCCCCGATGGCCATCGCATACCTGAGCTACGACACGGCCTCGGTAAGACATTCTCTTAACGGCTTCGGGTTCCTCGCGGTGCCGTCGGAGCGCCTGAGCTTCCTCGGGTGCCTCTTCAATTCGAGCCTCTTCGCGGGCCGCGCGCCCTCGGGCAGGGCCCTCCTGACCGCCTTCGCCGGGGGCTCGCGAAATCCCGGCATCGTCGCGGTGCCGGACGACGAGCTCGTCTCGAAAATTCATGGGGAGTTGCAGGCGATCCTCGGCGTCACGGGCGACCCGAAAGTCATCAGCATAACCCGCTGGGCGCGGGCCATACCCCAGTACGCGCTCGGGCACGCGGAGCGGGTGAAGAGGATCGACCGGCTGACGGAAGGCATAGGGGGGCTCAGCCTCGCGGGCAACTACCTGCACGGGGTGTCGGTGGGAGACTGCGTGAAAGAGGCCGACCGCAAGGCGAGGGGGATCGTGTCGGAGTTGCGGGGCGGTCAGGGTTGATCCGCCTGAAATACTTTCCTGCCCCCGACCCATGTGGCGGCCACCGCCCCGCGAAGCTTCCAGCCATTGAAAGGGGTGTTGCGGCTTCTGGACTTGAAGCGGCGGGGCTCGACGGTCCACTCGCGGTCGGGGTCGAAGACGGTTATGTCCGCGGGCGCGCCGGGCGATAGGGTGCCGAAGGGGAGAGAGAACGCGCGAGCCGGGGCCGCCGTGAGCATCTCGACGATGCGCTTCAATTCGACCCTGCCGGAGTGATAAAGCGCCGTGAGCGCGACGCCGAGGGCCGTCTCAAGCCCGACGACCCCGAAAGGGGCGCGGTCATACTCAAGCATCTTTTCGTCGAGGTGATGCGGGGCGTGGTCCGTCGCTATCGCGTCAATCGTCCCGTCCCGCATCGCTTCGATGAGCGCCTCGCGGTCCGCGGCGGAGCGGAGCGGCGGGTTCATCTTGGTGTTCGTGTCGAACCCGGTGACCGACTCGTCCGTGAGGGCGAAATGGTGCGGGGTGACTTCGCAGGTGACCCGAATCCCCTGCCCCCTCGCCTCCCGCACGAGCCGCACCGAGCCCTCCGTCGAAATGTGCGCGATGTGCACCCGCGCGCCCGTCAGCTTCGCGAGCATTATGTCTCGCGCGACGTGGCTCTCCTCCGCGATTGGGTTCATGCCTTTCAGCCCGAGCAGGGTGGAGTAAGCCCCTTCGTTCATCACCCCGCCCGCCGACAGGTGAAGGTCCTGGCAGTGGTCGATGACGACGAGGCCGTGGTCGCGCGCGTATTCGAGTGCGTGCCGCATCACCTGCCCGTCCATCACGGGATGGCCGTCGTCGGAGACGGCGATGGCCCCCGCCTCTTTCATCTCGCCCATCTCGGCCAGCTCTTCGCCTTTGGACTCGCGCGTTATAGCGCCCACGGGAAAGACCCGCGCGAAGCTGGCCTCGCGCGCCTTGTCTATTATGAAGCGGGTGACGGAGGCGTTATCGTTCACGGGCTTCGTGTTCGGCATTGCGCAGACCGAAGTGAACCCGCCCGCCGCCGCCGCCTGAGCGCCCGAAGCGATGGTCTCCTTATACTCCTCCCCCGGCTCGCGCAGGTGGACGTGGAGGTCTATGAACCCCGGAGTGACCACGAGGCCCGAGGCGTCGAACACCTCGGAGCCCCCGGCCTCAAGGCCCTCTTCCACGGAGACTATTTTGCCATCTTCGATCAGGATGTCCGCGCCCCCGTCGACGCCCCGCGACGGGTCGATGACCCTTCCGCCTTTGATAATCACCTTCACTAACCTTCCCTCCCGACCATCAGGAAAAGAATCGCCATCCGCGCCGCGACCCCGTTGGTCACCTGATCCAGTATCAGAGAGCGGGAGCTGTCGACGACTTCGGAGCTGATCTCCACCCCCCGGTTGACCGGCCCCGGATGCATGACTATGCAGTCGCTCGCGGCTAGCTCAAGGCGCTTTAAAGTGAGCCCGTAGTGGATCGAATACTCCTTGAGCGAGGGGAAGAAGGCGTCGGTCATCCGCTCGCGCTGAATCCTGAGCATCATCACGACATCGGCCCCCGCGAGCGCGCCTTCGATGTCCTCGGAGACGGTGAGCGACCCTTCCGAATCCCCCACAATCGTCTCATAGAATGGCGGGATCAGCGTGCGCGGCCCCGCCACGCGGACGTGCGCGCCCATCTTCGTCAGGAGGTGAACGTTCGAGCGCGCGACCCGCGAGTGCAGGATGTCCCCTATGATCGCGACCTGAAGGCCCGCGATGCGGCCCTTATGCTCGCGGATCGTGAAGGCGTCGAGGATCGCCTGCGTCGGGTGCTCGTGCGCGCCGTCGCCCCCGTTGATGATCGAGGCGCTCACCAGCTTCGCGAGCTGGTGAGGGACGCCGGCCGACGGGTGGCGGATGACGATGGCGTCCGGGGCCATCGCTTCGAGGTTGCGCGCGGTGTCTATGAGCGACTCGCCCTTCGAGATCGAAGACGTTGAGGCCGAGATGTTGATCGCGTCGGCGGACAGGCGCTTCGCCGCTATCTCGAAGGAAGTGCGGGTCCGGGTGGAGGACTCGAAGAAGAGGTTGATGACGGTTCTGCCGCGGAGCGAAGGGACTTTCTTGATCGTGCGCGCCGACACTTCCTTAAAAGTTTCTGCCGTGTCGAGGATCGTCAGAATCTCCTCGGCCTGAAGCTCCCTGATGCCTAGAAGGTCTTTCCTGTTGAATGCCACCTATTTCCTGAACGACGAAGCGGTTGTGATTGATCAGCGCTAGCCCTGCTCCACGACGATGACCTGCTCCTCCTCGTCGTAGTCCCTGAGCATGACCTTGACTATCTCGGCCTCGGTAGTCTCTACGTTCTTGCCCACGTAATCGGCCTGGATGGGCAGCTCCCTGTGACCCCGGTCGATGAGTACGGCCAGCTCTACCCGGCGCGGGCGGCCGAAATCGATCAACTCATCGAGCGCCGCCCTCACCGTGCGGCCCGTGTAAAGAACGTCGTCCACGAGGACTATCGTGCTGTCCGTGACATCCTGAGGTATCTCCGTGCGGTTGACGACGGGGCGCGGCCCGACCGTCGAGAGGTCGTCGCGGTAAAGGGTGATGTCGAGCTGCCCCGTCGGCGGCCTCTGCCCTTCGAGCTGCTCGATCTTGTCGGCTATCCGTTCCGACAGGGGCACGCCCCTCCTCCTGATCCCGATCAGAAGCAAATCTTCGGTGCCCTTGTTACGCTCGACTATCTGTGACGCCAGGCGCGACAGAGCGCGGCTTATCCCGGCAGAATTCATGACGGTCGATTTCAACTTGAAATCCATGCGAGCCCCTCCAGGGTTCGAAAGTCGCCGTGAATATAGCACGCGCCCCTTTGCGGCTCAAGCCGGGCCGCCACAAAGGGCGCCGCAAATTTGTAGGCAGGCGCGAGGGGGCTCACAGGCCGAGCTTCGGCCAGAGCTCGTCCACGCGGCGGCGCACGTCCTCGGACATCTCAAGCTCTTTCGGCCACGGCCTGTGAAAGCCTTCGGACTTCCATTTCCGCGTGCCGTCGATCCCCATCTTCGACCCGAAATTCGGCAGGCGCGAAGAGTGGTCGAGCTGATCGACCGGCCCGAGCATGAACTGGATGTCGCGCTCGGGGTCTATGTTGTTCAGGACGCGCCACGCGACCGCATTCAGGTCGCGGACGTCCGTGTCGTCGTCCACGACCACGATGCACTTCGTGAACATCGCCTGCGGCAGGGACCATATGCTGTTCATCACCTTGCGCGCGTGGCCCGGATAGTTCTTCCTGATCGACACGATCATCAGGTTGTGGAAGACCCCGGCGAAGGGCATGTGATAGTCGACCACCTCGGGGAACTGCCGCTTCATGAGTGGCAGGAATATGCGCTCTATCGCCTCGCCCATCCAGCAGTCTTCCATGGGCGGCTTGCCTACTATAGTGGTCTGATAGATCGGCTTCTTCCTGTGCGTGACGCAAGTGACGTGGAAGACGGGGAACTCGTCTTCGAGCGAGTAGTAGCCCGTGTGGTCGCCGAACGGGCCTTCGACGCGGCGCTCGTCGATGTCGACGTAGCCTTCGAGGATTATCTCCGCGTTCGCCGGGACCTCCACATCGACCGTTTCCGCCCTGACCATCTCGACCGGCTTCTCGCGCAGGAAGCCCGCGATCATCATCTCGTCGAGGTCTTCGGGCAGGGGGAGTATCGCGGAGAAGACCGTGACCGGGTCGGCCCCGATGGCGACGGCCGCCTCAAGCCTGCCTCCGCCGCTCCTGCGGAGGTTCCTGAAGTGCTGCGCGCCGTGCTTGTGAATCTGCCAGTGCATGCCCGTGGTGGACTCGTCGTAGACCTGCATGCGATACATGCCGCAGTTGCGCTTGCCGGTCTCCGGGTTCTTCGTGAAGACGAGCGGGAGGGTGATGAAGCGCCCCCCGTCTTCCGGCCAGCACTTGAGTACCGGGAGGTCGAACAGGGAGAACTTGCCCTCCTTGAGGATGTTCTCCTTGCAGGGGCCGTCGCGCACGACCTTGGGAAACATCTTCCCGATGTCGGCAAGGCGCGGCACCATCTTGATCTTTTCGATCAGCCCCTGCGGAGATTTCACGTCCGTCAGCTCGGTGATCCGCGAGGTGATGTCGTCGTAATCATCGACGCCGAAAGCCATCTTCATGCGCCCCCGGCTGCCGAAGGCGTTGATGAGCACGGGCAGGCCGGAGCCGCGAACGTTTTCGAACAGGAGGGCGGGGCCGCCCTGTTTGGAGACCCTGTCGGTGATCTCGGTAATCTCAAGCTCCGGGTCAACCTCAGCCCGGACGCGCTTGAGTTCCCCATTCTTTTCAAGCAGGCGGATAAAGTCTCTCAGGTCATCGAAAGCCATAACTTGGAAGGGTAGCATGGGCAGGGGTCAGTGGCCAGTGGCCGGGAGTCGGCGGAGTAAAGGGATTCAATAAAGAGAGTCTCTTATCATCCCCGGCCCCTGACCACTGGCCACTCTACATAATGCTATACCGGGAGAGGTCCGAGGTCCTGAAGGGCTGGCCCTCGGTGAGCGACTTGCGCTTCGCCTTGTCTGAGTACATCGAGCGGTCGGCGGAGAGCAGCAGTTCGTCGAGCGTCTCTCCGTCCCTGCCGAAGCTGGCCCAGCCCACGCTCAGGCCGATATAAAGCGAGTTGCCGTCGGTTGAAAACTCGTGTTTTTCGACGGCCCGTTGAATGCGGCGGATCAGGTCGTGCACTTCCTCGGGGCCTATGTTGAGCACAGCGACGAATT
The DNA here is from genome assembly GCA_035634255.1 of Blastocatellia bacterium. Classification (GTDB taxonomy): domain Bacteria; phylum Acidobacteriota; class Blastocatellia; order UBA7656; family UBA7656; genus DATLMR01. Next base: position 25,843 of record DASQDI010000042.1, read on the forward strand.
CGTCGCCCGCGTACCGCGTGATGAAGTCCGACGAGCGGAGCTGCGACAGGAGGACTCGGGCAACGTCTCTCAGCAGGTGGTCCCCGGCCTGATGGCCGAGCTGGTCGTTGACGGCCTTGAACCCGTCGAGGTCCATCATCACGACGGAGAAGCTATCCTTGTGCCGGCGCGCGCGGTCCGCGGCCTCTTCGAACTTGTACCTGAGGGCCCGCGCGTTCGGGAGTCCCGTGAGCAGGTCCGTCAGCGCATTCGTCTCGGTCCTCTCGTGCCGCACGGCGTTCGCGATGGCGTCGCTCGCAAGCTTTGCCACGGCCTCGATCAACCTCAGGTGGTCGGCGTCGTACGAAGTCAGGTCCGCCGAGTAGAGAGCGAGCGCGCCCATTGCAGACCCGTCCTTGATGAGAGGCACGACCGTCGCCACTTTATACTGCTCCGCCTCGTCCATCTGCATGGCGTCGAGGTCGAGCCTGGGGTCGCAGTTGTGCATGGGGTGCCGGTTGGCTATGACCCAGCCCGACAGCCCCGCGCCCGACGGCATCTTCCGCCCTTTGAACCGCTCCATGTTTCGGCCGCTCACGTGCGCGACCTCGACCTCGGGCGTGTCGTGCCTCTGAAGGTAGAGGACGCAGGTCGTGTAACTGACTATGTCGAGCAGTCGGGAGGAAAAGACCGCAAACGTATCGCGGAGGTCTAGGCTGGTGCCGATAGTCTCCGCGATGCCGTAGAGCGCGACGACTTCCCTGTGCGCGCTCCGTATGTGCTCGTAAACTTTCGGCCCCGTGTTGAGCTGCGGGGGCTTGAGAATCCCCTTCTCCATCACCGGCTCGACGTAAGTGCGGTCCACGCCCTGCGCGCGGATTTCGGATTCGAACTCATCGAGATGGTCTAGAAAGACGCTGACGACCGTGGGGTCGAAGACGGTCCCGCCGCCTTCCCTCAGAAACCTTATCGCCCCTTCCTGCGTCATGGCTTTTCGATACTGGCGGTCTTCGCGCACGGCGTCGAAGCAGTCGGCCACGGTCAGGATTCGGGCCGTGATCGGTATCTGGTCGCCCCTCAGGCCATCGGGGTAGCCCCGCCCGTCCCACCGCTCGTGGTGGTGCCGGACGACGGGAGCGACCGGGTAGGGGAAGCCGACGCGCTCAAGAATCTCGGCCCCGACCACCGTGTGCACCTTCATCTTTTCGAACTCGGCGGGGGTCAGCTGGCCCGGCTTGTTCAGGATGTAGTCGGGCACCGCGAGCTTCCCGATGTCGTGCAGGAGCGCCCCCGCTTTCAGGGCTTCGATCTCCCCGTCGGACAGGCCGAACAGGCGCGCGAGGCCGGTGGAATAAATCTGCACGCGCCTGACGTGGTCGTGCGTGACTTCGTCCTTCGCGTCAATCGCGATGGCGAGTGCCTCGATGGTCCGCAGGTGCAGCTCGGCCATCTCTTCGGCATGGTGGTTCGACGACTCGACCCTGTCCAGGTAGACCTTGTAGGCGTAAAAGGCGATGGTCAATATCGGCACCGACACGATGAAGGCGTAGAAGGAGACGACGGCTATCAGCTCCACCATCAGGAAGGCCGCGGCCGCCCCCGTGAAGTAGAGCACCGAAGTCCACAGGAATGACTCGTGCCAGATGCTCATCAGGCTCCGCCTCTGTTCTAGCGAGAGGGCCATCGTGCTCACCCATGAATTAATGATGTAATGGAGCAGGCCC
>DASQDI010000043.1:0-109398 GCA_035634255.1 Blastocatellia bacterium
GACTGGAACGGGGATGGGACCGACACGATAGGAGTCTACCGCGACGGCACGTTCCACCTGAGGAACTCCAACACGAACGGCTTTGCCGAGATAGTCTTCAGCCTGGGAGTGGACGGTGACATGCCGATTGCGGGTGACTGGAACGGCTTGCCCTGAGTTCGGTCTTCAGCCTGTTTCAAGCATCATTACAAGCATCGAAAAGTGGCGGGGCGCGGCTCCGCCACTTTTTCCATTTTCGGCGGGGCGGGCCCGCGCCCCGCTTGCTCCGCGCGGGGGCGTGGCTTAAGATAACAGGCACGTGGGAGCTTGAGAGACGGGAAAATCTATGGACCCTTGCTCCATGCGTTAATACCTATCATTATAGGAACGAGTTAGGGGATAAGGGATTGACATCGATCCAGTGAACAGGGACCCACCTCTACTGTTCATCCGGCTGGTAGCCGAAGCACAAGAAGCGCGGGACTGCATGCGACACCCGCGAGACCGTTAAAGAATCTCCAGCTTTTCATACGAGCGGACCGGACGATGGGCCCGGCCCGCACGACCTGAGCCGCGCCAGTGGACGGGGCTGCTCTACCGCTCGACCGCTATGCGTCCCCCTCGGCGGGCGGGTGCGAGGAAATAAACCAGGAGGAGAGATTTTCTATGAACAGGCGGAATGCCGGATTACTATTTTGCCTGGCGCTGCTCTGCGCCATCTGTCCCGCTCTTTTCGGTGCCAGCGCGAGCCAGAAGCAATCTCGCGAGCTATCGTCTGTCGAAGTAACGCCTAATCTCGTCCCCATCCAGCTCACGCCGGTCGTCGAGGGGCTCTCCAGCCCGGTCTACGTGACGAACGCGCGCGACGGCAGCAACCGGCTCTTCATCGTCGAGCAGGGCGGCATAATCAAGGTTCTGCAACCGGGGTCCTCGGCCCCGACCGTCTTCCTCAACATCACCTCGCGCGTGCTCTCGGGAGGGGAGCGCGGGCTGCTCGGCCTCGCCTTCCACCCGGACTACGAGACTAACCGCCGCTTCTTCGTGAACTACACCCGGCAGACCGACGGCGCGACCGTCATAGCCGAATACCGCACGAGCGCGGGCAACCCCAACGTCGCGGACATGGCGGAGAGAGTCTTTCTCGTCATCCCCCAGCCTTTCGCCAACCACAACGGGGGCATGATCGAATTCGGACCGGACGGCTTCCTCTACATCGGCATGGGGGACGGGGGCAGCGCGAACGATCCGGGCAACCGCGCGCAGAACATAGAAGACCTCCTGGGCAAGATGCTGAGAATAGACGTGGACACTCCCAACGGGTCGGTGCCCTACTCCTCCCCGATGGACAACCCCTTCTTCGGGCCGGCGGCCGGGCGCGACGAGATTTACGCTTACGGTTTCAGGAACCCGTTCCGCTGGTCCTTCGACCGGCAGACCGGCACGCTCTGGATGGGCGATGTAGGCCAGGGCCAGCGCGAGGAGATCAACAACGTGACGCTCGGTGGCAACTACGGGTGGAGGATATTTGAAGGCACCATCTGCACGGGCCTCGGGCCGACGCCCTGCGCCTCGTGCGGCTGCATCGGCCCGGTCGGGGAGTACAGCCACTCCGGGGGCCGGTGCTCGATAACGGGCGGGTACGTCTATCGCGGCGCGAGGCAGACGCTCCCCCTCGGCACGTACCTCTTCGCCGATTTCTGCACGGGCGAAATCTTCAGGCTCAATGGCTCGACGCCCGTCCTGCTCATCGACACGAACCTGAGCGTCGCGTCGTTCGGTGAGGACGAGGCGGGAGAGCTTTACGTCGTGAACCTCGGCGGCTCGGTCCTGCGCATAATAAACCCGAACAACAGCGTCGACACGGTGGGGGTGTTCCGCCCGACCGACGGCACGGTGTTCCTGAGGAATCAGAACACGTCGGGCGTCGCGGACGTGGTCATCACGTATGGCGTAGCCCAGGACATCCCATTCGCGGGCGACTTTAATGGCGATGGCATCGACAGCATCGGCATCTATCGCAACGGCAATTTCTTCTTGAGGAATGCGAACACGAGCGGCAACGCCGACCTGACGTTCGCCTTCGGCTCGGCCGGCGACCTGCCCGTGGTCGGGGACTGGAACGGCGACGGGGTCGACACCGTCGGGGTATTCCGCAACGGCACCTTCTTCCTCAGAAACACGAACTCGTCAGGGCCGCCCGACCTCGTCTTCACCTTCGGGGGGGCGGGCGACCTGCCGCTCGCCGGAGACTGGGACGGAGACGGCAACGACACGGTCGGCGTGTACCGATCTTCGAACTCGGTCTTCTTCCTGAGAAACAGCAATAACTCGGGCGTCGCCAACATCACCATCACCTTCGGCGTGTCCTCGGACAAGCCCGTAATCGGCGACTGGAACGGAGACGGCGTCGACACAATCGGCGTTTACAGAAACGGCACGTTCTTCCTCAGAAACTCCAACACCAGCGGCAACGCGGACATCACGTTCTCTCTGGGGGTGGAGAGAGACGTCCCCATAGCGGGCGATTGGAACGCTCGACCATGAGCCGAAGCGCGCCCTAAATGACGAGGGCCGGGCGGCATTTTACCCACCGCCCGGCCCTATCGTTTCGTTGCCTGCTCTGAATCATCTTTCCCCTCAATTTGTTCTCCCGCTTGCTCTTACCCGGCCTTTTCCGCTTGACCCTCGATTTCAACGACTATATTATACCGCCGTCCGTGAAGGACATTCTCAGCATCTTCGAGAAGTCTACGTTGCCATATTTAGCTTAAGTATTATTAAGTACCCGCTGGCTCTCTCTTGTTCGAAGCAGCAATTCAGTCTGGGGTCGAGCCCTTTCGAAACCTCGGGTTTCGATCCCGGTGAATATTAAGTTGTGACGGCTCTTTCACTATCCGGCTCGGACGGACTTTAACCAGATCTGCCTGCGCTTGCTCTATTAAAAAAGCTTAACGCTCAGGGAACTAATTGCGGAGGCGGGCACCCGCTCTCGACGCTCGCGGGCCAGCCTTTAGAGAGATACTGAATTTGGTTTAGCACGGAGATCAATGATGAAATTTAAAAGATTCATGGTTGTATCAGTGCTGGCGATAGCGGTTGCTGCGCTGGCTCTTCCTCTGGTGGGAAGACGGGTACACGCTTCATTTTCGACATCAAGTTTGACATCAAGCCCCGCGCCGCTGCGACTTCTCGCGAGGCCCGGCGTCCCGGTCGCGGCCCTACCCCCGGCGCAGTCTTCCGGGGGGAGCATCGACCCGAAGACCGTCACTTCGCTGGCCCTCAACCGCCTGCCTGAGGGGGTTGACGTTCAGGCCGTAATCAGAGAGGCCCTCAGGAATCACGGCAAGGGGCCGAGGGAGGGGCTCAACTCCGGGCAGCCGAGAATACTTGAGACTGACAGCGCGCTGTCGGCGGCCTTCCTGACCAACATCGGCGGGCGCAACACGCAGTTCTCGGAAGTGGCTCTGGTTGCCGACTGGGACGGCCGCGAAGACTGCACCGCCGACCGCGAAGCCAAGGTCGATGACTTCTCTTTCGCCGAGCCCGAGATCGACTTCACCCTGACGCGGACGGCCATCTCGGAGCACACGGTCGCCAACGGCTTCACCGAGAACGTCTATTATTACGGAGACTCAGTCGGGAACCTGTGGGTGGGCACGGACACAGACAGCGACGGGCTGATTAACACGCTGATCCAGGTCTCCATCCCAACGCTCGTGGGCACGGGCGTATCGGGCGTCACCCTGCTCAACCCCCAGCCCGGCGACTGCACCGACGACCAGATCACCGTCACCGGCATCGCCGTCAACCCCGTGGCCGACCTGGGAGACTTCGGCGCTTGCGGGGTGGTCGGGGAGGTCGTCTACGTCTCGACCCTCGACACGGAAGGTTGCGCGAGCGACGGCAACAACCAGCCGCTCCGCACGAGGATATTCGCCTTCGGATTTCAGGACTCGCCCGGCGGGCTGACTCCGGTGGGCGCGATACAGATCGTCCGCAGCCAACTGTCGAACATCGCGGGCGTGGCCGTCGATGATGACGGCAGCCTCTATTTCCAGCTCATGGACCTGATCCAGCGTTCGGCCGGCGCGATCTTCAAGCTCACCGAAGTGCCCCGCACTATTTGCGCGACGCCCGGCCGCATCAACCGGGTGATATCGAACGGTGCCACCACCATCGACACGTTGACTCTGGCCACCGGCACTTTAGCCACGCCGAATATCAACATCACGAATTATTCCGGGAGTTCTTCCCTGTTCGGCAACATCGCTTCGATCACGGCGGGGCCGAACAACACGCTCTACGCGGCCGTGTCCGCCGCCGCGCCCGCGGGTGTCCCGCCCGGCGGCACGCAGGGTCTATTCTCCGCGCCGGCCCAGTTCCCCAACGGGACTCCGTCGATGATAATCAGCTTCGCCGACTGCATGGGCCTGCTCGACCTCTGCACGAGGCCGGACTCGACCCTGCCCGGAGCCATCCCCGTGGCGGACGGCATAGCGGACCCGTCGCTCGGCAGCGGCGCGGTCATCCCCGGCGTGAACAACTACCGCCTATTCGTGCTGGGCACCGGCCCCGACATCAGGGTCCCGGCCATCGTGCCCGGCACGCCCGCTTCCCTGCTCAAGCTCACGTTCCAGATCGACTTTACGATCTATTCCGGCATCGCCGTGACGGAGGACGGGGGGGTCTACTTCATCTCGGGAGGCACGCCGGGAGGCGAAGGCAACAACCCCTCTCCCGGTTTCGGCGAGGTGCTCTGCTTCGAGGACAGTTGCAGCAAAGACCGCCGCGCCGATTTTGTAGACTTTCGCGGGGACTCCGTGCCGATCCCGCCCGCCAACGGGGGCAACGTCGGCGACGGGGACTCCGACCGGTTCGACCACATCTTCTACCAAGCGCCCCTCGACGCCTCGTCGTTCACGCCCACTGGCCTCTCGGGGTTCGCGCGCGGGTTCCTGCGCTACACGAACCGCCTCGCCCCGAATCCAATAGGTCCCGGCGTCGCGCTCGGCAATACAATCGGAGTTCAGGACGATGACGACACTTCAGGGCCGATCATCTTCGAGAACCTCGACCCCGGACATCAGGTGGCGGGGGGAGACGATCAGACCCCGGACTCAAGGGGCGATGACCTCGACGGGTTAGGCATGCCCCCGCTCGCAACGCCGCTCGCAGGGGGGTTCGAGTTCGTCTTCGGAGGCCCGGTCGCATCGTGCGTGTGGAATGGGTTCTTCCTCAACTCGAACGGCAACATAACGTTCGGCGTCGGAGACACGAACAACATTCCATCCATAGCCAGCTTCAGGACCGGCCCGCCGAGGATCGCTCCCGCGTGGGCGGACCTGAACACGGAGGCCCGCGCCACGGATCTGGGGACCTTCCCCGTGCAGGCTCTCGGCTTCGCGGGAGTGAATGCGTTCAAGGTGCGTTGGATCAACGTGCCCGAGTTCGGCTCCGAGGACTGCACCGGCATGGAACTGGCCGGCGCGTCCAACACATTCTCCGTCACCCTTCGCGATGACGGGACCGGCCCCGATGAGAACGCGCCGGTGCCGAACCTCGAAGGGCCGACCGATCTGAGGTTCACGACCGAGGAGACGACCGGCATGGTCGTGGGCTGCCCGCCGAAGAGAGAGGGCAGCGGCAACATGACCTTCGAGTACGGCCGGATGATTCTGCTCGGCACGGCCGACAGCCCCGTGCTGGTCGGCTACTCGATAGGGAATGGCAACGCCTCGAACCCGCCGGGCCTCTGCGAGCTCGATCTCGGCACGGCCGCGTCCGAAGCCGACGGCGCTCCGTTCGGACTGATTCAGGGCCAGACGGCGAGCATAGCGCCCTGCCTGCTCGGCGAAGGCACGGAGCCCCAGATGTTCGAGCTATTCAACGAGGGCATCGAGGCGGGGATCAGGGGCGACGGCACAATTCAGACCGCGGTCCCCGACTTCGACCTCAGGGGCGAAGGCAATGACGCGCAGGCTTGCACTCCGGCCTCGCAGGGGGATGTCAACCGGGGAGTGGTATCGCTCTTCGGGATCGGGTGCAGCCCGCCGGCCGGCCCGGTATGTCAGGCCATCATCCCCGGCCCGTTCGCGACGACCCCGACGGCGGCGGGTCTGGTCAACGCCCTATGCCAGGTGAACCTGACCATGATCGGCTGCGGCTTCTTCCCGAACGAGATGACGATCATATGCCAGGGCGGCACCGGCGGGCCGGAGCGGCCCGGCAAGGCCGTCACCACGGCCATGACTCTCACGTGCGACACGAACGGGGACGGCGTGCCGGAGGCGACTATGCCGCTCGTCAACGTCACCCCCCTGAACGAGAACGCGGTCACGGGAACGCTGCCGACCCTCGCGGGTATCGGTCTCCCCGGCACGGCTTTCCCGCTCGCGTGCTGCGGGGGGCAGGGCACCCTGACCGCCACGACGACCTTCTCGGCGGGCGATAACAACGCCTTCGGGCCGTTCACCACGACGACCCAGTGCATGATAGACCTCGGGCTCCGCGCGCCGGTGGTGATCTCCGTCACCCCGTCGAGCGGGGACTGCGGCATACTGCAAAACCTGATCATCACCGGGGCCTGCTTCGTATCGACGGCGGGGCCGATCACGTCGGTCTTCGCGGTCGAGATTCTCCCGGACGGGACCCTGAACCCCGCCAACACGTTCCAGGCGGAAAGCTTCGTGGTCCTCAACAACAACGTGATCGACGCACACTTCAGGTTCGGCGCGATCAACGCGGGCAAGCGGTTCCTGATCTTCGTGACCGGCCCCGGCGGCACGAGCCGTAACCTGACCGTGCTGCCTCCGGGCGCGCCTGCCGGCTGCGTGCTCGGGAACGAGCAGGGCATACAGGTCAGCTTCACCTGCGGGCAGACCGTCGCCAACCCCGACACCATCGGGGTCTTCAGAGACCCGCTCACGAAGTTCTACCTGAGGAACAGCAACACCGAGGGGTTCGCCGACATCATCGCCACCTTCGGCTCAATCGGCGACCAGCCTCTCGCGGGTGATTACAACGGGGACGGCGTGGACACCATCGGCACCTTCCGCCAGGGCGTCTTCTTCCTGCGCAACTCCAACGCGACCGGCTTTGCCGACGTGGTCGTCGGGTTCGGCGCGCCGGGAGACCTCGCCGTAATCGGAGACTGGGACGGCGACGGCGTCGACACCGTAGGGGTCTACCGCGGCGGCAACTTCTTCCTCAGGAACTCAAACACGACCGGCGTCGCGGACCTGACCTTCACGCTCGGCATCCCCGGCGACATCCCAATCGCGGGCGACTGGAACGGAGACGGCATCGACACGGTCGGAGTCTTCCGCCCCTCGACCGGGGCCGTATTCCTGAAGAACACGAACTCGACGGGGTTCGCGGACATCCTGTTGACCTTCGGCCTGCCCGGGGACCAGCCGGTCGCGGGCGACTGGAACGGAGACGGCGTGGACACCATCGGCGTCTACCGAAACGGGGTCTTCTTCCTGAGGAATTCGAACACGGACGGCTTCGCCGATATAGTATTCGCTTTCGGCAATCCGGGAGACCAGCCGATAGCGGGCGATTGGGACGGCCTCTTCTGACGCATCGCCCCTGAAGATTGAAGGGCCGTGTTTGAAATCCCCGAGAGCCTATGCGATAAGCTCGCTCTCGGGGATTTATCTTTTTTTTCATCACGACGCCCCGGATAAATTTATGCTTGTCCTCGGGGGAGGCACGGCGTAAGATGCGGAAGTATTTATGGCCCCCATGAAATACGCCAAGAATAAATGACAAGGGAATATACCCAAGGAGGCTTTTATCATGAGCAAGTGGAAAGTGGGAGTACTCTTTTGCCTGGCCCTCGCCTGCGCCTTAAGCCCGACGTTTCGGGCCGGGGCAGACACGGGCGGCGAATCGTTCGCCTCGTCGAGCAGGATGAGCGGCCCCGGAGTTGACGGCGGCGATAAAGACGCGAGTAGAAGCCCCGCCGGCATCGACGGAGTCGTTCAACCCGACGCTTCCAACAACGAAGACACGGTCGGAGTTTACCGCCCCGAAACATCGCAGTTCTTCCTGAGGAACTCGAACACGAGCGGGTTCGCTGACATCTCGTTCACCTTCGGCATCCCCGGCGACCTGCCGGTAGTCGGGGACTGGGATGGCGACGGCGTAGACACGGTCGGGGTGTTTCGCGACGGGGTGTTCTTCCTCAGGAACTCCAACTCCGCCGGCTTCGCCGATCTGGTCGTGCCTTTCGGACAGGAGGGCGACCTGCCCGTGGTCGGGGACTGGGACGCCGACGGCATCGACAGCATCGGCGTCTACCGCGGGGACACATTCATGCTTCGCAAGTCGAATACGCCCGGCGAGCCTCAGATCATCATCGTGCTCGGCGTGTCCGGAGACGTACCCATAGCCGGGGACTGGAACAACGACAGGCTGGACACCGTGGGCATTTACCGCCCCTCGGACGGGCTCGTCGTCCTCAAGGACGGGGACGCTGGCGGTGGCTTTCAGGACGTTATCTTCACCTACGGCGCGCCGGGCGATAAGCCTCTCGGCGGCGACTGGAACGCGGACGGGGCCAACACAATCGGCGTCTACCGCGACGACATATTCCTGCTCCGCAACTTCAACGGCAACGGCTTTGCGGAGATAGTATTCCAGTTCGGCATACTCGGCGATCTCCCCCTGTCGGGCGACTGGGACGGGCTCCCCGCGCCGGCTCCCGCGGCCCTCCCAAACGGGTCGCCTCAGTAGATTGATTCAGTAGATCGGACATGAAGTCGGTGAGGGCGGGGTGCCCCGCGGGCCCCGCCCTCACGAACAGACTCACTCGAAACTCGCTTTTGACTTGCCTTCTCTGCCCGCGAATAATAACCTTTCCTACTATTTTTCCGCGTCAAATAAATGGAAAGAGAAGAGCCTGCAAAAATGGATAGAGGCCAGGAGAATACCCCTGATAATTCGCCCTCGTCGGAGGGGGGCCGGAAGCCTTCGGAGAATGAGCCGGAGGCGTCCGCGCTTTCGGCCCGGCTGTCCGCGGCGCGGGAAATGATAGACCGTCTCTCGTCGCAGCTCGAACGCGAGCGAGAAAGCAGAGAGAGCCTCGCCGGCCTTCTCAGAGACGAGCAGGCCAACCTGCGGCTACTCGTCTCCGAGATGTCGGAGCAGCACAGAATGAGCGACCAGCAGATCAGCGATTACAGGGAGCAGGTCGCTTCGCTCGTGGAGATCCTCGCCCGGCACCGGGGCGGCGGGGAGATAAGCGACAGAGAGAGGAGCGATAGACAGAGACTTGAGGCGGAGAGGGCCTCGCTGTCGCCCGAGCGGCGGGAGCGGGACGAGACCGAACTTCTCTCGGAGCTGGTGCGGAAAGAGTCGGAGGTGGTCGCGCTCAGGAACCGCCTCGCCGAAGCGGAGCGCAACCTCAAAGAACAGGCCGAAGAAAGCAAGAGGGCCATCACCGCGCGCGACCAGAAGCTGGCATGGCTGTCGGCGCACACGGCCGAAAAGGAGCGGGCGGTCCACTTCCTGTCGACCAGCCTGTCCGACCTGCAAACCCATCTCGACAGGATGAACTACTCGATAGGCTGGCGGTTGCTGAACCGGTACGGGCGGATCAAATACCGCTACCTGCTTCCCGTTTACCGAATCCTGGGCCTCCTGCCGGAAGACGTAAAGCCATCCGATCGGGCGCAAGCCCTGCCGCCGCCCGTGCTCTCGGGGCCGACGATCTCGGAACTGCTCGAATCGCTGAGGCTGCCGGAGTCGTTCGAGGAGGCCGATTTTTATGGCCCGCTCACCCTGCTCCCGCACTTGAAAGAGGAGGAGATCGAGCCGATCCTGGAAAACCGCCCGCGGGAGAACTCGGCGCGAAAGCCCGACGTGATCTGCTTCTCCATCATCGACTGGGAGTTCCGCTACCAGAGGCCGCAGCAGATAATGTCGCAGTTCGCGGCCAGCGGCCACCGGGTCTTTTACATAAGCCCCTCGCGATTCCAGCCGAAGGAGGCGGGCTCGCGCGTCTCCGTCAAAGAGATAAAGAAGAACGTCTACGAAGTCTCCCTGATGCTTGAGCAGTCGTTCGACATATATTCGTCGGTGCTGGAAGGCCAGTGCCTTCAGGCGTGCCTCGCCTCCCTGGATGAGCTGCGCGGCACGTTCAACATCAACGAGGCCATCAACTACGTGATGATCGCCTCGTGGTCAGAGGCCGCGCTCGCGTCGGGCGAGCGGTGGGGCTGGCGCGTCGTCTACGACTGCATGGACGAGTGGGAGAACTTCCCCGGAATCAAGCGGAACATACTCGACCACGAGTTGGAACTGGTCGCCAACTGCGACCTGCTCGTGGTCACCGCGCAGAGGCTCTACGAGAAGTGGGAGCCTTACAAACGGCCCATGGTCCTCGCCCGCAACGGCGTGGATTACGACTTCTACTCGAAACATTACCGCCCGAACACTCTGCTGCCGAACCTGAAAGGGCCGATCATCGGCTACTACGGGGCCATCGCCGACTGGTTCGACCTGGAGCTCATGGAGCGCGTGGCGGAGGCGCGGCCGGATTACACGTTCGTACTGCTCGGGGGCGTCTTCGACGTGGACGTGTCGGGCCTGAAGCGCCTCCCCAACGTCCACCTGCTGGGCCAGCAGCCTTACGAGACGATGCCCCAGTACCTTTATCACTTCGATGTCTGCATAATCCCGTTCAAGATCAACTCGATCACGGAAGCGACCGACCCGGTGAAAGTCTACGAATACCTGAGCGGCGGGAAGCCGGTCGTTTCGGTCGCCCTGCCGGAGCTTGAGCCTTACAAGGAGCACCTCTACATCGCGTCCGGCGCGGAAGATTTTCTGGACAAGCTCGACGCGGCGGTCTCGGAAGACGACGGGGCGAGGGCCTCCGAGCGGAAGGCCCTCGCCAGCCTGCACACGTGGGAGAACCGGTACAAGGCCATCGAAGCGGAGCTCACCCGCCTCGCCCCGCGCGCGAGCATCGTCATCGTAACCTACAACAACCTGGCCCTGACGAGGCTCTGCGTCGAGAGCGTCATCCGGAACACCGATTACCCGAATTACGAGGTCATAGTCGTCGATAACGACTCGTCGGACCAGACCAGAGGGTACCTGCGTTACATCGCGAGCCGGGACCCGCGCGTCTCGATCATCCTCAACCGGAAGAACGAGGGCTTCGCCAGGGCCAACAATCAGGGCATAGCGCACTCGACGGGGGAGCGGATCGTCCTGCTCAACAACGACACGGTAGTCCCTCCGGGGTGGCTGACCCGCCTGCTGCGCCACCTCGAAGACGAGCGCGTAGGGCTGGTCGGCCCGGTCACGAATTTCGTCGGCAACGAAGCCAAGCTCGACGTGCCCTACCGCACGTGGTCAGAGATGGAGGCGTTCGCCGGGGACTACACGCGCGCCCACGACGAGCTCGCGGCCGACATTCACATGCTGGCCATGTTCTGCGTCGCCTTTCGCAGGGAGGTGTGGGAAGAGATCGGCCCGCTCGACGAGGAGTTCGGCGTCGGCATGTTCGAGGACGACGACTACTCGATGAGGCTCAAAAAGGCCGGCTACCGCGTGATCTGCGCCGCGGACGCTTTCGTCCATCACTTCGGGCAGGCCGCCTTCAAGAAGCTGATCACGACGGGCGATTACAACCCTCTGTTCGAGAAGAATCGCAAGTATTACGAAGCGAAGTGGAAGACCAAGTGGGTGCCGCACAAGCAGGTCCCTCTGAGATTCGAGCGCCACTCAATCGATAGGAAAAGGAAGCGCGTCGAACCGGCGCGCATCTGATCGTGTCGGCCCTTCATTTTAACCTCAATTTCATTCGACCTGTCGCACGGGAGGACGGAGATGCCTTTGACGAACGAGACGCTGCGAGAGCGGCTCAAAAACCAGCAATGGACCTCGCACAACATTCGCCTGTCTGACGAGATCATGACGATGCCGGGGCAGCCGGATTTCATGGAGACGGACCAGCGCCTCCATTCCGTCATGCGGGTGCTGTCGGTGCTTTACCGGGGGGATTTCGCCAGCCTGCGGGTCGCGGACCTGGGCTGCCTCGAAGGGGGCTTCACGCTGGCGCTCGCCAGGCGCGGGGCCGCCGCGCTCGGCGTCGAGGCGCGCGCGCTGAACCTCGACAAGTGCCTGCTGCTCAAAGAGCACTTCGGCCTGCCGAACCTCGACTTCGTCCAGGGGGACGTGAAAGAGTTCACGCGGGACAGCTTCGGGCAGTTCGACGCGGTGATGGCGCTCGGCATTCTCTACCACCTCGACCGGCCCGTCGAGTGGCTGCGCCAGCTCGCCCCCGTCACGAAAGGCGTGCTCGTAGTCGAGACGCACTACGCGCCGGCGGACGACGCGGCCCTGGCGGAGATAGACCCCCGCATATCGAACCTGAGCCCCATAGAGGCTTTCGACGTGGCGGGCCAGAGCTACAAGGGCCGGTGGTTTTTCGAGTACGACAAGAGCGTTGACCGCGAGAGTCAGCTCTGGGCCTCTTACTCGAACCGCTCGTCCTTCTGGCTGACCAGGGAGTCTCTGCTGCTGGCCCTGATCCACGCGGGCTTCGACGTGGTGTTCGAGCAGCAGGACTACTCGGCGCGGTTCTTCGATCACTTCAGCAAGAAATTCCCGCGCGGCATATTTATAGGGATCAACAGCGCGAGCTTTGCAAGGTCTTTGTAAGATATGATCCCGGTATTTAGTATCGACGCGCGGCGTCAAACATAGTATGCTTCATGACTCCCATCGGACAGAACATGCAGACAAGAGAGGGACGGAGCTATATCTAACCCTCCGACGACCGGATCAGCGCAACCGAGGGCGGGGCCCAAGCAGTGGAGGTGTAATGCGAACATCAGGGCGGGCCCGCTCGGGGAAATTCAACACCGAAGGAAGCCAATGAAGAGACACAAAAAACCCGAGCCTGCGAGAGCGCAGGGCAAGAACCGAGTCACCCAGGCTGCTATCATCCGCGCAGCATTGGCGCTGATCCTTGTTGTATTCGCGATCATAATCAGTCTGCTTCCCATCAGGAATGGAAATGTAAGCGCTTCACCTTCCGCGCCCGCCGATCTGTGGGAAAGAGTTGATGGCCAGGACCTGTTGAGAGATGCTTCGGCGAGCCAGTCATTGCCGGGCTCTTTCAAGGCCGCGCGCCTGAATCGTGACGCGCTCTCGCGGCTCCTCGAACAGGCCCCGATGGAGTTCACCGACGCGGCTAAAGATAAGCGGGTGGTCCTGAGCGTCCCCATGCCGGATGGCTCGTTCGCGCGGTTCCGCATAGAGGAATCCCCGGTCATGGAGCCGGGGCTTGCGGCCCAGTTCCCCGAGATCAGGACTTACCGCGGTCAGGGCCTCGACGACCCCACCGCCACGGCGCGCTTCGACCTGACCCCGAAAGGCTTCCACGGCTACATCCTCTCTTCATCGAACACGGTCTACACCGATCCCATGTCTGACGGCGGCTCGGACATTTACATCAGCTACAACAAGCGCGAGTTCCCGAAGGAAGCGACCGATTTTCAATGCCTCGTCACCGACGCCGACGAAGTGCTGCGGGTGCCGGAAGTGGACGGCTCGCTCGACCTGATATCGGGGGCGACGCTACGCACCTACCGCCTCGCGCTCGCGGCCACGGGCGAATACACGGCGGCGGCGGGCGGCACGGTGGCGGCCGCGACCGCGCGGATGGCTACGACGATGAATCGCGTGAACGGGGTCTACGAGCGAGACCTCTCCGTGCGGCTCATCCTGGTCGCCAACAACGCCAGCATCGTCTTCACCAACAGCGCGAGCGACCCTTACAGCAACAACAACGGGAGCGCGATGCTCGGGCAGAATCAGACCACGTGCGATAACGTGATTGGCTCGGCGAACTACGACGTCGGCCACGTGTTCAGCACCGGGGGTGGGGGCGTCGCGAGCGTCGGGGTCCCCTGCATCACCAGCTTTAAAGCCCGAGGGGTGACCGGCCTCCCGAACCCGACGGGAGACGTGTTCGCCATCGACTTCGTCGCGCACGAGATGGGTCACCAGTTCGGGGCCCGCCACACTTTCAACGGCTCGGTCGGCAACTGCGCCGGGGGCAACAGGTCGGCCACCGCCGCGTACGAGCCCGGGAGCGGCTCGACCATCATGGCCTACGCTGGCATCTGCGGAAGCCAGGACATCCAGGACAACAGCAACGATTATTTTCATCACAGGAGCCTGGAAGAGATTAACGCTGTGCTTGAGTCCACCGGCGGCACCTGCGCGACCACGGCGGCGACCGGGAATACTCCCCCGACCGTCACCGTCGGATCGGCCGTCACGATCCCCGCGCGCACGCCCTTCGCCCTTACCGCGACCGGGAGCGACGCCAACGGGGATGCCGTGACCTACTGCTGGGAAGAGTACGACCTCGGCCCCGCGTCGCCTCCCGACGCCGACTCTGACGGGCAGGCGCGCCCGATCTTCCGATCTTTCAACCCCACGGCGTCTTCCACGCGCACTTTCCCGCAGATGACCGACCTCCTGAATAACGTCTCGACCTACGGCGAGTCTCTGCCCAACATAAATCGCGTGATGAACTTCCGCGTGACCGCGCGTGACAACCGGTCTGGCAGTGGGGCCATCAACAGCGCGTCGACGCAGGTGGCTGTCTTTAACACGGGGATACCCTTTCTGGTCGTCACTCCGAACACGGTGGTGAGCTGGGGCGCCGGGTCGTCCCAGACCGTGACGTGGGAAGTGGCGGGCACGGCGGGCGCTCCGATCAGCGCCGCGGACGTCAAGATATCTCTCTCGACCGATGGCGGCAACACGTTCCCGACCGTCCTCGCGGCGAGCACCCCTAACGACGGCTCGCATGTTATAACGGTGCCGAACTCGCCGACGAACATGGCGCGGGTCAAGGTCGAAGCCGTCGGGAATATCTTCTTCGATATTTCCAACACCAACTTCACAATCACCGGGGCCGCATTCAATGCCGATACGACGGGCGTGTTCCGCTCCTCGAACGGCGCCCTGTTCCTGAAGAACACGAACGCCTCCGGGTTCGCGGACATCCTGCTCACGTACGGCATACCGGGTGACATCGCGGTCGCGGGCGACTGGAACGGGGACGGCATCGACACCATAGGAGTCTACCGCAACGGGGATTTCCTGCTCCGCAACTCCAACACGAACGGGTTCGCCGACATCGTCGTCACCTTCGGAGCGCCGGGCGACCTGCCAATAGTCGGAGACTGGAACGGAGACGGGACTGACACCATAGGCATCTACCGGAACGGCACCTTCCTGCTCCGCAACTCCAACACTCCGGGTGACCCGGAGATAGTCTTCAGCCTCGGTGTTACGGGAGACGTGCCCATCTCGGGCGACTGGGACGGGAACGGGACCGTCACCACGGGCGTGTTCCGCCCGGCGAACGGGGCGTTGTTCCTAAAGAACACGAACGCCACGGGGTTCGCCGACATCCTGCTCACGTATGGAGTACCCGGAGACAAACCCGTGACGGGCGACTGGAACGGAGACGGGACCGACACGATAGGCGTCTACCGCAACGGAGACTTCCTGCTCCGTAACTCCAACACGAATGGGTTCGCGGACATAGTCTTCACACTCGGAGTAGGCGGGGACTCGCCCATCGCGGGCGATTGGGACAACCTCCAGTGAGGAAGTGACAACTATCGTCTAACACGTCGTAACTGATCGGGGGCCTGAAATATTCAGGCCCCTTCATCTCATATGCCTCAGCAGCCAAAAGTGATTGTAAGCAGCACCGCGCTCGACTTGCCGGAGCATCGCAAAGAAGTAATGGATGCCTGCGCGCGGCAGGGCATGCTCGCGCTCATGATGGAGCACTTGCCGGCGAGCGACTCGCAGGCGATTGAGATATCGCTCAAGCTGGTAGACGAGGCGGATATTTATGTCGGGGTGTTCGCGCACCGCTACGGCTACGTGCCGGAGCAGGATAACCCCCAGGGAATCTCGATAACCGAGATGGAATACGACCGCGCGGTCGAGCGCGGAATGCCGCGCCTGATCTTCCTGATCGATAAGGATCATGCGATTAAGATTGGCGATGTGGAGATGGGCGAAGGCGCGGCTAAGCTGAATGCTTTCAAG
Organism: Blastocatellia bacterium; assembly: GCA_035634255.1. Taxonomy (GTDB): domain Bacteria; phylum Acidobacteriota; class Blastocatellia; order UBA7656; family UBA7656; genus DATLMR01. Next base: position 16,084 of record DASQDI010000043.1, read on the forward strand.
GACCGCTTGCGGACCGGCAATATCGTCAATCATTTCAAATCGCCTGTTGACCTTCGCGCGCACGTGATAAACAGCCTGTCGCGACATCGCCAGCCCGACCTTATGGCGTTCCATTACGTCAGCGACATTCCCGAGCCGCCTGAATCTTACATCGCGCACCCTTACACTTTATTGCAAACGCACAGGCTGGTCGGCCGCCAGCAGGAGCTTAGCCTGCTGACCGACTGGGTGACGAAGCGGCAGGACAGTATCTACTGGACGCGCATAATGAACATCGTCGCGATTGGAGGCATGGGCAAGAGCGCGTTGACATGGAAGTGGTTCAACGACATCGCTCCGCATGAGATGAACCCGCTCGCGGGGAGGATGTGGTGGAGCTTTTACGAATCGGACGCGACGTTTGAAAACTTCGTCACCCGCGCGCTGGCGTACGCGACTCGGCGCCCTCTTGAAGAGGTGCAGAGGATTCCAAAGCCCGAGCGCGAAGATCAATTGTTAAGGGCTCTGGACCAGAAGCCGTTCCTGCTCGTGCTCGACGGGTTGGAGCGGATCTTAATCGCATATGCGCGGATGGATGCGGCGCATCTTAGCGATGATGATTTTGATAAAGAGACGGCGAATTTTGTAGCGAAGGCTTATGGCTTACCGGAAAGCGCGGCTCAATCATTCACGGGCGAGCACAGGCTTCGCAAGACGGCCGACCCGCGCGCGGGTTCATTCCTTCGCAAACTGGCGAACGTGCGCGCCTCGCGTATCCTTGTCAGCACGCGGTTATACCCGGCGGACTTGCAGACAGTAACGGGCGAGCCATCACATGGTTGTTTTGCGATCTTCTTACCCGGCTTAGCCGACAACGACGCGCTGGACCTGTGGCGCTCGTTTAATGTTAGCGGCGCGCGCGAATCGCTCATTCCTCTTTTCAATCAATTTGAGAAACACCCTCTTTTAATTCAGGCGCTCGCGAGTGAGGTCGCTAAATACCGTCGCGCGCCGGGCGATTATGAACGTTGGCAGCGAGACCACCCCGATTTCAACCCTTTCAGCCTGCCGCTGGTGAATGTCAAATCCCATGTAGTCGACTTCGCTCTGCGAGGGGTAGATGATAAAGCTCGGCAAGTGCTGCATACTATCGCCGCGTTTCGCATGCCCGCGAGTTATGACACGCTTGCCGCCGTGTTGTGCGAAGGAAATCCCTGCGCCGATGAACGCGAGTTGGATGCGATACTGGTCGAGTTAGAGGATCGCGGTCTGATCGGGTGGGACAAGCGCGCTAACCGCTACGACCTCCATCCGATTGTGCGCGGTGTAGTATGGAGTCGTCTAGGCGAAGATACACGGCATGACGTTTATACTACCTTACACACGCACTTTGAAGCATTTCCAAAGATTGACGATTGGAAGAAAGTCGGCAGTCTGGAAGACCTAACGTCTGCTATAGAGTTATACAGCACGCTAATTGGCCTGGGGCGTTATGACGATGCTTTTGTAGTCTTTTTGGATCAATTGGATGAAGCCATGTTCTATCGCCTGAGCGCTAGCCGCCAAAGGGTTGAACTCCTGGAGATGCTCCTTCCTGATGGATTAGACCAATTGCCCCGTTTGAGCAAGGCTGCAAATCAATCCAACACTCTCCATATGCTAGCGCTGGGATATAGGTTCAGTGGTCAACCGGGGCGCGCGGTCCCGTTGTATCGCCGTGCTAATACTATGGATGCTGAGATGAATGACAACGATAATCTCAGTGTTGGCCTAGCCGAGCTGGCATACACATTGCGGCTATACGGCGCATTGTACGAATCAGACTCGGCTGCGTGTCGCGCCTTGATCATTGGCGTCGGGCACGGTGATCGCTTTAACGAAGCGGCTTGCCTGGATTTGATTGGATCAGCACTGGCTACACAGGGGCTTGAGAACGAATCCAATTCTGCCCTTCAGCGAGCATTGCGAATTCGTATAGCACAGCTTGATGATCAAGGCGAAGGCGTTACCAATTTCTATCTGGCACAGAGAGCGCTATGGTTCGGCGAGTTTGCTACGGCACTATTGTTTGCAAACCGTGCTTGGGAATTGGCTGATGTACAAAAACTTGAAGGCGATTTCATCTACGCGGCGCGGGTGCAAGGCGAGGCGGCGTTGGGCCTGAATAATTTCGCCACTGCTGATGAGCGTCTTCACCATGCGCTCACTCGCGCGAGAGCGGTGAATTTAGTTGAAGAAGAACTTCCTGCGCTGATAGCACTGGCGGAGTTGCGGCGGCGGCAAGATGATTTAAAAGCGGCACGAGAACTTCTTGATGATGTGTGGGAGCCAGCCGAGCGCGGGCCGTATGTGCTCTTTCACGCGGACGCATTCAATGCGCTCGCACAAATTGAGCGTGACGCGAGCAATCTTTCCGAGGCAATCGAGGCGGCGACGAAAGCGTACCGGCTCGCGTGGTGCGACGGGCCGCCGTTCGCCTATCACTGGGGGCTGGAGAAAGCGCGGAAACACCTGCGAGAGCTTGGCGCGCCCGAGCCTGACATGCCGCCGTTCGATCAATCTAAATTTGAGCCGATGCCCGAAGTCGAGATCGACCCCGAGGATGAATTTCATGCGGGAGATACCGCCGACGATTAATGCGACCGGCGATTTCAGGCGCGGCTGACTTTCTCTCAACTCTCCTGCCTAACGATTCGATGTGCCGTCGCATTGCCCGGTCAGGAAACATCTTTAACCTTCGTCAGGCGCGGGGCAAATTTGAGGCGTCGAATTTATTCGCTTTGAAGCATGGCAGCGACGGGGAAAAGGTAGTATAAGTGGGTTTCCATTCCTGCTGAGGCTCCGCGGGGCTGGCGCGAAACAAGCAAAAAGCCTGAACGTAAGGAGGGCGAAGAAACCTGAATGAACCCGATGTTTTTCTTTTACCTGACGGCGGGGGCCATGCTCTTTCTCGTCGTCTCGTTCTTCCTCGGCCACGGCCACGAGGCGGGCCATCATGACCTGGGACACGCGGACGCCGGGCACGGCGATGGCGCGAGCCACGCCTCCGACCACAACAATCTGAGCGTCTGGTCGCTACAGGTGATCCTGCTCTTCATCGGAGGCTTCGGCATCGGAGGCTACTTCGCCTCCGCCTCTCAACTCAACTTCATCCTGACCATACTCGTGGCCACGGCGGGCGGGCTTGCCCTGGCCTCCCTGGGCTATTCCATAATCAATTTCTTTTACCGACGCCAGTTCGATTCGAGCGTCAGGTCCGACGAATTCATCGGGTTGACCGGGATAATCGTGACCTCTATCAACGCAGGCGGGGTCGGGCAGGTCCGGTGCGAAGTCCGCTCGAACAGGGAGGTCTTCCTCGCGAGGTCCGCCGACGGCAGCGCCATCCCTATCAACTCAGTGGTCCATATAACCGGCATGGTGGGCTCGACGGCCATCGTAGAGGTCACCGACCCTAACCGGCAGACCGAAATATCATGGAGGAGATAATTATGACCAGCTTCCAATTAATATTCATGCAATCGCAGACAGGATTGAACACCCTGAATGAAAATCTGATACCGATACTGATGATGGCCTTCGGGGTCATCATTCTCGTGCTCATCATCCGGGCCATAACGAGCCGCTACGTGAAGATCCCGCCCGAGCAGGCCCTCGTCGTCTACGGCGGAGGGCAGACCGAAGTCGTGACGAGCGGCGCGAGGATAGTCTGGCCCTTTCTGCAGGACTCTTACACTCTCGACCTGCGCGCGTTTCAGGTGCAGTTGCACCTGAAGGACGCCCCGAACACCGACCGCATCCCCATCACCCTGATCGCGATGGCGACCTGCAAGATCAGCAAGAAGCCGGAGCTGCTGCTGAAGGCCGCCGAGAACTTCGGCAGCTCGAAGTCAGAGGAGGTGGACAGCAAGATCGCCAACGTGCTCGAAGGCCACCTGCGCGTCGTCGTCGGCCAGATAGACATGGACACCATCCTCTCGAAGCGCGACGAGTTCAACGCCCGAATCTCAAGCGAGTCCGCGACCGAGCTTGAAAACCTCGGGGTGGAGATCGTCGTGCTCAACATACAGGAGGTCTCCGACCCGAACGGCGTCATCCAGGCCCTCGGCGCGCCGAAGATCGCGCAGATCAAAGCCAACGCCGCGATCAAGGCCGCCGAAGAGACTCGCAGGCAGATAATCGACACCACCAACGCCGAGCGCGAAGGCGCGACCACCAAGGCCCAGAACCTGACGCAGATCGCGGAGGCCGAGCGCAACCGCGACCTGCAAACGTCCAAGTATGACGCCGAGGTGGCCCGGCAGAAGGCCATCACCTCCAAGGCCGGGCCGCTCTCGGACGCCGAAGCGCAAAAGGCCGTGGTCGCCGCGGAGGTCGCGGTAGAGATCGCGCGGGCCGAAGCCGAAACCGGCCTGCAGGAGAAGGTCGGGTTGAGGAACGAGGCCGAGTATAAGGCCACCATCCTCAAGAAGGCGGAGGCCGAGCGGCAGCAGACCATCATCGTCGCCGAAGGCGCGGCCACGGCCCGCATAACGAAAGCCGAAGCCGAACAGAGGGCCCTGCAGGCCGAAGGCGCGGGGCAGGCGGAGAAGGAGAAGGCCATCGGGCTCGCCAAGGCCGAGGTCACGAAACAGTCCGGCCTCGCCGAGGCGGAAGTCTCCAAGCAGTCCGGGCTCGCCGAAGCCGCCGCCACCGAAGCGCGCCTCCTCGCGCAGGCCAAGGGCACCGAGGCCGAAGCGCTCGCGAGGGCCGCGGGCGTTCAGGCCGAACTGCTCGCGCAGGCCGAAGGGCGCCTGAAACTTGTCCAGGCGTACGCGAACATGGATGAGGAGCAGCGCCGCCTCTTCGTCACCACGGTCATACTCGACCGCCTGCCCGATATAATCAATCAACTCGGGGCCGCGGGGCAGCAGATCATGGAGCCGATTGCCAACGCCATCACCTCCTCCCTTGGCCAGATTCAAAACCTCACGGTCTATGACTCGCCCCACGCCGGCAACGGGGACGGCTCCGTGTCGCGAATGCTGAAGCTCGGGCCGGACGTTTTATTCCAGTCCTTTCAGGCGCTCAAGAACACGGGCATGCTCCCCGCGATCCTGGGGCTTCTGGAGAAGTCGGGGGTCGATGTCTCCACCCTCTCCGGGTTGAACGGCGCGGGGAACGGCAAGGTCGAGGACTACCAGAGGGCGACACCTCCCCTGCCCGACCCCGTCGTCGCGGCCGGGGACATTAAATGAAGGCCGCGCCCGGAATCTGCTGAGCGATAAACATCACCGGCCGGTTGACTTGATCTGCGGGATGAAGTAGAAGATAGGAACCGCTTTCCTCACGAGCGAGACTAATTAAGCTTTGGAGGTGAAGGATGCTGAAAAGATGTTTTAAGCTCTGCTCTTTGCTGGTTCTTCTCGGCTTGCTGCCCTCGATAGCGCAGGCGCAAACCAACCGCGCGTTTCAAACCACTCTGATCGGCTACGAAGAGGTACCCGCTATCTCGACTACCGGCACCGGCACATTTGAGATGCTCATCGACTTCGGAGATGTTGGTTTTGCTTATACGCTGAATTATTCGGGTCTCACAGGAAACGTACAGCAGGCTCATATTCACATCGCCCAGAAGGGAGTCAACGGAGGAATAATGATCTTCTTTTGCACGAACCTGGGTAACGGACCCGCGGGGACGCAACCCTGCCCCGCCTCCGGCACAGTCTCGGGGTTCGTCACCGCGGCCGATGTAATCGGGGGCGCGGCGGCTCAGGGAATCGCCCCCGGAGAGTTCGCGGAAGTATTAAAGGCTATCCGCGCCGGCGCGGCGTATGTCAACGTACATTCCAACCTCTTCCCTGGCGGCGAGATCAGAGGCCAGGTCGTTCCGGCATCAAAATAGGTTCGACGACATCAACCCAACAGCTTCGCGGGGCGGCGTGTGACAATATTTACTCACACGCCGCCCCGCGACCCTCATCGGCCCGCTTCAGTTTCGCTCTTCAGTCAGCCCCCGATCACTTCCAGCTCCCGACGACGGGGATGTCTCCCTTCGAGCCGAAGGTGATTGCCATGTCCGCCTGCCCCGACGTGTTGGTGTTGCGGAGGAAGAAGGTCGAATCACTCGTCCGGTATACTCCCACGGCCGTCGTGCCGTTGCCGTCCCAGTCGCCCACGAGCGGCGTGTCTCCCTTCGAGCCAAGGCCCACGGTGATTTCGGGGTCGCCGGGCGTGTTGTTGTTTCGCAGAAGAAAAGTGGAGATGTCGGGCCTATAGACCCCGATGCTGGCCTTCCCGTCCCCATCCCAATCCCCGGCGACGGGGATGTCTCCCCTCGCGCCGAACGGCACGGAGAGGTCGGCCTGCCCCGTCGTGTTGGAGTTGCGAAGGAGGAATAGGCCCTGGCTCGGCCTGAAGACCCCGATGGTCATCTTCCCGTCCCCGTCCCAATCGCCCACGACCGGCAGGTCTCCCGAGGAGCCGAAAGTCACCACGACCTCCGCCTCGCCCGCGGTGTTGGAGTTGCGGAGAAAGAAGGTTGAGTCGGACGTTCGGTAGACTCCGACCGTCACGCTCCCGTTGCCGTCCCAGTCGCCCGCGAGCGGCGTGTCGCCCTTCGAGCCGAAAGGGACGACCTCGTCGGCCTGCCCCGAGGTGTTGCTGTTTCGCAGAAGGAAGAGTCCCTCCGAGGGCCTGAAGAGCCCCACGGTCCAGGCCGACCTTCGGACGGGGCCGGCCGCGCGGGTCGGCGCGGGCTCCGGCGGCTTCGCGGAATTGTTTGCGTTCTCCGATTCGCCGGTGTTACCGGCGCACGCCGCAAAAAGGCACAACGACAGCAGGGCGAACGCGAGCGAATAACGGGCAAAACCAATCTTCATCGGTATAATCCTTTCCAGTATCGGCGAGACTATCTGCTCGCTCTTCACAAATGAGAGAGTTTATAGCAGTTTTCAACCGCCTCCAAACCTTCGCGCAAGGGCGTCAACGATCCTTTGCGCCGCGAGGCCGTCGCCGAAAGGGTTTTCGGCCTCGCTCATCTTCCGGTACTCGCGCGGGTCGGAAAGAAGCTCCCCCGCCGCCTCCGCGATGCGCGCGGAATCCGTGCCGACGAGGCGGCCCGCCCCGGCCTCCACGACCTCCGGCCTCTCGGTCACCCCGCGCAGCACGAGCACGGGCTTATGAAGAGAAGGGGCCTCTTCCTGCATCCCTCCGGAGTCCGTGAGGATGAGGTAGCACCGGTCCATCAGCCTGAGCAGGTCTTTGTAAGAGACCGGATCGACGAGGCTCACTCGTTCGACGGGGGCGAGTTCTTCGTCGACCATGCGCATCACGTTCGGGTTCGGGTGCACCGGGTAGACGATCTCCACGTCGTCGAAGCGCTCGGCTATCATCCTCAGGCCCCGGCAGATCGAGCGCAAAGGCTCCCCATGATTTTCGCGGCGGTGCGCCGTCACGAGCAGCATGCGTTTGCCTTCGAGATCGAGCCGGCCGAGCCGCTCGTCTTCGAAGTCGCCTTCCAGAGAGATGGACTTCAGGGCGTCGACAATCGTGTTGCCCGTGACGAAGATGTCCTCCTCCGCGGTCCCTTCGTTCAGCAGGTTGCGGCGCGCGCCCTCGGTCGGGGCGAAGTGCATGTCCACGAGGCACGAAGCGACGCGGCGGTTGATCTCTTCGGGGAAAGGGTTTCGCCGGTCGAACGACCTGAGCCCGGCTTCGACGTGCCCGACGCTGATGTTGCTATAAAAGGCCGCGAGCGCCGCCGTCATCACGGTCGTCGTGTCGCCCTGAATCAGGACCGCGCGCGGCTTCAGCTCGGAGAAGAGTTTCGATAAAGCATGCAGCGACCGAGAAGCGAAATCCGACAGGCTCTGATCGTGCTGCATCAGGTTCAGGTCGACGTCCGGCTCTATGGCGAAGGCCGAGAGGACCTGATCGAGCAGCTCCCTGTGCTGCGCCGTCGCCACGACGACCTGCTCGAACTCCCCCGCCCTCCGGCGAAGCTCCTTCACGACGGGCGCCATCTTGATGGCTTCGGGCCGGGTGCCCATGATTGTTACGACCTTAATTCGATCCATGCGTCAAGCTCGATCCGCGTAATCAAACCGTAGATGGTATCACACAGGGCTCTCGGGGCTGTAGGGGATATCTGAAAGGTCGGGGCCGGGGGGAGGTTGGGCAAAAAAGAAAAAGGCGAGGCGCTTGCGGCGCTTCGCCCTGAGTAGTTTCACCGGCAGTTCGGAGAACTAATTCTTTTCGGTTTTCCTGTTGAAGATTTTTCCGGCGGCCGGGCCGTCCTTCACCGTGTAGCCCGCGGGCACTTCGAACAGGGAGCGCGCCGGCTCGCTGCGGTTGATGTTGGTCAGCCGATAGATGGTCTCCCCGACGCGCGGGTCGCTGTGCTTCCTCATCACGACCGTTTGCAGTTCAGGCGAGTACCACTTCTCGGTCACGATGTTGATGGGCGCTTCGTTGCCGATGGTGCCCGCCGGGATGGTCACCGTGCTGCGCGTGCCTTCGGCCTCGACGCCTTCCACCATCTGCTTGCCGAGCGATTCGGTCTTCTCCTTCTCGGTGCCGGACGGGAAGCGCATGGCCGTGAATTCGGTCGGGCCGGTGATGACCGTAACGTCCGCGCCATTCTCGCGCGGCCTCCGGACTTTGATGTGAGACTCAACCTGCTCGAAAGTAGCGCCGGGCTTAATCTCTACGTGGAACGAGGGGAGCTTGCGCGCGGTCTGGCTCTTCGGGTCGAGGATGTAGTTGACGCCCGCGACCGGGTCGTTGATGAAGAAGGTCTGCGGGGGGTCGTCGGCCGTCGCCCACGGGCCGATGGCCCCGAGGGTCTGGTCGCGCCGCGTGCGCCCTTCGCTGTCGCGGTAGACCTGGGCGGAGGTCTTGCGGACGATGCGGTTGCCGTCGCCGAGCGTCTGGATGGTCTCCGTCACGGCCTCGGCCGAGTAGGGCGCGCCCTTAACGGGTTTCAGGTCGAAGCTCATCTCGCCGGAGACGAAGACGAAGGTGTCGCCCAGCTGGTGGCCTTCGGGGACACCCAGGACCCGCGCCCCGCCGCCCGCCTGCTCTATCACCACTTGCTTCGGCTTTTTCTCCTGGCCCTTCTCCTGGCCTGACACGCCGAGGCAGTTGACCAGCAGCACGAACATGCAAATCGGGATATATATCGAATTTTTCTTAAGTCTCATACGGTCCTCTCTTTCCTGATGGTTGATGATTTAATTAAATCTCCTGATCCGCACCGGGCTAACGCACGAACCTGATCGCGCGAGCCAAACCGTCCTCTCCGATCAAAACGTCGGCCTTCACCCGAGACTCCGACCGCTCGTGATTCACCGGCAGGCCGAAGGAAGTCATGGCCGAGCGCGGCAGCTCGACGCGGACGATGTGGCCCCTTGCCATCTGCGACGGAGGGTACCCGTAGCCGATGGGCATGAATTCCGTCGCGACCTCCGCCGCCATCACCTCTTCCGCCTCCCTCGCCTCCGGGCGAGGCTTCCGGCGCGATTGCCCCCTGCCGTCGCGCGGGCGTGAAGGGCTCTGCGCTACGGAACGTTCGAGGTTTACCGGCGCGGCCGCCTGCTCTCCCCCATGCGCGGGCGCTTCCCTGCCTGGAGTCCGGGGCGGAGTCTGAGGCGGGGCCGGGGGGTCAGTGGCAACCGCCCTCTGCTCTCGCTCCGGCGCGGGCGTGAGCGCGACGACGGAGACTAACGCCGCCAGCAGAATGGCCGCGGCCACGCCAGCGGCCACGCGCCAATTCCGCCTCCGCCCTTTAATATCATCCACGAGCGCTATAGACGGTATAGACGGTTCGGTGATCGCAGCGCTTGCCCTCTGCGACGTGGAGCGCTCGCGGAAAGCGTTGAGTAGCGCGGCCTCGACGTGAGGCAATGCCTCACGGTCCTGAAGGCTCGCCGACAGAGCGCCGAGGCCGCCGGTGAGGGCTCGCTCGTCGGACAATCGCGCCGCGCACCTGTCGCACGCCCTTGCATGGGCCAGCCCGCTCTCTCTCTTCTCGGTCTCCATGATCCGGTTCCGCGCCAGATCATTCACGACCTCTTCAAAAGTCTCACAGTTCATATGAAGCACCTCACCGGCTTCGCTTCGCCCCTGGCTTCGCCGGCAGCCGTCCGGCCTACCTTCGCCGACCTCAGTCTCTCTATCAGCATAGCGCGCGCGCGATGCAGGCGTGAGCGTACAGTCCCCAGAGCGCAGCCCAGCACGTCAGACGCATCGACGTAACTCATCTCCTGCAGGTCGCACAGCACCACGACTTCGCGATAACGGGGCGGCAGAGCCAGCACCGCCTGCCTCACCGATTCAATCGTCTCGCTCCGCGTCAGGTCGCCCAGAGGGTCATCGCCCGCGATCAACTGCTCGGGGACCGCCTCTTCCGAATCGTCCGACTCGCCCGCGATGGGGACGTAGAGCCTGTCCCGCTTCAGGCAGCGCAGGACGTGATTGCGAGCGATGCCATACAGGTAAGCCGAGAGCGAGCCCCTCGCGGGGTCATAAGACGCGGCGTCGCGCATCAGCACCATGAAGACTTCCTGCGTTACATCTTCGGCGATGGATTCGGACCCGCTCATGTGCAGAGCGAATCGATACACGCCGCCCTGACGCCTCCTGTAGAGCGTGGTGAAAGCATCTTCGTCTCCGGCTATGATCAGCCTCAGCAGAGCCTCATCGCTGAAGGATGGCGTCATCATCATCTCACTTCTATCTTCAATTGACTTACATTGTTGATTCGCGTGAGCCTGTTTGAAAGTTCCAGGAAGTAAAAATAAAAAACCGGAAAAAAGGCGGCCTTGGTTTTTAGACTGCGCTGGCACGGGTTTACGATCATATTTCGCGGGGATCTAATATTTCAGGCAACCCGGCCGGCGGCGAAGCCAGAGGCCCACGCCCACTGGAAATTGAACCCCCCAAGGTGGCCCGTCACGTCAACGACTTCTCCGATGAAGTAGAGCCCCTTCACGCGCCTCGCCTCCATCGTCTTCGACGACAGCTCTCGGGTGTCCACGCCGCCGACGGTCACTTCCGCCTTTCTGTAGCCTTCGGTCCCATCGGGCCGGATCGGCCAACCGTGCAGCTCTCGCGCGATTCGTTCGAGTTCTTTCACGCCGTAACGATTCATGGGCCTTGAGGGCGCGTGCCTCTCGCACCACTTTTGCGCGAAGCGGCGGGGCAGGTGGCGCGAGAGTAGAGTCAGAAGCTCCGCCTCGCTCTCCCGGCGATTCATCAGGATTTCCAGAGCGTCGGCCTCGGGCATCAGGTCGAGGTGGATCGGGCCTTCGCCGTCCCAGTAAGAAGAGATTTGAAGGATGGCGGGGCCGCTCACGCCTCTGTGGGTCATCAGGATGTTCTCCCGGAACTGCTGTCGGCCGAAGCGGACCGACGCGTCGACGGAGACTCCGGTCAGGTCGCTGAAGAACCTCTTCTCTTCTTCGCCGAACGTGAGCGGAACGAGCCCAGGCTTAAGGCCCGTGATCTTCAAATCGAAATGGCGCGCGACACGGTAGCCGAAGTCAGTAGCGCCGATCTTCGGGATCGAAAGGCCGCCGGTCGCGATTATCAAAGACTCCGATTCGAAATTTCCGAGACTGGTGTCCAGCATGAACGAGAGGCTCTTTCTCACCTCCTTCACGTTGCAGTTGGTCCGAATCTCGACCCGCGCGCGCTCCGCTTCGCGGCGGAGCATGTCGATGATCTCGCGCGAGCTGCCGTCGCAGAATAATTGGCCCAGTTTCTTTTCGTGGTAGGGTATGCGGTGCTTTTCGACGAGGTCTATGAAATCATAAGGCGTGTAACGCGCGAGTGCCGACTTGCAGAATTCTGGGTTGGCCGAGAGGAAATTGTCGGGCGTCGTGTGAATGTTGGTGAAGTTGCAGCGCCCGCCCCCGGAGATGGCGATCTTCTTGCCGATCTCGTTCGCGTGCTCCAGAACGAGCGCCGAGCGCCCTCTCTTCCCCGCTTCGATGGCGGCGAATAACCCGGCCGCCCCGCCGCCTATCACGATAACGTCTCTCCTCAAAGAGGTCACCTGTACCCTTCGGCCTGAAGCGTGAAAAGCTCCGAGTACAACCCGCCGCGCGTTATCAGCTCGTCGTGCGTGCCGTCTTCGACCACCGAGCCGTTCCTGAGCACGATGATGCGGTCGGCCACGCGCACGGTCGAAAACCTGTGAGAGATGATCACTGCCATCCGCCCCGACACGAGTTCGGAAAACCTCGTGAAGACTTCGTACTCCGCGCGCGCGTCGAGCGCGGCCGTAGGCTCGTCGAGTATCAACACCTGCGCGTCCCGCATGTAGGCGCGGGCGAGCGCGACCTTCTGCCATTCGCCGCCCGACAGCTCCACGCCCCCGTCGAAGCGCCGGCCGAGCATCTGCCGGTACTTCTCCGGGAAGCGCGCGAGCAGAGAGGCCGCGAGGGATTTATCCGCCGCCGTCACGATGGGCTCGGGGACCGCCCCGTTCCGCGGGGAGGGGGGCTCGATTGTTTCGGCCTGTTTCTCCTGGTCCCCGTTCCTCGCAACGTCGAGGTAGGAGCGGACCTTGTTTATCTCCCCGATGCCGATGTTTTCGTCGAAGCGCAGGTCGTACCGCACGAAGTCCTGAAAGATCACCCCTATCGCCTGCCGCACCGAAGCGAGGTCGTAGTCGCGCAGGTCCACTCCGTCGAGCAGGACCCTCCCTTCCGAAGGGTCGTAGAGCCGCGCGAGCAATTTCGTGAGCGTGGTCTTTCCGGCCCCGTTCTCTCCGACGAGGGCGATCCGCTCGCCGGGGCGCAGGTGAAAGCTCACGTTCCGCACGGCCCACACGTCGCTACCCGGATAGCGGAAGCCCACGTTCTCGAAGACGAACCCCTCGCGGATCGGGTGCGGGACCGGGAGCGCTCCGGCGCGCGAGACGATGGAGGGCTTCATCTCGAAGAAGTCGAAGAGGTCTTTGACGTAAAGGCTCTGCGAATAGATGTCGCTCGCGTTGATGAGCAGGCTCCGGATAATGTCGCGGCTGCGGGCGAACGAGCCCGCGAGAAAAGTGAGCGAGCCGAGCGTGATGATCCCCTGCACCGCGCGGAACAGTATCACCGCGTACGCCGTGTAATACCCGAGAGTCCCTACGAACGACAGGCCGCTCGACACGAAGGCCCGCTTGATGGATAGCTTCTTGTTCTCCTGATAAAAGCGGTCGGAGAGCACGCGGTAGCGGTCCACGATCCAGCGCGAGAGGCCGAACATCTGGACCTCCTTCGCCGTCTCGTCGCTCGCCCCGAGGTACCGCAGGTAATCGAGCTGCCTCCGCTCCGGCGTCCAGCGGAACAGCAGGGAGTAGCCGAGCGAGGCCATGCGCGTCTCCCCGAAAAAGCTCGGCAGCACGCTCGCGACCAGCAGCAGGAGCAGCCACGGGCTGTAGACGAACAGGGCCGCGCTCAAAGAGATCAGGGTCAAAATTCCCGACCCCATGCCGAGGAGCAGCGCGAGCAGGCCGATGCGGTTCGTGGTCTGCCTCCGCGCCCTCTCAAGCTGGTCGTAAAACGATGGGTCTTCGAAGTGATAAAGATCGAGCGTCGCCGCATGCTCCATCAGCTTGACGCTCGTGTAATTGGAGAAGAGGTCGCCGAGCAGACTTTCGAATAGAGTGGAGACGCGGCTCAATATATCTCCCGCTACGACGATGCCGATCTCAATCAGGACCAGCTTCCATAGCCCCGCGTAGCTCCCGGTGTTCTGGGCCGCGACCACCGTGTCGATGATGAGCTTGCCGACCCAGAGCGTCGTGACGGGCACGAAGGCCTGAAGCAGGCGGAGGATTATTATCGCGCTGGTGTAGCCTCTGTGGGTCTTCCAGACGAGCTTCAGGAGAGGCAGGACGTGGCGGAGAGCCGCGAACTGCTCTCTCCATGACGGCGACTCTTTACTTTGGACCGGCCTTCTCGACCCCGGCGCTCGACTCATAAGGAAAGATTAGCGACTTTAGGGGTCGGGGGCCAGGGGCCGGGAGTCAGGGGCCAGGGTCAGGGAAAGGCGCGCCTACTCCGACGACACAAGAGATTCATACTCCGAGTGTTCTCTGATATAACTCGCGACGAAAGGGCACCGCGGAACGACTTTGATTTTCTCGGACCGCGCGTGATCGAGCGCCGCTTTGACCAGCTTGCTCCCGAGCCCTTGCCCTTCAAGCTCTGGAGGTACTTCGGTGTGCGTGAAGACGATGCGGCCTTCATTGTTAACGTATTGCAGGAAGGCGAGCCCTCCTTCTACTTCCGCCTGAAACCTTCCTTCGGCTTCGTTATTAACGACATGTATGTTTTCCGAGTTTGTATTAGTCATAGAATGAGCATACAGAACCCTACAGACTGAGTTCAATTGCCCGCGTGAAATTCATCCTCGGGATCGATCTCGACTTCTGGCATCGGCTCGAATTTAGATTGATCGAAAGGCGGCATGTCAGGCTCGGGCGCGCCAAGCTCTCGCAGATGTTTTCGAGCTTTCTCCAACCCCCAGTGATAGGCGAACGGCGGCCCGTCGCACCACGCCAGCTTATAGGCTCGCGTCGCAGCCTCAACCGCCTCCGGAAGATTGCCCGCGTCGCGCTCGATCTGCGCCAGCACATTGCAGGCATCCGCGTGAAAGAGGGGATAAGGCCCGCACTCGGCTGGCTCCCACACATCATCGAGTAATTCTCGCGCGGTTTTTAAATCATCTTGCCGCCGCCGCAACTCCGCCAGCGCGATAAGAGTAGGAAGCTCTTCTTCAACTAAATTTACTGCTCGTGCGCGAGTGAGCGCATGATGCAGCCGCTCATCAGCAGTGGCGAAATTATTCAGGCCCAACGCCGCCTCGCCTTGCACCCGCGCCGCGCTAATGAAATCGCCCTCGTTATTCTCAACATGAGCCAGTTCCCAGGCGCGGTTTGCAAACAATAGCGCATTAGCAAACTTACCGAGCCATAACGCGCTCTGGGTTAGATAAAAATTAACAATGCCTTCACCTTGACTATGAAGCCGTGCTATTTGAATTCGCAATGATCGCTGAAGCGCAGAATTGGATTCGCTCGTAAGCCCCCGTGTCGCCAGTGTCAATCCAATACAAAATAAGCTAGCCGATTCCTGATAGCGATTACCTTCCTGGGCCGAAATAATCAGTGCGCGACACACAGCCGACTCCGATTCGTACAACGCGCCCGACAACCGCAATGTGTTTGATAAACTTCTCAAGCCAACACTGAGATTAGTGTTGTCATTAGTCTCCAAAATCATAGCATTGGCACGGCGATACAAGGTGACTGCATTCCCTATTTGCCCACTGAGCTTATACCCTATTGCTAGCATGTGGAGCGTATAAGCTTGACGGTTAACATTGCTCAGGCGCGGCGGCTGATCTGCTCCATCGGGAAAGAGCATCTCCATAAGTTCGGTCATTTGGCGGCTAGCACTTAAGCGATAGAGGGTAGCGTTTTGCAATCTCTCTACGAAGAGATGTATAGCATCATCATAACGCCCCAGACCAATCAGCGTGCCGTACAGCTCAATGGTGGGCGTCAGGTCTTCCAGACTGCCGACTTTCTTCCAATCGCCAATCTTTGGGAATGCCTCAAAGTGCGTATGCAGGCTCGTATACACTCCGCGCTTAATATCATCACTTAAGCTGCCCCACACCACGCCGCGCACAATCGGATGGAGGTCGTAACGATTGGCGCGCTTGTCCCATCCAACTAATCCGCGATCTTCCAACTCGGTCAGCACCTTATCTATATCTTGCTCGTCAATACACGCCTTACCTTCTCCGATCAATAAAGCCGAGAGCGTGTCGTAGCGTGCGGGCATTCTGAATGCAGCTACGACTTGTAGAGCCTTTAGTGCTTTATCGTTCAATCCGCGCAGTGCGAATTCAAGAACGTGATTCATTGCATCTTGTAATCTTTCAAATTTAGTGGGATCAAATCGCGGATGGGCCTTGCGCCATTCTTCAAAATCGCCCGGCGCTTTACGATAGCGTTTTACTTCTCCTGCCAACGCCTGAATAAGCAGAGGATGTTTGTCGAAGGCATTGAAAACCGGCAACAGCAAGTCGCGTGAGCCGGAAATTCCCAAAGCACGCCAGAGTTCCACCGCATCTTCGCCAGTCAGACCTCCGAGAGCATGCTTGAAGCAGCCGGGAATCGGGTCGCCGCCTTCTGTCTCAAGCTCGGCGGGATAAAGGCGTGTACTTGCTAAGATGCGCGAGTTTTTAATCTGCGCGAGTTTCTTTAAGAAGCGCCCGGCGCGCGGGTCCGCGGTCTTGCGAAGATTTCTTTGATTACTTACCTGACTATCTTCAAGACGTGCCGCGTCCATTCGAGCATATGCGATCAGAATTCGCTCCAAACCATCGAGCACGATCAGGAACGGCTCACGGTCGAGCGCGGCCAGTAATTGTGTCTCGCGTTCGGGTGCGGGAATCTTTTGCACCTCTTCAAGACTACGCTGAGTCGTGTACGCGAGCGCGCGAGTGACGAAATTCTCAAACGTCGCGTCCGATTCGTAGAAACTCCACCACATTCTCCCGGCGAGCGGATTCATCTCCTGCGGGGCGATGTCGTTGAACCATTTCCAAGTCAACGCGCTCTTGCCAAGCCCTCCGATGGCGACGATGTTTAGAATATGTGCCTGATAGATTCGCTGCCGCTTTCTGGTCACCCAATCAGTAAGCAGATTGAGTTCCTGCTGCCGCCCGACCAGCCGGTGAGCTTGCAGCAACGTGTAAGGGTGCGCGATGAAGGCTTCTGGTGGCTCGGGAATGTCGCTGATGTAATGAAACGTTGTGAGATCGGGCTGGCGGAGCTTCGATAAACTGTTAACGGCTTCCGCGCGCAGGTCGTCCGGCGATTTAAAGAATCTTACAATGTTCTCGGCCTGTACCCGCTCTTTAAAGGATTTGAGTTTCGCCGCGTTCTCGATTTCCACGTCTTCGACCGTGATCGGGTGCGACTTGTCCATCACGAAGATGAGCCGCTCGATCCCTCGCGCGGCCGCGCGGTTGTATTCCATCTCGGTGACGGAGATTTGATCCGGGTTGTTCGCTTCAGGCACATAACCGTAACGGTTGGCGAACACGCCTATGTAAACGTCCGCCTCCTCCGCCATCCTGAGCGATGCCTTTACCGCTTCGTCGCTATTCGCAGGCAGGTCCTCCATCCTGAGCGGGAACATGTCCTGGCGCAAACATGCCTCGACCATCTGCTTGCGGTGATCGGGCAGATCGCGCGCGGTGCTGCTTATCATCACTTTTAATATATTGGGCATGGCGTCACAAACGAGTGAAGAGTATCACAATGTTTTCGGGAAATCATCGCGCGATTTCGGGCCACGCCTCGCCGCACAGGGTTGTTAGGCTAGCCCTCAGTACGCGAAGGACTGGTAGACTTCCGTGGGGGGCCTGTCGTCGGGGGAATCGACCACCGGGTTGAAGCGCAACAGGCGGCGGGCGCGCTCCGACAGGTTTTCGAGCTCGGGGCGCGGCACCCGGATCGAGACTTC
Organism: Blastocatellia bacterium; assembly: GCA_035634255.1. GTDB lineage: Bacteria > Acidobacteriota > Blastocatellia > UBA7656 > UBA7656 > DATLMR01. The sequence continues at coordinate 33,579 of DASQDI010000043.1, forward strand.
AGGGCGGAATAGCCAGCGGCGGCTGTAGCCCAGCACGACCATCGGGCGCGGAGTCTTAGTCAGGTTGGGGGTGCCGCGGTGGAGGCCGCGGACGTCCCGGATCATCACGTCCCCGAGGTTCATCAGAATTGGCTCAAGCTCTACCTCCCCCGCCTCGATGCGCCGCAGCCCCTCTTCTTTCGACACCATATGCGTCCCGCGCGCGACTTCGAATGGCCCGGTCTCGGGCGTTACGTCCACCAGAGGGAAATTGACCGCGAGCTGATACGGGGGCGTCTCCCGCCCCGTCTCGGGGAAGAGCGGCAGAGTGTCCCGGTGAATCTCCTGATACTCCGAGCCAAGGAGCGGCGTGTCCGACGCGAGCTGCACCATCACCGCGTCAGAGCCCACGAGCCCGAAGACTATGGCGAGCACGTCCTCGTCTTCGTAGATGGACGGGTCGGCGAAAGGCGCGGTGAAAGGCAGGGTGACGTAGTAGCGCGAGCGGCCGCGATTTTCGAGATAGCCTTCGCGCGCCATGTGGTCTTCGAGCAGGGGCGTGAAGCTCTCGCGCCACGACTCAAGCGTCTCCTTCGGGAAGTGGTCGCGCAGGATGCAAAAGCCGTCGGTCAATACGTCCCTGACGAAATCTCCGATCTCTTCTACTGAATAACGCCCTTCGGACATAATCCCCTGCCCTGTCATTTCCGCGCGCTCAGCCGGTTCTGAATTATAACGACCACCAGCAAAAAGACCCCGCGCAGGACCCACTGCCACCAAGAGCTGATGGTGCCTTCGAGGTTAAATATATTGAAGATCACGCCCAGTAACAGCACGCCGACGAGCGTGGAGCCGACCCCGCCCAATCCTCCCGTGAGCAGGGTGCCGCCGACCACGACCGCCGCTATCGCGTCGAGTTCCCAGCCCGTGCCCGCGACCGGCTGCCCCGCGCCCAGCCGGGAGGCGAGTATCACGCCCGCGAGCCCCGCGAGCATCCCGCTCAATGCGTACACGCCCATCGTCACCCGGCCCACGTTCAAGCCCATCAGCCGCGCGGCTTCCTCGTTGTCTCCCAGCGCGTAGACGTGACGGCCGAACCGGGTGTGCTTCAGCACGAGCCACCCGAGGGCGTACGCGGCGGCCAGGACGAGCACGGGCACGGGCACGGGCCCGACCCACCCCCGGCCCATCCACGTGAAGCCTTCCGAGAGCCGGTCCACGCGCACGGACTGCTCCCCGGTCGAGGCGAGCGCCAGCCCGCGCGCGGCGATCATCATCGCGAGCGTGACGATGAAGGGCTGTATGCGCGCCTTGGCTATGACCGCCCCGTTGATAAAGCCTAACAAAGTGGTGAAGCCAACGGCGGCCAGGACCGCCATCAGGGTCCCCCGCCCCGCGAGGTTCGCGGCGACCACGCCCGCGACCGCGAGCAGGGAGCCCACCGACAGGTCGATCCCTCCCGTCAGGATCACGAACGTCATGCCGAGCGCCACGAGCCCGAGCATGCTGTTCTGGCGGAGCACGTTCAATAAATTCTCCGGCGTGAGGAACGCTTCGTAGCGCAGGGCCGCGAACAGGATCACTATCGCGAGCGCGACGAGCGCGCCCTGCCTCTGAATGAATGAAGCGAAGCGGGCGCGGGCCACCCCCCCCCGGCCCGCGCCCGCCCCGTCAATCGTGCCCGTTGCCTGACTCATAAGATTCTCACTTTCGCGAGGGCTGCGCCCGGCCCTCTTTCGCCGCGCGTTCGGAGCGCGCCTTGGAGACTATCTGCTTGACTTCCGACATGAGGGTCGGGCCGTGGTACGGAATGCCGTCTTTGACGGTCCACTCGATCCCGCCCGTCCGCACGGTCTTCCCGTCCTTTATCTGGTCGACGCCCGTGGGGTAAAGCACCTTGAGGTTTTCGAGCGGGTTGCCGTTCACGACGATCAGGTCGGCCAGGAACCCCGCGCGCACGCGGCCGAGCTTGTCCTCCTGCCCGAGAATCTTCGCGTTGTTGCCCGTGGCATGCTGGATGACCTTGAGCGGGTGGAATCCCGCCTCCTGATGCAGCTCAAGCTCGCGCAGCAGGCCGAAGCCGTACATCTGGTAGATGAAGCCCGCGTCCTCGCCCGCGCCTATCAGCCCCCCCCGCCGCTCGAACTCGATCAGGGAGTCCATCCAGATCCGGTAATTCTCTTTCCAGAAAGTCTCGTCGGTCGAGGTCCAGCCGATGAAGTACGAGCCGTGGTTGGCGGGGTTCGGGCGGAAGTACTCTTCCAGAGTCGGGTGCCGGTAGTCGGCGAACCACGGCTGGCCCTGCGCGCGCTGAAGGTCGCGGCTCGCTTCGTAGATGACGAGCGTCGGCACCCACGCGACGCGCGCCTCGATCATCGAGTCGAGCACCTTCATCAAACGCTCGCGGCTCGCCTCGCGCCACAGCCTCCCCGCGTACCTGAAGCGGTCCACTTCGTCGTTGTAGTTGTAGCTGGCGGGGAAATTCTGCCTCCCGCTCTCGATGGCCGCGTCGGGGATTCCGTACCAGTGCTCTATGCTAGTCGTGCCGAGCCTGATGTCGTCCAGCACGTTCGTCTCTTCGACCCCGACATGGTGCGCGATCCTGAGCCCGGCTTTTTTTGCCTCGTCGGCCATCGCCTCGAATATGTCCCGGTCGGTCCCGAGCAGCTTGATGCCGTCGGCGCCCGCCTGCTTCAGTTCGCGGACTCGGGCGCGGGCTTCTTCCGAATTGCGCGGCCTCGGGTTGTACCCGAACACCCCGTAGACGAAGAGGCGCGGCGCGGCGACCTGCCCCGCGTCGCTCATCCTGCGGAGCTCAATCGTGCGCTTGAGGTTGCTCCCGACATCACGCACGGTGGTGATCCCGCACGCGAGCCACAGCTTCAATTCGTAATCGAGCGGCTGCGGGACGCCGCCCCGCTCCTCCTGCACGTGGCCGTGGGCGTTGATGAGGCCGGGCAGGACGTACTTGCCCGCCGCGTCGATCTCCACGTCGCCGGCCGGGCGTTTCGCGTACCCTCCTTTGAGCGCGACGGGGTCGAGGGGCGCGACCTCCACGATCTTATTGCCTTCGATCACGATGTCTTTAGGCCCGGACGCGGGCGTGCCGTTGCCGTCAATCACCATCGCGTTGCGGATCACGAGCCGGTTATAACGTGTGCCGCTCGTCACCCTCTGCGCCGGCGATTGCGCGGGCGTCGATTGCGCGAACAGAACCAGCGCGGTGACGAGCAGGGCGAAGCAACTCCTGTGGATGTTAATCATAGATTAATCAGAGTCCCGTCCTTTCAGTGGTCTGTGTCAGATCTATTTATCACACCGGCCGCCGGTATCAGAAATTATCTACGCACTTTTACCTACGCCACTTTCGGCCTTTGAATATAGACCGCCACTAAAATGATGGCCGCCTTCAACACCAGAGACCAGGAGAAGGGTATGGCCCGCATGTTGAAGCTCGTGGTGATGACCTGCATGATCAGCGCCCCGATGAGCGTGCCCACGATAGTAGCGCGCCCTCCCGTGAGCGGGGTGCCGCCGACCACGACCGCCGCTATCGCGTCGAGCTCGATGTTCAGCCCGACCTTCGCGGCATCGCTCGCCCCGAGCCTCGCCGTCTCGATCAGCCCCGCGAGCCCCGCGAGGAACCCGCTGATGGCGTAGACCGTGATCTTCGTCCTGTTTATCCTGAGGCCCGCCAGCCTCGCCGCCGATTCGTTGCCGCCGACCGCCACGACGTACCGGCCGAAGACCGTCGAGCGCATCACGAAGATGGCCGCGGCCACGGCCGCCGACATCACGATCACCTGAAACGGCACCGGGCCGACGTAGCCTTTGCCCAGGTATTCGAAAGTCGGGTTGCTGAACGGGATCAACTGCCCGCCCTGACTCATCACCTGCGCCACCCCGCGCCCGGTGATCAGTACGGCGAGCGTCACGATTATCGGCTGGATGCGAAAGTACGCGATCACGCCCCCGTTGAAAGCCCCGACCGCGAGCGACACCGCGAGCGCCGCGACAATCGCGGCCGCGACTCCGTAGTCGAGCAGGGTCGCGGCAAGCGCCGAAGCAATCGCCATGACCGATCCCACCGAAAGGTCGATGCCGCCGGTCGCGATCACCAGGGTCATCCCGACCGCCACCAGCACCGTCGGCGACACCTGAAGCAGGACGTTCCACAGGTTGCTCGCGGTGGCGAAGTTCGGCGTGAAGATCGCGTTGCCGACCACGAGCAGGACGAGCGCGGCGAGAGCCCCGTAAGTGGGGCCGGCGGCCGCAAGTTTAGATGAAGCGATGCGGACGCTCCCTTCGTCGACCCGAGTCGCGTTTTGCATCGCCTATTCTCCTTTGCTCTCCGCAGCTATCACGTTATCTGATTCCTCGGCCATCGCGTGGATGATCGCCTCCTGAGAAATCTCCCCGCCCCGTAGTTCGGCCACGCGCTCGCCGTCGCGCATGACGACCACGCGGCGGCTGCCCTCGACCAACTCTTCAAGCTCGGACGAGATCATCAGCACGCTCAGGCCGGACTCCGACAGCTCGTTGACGAGGGCCTGTATCTCCGCCTTAGCGCCGATGTCTATGCCGCGCGTCGGCTCGTCCAGTATCAGAAATTTCGGGTTCTTACAGAGCCAGCGGGCGAGCAGGACCTTCTGCTGATTTCCGCCCGACAGCTCGCGAATCTTCTGGTCGGCGCTCGCGGCCTTTATCCCGAGCCGCTTCATAAATCGCTCGACAATCTCCTGCTGGCGCGAGCGGGAGACGACGCCCATCCGGGTGAGCGAAGGGAGCGCGGCAAGCGTCAGGTTTTCTCTGACCGATAGCTCGGGGATTATACCTTCGGCCTTCCGGTCCTCCGAAAGGAAGGCGAGCCCCGCGTCGATAGCGTCCCCCGGCGAGCGCAGCCTCAGCTTTTTGCCTTCGAGGTAAATCTCGCCCTCGTCCGAGCGGTCCGCCCCGAAGATCACGCGCGCCGTCTCCGTTCGGCCGGAGCCGAGCAACCCTGCGAGTCCCACGATCTCCCCGCGCCCCACTTCCACGGTCATGTTCTTGAGCTTTCGGCCCCGCGTTATGTTTTCGGCGCGCAGGAACGGCTCGGCCTCCCCCGCCTCATGGCCCCTGTCCGCCCCCGCTTCTCCGAACGCGGTCGTCCCCCGCCGCAGTTCCTCGCGCTGCTTGCCGAGCATCAGGCAGACGAGATCGAGCCTCTCAAGGCCCGCGAGGTCGTACGTGCCGACGAGCTTCCCGTCTCTCAGCACGGTCACGCGGTCGCACACGGTGTACAGCTCGTCGAACCGGTGGCTGATGTAGACGACCGCCGTGCCTTCGCTCTTGAGCCTGCGAATCACGTCGTAGAGGATCGCGACCTCGCGCTCCGTGAGCGAGCTGGTCGGCTCGTCGAGCACTAAAACTTTCGCCCCGAGCGACACCCCGCGCGCGATGGCCACCATCTGCCTGAGCGCGATGTTCAGGCTGCCGAGCTGGGCGCGCGGGTCGATGTCGAGCCCGAGGCGTTGGAGCAGCGCGCGCGCGTCCGCGTTCATCCGCTTCCAGTCTATGAAACCGAAGCGGCGCGGCTCGCGCCCGAGGTAGATGTTTTCCGCGACCGTGCGGTACGAGAGCAGGTTGACTTCCTGATAGACCGCGACGACGCCCGAGCCCTGCGCCGACTCCGGCGAGCGGAATTCCACCGGCTCGCCTTCCAGGTAAATGCTCCCGCCGTCGCGATGGTAAGCCCCGGTCATGATCTTGATGAGCGTCGACTTGCCCGCCCCGTTCTCGCCGACGAGCGCGTGGACTTCGCCGCGTTCGAGGGTCAGGTCAACCCCCGCGAGCGCGGTCACGCCCGAGAATCTTTTTATGATGCCCTCCATGCGGAGGAGGGGGGTCTCTTTGCTCATCGTCGGTGCCCCGCCGGTTTCAAAAGGCTTCATTCACGAACTGCCGCGCGTTGCTCGGGTCGAAGAAGCGGTCTTCGAGGATTATCTTCGTCGGGAGCGGCTCCTTCCTCAGATACTTCTCAAGCGTGTCGAAGGCCAGAGGGCCGAAGCGCGGGTTCGATTCGACGGTCGCGCCGAGGTCTCCCGCGATGATCGCTTCGAGCGCGGCCTTCTCTCCGTCGACCGACACGATTATAACGTCCTGCCCCGGCTTCATCCCCGCCGCTTTCAACGCCTGTATCGCGCCCAGAGCCATTTCGTCGTTGTGCGCGTAGACGGCCGTGATCTCGCGGCCCTTCGACTGGATGATGTTCTCCATCACCCTCTGCCCAGTCGCCCGGCTGAAGTCGCCCGTCTGCGAGACGATGACCCGCATGTCGGGGTGCTTCTTTATCTCGTCGTTGAAGCCCTGCGACCGGTCGCGCGCGACCGACGACCCGGCGGTCCCTGTCAGCTCGACTATGTTCGCCTTGCCGTTGGTCTGCCGGGCGAGCCACTCCGCCGCGCGCTTGCCCTGATCGACGAAGTTCGAGCCGAGGAAGGCCACGTAATCTTCGCCCGCCTTGCCGGCGGCCTCGCGGTCGATCAGGAAGACGGGAATGTTCGCTTCCTTCGCGGCCTGCAGCGCGGGCGCGAGGCCTTCGTATTCGCGAGGGGCGAGAAATATCGCGTCGACCCGTCGGGCGATCAGGTCCTCGACATCGGACACCTGCTTGGAAGTCTGCCCCTGCGCGTCGGTGACCACGAGGTCGAATTTGTCGGCGCGTTTGGCCCCTTCTTCCCTGATGCTGTTGGTCTCGGCGATCCGCCACGGGTTGTTGTTCTCCATCTGCGAGAACCCCACGACGATCTTGCCCTTCTTCCTCTCGCACCCCGCGAGCCCGAGCGGCGCGACCAGCAGGGCTATGAGGCTCAACACCGTCAACATGTTTCTCATCCCGAGTAAAGATTTCATATTTTTCTCCAAGCTTTTTCTACGTCCCCTCGACTCACCGCGAAGGCGTGATCCGCAGGAGGTCGAACTTCCCGGAAGCCTGCGCGGAGCCGCCCGCCGTGAGCGCCACGCGCACGCCCCGGTCCCACGGGGGCAGGAAGCTCCCGTCAAGCTCGTCGCCCACGTCCGTCCAGTTGCGCCCGTCGGGGCTCAGGGCGAACCGAAATTTATTGCCGCCCGCGGCGGTCATTCGCAGGTGGAAGACCGGGCCTCCCATCACATCGGTCATGGTCGAAATGTTTTTATGCTCGTTCTTCTCCCGCCTCCACAGGACCGCGCTGCCGACGCCGAGGCTCAGGCCCAGAGCGTTCTCCCCGTCGCCGTACGCGGCGATCCCCGCGACCCCCTGACCGGGCCTCAAGGCGCGCAGGTCGATCACGGCGGTTGCCGTGTAATCGCCCGTCGTCGTCGAGCGCGCGAGCACCGCGCCGATGGGGTCGTCCGCATGCCCGCTCGCGGGCCTGAGGAGGAGGTGGCCGCCGCCCCCGGCCGTGACTCTCACCACGGGCTTGTTCGCCTGAGGCCATTGCCACCCGGCCGCGAGCGCGGGCGACTTGAAGTCGTCGAAGAACTCATACTCCGTGTTGCGCTCGGGCGCGCCCAGAGGGGAAGCCGCGCTCGCGCTCGGCCCCCTGCCCCCGTTGATCGAGGGCCAGCCATTCGCGTCCCACTTCACCTCGTCGAGCAACGCCTGCCGGCCGACGTAAACGAAGTCCTTCGGGTGATAGGCGTGATACAGATAAAAGTCGCGCCCGCGCGGGTCCGTGACTATGCTGCCGTGTCCCGGACACTTCCACACCTCGTTCCCGCGCAGGATAGGATTCGCGGGGTTCTTCTCCCACGGGCCGAGAAGGCTGCGCGACCGCGCCACGCCCGACGCATAATTGCACTCGCGGCCGCAGCACGCATTGCCCGAATAGAACATGTAAAACCAGCCGTTGCGCCGCAGGACGAACGGGCCTTCCACAAGCTGCGCCTCCCACGGCGCGTCGTTGCGGATCAACTCTTTCTTCTCGCCCGTGAGCTTAGTCCCGTCCGTCGACAACGGCTGCGCCCAGATCGGCGTGGGCTCGTTGCGGCTGTTGCCGTCTTCCTTCCAGAGCATGTAGAGCCGGCCGCGCTCGTCCCTGACCGGGAATGCGTCTATAGACCCGGCGTCCTGGCAGATGAGCGGCCCGCGGTCCGTGTAAGGCCCCGCCGGGTTGGAGGCCGTCGCCACTGCCACGCACAGAGGCCCGTCTTTCCTGCGGGCCGTGTAGAAGACGAAATAGCGCCCGCGGTCCGCGTATATTTCCGGGGCCCAGAAATTGCCCACGGCCCACGCGGGCCTGTCCTTGAAGACCGTCCCCGCCAACCTCCAGTTGACCAGATCGCGCGAATGCATTATCGGGAACTGCGGGGCCCACTCCGACGACGTGGCCGTGGCCCAGTAATCCCTCCCCACGCGAATCACTGATGGGTCGGGGTAATCGCCCGCGAGCGCGGGGTTCGTATACTCCGCGCTCTGCGCCCTCGCTTCGGCCGCGCCGAACAGGCAGGCGGCGAGCATCAGCGCCACGAGCGCCGGCAAGATATTCAGACGAGTGTGTGGCATCTTCTCTCCCGTGTTCGTTACTTCCTTCATGTTCTTCAGCGGCCCCGCCGCGCCTCGGCGGTCGAGCCGCGCGTAATAAGATGAGTCGGGATATGAATCTCGATCCCCTGATGATTCGGGCGGTCGATGGTCATCATCAGAGCTTCCACGGCCTTGCGGCCCAGCTCGGTCCGCGGGAGCGAAATAGTCGTGAGCGGCGGGTCGGCGAGCGCCGCGAAAGCTATATCGTCGAACCCGATCAGAGACATCTCCTGCGGGATGCCGAACCCCGCCGCCTGACACTCGCGCATGATCCCGAGCGCCATCATGTCGTTCGCCGCCAGCACCGCCGTCGGCCGGGGCTTCGATCTCAAGATCTCCCGCGCGGCCTGCTGCCCGCCTTCCAGCTTGAAGTCGGCCTCGTAAATCGCGGGCGGCGCGGCCCCGGGCAGATGGCGCTCCACCGAATCGCGGAACGCTTCGAGCCGTTTCGCGGCCGAGCGGAGGCGGGCAGGCCCCCCGACGTACGCGATGCGCCTGTGCCCGAGCGCGACCAGATAGTCGATGGCCTCTTCGATCCCCATCTCGTAATCGACCACGAGGTTGCTCATCCGCTCCCCGGCCGAGCCCAGGTCGAGGAAGACCACCGACACCTGCTTCCTCGCCAGCTCGTCGATCAGAGACATGTCGAGCTCGGAAGTCATGAGCGCGACGCCCGCGATCTTCCTCTCGATGATGCGCCGGACGTAATGCGAGGTGCGGCGCGCGTCGTAGTTCGTGTTCGAGAGGATAACGTCATAGCCGCGCTCGAACGCGGCCATCTCGATGCTCTTCACAAGCTCAGGGAAGAACGGGTTCGATATGTCCGAGATGAGGAGGCCGAGTATGTTGCTGCGCCCCGAAGCGAGGCTGCGCGCGGCCGCGTTCGGGTAGTAATCGCAGCGCTCGATGGCGCGCAGAACCCTGGCGCGCGTCTCTTCCGAAACGTACCTCGTCTTGTTGATCACGTGAGAGACGGTGGCGGTCGATACTCCCGCCTCTCGCGCCACGTCTTTGATTCGCATATCTTCAACCGGAGACCCGGTGAGCGCCGGCCGCGGCCTCGCACACGTAAATCTCAGGGGCGATCCCCGTGGCCGCTTCGTAGCCTTCGGCCACCTCGCGCTTGAAGTCGGAGACGCGCTCGGCCCGGACCAGGTTGATCGTGCAGCCGCCGAAGCCCCCCCCGGTCATCCGCGCCCCGTAGACCCCATCCCTCGCCGAGGCGAGGTCCACCATAATATCAAGCTCGGGGCTGCTCACCTCGTAATCGTCGCGCAGGCTGGCGTGCGACCCCGACATCAGAGAGCCGAAGGTGCGAAGGTCGCCGAGCTCAAGCGCCTTCGCCGCGTCCACGACGCGCCTGTTTTCGGTGACGACGTGCCTGCACCGCCTGAAGATCACGTCGGGGAGCTCTTTGCCGTGCAGCTTCAGGTCATCGGGCGTAACGTCGCGCAGGGAGCGCACGCCGGGGAGCCGTTGACTTAGAAGGCGCGCCCCCTCCTCGCACTCGGCCCGGCGCACGTTGTACTCCCCGCTCGCCAGGGCGTGCTTGACCATCGTGTTGCAGATCACGAGGCGGGCGCCGGGGTCGAGCGGCAGCGCGCGGTATTCGAGCGAGCGGCAGTCGAGCATCAGGGCCTTCCCCTCCTCCCCGAAGCAGGAGACGAACTGGTCCATTATGCCCACGCGGGCCCCGACAAATTCGTTCTCGGCGCGCTGGCACAGCAGGGCCAGCTCTATCCTGTGAATCTCAAGGCCGCTCGCCGCCAGCATCGCGAAGCCCGACGCGACCTCGATTGCCGCCGAGGAGCTGAGCCCTGAGCCGATGGGCACCTCGCCCTCGATCACCATCGACGCGCCCGACAGGCGGCACCCCTCCCTTTCGAGCATCACGGCCACCCCCCGGACGTAGTCGCTCCAGTGGCCGAGCCGGCGCGGGGCCGGGTCGTCGAGGTCGAACTCCATGCCCTCGGAAAAGTTCAGCGAGTATACCAGCAGCTTGCGATCTTCGCGCCGCGAGATGGCGACCGAGGTGTAAAAACCGATTGCCGCGGGCATCACGAACCCCTCGTTGTAGTCCGTGTGCTCGCCGATCAGATTCACCCGCCCCGGCGCGCGGAAGACGCCGGGCCGCCCCCCATAGAGCTCGCCAAATTTCTGTTCCAGTCTGCTTGCTTGATCCATAACGCTTAAATCTCTCTCACTGCCAGCTCAACGCGGGCGCGAAATCCCGAGAGCCCGTGTAACGGATGATCGCGTCGAGCAGGTGCGTGGCATACGGATCGCGGCCATATTCGTCGAAGCGAAAAGTGGTAATGAAGAGCCTGCCCCGCCCGCTCCGGGCCTGGACGGCGAGCGCCGCGTTGTTGTTCAGCCAGCCGTAGAATATGCCCGACAGCACGTCCCTGTAATCCTCCGGGCGGACGCCCTGAATGATGTGGCGCGGGACCGCGGCCGCGGACTCGAAGCCTAACAATTTGGTGAAGCCAACTTCCTTGAAAGGGGCGGAGTCCGGCCTGATCCAGTTGAAGTTCGTGACCCAGTTCCCGTCCAGGTCCGAGCCCGCGCGCGGCGTGATTTTAATCGCAGAGCCTTCGGCGAGCGCGTCTTTCGAGTCCGCGAGGATGATCGCCCGCCCGCCGAGGTCGACGTGCCTTCTCACCTGCTCGTCGAGCCGGGTCGCGATGACCAGCACGCTCCCGGCGGCCCGCCTGAAATCGTCCGTCACGCTGTAGCCTTTCTCCGACAACGCCTGACCCAGGCGCGCGACGCCCCCCGCCTGCCCATTGTTCTGGTCGGGGCGGTAAAAGATGATGGGGCCGCTCGCGGCCCGCGCGGGCTCCGGGTAGACGAAGACCGTGTAGCTGTTGGCGGCGATCAGCGAATTATCGCGCCCGCGCACTTCGAGCGACACGCGGTCCGCGCGGGGCAGGTTTCCGCCCCCGGTCACGAACGAGATCGTTTGCAGGGGCTCGACGCTCGCGCGCCTGACCGGGCGGTCTATGGTGAACTCGCCGCGCGCGCCCGACTGCGTGGACCACGTCACGCGCGCGCCTTTCAACTCCCTGGCGGAATAGTGAGAGAGCAGCAGCTCCAGTTGCGCGCGCTCGCCGCTCGTGTAATTGCGCTTCGGGGCGCGGGCGATTATGAGGTCGGGCTGCTGGATGCGGCTTAAATCCGGCGCGTACACCTTCGGGTTCCGCCACATGTCCATCAGCCCGTTCACTTCCCAGTTGATGTCCGTGAATTCCGTGACGACGTACCCTTGAATCGACCCGTGGCGGCGGATCTCTTCGATCTCATGCTTGAGCGAAGTGAACTGGTGCCACTGGGTCTGCTCGGCCAGCGCGTCGAAGTCGGCGAAGAGCTTGTCGAAGCCGTACTGCCTGAAGCGGTCGAGCACGCCCGCCGGCCGCGTGACCGCGCGGCCCGCGAAGTCTCGGTCGAACCACCACGGCAGAGTCTTCGGCAGCTTCGGCAACCCCCAGTTGCCGAACTCGGAGACGACGAGGGGCTCCTTGCCCGTGCGCTCGGCGTCCCCGTGCGGGCTGAAGTTCCACTTCGGCCGGGCGGCGAAATCGGCCACCCACTTATCGAAGGGCGCGTGCTCGTCGGGGATCGAATTGTAGCGGTGGTTGTCCTCGATGTCGGTCTTCAGGTGAAAATTATCGCAGCACGCGCTGTTGTCTACGATGAGCAGCCCGCGCCGGGCGGTGCTCTTCTTCGCGCGGTCGAAGGCCGCCCGCAGCCACCTGCGCGACTCTTCCTGCTGCTTGAGGTTCACCCCCCAGCCCTCGTTGATGATGCTGAGTATGACGACCGAAGGGTGGTTCCAGTCGCGCGCGACCATGCTGTTGAAGACCTTCTCCCCCCGCGCGGCGGCCTTCGGCGAGAAATGATTGAAGTCGTTCCACGAAGGGACCTCGTACCAGACGAGCATCCCAAGTTCGTCGGCGACCTTCAGGTACATGGGGTCCGGCACCTTGATGTGGCAGCGGAGCAGGTTGATGCCGAGCCGGCGGGCCTTCGTCATCATGTCGCGCACGTACTCTTCCGAAGGGGGCGTGTAGATCGTGTCGGGGTAGAAGTCCTGATCGAGCGCCGAGATCATGTAGAACGGCTCCCCGTTCAGGTAGAACCCGCCGTCGCGCGCCTCGAAGGACCGGAAGCCGAAGCGCTCGGTGCGAACGTCTCCCGGCAGTCGCGCCTCCACCGTGTAAAGCGAAGGTCGGTCCAACCCCCACAGCCGCGGGCTTTCGATTCTCGCCTCGAACACTTCATAGTTGAGCGGCCCGGCCACCCCCATCGGGAGGTCGTTTGAGCCGGGTCCGAATGCGGCGTCGCCGGTCTCGCCTCCTACTCGCCTCACCCTCACGGCCCTGCCGGAAAGGTCGAGCACGCGGACCTGGAGCCCGTCGGCAGGTCTCGCCGTGGGGGCGAGCTGGCTGTTGGTCGCCACATGCACCGTCACGGTCCCATCGGTTTTAGGGGTCGCGCGCACATCGACTATGTAGAGCTTCGGCTTTATGTCGAGCCACACGGGCTGCCAGATGCCGCCCGTCTGCACGTACCAGTTCTGCTTGCCGTGGGGTATCTCTTTGTAAAGCATCTCGGGGAACCGGGCGCGATTCTCCTCTTCGTTCATGGGCGGGTCTATGACGCGGACAACCACGTCGTTCGAGCCCCGCTTCACCGCGCCCGTTATGTCGAACCTGAAAGGGGTGTAGCCGCCTTCGTGCGTGCCGACCGACCTGCCGTTGACGAAGACTTCGGAAAAATAATCGACCGCCTGAAAGCGAAGGATCGCGCGCCGCCCGCCCGAGAGGTCCGGGACTTCGATCTTCGCGCGGTACCACCCGACCCCCATAAAATCGCGCAGGTCCTCAAACTGGGCATTCCACGACAGCCCCACCCGCACGCCGCGCCAGCCTGAAGCCCTGCCCGCTTCGTCCAGGCTCATGGTCGCGGTCTTATCCGCGAGAAATTCCCACCCGCTGTCGAGCTTCGACGTTTGCGCCGACGCCCGGCCGGCGGCTGCGAGGGCGAAGAGTAAAAACAGAGCCAAGAACCGGAGGGTTTCTGAGCGCGCGTGCGTCGCGCGCGCAGGGCTCGGCTTAGTGATTTTATGAAGCAATGTTTTGATCACCTTCTGCATGAGCCTCGATCTTTATTTTGCCGTCACGACCCGCACTGAATCCCAGTTATTCTCCGATGAGCCATAGCCGTAGAGCATGACATGAAAAGCGCGCGGCATATTCTTGATGGTCTTCTGCAATCCCGGCTGGCCGTTGAGCATGAAGATGAAATCGTCCCCGCGGCGAACGATGCCGAGCGTCGGGTTGGCGGCCTTGGTCGCGAGCTTGCGATTGTCCAGACGCTCGCCCCTCCCGTCGATGATCGCCCACGCCTCGAACGTCCCTTCGCTAGTCAGCAGCCATTCGATCCGGTTGCGGCCCGACCCGTCGAAAAGGACCGTGATGATGGCGTTACCTATCGGCGCGCCGCGCTGCCCCGGCTCCGGCAACGCCGCCGAGACTTTGGACAGGGTGGCTTCGACTATGAAGCGGTCGCTCGTGAACATCGGCCTGCTGCGAACGCCGGACCGCGAGCCGCTCATGCCCCTCTGCCTCAACTGGCCCTCTTCCACTTTTGATTTGCCGCCGCCCCCGCCTTCGAAGGTGAAGCGCTCCCACTTGCTCTCGTCCAGAGTATCTCCGCCGAACTCATCGACCCACTCGTCAACGGCGGGCTGGCTCTGCGCCGGGGCGCCCGGCGACTGAGGCTGCTGCCGCGCGAAGGCGGCGCTCGAACAGACGAGCAACGCGAGGGTGAAGGCGCGTATAAAAATCGGCATGATATCCCCTTATTCAGAACCGCACGTTGGCGAGGCGTCGGGCGATCTTGTCCCGCTCGGTGCGGGCCTTCGACTCCTTAGACTCGCCCAGCCGTTTGAAGGCCGCGAACTCGGCCTCCGCGTCGGCCTTCCGTTTCAGTCTCGTGTAGACGCGGCCCAGCTGGTAGTGCGCGTCCGCGAAATCCGGCTCCTCCGCCGTCACTCGCTCCAGGTGAGTCGCGGCCTCCTGAAGCCTGTTCAGGCGGAAGTAGAGTTTGCCGATGGCCACCCGCGCCGGTGCGAACGAGGGGTCGAGCGAGATGGCGCGCAGCAGGTGCTTTTCTGCGCGCGCGGGGTCGCCATCGGCCTCTTTCATGATCGCGTCGGCCACCAGGTAGTGCGCGGGGGCGAGCTTCTCGTCGAGCGCCAGCGCCCGCTCGTACAGGGTGAACGACTCGTGGAACCTCCCCTGCTCGGCGTACGCCATCCCGAGGTAAGCAATCGCCGGGGCGAAGTTCGGGTCGAGTTCGAGCGAGCGCGAGAAAGCTTTGGCCGCCTCGTCGGACTTGTGCTCGGCCGAGTGGGCAACGCCGAGGGCGAAGTGGAGCCGGGCCGAGCGCGGGAATTCCTTGAGCGCCTCCTGCAACCTGATGACCGCCGCGGCCGGCGCCCGCGTGTCGGTCAGCAGCATGCCGTAGCGGAAGCGGTAGGCCTCGTTTTTCGGGTCGCGCTCGATTGCCAGCCGCATGGCGGGGATCGCGTTTTCGATGTGGCCGCTCGCCTCGTAGACTTCGGCGAGCGCGGCGTATATCGGCCCGGCCTCTATGCCGCGCGCCACCGCCGACTCAAGGGTCCGGCCGGCGAGCACTATTTCGCGGCGCGAGAGGTACGCGCGCGCGAGCAGGGTGATCGACTGGACGTTGTCGGGATCGGCTCCCAGAGCCGCTTTCAGCTCTTCTATCCCATGCTCCATCAGCCCCGCTTCGACCAGAGCGCCGCCCAATTCCGCCCGGACGGCGGGGGCGACGGCCGCCCCGGACTTCGCCAGCTCCTGCGAGTACTCACGGTAAATCGAGGCCGCGGAGTCGCGGTCATTCAGGCGGAGGGCCGTGACGAGGAGGGCGCGCGAAATCTCAGGGTCGGGCGCGATGGCCCGCGCGCGGGTGAAGAGGTCGCGGGCTTCGCGGAGCCGCTCGGCAGAGCCCTGAGAGAATCGAATCTGGGCGAGGTTGATGAGCGCGCTCGGCTGCCTGCCGTCGAGCCTCAGAGAGGCTTCGAATTCAGCCGCCGCCTGCTCGACGCGCCCGAGCTTGAGCAGGACCGCGCCGTAATTATTCCGAGACGCCGGGGACGCGGGCGCGCTGCGCACGGCCGAGGCGAAGTGCCGCTCCGCTTCCGCAAGGTCGCCCCCGCGGTCGGCGAGGATCCCGAGATAGGTGTGCGCCAGAACATCATCAGGCTTGATGTTCAACGCGCGCTCGAAAGAGGCTCTCGCCGCGCCCATGTCGTTGCGCTCCAGAGCGGAGGCCCCCTCGGCGACGAGCGCGGCGGCCTTCTCCGCCCGCGCGTTTTTCTGCCCCGCGCCCGAACCGGTCTGGGCCCCGCTGCTCCGCGGGCAGACGGCGAGCGCGAGCACAAGGGTGGCGAGGCTGAGGCTTAAGGAATCGCAGAGAAGGCGTTTCATGATTATGGCTTATGAAAGCTCGCGGGGGCGGCGCCTGATGCGCCTCGCGCGGAGCGGGCTCGCCCCCGCCCCCGCAAGCGTACTCTCAATGACAGCCCGCCCTAGAATATTACCTTCAATCCGAGCTGAATTGAACGCGGTCTTGAGAGATCATTGTTAATGACGTTCGAGAACCCGAATATATTCAGGTTCCTGAAGTCGGGGTCAGGGAAGAAGTAGCGCACCCGATTGAAGAGGTTGAAAAACTCCGCGCGGAATTCAACCGTTACCGTTTCGGTGACTCGGGTCTTCTTCAAAATGCTCAGGTCTTCATTCCTGAAAGCCAGCAGGCGCGCGTCTTCGAGCACGGGCGGGGCGTCCCCGAAGAAGCGCAGAGGGTCGGCGTAGTACGCCCTGTAGGCGGCGCTCGTCACGTCCCCGGTCGGCGGGGCCTGGAAGTTCGGGGGGGCCGAGAAGGCCGCCGGGTTCAGGGCGAGGAACCTCAGCCCGTTAGGAGAGGTGCCGGGCAGCAGAGGCCGGCCCGTGAGGTTGAGCCGGAGGTTCCCCCCGAAACCGACCACGTCCAGAAAATCCCTGTTCTCCGACGTGAAGACGGTCACGGGCAGTCCCGACTGGTAGCGATGGATGCCGCCGATCTGCCAGCCCCCCACGACCCTGTCGACCCATCCGCCCTGATCGAGGAATCGCCTCCCCCTACCGAACGGCAGCTCGAAGATGTAGTTGAAGACCAGGACGTGCGGCGCGTTGTTGGCCGAGACGGTCTTGAGCGACCGGCGGTCATAAGGATTCTGGAGCACCCCCCCGATGGGCGAGCCGCCGAAGAGGTCTTCGGCCGCGTTGGTCAGCAGCTTCGAGAAGGTGTAAGAGAAGCCGAACTGCACGCCCTGCGCGAAGCGGCGGTCGAGCTTGACCTGCAAGGCGTTGTACCAGCTCTGGCCCTGGCTTTCGAGCAGGTTGTTGATGCGCCCGTACTGCGGGAACGGGCGGAGCGACTCCGCCACGGTGCCGTTGAATCCGGCGAAGACCGCGTCCGGGCTCGAAGGCAGAGGCGCTCCGACGCTAGCCGCGTAGGCGCGCTCCTGCGGGGTAACGTCCCTGAGCGGCTTGACCAGCAGCGGGAAGCCGAGTTTCAGGGCGTCCAGCGGCAGGGCGTTCAGCCGCGTGAAGTTGGATTTGAGGCGCGTGCCTTTCGACCCGATGTAGCCGACCGACACCGCGAAGTTGGCGGCCAGCTCGCGCTGCACGTCGAGGCTCCACTGGGCCGTGCGGCCGGTCTTGAAGTTCGGGTCGAAGAAGTCGATGTCGGTCGCGCCGATGAACTGGCCGTTGGGGTCCGGCTCCGGCCGGTTCGGGAGGCTGTCGAGGAAGATGAGAGACTGCCTCCCCGCCGGGGTGCGCAGGGCGCCGGTGCTGTAGCCGAGCGTTCCTTCGGCTATGCTGTTCGACCCGTTGAAGCCGTAGAGCAGGGGCGCGTAGTAGAGCCCGAAGCCCCCGCGCACGACCGTGCGGTTGTCGAGCGAGTAAGCGAACCCGAATCGCGGGGATATGTTCGAGTAATCGGTCTCGATCAGGCCCTCGTTCTCCGCCTGAAGCCCGCCCTGACCGGCCGCCCCGACGATGGCTCCGGGCCGGTTGACCACGGGGTTGATGGCGTTCGGGTCGAAGCCGCGGAACCGGTCGAGGTATTCGGTGCGCGGGTACGGGATGTCGTAGCGTATGCCGAGGTTGAGCGTCAGCCTCGGCGTGACCTTGAAGTCGTCGTTGACGAAAAATCCGGGGGTGAAATACCGCCAGCCCGGATCGATGGACTTGAAGTTGACGAAAGAGAATTCCGTCGCGCCGGTGATGAGGCTCGCGATGGGCCAGCCGCCATCCGGGTCGCGGTCGGCGGCCGTCTGGTCGTGCCGGAAGTTGAACGTCCCGCCCGGATCGATCAACTGGTGCACGTTGAACTGCTGCCATTGCAAGTTCCCCCCGAACTTGAGCGTGTGCCTCCCCTTCACCCAGGTGACGAAATCGGAGAGCTGCAAACTGTTATCCGCCAGCCTGTCGGAGAAGAAAGTCGAGCCGATGTTCTGGTAAGAGCGAACGTCCCCCACGGGGTTCGCGGTGTCCCCGTAGCCGGGGAAGCCCACGCGCGGGAAGGCCGCGTTCTGAGTCGCGAGGGGGTTCAGGCCCAGCTCGGCCGCGGGGTCGAACCCTTCGGTGAAGTTTCTGTTGGTCACCAGGATGCGGCTCACGCCCGCGTTGAAGTGGTTGAGTAAGGTCGGGCTGAAGCTGAAGTCATGTTGCAGGCGCACGTAGTGAGAGCGGAACGCCTGGTCCCATACGTCCTGCGTGACGAAAGGCTCCGGGAACCGCGTGAACCCTCCCTTGATGCCCTCCTGCTTGCGGAACGAGTAGCTCACGTTGAGCCTCTGGTTGTCGGTGATCACCTGATCGATCTTCGTGACATAGCTGTTCATGTCTATCGGGTTGGTGCTGTTGGAGACGTAGTTGCGGAAGACTCCGGGCCGGGTCGGCTCCGGGAACCTCTGAAGGATCGCGAGGCCCACGCGGTCTATTATCGCGCCGCCCCTGTAGAGGTCGAGCCGGTTGTTGGGGATCGCGGTCCTCGTGGCCGGGCTCTCGGTGGGGTCGTAAATCTGGACCCCGCGGCCGAACTGTTGGATCACGGCCGGGTCGGTCAGCAGCTCCGAGAAATCGCCGGTGCGCATCCTGAGGGTGGGGACGCTCAGCTCTCGGGTCTCGCCGAGGGTGAAGCGGTAGCCCTCGTAGTTGAAGAAGAAGAAGGTGCGGTTCCGCCCGTCATAGAGCTTCGGGAT
Source organism: Blastocatellia bacterium (assembly GCA_035634255.1). GTDB lineage: Bacteria > Acidobacteriota > Blastocatellia > UBA7656 > UBA7656 > DATLMR01. The sequence continues at coordinate 52,445 of DASQDI010000043.1, forward strand.
GTAGACCGGCCCGCCGATGCTCGCCCCGAAATTGTTCTGCCGGTCGAGGTCCTTGCGCGCCACTTCGGGGTCGGTCTGCGCGTTCTTGAAGAAGCTGTTCGCATTCAGAGCCTCGTTGCGGAAGTAGTCGTAGAGCTCGCCGTGGAGCTCGTTGGTGCCGGACTTGATGGTGAAGTTGACGATGCCGCCGGTCGAGTTGCCGAACTCGGCCGAGTACGTGCTGGTGCTCAGGGTGAACTCCTGAAAGGCGTTCGGGCCGGGGGCGACTTCCGTGAAGAAGGTGCCGTTCTGGGCGCGCCGCGTGCTCGCGCCGTCGATCAGTATCTCGGTGCCGAGCCCCTGCCCGCCGCTGACCCTGAAGTTCGAAGCGTCCGTGCCGCGCCCCGTGGACCCGGTGCCGGCGGTGACGTTGCTGTCGAGGAAGATGAAGGAGAGGGGCGTGCGGCCCGCGGTCTCCGCGCTCACCGAGAGGGGCAGTTCTCGGACCTGCCTCTCGGTGATGTTGGTCTGCCGCACGGCGCTCTCGACCTGAATCACGGGAGCGTCGCTCGTGACGGTGACCACGTCGCTCACGTTGCCCACTTCGAGCGTCACGTCGGCCCGGCGCGTCACCTGCACCGCCACTTGAATGTTTTCGAATGTCGAGGACTTGAACCCCTGCCCCTCGACCGTGAGCTTGTAAGGCCCCGCTTTCAACTCCGCGAGGGTGTAGTTGCCTTCGTCGTTTGAGACTGTCTCGCGCACCTCACCCGTGTCCAGGTTGGTGGCGGTTACCTTAACTCCTGATACGGCCGCCCCGCTCGGGTCCGTAACAGTTCCGGTGATCGAGCCCCTGTCGCTCTGCGCGGACGCGGGCAACGCCGGAATGAGAATCAATAACGCGAGCGCAAGAAACATCCTGGTCTTCATCGCTCCCTCCAAGTCTGATTGCAAGCCGGAAATTTTTTACAGTGGTAGCGGAAACGCTGGTGCGTTAACGAGAGATGCATAATGGCCGCCTGAATACAAACCCGTATCTTGTCGCCTACTGTCACGGCGACTCACCCTATCTCCGGTGAGCCCACTTTTCTCAGGAGATGGTCTTTAAAGCGTCCACGGCTTCGGAAAGGTTTTGGTTAAGCGGTTACGTAAATCGAAAGACGTTTTTGTGTATAGCACGAGGGCATTTTTGATGTCAACAAGTATTTGGACCGCGACGATCAGCGGTCGAGGTGATGGGGGCCCGGAGCCGCATGATTGGAGAGGGCGGCCGCGACCGCCGTCCTCTCCAATCATGCTGAAACAGGTCCGGGGCTCAGAGGCCGCTGTGGCGCTGGGCGATCTTGGCGAGCGCCACCGTGAGCGCGACGCCGCCCAGAGTTTTGATCAGGGTCGGGTGCTCCGCGTAGAAATTGCTGAACGTGTCGATGATCGACGGGTCCTTCTGCTCGGCCCGCGCCGCGATCTGCTCCACCTCCTCGGGCGACACCTGCTCCGCCTGCTCGGGCGTTAGCTCGGTCTGCCCGCTGCCGAGCATCGACGCCAGGCCCGCCGAGCCGCCGCGAGAGAGGAACTGCGCCACGAGCGAGGGGCCGAGCGTCGCGATGAGCGAGTTGAGAATGTTCGCGCGCTGCGAGCCGTTCGACTGCCCGAAGAGCTGCCCCGCCATCTGCCCGAAGGCCGGGGTCTCGTTCGAGCGGAAGGCCGCCGACAGGGCTTCGGCTATCGTACCCTGCGGCGCGGCCTGAACAAAGTTATCGAAATCGTCGTCGACCGACTGCGGAGCCCTTTGAGCGCTCGCTCCGGAATATTGCTGCAATATCCCTCCAAGCTGATTTAACCAGTCCATTGTGTCTCTACCTCCGGCATGCCACGGGGCATGGGTTTGAAGGAGTGGCGAGCGGGCGAACCGGCCCGCCTGCCGCTCGCGAATCAAGGCGAGCGGCGCGGGCGCCTCCGGCGATTGAGGACGCCCGCGCCCCCGGTATCGCTCAAATATATTAAGCGTCGTCATCCGGCGGAATGACCAGTTGCTGGCCCACCTGAATGCGATTGGGGTCCTGGAGCTTGTCACGGTTCGCATAGAAGATGCGCATGTACTCGTTCGAGTCCCCGTAAAATTGTTTGCTGAGCTTGGAGAGGGTGTCCCCGCTCTGGACGGTGTAAGTCTGCCCGCCCGAAGGCTGGCTGGCCCCGGCCCCCTGCCCGACGTTCCCGCCGGCCGAAGCCGTCTGCGCCTGGCTCTGGTTCACTTTGAGGTCGAGGATAATGTCGTCGAGGTTGGGATTGACCAGCTTGACCTGATCCCAGATCTTATTCACTACGTCCGGCGAAGGCGCCGTGCCTCTGACCAGAAGCTTGTCGTCTTCAACGTGCAGGTTCTGAAACTGGATGTGCTGCTGGTCGGCCACAGTCAGCACGGTCCGGTACTTCTCTTTTAACTCATCGAAACGTGCCTGAGCGTTCGGCTGCTGCTCAGCCTTGGACGCGCCACGCCCAAACATCTTGTCGAATAGTCCCATTTGCTTTCCGCCTTTCTATCTTGAGATTCACCTATGCCTCCGGGCGCGGCTTCGCGCCGGAGACACGATGCCTGTTACTAAGGCAATGATCGGGCCGCCGGGCGGCGAATGGCCTTCATATCGCGCGCGCCTGTTTTTCTCAATTTTATTAAGGATTTAATGACTCCTCCTCCGCCGGTATGGCACCGGCGGCCGCGCGCGCGGATTCTGAAATCATACAGGGGCGCAGGAACCGTACAGAAAAACTTGCAGACTGTCGGGCGAGCCTTGCCTGCGCGGCTCGGTAGATGGTTTAAAGATAAGATGAAATCGAAATCGGGTGCGTTGATATTGACCGACCGGGTCATGCGGGGCTGGCCGTTGCCTCAGCCAATGAAAGGGGGCGATAAGGAAGAGCGCGGGCGCGTTCTGATCGTGGGGGGCGCGCCGGAAATGCCGGGCGCGGCCGTCCTCGCGGCCACCGCCGCCCTCCGCGCCGGCGCGGGCAAGCTCAGAATCGCGACCTGCCGCAGCATCGCCCCCTTCGTCGCCATCGCCGTCCCCGAAGCGCGCGTCTTCGCCGTGCCCGAGACGCGGCGCGGAGGCATCGGGCTTTCCGCCGCGAGCGAGATCGCAAAGCGAGCGGGCGAAGTCAACGCCGTCCTGATAGGCCCCGGCCTTGTCGATAAGGGCGCGGTCGATAAGCTGATGGGCGGGCTCATCCCGCGCGTGAAGGGTCCGGTCGTCGTGCTCGACGCCGGGGCGCTCTCTTTCCTCGGGCGGCAGCCCGAAAGCCTGCGCGGTCTGGGAGGCAGAGCGATACTCACCCCGCACGCGGGCGAGATGGCCGACCTTCTCGGGGTAGAAAAAGAGGAGGTCGAGCGCGACCCGCCGGCCTTCGCGCAGAGGGCCGCGAAGCTCTTTCGCGCGGTCGTCGTCCTCAAGGGGGCGGAGACATACACCTCCACTCCCGAAGGCGCGGCCTACCTCAACAGGTCGGGCAACGTGGGGCTCGCGACATCCGGCTCGGGCGATACTCTATCAGGGATAATCGCGGGGCTCGCGGCTCGCGGGGCCGAGCCCGAGCAGGCCGCCGCGTGGGCGACTTACCTGCACGGGCGCGCGGGCGACCGGCTCGCGAAGAAGGTCGGACCGCTCGGCTTTCTCGCGCGCGAGCTGCTCGTAGAAATCCCGGCCCTGATGTTTGAAATCGGGCGCGCGAAGAAAGAATGACCCGAAAAAAGTTTCCCGGCGGGGTGAATCCTTGCGAATTCCGGGGCGAGCTTTCATCATCCCGGAGCGACGGTGTATAGTTTGGCGAACCTTTGGTTCCCCACAAAACACAGAGGAGAGATTAATGAGATCAGCCTTTGCTGTCACCTTTGCGTTACTGTGCGCCGCCGTCTGCCCGGCTCAGGAAAGGCCGCAGGCGTACACGGGCGCGCAGATCATCACCATCTCAGGCCCCGTAATACCTGACGGAGTGCTCGTGGTGCATCGAGGGAAGATAGTCGCGGTCGGCCCCGCAGGCTCGACGCCCATCCCCTCGGACGCCCAGCGCCACGACGTTTCGGGCAAGGTCGTTATGCCGGGCCTCGTCGATTCTCACAGCCACATCGGGGGAGGGTCCGGCGGAGACTCCACCGCCGCGCTCCACCCGGACGTTCGGGTATTCGACTCCATCAACGCGCGCGACACGGGGTTCCAGAGGGCGCAGGCGGGCGGCATCACCACCGCCAACGTCATGCCGGGCTCGGGCCACCTGCTGAGCGGGCAGACGATTTACTTGAAGTATAAAGACGGGAAGACCATCGACGACATCGTCATCAAAGACGCGCGGGGGAATTACCTCGGCGGGCTGAAGATGGCCAACGGCACGAACTCGATCCGCACGACGGGGCCGTTCCCCGGCACGAGGTCGAAGTCGGCCGCGCTGGCCCGCGAGCTGTTCCTGAAGGCCCAGGACTACCGCGAGAAGGTGAGGCGCGCGGGCGGCGACCGCGAGAAGATGCCTCCGCGAGACCTCGCCCTTGAGACGCTCGTCGAAGTGCTCGACGGGAAGCGCACAGTCCATTTCCACACGCACCGCCACAACGACATAATGACCGCCATCCGCATCGCGCAGGAGTTCGGCTTCCGGCCCGTGCTGCATCACGTCTCCGATGGGTGGATAGTCGCCGAAGAGATCGCGAAGGCGGGCTTCCCCGCTTCGATCATCATGATCGACAGCCCCGGCGGCAAGATCGAGGCCCTGGACGCCTCGTTCAAGACGGGCGCGGCGCTCGAGCGCGCGGGCGCTCTGGTGGGCTTCCACACCGACGACTATATCACCGATTCGCGCCTCTTTTTGCGCTCCGCCGGGCTCGCCGTGCGCGCGGGGATGTCGCGCGAGAAAGCACTCTACGGGGTCACTATGGCGAATGCCCGGATGCTCAACCTGCAGGACCGCATAGGCTCGCTCGAAAAGGGCAAGGACGCGGACTTCATAATTCTTTCGGGGGACCCTCTGAGCGTCTACACGCACGTGCTCGAAACGCACATCGAGGGCGTGAAGGTTTTCGACCGCAGCAACCCGGAGGACCGCCTCTACGCGACGGGCGGTTATGGGGCGGCGAAGGATCAGGTCGTGCACCTTCACGGCGAAGAGGAGGACAACAGATGATGCGGGCAAGAAAATTTCTCGGGCTCACTCTCGCCCTGCTCGTCTCCTTCGCAGGAGTACGGCCCGCACTCGCGCAGGTCGCCGTGCGGGGCGAGACGGTCCACACGATGGCGGGAGCGCCCATCAAAGACGGGGTGGTCCTGATCCGCGGCGGTAAGATCGAGCGTGTGGGGCCGGCCTCACAGGTGCAGATTCCCTCGGGGTACAGGACCCTGACGGCGAAAGTCGTCACGCCGGGCCTCGTCGACGCGCATTCGGCGGTCGGACTATCCGGCTACCTCAACCAGCCGCACGATCAGGACCAGCTTGAGACTTCCGCGCCGATGCAGCCGGAGCTTCGCGCGATTGACGCATACAACGCGAGCGAGAAGCTGGTCGAGCACCTTCGCGAGTACGGGGTGACCACCCTCCACACGGGCCACGCGCCGGCCGCGCTCATCTCCGGCCAGACGATGATCGTTAAGACCCGCGGGAAGGAGGTCGAGAATGCCGTCATAGTCCCCACGGCGATGATCTCCGCCACGCTCGGCAACGGCGGGCTCGGGCAGGGCGGCAGACCTCCCGGCACGCGCTCGAAAGCCGTCGCCATGCTCCGCGGCGAGCTGCTGAAGGCGAAAGACTACGGGGCCAGGTGGGCCGCGGCGGCCGAGGACAAAAAGCCCGCTCGCGACCTCCGCTCCGAAGCGCTCGCCCGCGTGACCCGGAAAGAGATTCCGCTTCTGGTCACGGCGCACAGGGCGAACGACATCCTCACGGCCCTGCGCGTGGCGAAGGAGTTCGACATCAACATCATCCTCGACGGGGCCTCGGAATCTTACCTGGTCGCGGACCAGATCAAAGCGGCTGGCGTCCCGGTCATCCTCCACGCGACGATGTTTCGCGCGACCGGGGAGGGCGAGAACCTGAGTATGGAGACCGCCGCGACCTTGCGAAAGGCGGGCATCCCCGTCGCGCTGCAGAGCGGGTTTGAAGGCTACGTGCCGAAGACCCGCGTGGTCCTGTTCGAAGCGGCCATAGCCGCGGCCAACGGGCTCTCGTTCGACGACGCGCTCGCGTCGATAACCATCGACGCCGCGCGCATACTCGGCATCAGCGGCCGCGTCGGCTCGCTCGAAGCTGGCAAAGACGCCGACGTGGTGCTCTTCGACGGGGACCCTTTCGAGTACACCTCTCACGTGACGGCGGTGATCATCGAAGGCGAGGTCGTCAGCCAGCAGGCGAGGTAGCAGCCGGTTTCCGGGGCGCGACTCCCCGCCCGCGCCCCGAACTTTACCCGACAAGGCGCAGCCCTTCGGGCAGAGACTCCCCGAAGATTCGGAGCGCGTCGGCCCGCGCGGGCGGGACATATTCCCTGAGGCTCTCTATCAGGTCTTTCGGCATGTTGCTGGATTCGAGCTTCTTGATGAGCGTCTCCCGAAGCTGATCGTTTACATCGCGCGCCGGGTCGTTCGTGCGGGCGCCGAGCTGCGCGAGCGCGGACGCGAGGTCGGGCGTCATCTCTTCGAGCTTCAGCAACGCCTTGGCCCATTCCGAAGCCGTCTCGGCGGGCACCACGCAGTTCAGGGGGCCGTAAAGCGGGATGCGCGCGCCGAGGCGGCCCAGGGACCAGAGGAAGCTCTTGTTGCCCGGATTCGCCTTTATCCTTTCGAGCAGCTCGCGGCCCAGCAGCACGCGGGCGTTCGACTGGAGGTGCTCAAGGCTCGCGAGCAGACGCCAGCCCTCGCGCTCGACCTGAGTGTTCAGCCTCCCTGCCTGTTTCTTCCCGCCTATGCCGAGCATGGACATGTGCCTCTGGTAGATTTCCTGCTGCTGGCCCGGCTTGAGCCCCCCGGCCACGCGCCTCCACAGGATGAACCACTCGACCTGGCTCTGCACGTCCTTCGGGAAGACGAGTCCCGACATGTAGACCTTGCGCGCCTGAGTGATCCGCCAGTCATCGACCGGCGCGCCGAAGCCGGGCCGCAGGCAGAAGCCGAACAGGTTCAGCCACCGCGCCTCGTACCGCGCGCTCTTTTTCCGCCCGTCCGCAACGTCCGAGAGCACGTCGCACAGCTTGCGTATCACATCCATAGGCCATGCGTCCTTGCCGTAGCCGAGGGCCGCCTCGAGCCTGCCGACCAGCATCTCGGGCGTGACCTGCTCGCCCCCCGCGGCGTCGCGCGCGCCGCCGAAGACCGCCCGCGCCAGCCGCTCGGCCGCGGCCACCGCCTGCTCGGAGATGACGGTTCGCGGCCTCTCAAACTCGCTCTCTTCCTCCTCCGGCTCGTCGCTCTCGGCCGGGCCTTCGCCCCTGATTTGAAACTGCAAACGCCACCTGTGGCCGGTCTTCAGGGAATTGCACCATAGCTCAAGCGTGCCCACTTCCGTGAAGGTGGCGGTGAGGTGCACGGCCAGCTCCGCGACGCGCGACTTCTTCCCGTATCGCAGGACCGTGATGAGCGGCGCGTGCTTGTGGGCCTCGGGCTCGTCGAGCTCGACTACCTCCCCGTGCGGGTCGTGCCGCGTGGTGGAGCTGTAGAGCGTGAAAGAGACGGGGCGGTTGGCGAGTACGGAGAACTCGCGGCCCGACAGGTCGAGCGTCGTCCCTTCTTCCACGCCGCGCGGCATCACGCACACGGCCTTAATATTGCCGGCGCGGTCGCCGGTCTGCACCCCGACGTAATAGCCCCGCGCCGCGCCCCCGCTCACGCGGACGCCCCCGGCCCGCCGCACCTGATTGTAATAAGCCGCGCCTATGGCGACGGCGTTCTCGGGCGCTTCATTGCTCAATATTTTAGGCTTCCACCGCTTGCCCTTCTCGCGGAACCAGTTCGCGATTGACTGCGCCACCCGCTCGCGCAACGCCTCCGGGGCGAAGAAGCCTCCGTTGAAGAGGATCGCGTCAGGGCGCGCGAGCGCGCCCGAGCCCCGAGCGTCCGGGGGGACCGGCTCGCCACCGTCCTCGTCCGCGCGGGCGCTTTTCACGAGGAATTCGGCCAGGTGTTTCGTTATCGCTGGCTCGCTCGCGTAAGGCAGGCCCAGCTCGCGCAGCCCGGCCCGCCTGTCGCGCGCGGGGAAATCGTTCAGATGCGTGAGCGGGAGGAAGCCTTCGAGGATGGTCTGCTCCACTTCCTCGCGCGTAAGCTCCGCGCTCACCGTGCCGCCGATGACCGAGCGGCCGCTGCCCAATATATTTATCCGCGCCGACTGAAGTGACGGGTCGGAGAGCAGCCTCTCTTTCGCCGAGCAGCACTGGCGCGCGAGCGCGTTGCGCTGGCGGATAGACAGCTTCGGGTTGCCGAGTTTCTCTTCGACGCGCCGGGATAAAGAGAGGTCGACGTTATCGCCCCCGAGCAGAAGGTGGTCGCCTATGGCCGTGCGCTCGAAGCGGACTTCCCCTTCGACGACGCGCACGCGGATGAGGCTGAAGTCGGTCGTGCCCCCGCCCACGTCGCAGATGAGGACGAGGTAGCCGTCCCTCAGGTGGCGCTTCAGCGAGCGGCGGTGCGCCGCGATCCATGCGTAGAAGGCGGCGAGCGGCTCTTCGAGCAGGGTGAGCCTCTCTATCCCCGCGGCCCGCGCCGCCTCGACCGTCAGCTCGCGCGCCTCTTCGTCGAACGAGGCGGGGACGGTCAGGACTATCTCCTGTTGCTCGAAGCGCGAATCGTCGGACGCGAACACGTGATTCCATGCGTCGCGGATGTGGGCCAGGTAACTCGCCGAGGCCTCGACCGGCGAGCACGAATGCTCGGGCTGCTCGGCCGCCCACGGCAGTATTCTGGCCGTGCGGTCCACCGCCCCGTGCGACAGCCATGACTTGGCGGACGCGACCTGCCTGCCCGGAACGAGCGCGCCCTGCTCGCGCGCGAAGACCCCGACGGCGGTCCGGGGTCTGTCATTCCACGGCAGGGAGAATGCGCCGGCCGCCTCGTTTTCGGCGGGAAAGTAGAGGAAAGAGGGCAGGGTCGGGAGGCTCGCCACTTCGCCCTCGGCGACCAGTTGCGGGACGTCGAAGGTGCGGATCGCGGGCGGGCCGGCGCGGTCCGGCTCCCGCGTGTCGACGTAGGCCACCGCCGAGTTGGTGGTCCCGAGGTCGATGCCGATGAGAAAACGGGAGGGGGTCAGTTGCTTACCGCTCGGTTGAGATGACATTTATGCTGCTCGTTGATGATGAGAGACTCTCTTTATCGAATCCGCCTGAATCGGCGTCGACCCGAAGTGAGGTTGGCGGCCCCGGCCCCTACCCTTCTTCGTCCTTCTCTCTAATGTTGAGTTCCAGCTTCCAGCGATTCCGGCCGTCGCGGGACACGCACCAGAGTTCGAGGGTGCCGACTTCGGTGACCTGGCTTTCGAGGCGGACCGGCAACAGGCTGTCCTCCTGCCCTTCGAGTTCTAGCGTGACTTCGAGGGGGCTCAACTCTTCGAGCTCATCGCCCCAGTCTTCGATCAGGCTCCCGATCTCATCCTGCTTGCGGACGGTGGAGCTGAGGAAGCGGAATTCGGCGGGCTCTCCGACGATCAGCCCGAATTCGCGGTCCGGGAGTTTCGCCTCGGTCCCCTCCTCCATGCCGAACGGGACCACGCACAGGGCTTTGAGCGGCGCTTCCATGCCGGGCACGGCGGGCATCGCGCTCTCGATCCCGATGTAGTAAGTGCGCGGAGCGCCGCTGCGGATCCGCACCCCCCGGCCGCGCCGAGCCTTGCCGTAGTAAGCCGCGCCGCGCGCGACCGCGTGATCGAGGTCGGGCGAGTCGAGCACGCGAACGCTCTCGAAGCCCGCGTCGGAGAGCCACACGTTCAGCACTTCGACGAGGCGGTCTCGCAGCATCCCGGCCTTCATCACGCCGCCGTTGAAAAGGATGTGCGTCGGGCAGGCGAGCCCGTTCGCCCCGCGCCTGATGCCTTCCGACTCGGGGCCCGCGCCGGTCTGCCGCGATAGGAAGCGCGCGAGGTGCTTGGTCACGGCCGGGTCCGCCGCGTACGGCAGGCCGAGTTCCTGAAACCCGATCCGCCTCTGTCGCGCGGGCATCTCGTCGCTCGCGACTTTCGGGAAGAAGCCTTCGACGAGCACCCGCTCAAGGTCTTCGCGCAACAGCTCGGTCTTGATAGTCCCGCCGACGAGCTTCGTGCCCTTGCCCGGAATCGTGATGGGCTGCTTCTGGCTCTTCGGGTCCGAGAGCAGCTTCTCTTTGGCGAGGCGGCTCTTGTGCCACAGGGTTTGAAGCTGCCACGTGTCGATGCGGTGGCCGCCGTCTTCGAGGCGCTGCTGTAGCAGGCGCGCGAGCGCGAGGTCCATGTTGTCCCCGCCGAGCAGGATGTGGTCCCCGACCGCCACGCGCTTTAGGGTCAGCTCGCCATCTTCTTCGGAGACCGCGATGAGGCTGAAGTCGGTCGTGCCCCCGCCCACGTCACAGACCAGAATCAGATCGCCGACCCTGACCTCGTTACGCCAGCGGTCGCCCCTGTTCTCGATCCAGGAATAGAAGGCGGCCTGCGGCTCTTCGAGCAGGGTGACGTTTTTCAGGCCCGCCTGCTCGGCGGCGCGCAGGGTCAGCTCGCGCGCCTCCTCGTCGAAAGAGGCGGGGACGGTCAGGTAGATGTCCTGCTCGCTCAACGCGAGGTCGGACTTTTTCCCCGCGACCTGGCTGTCCCACACGCTGCGCAGGTACCCGAGGTAGCTGGCCGACGCGTCGACGGGCGAGACCTTCGGCACCTCGTCGGGCGAGCGCCAGGGCAGGATGGGCGAGGCGCGATTCACCGCCGCGTAAGAGAGCCATGACTTTGCCGACGCGACGAGCCTGATGGGATTCTCGGCACCGCGCTTGCGGGCCAGTTCTCCGACCACGACTTTCGGGCTGCGCTCCCACGGGAGGGAGAGGCTGCCCGCCGGGAAGTCGGCGTCGGAGGGGATGTAGAGGAACGACGGGAGCAAGGACTGTTCGGAGACCTCGCCCGGATTGACCAGCTGGGCAATCTCCTTCACCTCGATGCGTGCTTCTTCTTCGCCGCCCGCGTCGTCGATGAAGGCCATCGCCGAGTTGGTGGTTCCGAGATCGATTCCGATTATGTATTGCGTGTCCAAACTTCTTCTCCTGTTTATCCCTGCACCTCAACCTCGGCGGGCGCGATTATCGAGCGCGCGTTGCCGTCGAGCAGAGGGGGCAGGTTCACTTCCTTCACGCGCCAGCCCCGGTGCAGCAGCAGGCCGCGGACCGGGGCCTTGCCCGTGACGTTGCCGACCAGTTTTATGGTCGAGGGGTCGAAGCCCTCCTGCACCGTGACGGTCTCCCCTTCCGAAGTGGAGAGGACCGGCTCCAGCTTCACGTACCGTTCGAGAGACTGCCGGCAACTCTGCTGCAAATCGCGCACGGCGGCCCCGATCTGCGCGTCCGAGTAGGGCGATATGTCTTCCGTGAAGAAGTCGATCAGCCTCCCGTCGCGCTGCAAAATGGAGAGTATTTGAACGGCCCTGTCGCCTTTATCCGGCGGCGGCTCGGCGGCCCGCGGGGCCGGCGCGGGCGCGCGAAGCTCGGGCACGGGCCGCGTATCGGCGGGCGCTTTGACCACTTCCTGCGCGATGTCGTCGGGAATCTCCCCGCTCGTCAGCAGGTTGAAGAAGGACCGAAAGGCGTAAGATATGCGTTTACCAAATCCCATTACGAATACTCCAGAATTAAATCGAATCCTAACCCTCCCGGCGGCGAGAGCCCTCAGGCCGCGATCTTCCCCTCGGGAGAAAACCTCATGCTACAGGCTCGTATGTTGCCTTGGCAAGAAAAGGCAAGGGTCGGTATCGCTACTCGCCTCTATGATGGGGCCGGCGGGATTTTTAACCGCGCATGGGCGCGCGGGCCCGCGCACCGAGCCCGCGTTCTTTGCACTCACGCCTCGCCCGAAATCACTCCTCCCGCCAGCCTTCCAGCAGGAACCAGTAGAAGCCGTAGGGCGCGAGCGCTAGTTGGTAGGGCCGGTCCTGAATCGCCGGGAAAGGCGTTCGCCCCGTCATCTCCACCGGGACCGCGCCGACGTACGGGCTCAGGTCCAGCTCGACGGGCTGGGCGAGGTGCGAGAGGTTGAACACGCAGAGGACCTTCTCATTCTCGTGCGTGCGCGTGAAGACGAAGACCCTGTGGTTCTCCGGCTTGATGAACTCTATCGAGCCCCTGCCGAATATCGGGTGCTGCTTGCGGAGGTGGATCATCCGGTGTATCCAGTTGAGCAGAGAGGTGTCGTACCTCCTCTGCGCTTCGACGTTGACCGACTGGTACCCATACACCGGGTCCATGATGACGGGGAAGTAAAGCTGCGCGAAGTCCGCGCGCGAAAAGCCGGCGTTGCGGTCGTCCGACCATTGCATGGGCGTGCGGACCCCGTCCCTGTCCCCGAGGTAGATGTTGTCGCCCATGCCTATCTCGTCCCCGTAGTAAAGGAAGGGGCTGCCGGGGAGGCTGAAGAGCAGGCCGTGGAGCAGCTCGATGCGGCGGCGGCCGTTGTCGAGCAGCGGGGCGAGGCGGCGGCGGATGCCGAGGTTCAGCCGCATCCTCCGGTCCTTCGCGTACTCGTTGTAGAGGTAGTCGCGCTCTTCGTCGGTGACCATCTCGAGGGTCAGCTCGTCGTGATTGCGGAGGAACATCCCCCACTGGCAGCCTTCGGGTATGTCGGGCGTCCGTTCGAGTATCTCGACTATGGGCCTCCTGTTCTCCTGCCGCAACGCCATAAATAGCCGGGGCATTATCGGGAAGTGGTAACACATGTGGACCTCGTCGCCCGCCCCGAAATACTCCACGACGTCCTCGGGCCACTGGTTGGCTTCGGCGAGCAGGAGGCGGCCCGGATAACGCTCTTCCACGAAAGAGCGCAGCCGCTTGAGGAAGGTGTGCGTCTCCGGCAGGTTCTCGCAGTTCGTGCCTTCGCGCTCGAACAGGTAAGGGACCGCGTCGATGCGGAACCCGTCGAGCCCCAGGTCGAGCCAGAAGGCGACCGCGTCGAGCATCGCCTGCTGGACCGCGGGGTTGTCGTAGTTGAGGTCCGGCTGGTGGCTGAAGAAGCGGTGGAAGTAGAAAGCCTGCGCGTGCTCGTCCCACGTCCAGTTGGACCGCTCGGTGTCGGTGAAGATGATGCGCGCTTCGGTGTACTTCTGGTCCGTGTCGCTCCAGACGTACCAGTCGCGGAAGGGGGAGTCGGGGGAGCTGCGCGACTGCTGGAACCACTCGTGCTGGTCGGAGGTGTGATTGACGACCAGGTCCGCGATCACGCGGATGCCTCGCATGTGCGCGGCCTCAAGGAAATTCTGGAAGTCTTCGAGCGTCCCGTACTCGGGGAGCAGGTTGTAGTAATCGCTGATGTCGTACCCGCCGTCGCGCAGGGGGGATGAGTACATCGGCAGCAGCCATATGCAGTCGATCCCGAGCCATTGAAGGTAATCCAGCTTCTCCGTCAGGCCGCGGAAGTCTCCCACGCCGTCGGCGGTGGAATCGTAAAAGCCGCGAACGTATACCTCATAAAAGACCGCGTCCCTGTACCAAAGGGGGTCTTCCGGCAGCAGGCGCAAACCGTTCATGCAGTGTCGCCTCTCTTCGATTTACTCGGTTGATCTTCGATCTTTGAGATTCGAAGCCCACGGGCGTTCACAATAGATTTATACCACCGGCGCGCCCGTTCCCCGAAAGGGCAAAAGGCCGGGGCGGGTATCGCCGGCGGGCCGGTTGCCTGTATAATCGTCGCGGCTGGCTCAGAAACATAGTTTGAAGACAATCAGCCCCGATCTTAAACCCGGAAGAACATCAAGGAGTCCTGACCGTGTCAGAGCAGCGTCCCATCACCATCCTTTGCCTGGCCAGTTACGAGAAAGGCGCGGAGTTCATGCGCGAGTGCAAGAGGCGCGGCTGCCGCGTGCTGCTGCTGACTCTGGAATCGCTCGCGAAAGCCGACTGGCCGCGGGAGGCCATCGACGACATATTCTACATGCCGTCGATCTCCGACCGCGAAGACATAATCAAGGGCGTCTCCTACCTCGCGCGCACGCAGCGCATAGACCGCATAGTGCCGATGGACGACTTCGACGTGGAGACGGCCGCCATCCTCCGCGAGCACCTCCGCATACCCGGCATGGGCGACACGACCGCGCGCCACTTCCGCGACAAGCTCGCCATGCGGGTGAAGGCGCGGGGCGAAGGCATTCTCGTCCCCGAATTCGTCCACGTGCTCAACTACGAGCTCATCCGCGAATACATGGAACGGGTGCCGCCGCCGTGGGTGCTCAAGCCGCGCTCCGAGGCCTCCGCCGTGGGCATCAAGAAGATCAAGCAGCCGGAGGAGATATGGCCCCTGCTCGACGTTCTGGGCGACAGGCAGTCCTTTTACGTGCTTGAGCAGTTCATCCCCGGAGACATCTACCACGTAGACTCGATAGTCTCCGAGCGCGAAGTCGTCTTCGCCGTGCCGCACAAGTACGGCCACCCGCCCATGAACGTCGCGCACGACGGGGGCATATTCACTTCGAGGAAGATCCCCGGAGACTCGGCGGACGCGCAGACTCTCCAGTCGCTCAACAGAGAGCTGATGGCGGCCCTCGGCCTCGTGCGGGGGGTCACGCACACGGAGTTCATCAAGGGCAAAGAGGACGGGCGGTTCTACTTCCTTGAGACCGCCGCGCGCGTGGGCGGGGCCAACATAGCCGAGCTGGTCGAAGCCTCGACCGGCGTCAACCTGTGGGCCGAGTGGGCGCGGATAGAGATCGGGCGCGGCGAGCAGACCTACGAACTGCCTAAGCACAGGGACGACTACGCGGGCGTGATCCTATCGCTCGCGCGGCAGGAGCACCCGGACACTTCCGCCTACTCCGACCCGGAGATCGTCTGGCGGCTCAACAAGCGGTACCACGCGGGGCTCATAGTCTCATCCAAAAACCCGAAGCGCGTGGAGCAACTGCTCGACGAATACAGCGAGCGGTTCTATGAGGACTTCTACGCCTCGCAGCCTCTCCCCGACAGGCCGACATCGTGAGGGCAGGGGCCGGCGGCCGGGGGTCAGGGGCCAGGGCCGGTAACGGAAGCCCCGGCCTCCGTTAATGATTTGAGACTCCCTTTATAGAATCCCCCTCTTTCCCTGAATCCTGCCCCCCGGCCGCCGGCCCCTGAGCTATCCCTTCCTCATCGCCGCGATCTCGTCGAGCATTTTGTTCAGCTCGCTCGCCGGAAGCCACTTCCCGTTGACCATCACTCCCGAGCGGCGCGCGACGTTGCCTACGCTCTCAAGCGGGTTCGCGTCGACGAGGATCAGGTCCGCGCGCTTGCCGACTTCCACCGTGCCGGTCTCGTTGATGGTCTTCAGGTATATGGCAGGGTTGCGCGTGCCCGTTTCGAGCACCTGGTAAGGCGTGAGCCCCGCGTCCACCATCGCCTGCATCTCCCGCTGAAGCGCGAACCCCGGAATGTTGAAGAACTGCGGGGAGTCCGAGCCGAGCATGATCTTCGCGCCCGCGGCATGGAGGCCTTTGAGGATCTTCTTTCGAATATCGACAAGGCGCTTGATCGCCTCCGGGTCGAAGCTCTTGAGCTGGTTGTTGCGCTGCCCGACCCAGTTCTTCAACATCTGGGGGACGGCGTACTTCATCTCTTCGCGCTGCGCCAGGGCCTCCCCGCTCTCGCTCGAAAAGACGTTCAGGTACAGGGCCATAGTCGGGACGTTCCAGACCCCCGCGTCGCGGGTGGCCGTGGCGAGCGCCGGGATCTTCTTCTCGTCGAGGTGGAAAGGGAGCTTCGCGGCCCGCGTCTGCGGGTCCGCGCCCTTGATGGGAGAGTTGTCGGCCTCAAGCGCTTCGATGTAGTTGTCGAGGTGCTCGATGGTCGCCATCTTCGTCTTCAGGGCGTGCTGCAGTCCGACTTTATCGGGGATGTGGCCGCCGTACGCGATGCCCGCGTCTTTGGCCGCCGCGACCACCGCGTCGTAGGCTTCGAGCGACAGCCCCTCGTGCACCTTCAACAGGTCGAACCCGGCGGCTTTCTGATCCCGCACCATCTTCTGCGCGACTTCGACGCTCGGCACGCTGTTGCCGCTCAGGGCGGGGCCGGCGACGTAGAGTCGGGGGCCGAGGATGTCCCCGCGCGAGACTTTGTCCCGTACCTCGGGGTGGTTCGGAAAGCCGAACATGCCGCGCACGGTTGTGACCCCGTTGGCGACGAAGAGCGCGAGCGTCGCGGCGATCTCTTTTTCGCCCGCCTGCGGGGGGGGCAGGTGGCCGTGCATCTCGGCTAGGCCGGGCATCAGGTACTTGCCGCGGCCATCGACCCTGACCGCGCCCTCGGGCGTCTTGGTCTTGCCCGCCGGGCCGATTTCGGCGATGCGCCCATCGCGAACGATCACGGTCTGTTTTTCCAGAACGCGCTCGCGGTCCATCGGGACCACGTTGACGTTTTCGAACGCCACCACCGCAGCCTTCGCCTGCTGTGCCCGAGCGAGCGGTGCCGAGGTCAAAGCCAGGAGCAGAAAGAGAGGCAGTATCATCTTCATGCAATATTCCTCACGGTTTTTATTTTTTAACTACGCAGCTAGGATATATAAGTTGCCGCGCGCTTCTCTGTTCCATCTAAATTGCCGCGCGCCGGGGCGCGGGGCGATTCAGACAGCCGCGGCCCGGTCCGGGCGGCTGAGTAGTTTTATATTTCCACTGTATGGTTGATGCGGGGATGGGAGTCGAAACCGGCCGCGAGATCAGGTGACCGGTGAATCCTTCAATGGTGTGCCAGTCTCTTCAACTTCCTCGTGGCCGACGAAACTGTAAAGAGCAGCAGATTTACCGCAAAGCACTTCGCCAGATTAAGCGTGCGGCTCATACGTGTTCCTCCGATGGGCCGGCCGGACGGCCCCCCGCCCGTCCGGCCCAGTAGAAAGTATCAGGCGGTCATTTCAGAGCTTTCACGTCTATCCCCAGGTTCTTGATCTTCGTGTTGAGGGTGGTCGGCTTCAGGCCGAGAAGCCGCGCGGCCTTGTACTGCACGCCCTGGCACTGCTTCAGGGCGGCGGAGAGGAGAGAGATTTCGAACTGCCTGACCTGCTCCGACATGTCCATGCCCGGCGCAGGGACCGCCGCGCAGCCGGGCGAGGCCGCCTCCTGAAGGTGCGGCGGCAGGAAGCTGCTGTCCATCCGGGGCGGCTTCTGCTGTTGGAGCATGTAGCTGATCACCCTCTTCAGCTCGCCCACGTTCCCCGGCCAGTCGTGGCGCACCAGCAGGGCGAGCGTCTCGGGGGAGATGTCGCGCTCCTCTTTGCCGAGCTGCGCGCACAGGCGCTTAATGAAGTACCTGCTGAGAGGCTCGATGTCGGCGGTGCGCTCGCGGAGGGGCGGGACGAAGAGTTTATCGCTGACGAAATTCTCCGGCCCTTCGGGCGACGAGCCCGCCTGACCGGTCCTGGTGAAGCCGAGTATGATTCGAGCGTTGGCGGGCTCGAAGGCGGTCCCGCCGACGCGGACGAACTTGCGGTCATAAATCAGCCGCGCGATCTTCGATTGGAGGGAGGGGGCGAACCCGGAGACTCCGCATATGTAGAGCGTCCCGCCCTCGGCCGACTCGACCAGGCCGCTTTGCAGGTAGTCCCGGCCCGGCGAGAGCGTGCGCGCGGACCCGAACAGCGCCGCTTCAATCGATTCGGGCGAGACCTGGTGGCAGGAGATGGTGACGAACGGCCCCTGCGCGCGCGCGCTGCTTTTATGAATAAGGCGGGCGATGAGCTTCTTCCCGGTCCCCGGCTCGCCTTCTATGATTAAAGGATTATCGTGTGTGGCGTGAGCCGCGATCACCGAGCGGGCGTCCTCCGCCCACTCGCCGACGCCGACCAGCTTCTCTTTAATCAGCTGCTCGGGCCGGGTCCCCGGCTCATTCCAGTTCCAGCGCCGCGTGTTATCTTCTATGTATTCACCATCCTGAATCTGCATAGCCACTTCTGTATTCCTCCTTAAATCCAGAGGGTCTTCACTTTCGCCCAATGGTGTGATTAGTCCACGAGCCGCGTAGAGTTTAATGACGCCATCCGAAATAGTGAATATCTTTGGTATGAAGCCACAGGATACCGGTCTGAATTGGCCCGAACGTGTGACGAGCCGCTAGCTATTCACAATATATTTACAACTGCCCGGCGCGAAACGAACGCGACGGATTATGGGCCGAGGCAGAGCCTCAGTTATTCCCGTCGGTTTTTTGTTACGGGCAGGGGGCTTTTGTGGGGGCTTAAAGCGCGCGTGACCGCAATCGACACGGGGGGCCGAGAGCGAAAGCCGTAGCCTGAAGCCTTCGCGACGGGGCCCGAGTCTATAGAGATTTTCCGACAAGCTCGTTCAGCTTGTCCCTGTAACTCCGGCTGAGCGTGAGCTGAACTCCGTCCTGCAAAATGACACGGTACTCTCCGTGGAACCAGGGTTGGAGCTCCTGAATCCGGTTGATGTTGACGATGGCCGAGCGGTGTATCCGCAGGAACCTCTTTGGGTCGAGCTGGTTCTCCAGAGAGCTGATCGCGTCCCTGAGCAGGTACGACTCCTTGCCCGAGTGGAGGCGCACGTAATTGCCCTCGGCTTCGAGCCAGTCGATCTCTTCCGTCTTGATGAAGAAGATGTGCCCGTTGGTCCTTATAACGAGGCGCTCCAGGTACTCGGGCTTGTTCTTGATCTCATTGAGCGCGGCGAGCACCCGCTCCGTGAGGCTCTTGTTCCGCTCCCCGAACACGTGCTGCTTGGCGCGCTCGATGGCCTTGGAGAACCGCTCCCTGTCGAACGGCTTCAGGAGGTAATCGAGCGCGTAGACTTCGAAGGCTTTAACCGCGTACTGGTCGTAAGCCGTGATGAAGATGACGCAGGGGATCTCGGAGGGTTCCAGGGCCTCAAGCACCCCGAACCCGTCGGTGCCGGGCATCTGAATGTCCAGGAGGAGGAGGTCGGGGCGGCTGGTTCTGACTGCCTCTATGGCGTCGTCCCCGTTTGAACAATCTCCGATAATTTCGATCTGGGGGTCAGCGCGAAGCATCTCGCGAATCCTCTCGCGAGCCAACGGTTCATCATCCACGATTAGCAACTTTAAACGCGCCGTTTCCTCCATTTACCTTCCCCCAGTACGCTCTATAACGCTCCTTCATCGGAATAGGTTCAGTTTTGAATGGGATTTCCAGAATCACCGTTAGTCCACCTAAAGGGGCGTTCGCCATGTCGAGTCTATGGTCACTGCCATACAAGTGTTCCAGACGCGCCTGCGTGTTGGCAAGTCCCAACCCCTCTTTGAACGAGCCGCCCGCCCGCTCTTGCAGGCCGGGGCCGTTGTCGGTCACCTCGACCTGGAGCGACCCGTCGCGGCGCGAGGCATGGATCCTGATGCGGCCGGGGCCCGCGTGCGCGGAGATGCCGTGCTTGATGGCGTTCTCGACGAGGGGTTGCAGGATCAGGTTAGGCAGGCGGGCCTGGAGCGCCTGCGGCTCGATGTCCATCTGCACCTTGAGCCGGTCCTGGAACCGGATGCGCTCGATCTCCAGGTAGCATTTGAGGAACTCGATCTCCTCCTGAAGGGAGACCTCCTGGTTCCCCGAATTTTCGAGCGTGATCCGCAGAAAATCCCCCAGGCGCGCGATCATCTTGTCGGCGGCGTCCACGTCCTTGTAGAGCAGGGCGGAGATGGAGTGGAGGGTGTTGAAAAGGAAGTGCGGCTGGAGCTGCATCTTGAGCGCCTGGAGCTGCGCCTGCGCGAGCATGGCTTCGAGCTGCGACGCCCTCAGCTCGCCCTCCCTGTAGCGCCTGTAATAGTCGAGCCCGTTATCGACGAGGAGGATGACCCAGTAAGTCATCATCCCATAATCGAAGAACGAGTAGGCGAGCCGGACCATCCTCGCGAGCGAGAACGGCCTCTCCGGCGTGGCGAAGTAAGCCGTGTAGATCAGGTCGTGGAAGGCGACCATCGTGAAGCCGATGAGGGTGCCGAAGAAGATGTGAATCAGGAGGCTGCGGTACCACCTCGCGCGCTCGATGCGGAAGCGGCGGCTGAGCCAGAGCATCAGGGGAGTCAACAGGGCCCAGAGGTAGGCGTAACTCAGTTCCAGCAGGAGCGCGTCGTACCAGGCCATGGGGCGGGTCGTGCGGCTCGTAGCCAGGTATTGCTGGCTCGCGAACAGGAGCCCGAAAAGGGTCCAGATGCCCGTGATCAGCCCCCACCGGAACCAGCGGTGACGCCAAATTCTCTCAAGTTCCATTTCTACCTCGGCCAGGGAAGTTACGCTCGGCGGCATGGTTGGACATGCCGGCCTGGGCTCGGATTCTTTGACGCGCGATTCTGAATGTTGATTCTACATCGAACGACGACTCTATAGCGCGTTGTGGCCCTCTCGTAACTGGTATAGAATATTCGCCCTATCCCGCGAAAATGGGAAGCGAGCCGTGACGAATCGGTTCCATAGTGTGACGAGAAGGCCCGGAGGTGCGTCGAACAGCCTCGACCGAGCAGGACCGACCATCGAGATCAGGGAATCCCGGACCCGGATCACTCGCTCGATTCGTATTTATGGATTCTATCCAGTGCGAACTCGGTCCCGCGCTGCGCGCGGCCTCTGTTCTGACGGCAGAAGCCGTTTATAATCCAAATGGCCCGATTTAGCAATGCATTCCGGTAAATTTCTTTCCCGGCCCGCGCCGGCGGGGCGGGCAACAGAACGGGGACGCGGGCACATCACAACTCACAGGCCGATGCCCTATCCATGCTATATTGCCGGTATGAGGTCCGGCGCGCTTCGGCGCGCGGGACGCAAGACCTCGGACATTTAGAACAGGAGTTCCTCATCATGCTACCATGTGCTATCCTGCTATTTCTTTTATTATTCTCTCTGACGCCTCAACCCATGCTTGCACAAGACAGACCCGAAGAGACCAGAGACCATCACTCTTACTCGAACCCCGAACAGATCAGGGTCAAACACATAGACCTCGACTGGGACGTCCTGTTCGACCAGAAGGTATTGAAGGGCTCCGCGGTGCTCACCCTTGATCGAGCTACTTCGGCGGCCGCCCCGCTCGTGCTCGACACGAGGGAGCTGACCATCTCGAAGGCCGAAGCGTCGGCCGACGGCAGGAGCTACGCGGACGCGAAATTCAGTCTCGGGAAAGCGGACCCCATTCTGGGCGCGCCCCTGACGGTCGAGCTCCCCGCGAAGGCCACGCGCGTTCGCATCACTTACTCCACGAGCCCGAAGGCGTCGGGCCTTCAGTGGCTCGAGCCCCAGCAGACGGGTGGCAAGAAGTACCCGTTCATGTTCTCTCAGTCTCAGGCGATTCACGCGCGAAGCTGGATACCTTTGCAGGACTCCCCGAAAGTGCGCGTGACCTACACGGCCCGCGTGCGCACGCCCCGCGAGCTGCTCGCCGTGATGAGCGCGGAGAATGACCCGAAGGCCGCGCGCGACGGCGACTACACCCTGAAGATGACCCAGCCGGTCCCCTCCTACCTGATAGCGCTCGCCGTGGGCGACCTCTCGTTCCGCCCGCTCGGGAAGCGCACGGGCGTGTACGCCGAGCATTCCGTCATCGACAAGGCGGCGAAGGAGCTTTCGGACACGGAGAAGATGATGGAGGAGACTGAGAAGATTTACGGGCCTTACAGGTGGGGCCGGTACGACCTGCTCATACTCCCCCCCAGCTTCCCCTTCGGAGGCATGGAGAACCCGCGCCTCACTTTCGCCACGCCCACGATACTGGCCGGAGACAAGAGCCTCGTCTCCCTCATCGCGCACGAGCTCGCCCATTCATGGTCGGGCAATCTCGTGACCAACGCGACGTGGAGAGACTTCTGGCTCAACGAAGGATTCACCGTCTACCTTGAGAGGCGCATACAGGAGGCCGTCTACGGGCGCGGGCGCGAAGAGATGGAGGCCGTGCTCGGGCGGCAGGACGTGGAGCGAGAGATGTCCACGCTCGACGACAGGGATGAG
The DNA here is from genome assembly GCA_035634255.1 of Blastocatellia bacterium. GTDB lineage: Bacteria > Acidobacteriota > Blastocatellia > UBA7656 > UBA7656 > DATLMR01. Next base: position 74,519 of record DASQDI010000043.1, read on the forward strand.
ATTCTCTACGTGGACCTGAAGGGCCGCGACCCCGACGAAGGCTTCACGCAGGTCCCTTACGAAAAAGGCGCGCTCTTTTTGAGGCACCTCGAAGAGACCTTCGGGCGCGAATCCTTCGACAAGTTCGTGCGCGGGTACTTCGACCACTTCGCTTTCCAGAGCATCACCACGGCGCAGTTCGTCGATTACCTTAAGAAGAACCTGCTGGACAAGAACCCGCAGCTCGCGGCGAAGGTCCCGGTCGAAGAGTGGATATACCGGCCCGGCATTCCCGAGTCGGCCCCCCGCGCCGTGTCGGACGCCTTCCCGAAAGTCGAGCAGCAGGCCGCGGCCTGGGTGAAGGGCGAGGTCCGCGCCTCCGACCTGAAGGCCTCCGCGTGGACGACTCAGGAGTGGCTCCACTTCCTGAGGCACCTGCCGGAGCAGCTGGACAAATCGAAGATGGAAGAGCTGGACAAAGCGTTCCGGCTGACGAGCACGGGCAACTCGGAGGTCGCGCACCAGTGGCTTCTGATAGCGATCCGGTACCGGTACGAGCCCGCTTACCCGAGGCTCGAAGAGTACCTGACAGGCATAGGCCGCCGGAAGCTTATAAAGCCGCTTTACGACGAATTGGTCAAGACTCCCGAAGGCCGCGAGCGGGCGATGAACATCTATCGAAAGGCCCGGCCCGGCTATCACCCAATCGCCGTAACGACGCTCGACGAGGTGGTCAATTGGAGCGGGAAGTGATGAGGCATTCACGCGGAGGGCGGCGTGTGAAAGAGCTTCTCGCGCTCTTCACAGACCGCCCCTCCGGGCTCTAGCCGGCGGGAGTCTCTACCTGCTCCGCCGGCGGGGGAGGCGGAGGTTTGAGGTAGAGCTTATAGATGAAGAAGCCTGCGCCCCCGAGCAGCAGCAGAGAGATCAGGGCGAATATCAGGATCAGGGTGTAGTTCTTCTCCTCAGGCGCGGCCGTTGCGGGGATCGCCCCCACCGGCCCTCTCGCGGCCGTCTCTTCAGGCGTTTCGGCGGGCGTCTCCTGCGGGGGAGGCTCAACCCCCTCCCGCGGGGCATATGGGTCCGCCTCGGCCGCAGACTGGTTAAAAAACGGTATGAACTGCCGCGCGATTGTCGGGCCATCCTCAGTTTCGACTCTCGGATTGATCACTTTCAGGCTGCCGGTTATCGAAGAGCGGCCGACCGCCAGAGGCAGGCCCTCCCCTTCGAACCGGGCGATGATGACGGTTATGTTGTCTTCCCCGCCCCGCTCGTTAGCCGTCTCGATCAGGCTCTTGCACGCGGACTGCAAGTCCGGCGATTCTCTTATCGCCTGATACATCTCGTGGGCGTCGATCTTGTTCGACAACCCGTCGCTGCAAAGCAGCAGGCAGTCGTCGCGGCATAGCTCGACCGAGGTCAGCACGACGTTGACTGTCGGCTGCGTGCCGAGCGCCTGCATGATCACGTTCTGGGGCACGCTGGCGGCCTGCTCCGGCCGTATGACCCCCGAGTCCAAAAGCATCTGCGCCAGGGATTGATCCTTGGTGATCTGCTTGATCTGATCCCCGCGCACGAGGTAAGCGCGCGAATCCCCCACCTGAGCTATGTAGGCGCTGCCGGAGTGTACGAGCACGGCGGTCACGGTCGCGCCCATCCCGGTGAGTTCGGGGTTCTGGCGCGCGTGCTCCCATATGCGCTCGTTGGCGAGCTCGGTCGCCTTCACGAGCCTCTCGTTGAGGGTCAGTTCGAGCGGCAGATCGTTCAGGGCTTCCCGTATGGTCTTGACCGCAAGCTCGCTGGCTATCTCGCCCGCCGCGGCCCCGCCCATGCCATCCGACACGACCATCATGCTGCCGCGCTCGCCGAGTTGATGCGGGTCCGCGTCGGAGCCCATATCGACCCTCCCGGTGCTCAGGTCGGCGACGAGAAAAGCGTCCTCGTTCCCGGTCCGCTGCATGCCGACGTCGGTGCTGGCAAAGACTGAGACTATGACTTCATCCATTGGCTGCCTCATGAGATCAGAGTTCAAACTTGAACAGCTGTTTTCCGATGAGCACTACGTCGCCGGGCTGCAACTCGACTTCACCGCGTATCTTGACGAAGGTGCCGTTGCGGCTGCCCTCGTCTTTCAGGATGAAACTCGACCCCCGCCTTATTATGCGCGCGTGACGCCCGGACATGAAGCCGTCGTGAGGGAAGGCTATGTCCCCGCTCGTCCTCCCCACGACCGTCTCGTCCTTCAACTCGAAGAGGTCGCCTTCCTGCCCACCCTCCATTATCAGGCGGAGCCGGCCTCTGGGCGGCACGGGCACGGAAGTCATCGCCACGGTCTCGGCCACGGGGATAGGCCCGCCGCAGACGGAGCAATAAGAGTTATTGATGCTGTTCTGCTTCCCGCACTGCGGGCAGAACAGCCCTCCGCCGGCGGGCTCGGCGGGAGCGGGCACGCGCGCCTCTTCGGTCAGGGCGCTCGACGGCGAAGGCGCGTCGGCCGCCTGACTCGCGGGAGCCTGCCCCTGCGGCGGCGACATTTCAGGAGCGCCCTGCCCGAGTCGCTCTGCTTCCACCACGACCGTGATGAGGTCCTGCGGAGATTTTAAGTCCTGCGCGGCCTTCGGGTCCGGCGGCGCGGGGCGGTCGGCGGTCGGCGGGACTTCTCGCGGCTGAGCTTCCCTCGGCGGAAGCTTCTTCCCGCAATGCTGGCAGAAAGACCAGCCGACTTCGTTGGCGGTCTGACAGAACGGGCACGCCACGGCCTCCGAGCCTTCCCCGGCCGGGCCGACCAGTTCGGCCCCTTTGCCGGGCTGCGGCGCGGCGTTCCCCACGGGCACGACGACCGTGGGCGAGTTGGTGTCGATCTGCTCCACGGGAGAGTCGGCGGCGCGCTCGATGCCCAGGAAAGTCCCGCAAAGGCGGCAGGCATCGAGGTTCGCGTTGTTCCTGGCCCCGCACCGGGGACAGCTCGACATGTAAGAAACTCCTTCGATTGATTCCATTGCGCTATTATACGTAAAGGCGAATTTGTTGAAAACTTGAAAGCTCAGCCCGCCCTTTTGACGCCGCCGACGTTGCCTGAATCGAGAGCCATCCTTTATAAGTTATGAAGCTGTCTCAGAGCATTGATTGAAACAGAAGCCCGCGGTCCGGAAGGAGCGAGATGGATTCGACCACGAGAGAAGAGAACCCCCTGCGCGAAGGGGTGAGGCTTGAGCGCACGGCCGACCCCTGCATAGTCGTGATCTTCGGCGCGTCGGGCGACCTGACCAAAAGGAAGCTCGTGCCCGCGCTCTACCGACTGGCCCAGGAACGGCTGCTCCCCGCCGAGTTCGCGATAGTGGGCGTGGCCCGCTCGCCGATGGGCCGCGACGAGTTCCGCGACAGGATGAAGGAAGCGGTCGTCTCCTTCTCCGACGCGAGGCGCGTGGACGAGTCCGTGTGGCAGAGCTTCGCTCAGGGGATCTTCTACATGGCAGGCGACCTCACCAAGCCGGACATGTACTCGGAGCTTTCGAAGCTGCTCGACCAGGCGGACCGCGAGCGCGGCACGGCGGGCAACCGCGTCTTCTACCTCTCGACCGCGCCCTCGCTCTACAGCGACGCCATAAAACACCTCGGGGCCTCGGGGCTCTCGGAGGAGCGGGACGGGACGTGGACTCGAATAATAATCGAGAAGCCCTTCGGCACGGACCTCGACTCGGCCATCCGGCTCAACCAGGAGGCGGCGGCGGTCTTCGACGAGGATCAGGTTTACCGCATAGACCATTACCTCGGGAAAGAGACGGTTCAGAACCTCCTGGTCTTCAGGTTCGCCAACGGCATCTTCGAGCCGATCTGGAACAGGCAGTACATCGATCACGTGCAGGTGACCAACGCCGAAGCCCTCGGGGTCGAGGGCCGGGGCGCGTTCTACGAGAGCGCGGGCGCCGTGCGCGACATGATCCAGAGCCACGTCTTTCAGGTCCTCTCGCTCGTGGCGATGGAGCCGCCGGCGAGCCTCGCGGCCAACGCCGTGCGCGACGAGAAGGTCAAGGCCATGCACGCCGTCCGCCCCATCCCCTACGAAAGGGTGGACGAATACTGCGTGCGCGGACAGTACGGCCCCGGCTCGGTCCTCGGCAAGCACGTCGCGGGCTACCGCGAAGAAGAGGGCGTGAATCCCGAGTCGACCACGGAGACGTACGCGGCGCTCAAGCTCTATTTCGACAACTGGCGGTGGGCGGGCGTGCCCTTCTACCTCAGGTCCGGCAAGCGAATGCCGAAGCGCGTGACGGAGATCGCCATACAGTTCAAGGAAGCGCCGCACCTGCTCTTCGGAGGCATCCCGCAGCAACAGCTTGAGCCCAACGTGCTCGTCATCCGGGTCCAGCCCGACGAGGGGATCACCCTGCGGGTGGGCGCGAAAGTGCCGGGGCAGGTGACGCGAATACGGTGGGTCAACATGGATTTCCGCTACGGGGCGTCCTTCGGCATCAGCTCGCCCGAGGCTTACGAGCGGCTGCTGCTCGACTGCATCCTGGGCGACACGACACTTTACGCGCGCCGCGACATGACCGAGCGCGGGTGGGAGATCATCATGCCCGTGCTCCGAAGATGGCAGGACCGGAAGCCGGATTTCCCCAACTATGAATCTGGCGCCTGGGGGCCGGACGAGGCCGACGAGCTGCTCGCGAAGGATGGCCGGAGTTGGAGGAGGCCATGACTTCCGGGGGCCCGCGCGCCCGGCAGGAGAATAAAGCGATATGAGCACCGATAAGAATACGGGAGAGGCTCCCGGCACCGGCGCGTCCTCAATCGACGTGGCGGGCATAGAGCGCCAGTTGATCTCGTTGTGGAAACAGGCGAGCGAGGACGAGGAGGGCGGAGTCATCCGCGCCTCGATGCTCAACCTGATCGTCTACGTCCCGTCGGCCAAGAAGTCGAACCACCTAAGCGACGCCATAGTCGAGATCACGTCCGAGCACCCGTGCAGGGCGATATTGATCCTGGCGGACCGCGAGGCGGGCGAGGATTCGATTACGGCCGAGGTCACTTCCCTCTGCACGATCCCCGACACGTCGCACAAGCAGGTGTGTTGCGAGGAGGTCGCGATCAGCGCGACCGGCGCGATGGTCGATGAAGCGCCGAGCGCGGTCGCCCCGCTACTGCTCTCGGACCTGCCCGTCTACCTCTGGTGGCGCGCGGTCCCGCAGCTCACGGACAGGATATTCAGGCGGCTCGTCGACATATCCGACCGCGTCATCATAGACTCGTCCACTTTCGCGGACCCCCGAGGCGACCTGATAAACCTGGCGGCGATGCTGAAGGAGAAGCCCAGGTGGACGGCCCTCACGGACCTGAACTGGGCGCGCCTGACGGCGTGGCGCGCGCTAATCGCGGGGTTCTACGACGTCCCCGCTTACAGGCCGATGATGGAGCGGCTCGGCAGGGTGGTGATCGAGTACTCGCCCTCTTCGCAGGACACGGGGGGCATCTCCCCGCGCGCCCTGCTGCTCGGCGGCTGGCTCGCGAGCAGGCTCGGGTGGAAGATCGACCCGCGCGCGCGCGCGAGCACGGAGGAGGCCACGACCTACGAGTTGCGGGCGGAGGGCCGCTCCGTGACGATGGAGTTCGCGCGGACGCGGAGGCCTCTGATAGAGCCGGGCCACCTCGCCTTCGTCGCGCTCACGAGCGAGGCCCCCGCGTCATCCACGTTCAACGTCAGGAGGAGCAGCGACGGCACGCGAATAGAGACCGAAGTCCATGCCGAGACGCGCATCCAGCGCGTGCTCAGCTACGAGAGCTGCGCGGAGAGCGCCCTCATAAGCCGCGAGCTTGAGTTTTCCGGCCACGACCGCGTCTTCGAGCAGGCCGTGGTCGCCGCGCGCGAATTCCTCGGCCCCTGACTTCCGGGGCCATGACACGACGTTGCCGCAGGCCGGGAATGCCTCGCGACCGCCCGCGCAAAGGCTCGGTGGGTATAAGAAAAGTACAATATTCTCCCTATGGACTTCGAAGGGTCAAAGTGTTACTATTCATCTTGACGTTTGTGGCAACCTGTGTGTTGCTGTTGGTTTTGATCTTTTAGGAGCGTCCTGCTAGTCTTCGGAGAGCGTTTGATCCTGTTTACCTCATCCTCTTTCCCGCTAAGCCTCGGAAGTTCCTTGTAACCGTTTCTAGGAGAAACATGAGCAAAAGAATATATGTCGGCAATCTGTCGTACCAAACGACGGAGAATGACGTCGCGTCCCTGTTTGAACAGGCGGGCGAGGTCGAGTCAGTTAGTATCATTACGGACCGCGACACCGGTCGTTCCAAGGGCTTCGGCTTTGTAGAGATGAGCAATGAAGACGCCGACAAGGCGATTGCGCAATTCAACGGTATGGAGCTTAATGGCCGTGCTTTGACGGTCAATGAAGCGCGCCCGCGTGAAGAGCGCTCCGGCGGCGGCGGCGGCGGCCGTGGTGGTTACGGCGGCGGTCGCGGCGGCAATCGCGGCGGCGGCGGCGGCGGCGGCGGTCGCGGGGGTTACAACCGTTACTAAACGCTCCTCGGAGGGGCAGCGGCACTCCCGCCGCCCCTCATGTTTAAGTTAATTGAATTAGCAAAGAGATAAAGAACTGGGCTCCAAGTAGCTGACTGCTGAGAAAAGTTTGAGATTGTACACCAACCATTCTGACCCCCTGGCAAGCACTTCAATTCTTACCGGAGCTTTGATCACTCCCGAGCTAAATCCAAAGCTAAATGTATCGAAATAATTGAGAGAGAGAAAAAGAGATATACATGAATTCAAATCAATTCAGCCAGATGGGGCTAAGTGCGCCATTAGTAGAAACACTCAGGAAAATCGGCATCACTGAGCCGACGGAAATACAGACTAAAGCGATCCCGCACATTCTCGCGGGCCGGGAATTGCTGGGGTCGGCGGAGACGGGGTCGGGCAAGACGGCGGCCTTCCTTCTCCCGATCATAGAGCGGTTGAAGGGGCCGGGCGCTGCGCGCGCCCTCGTGCTCGCGCCGACCAGGGAGCTCGCCCTTCAGATCGATAAGAACGCGAAGATAATGGGCCGCTCGGCGCGGCTCAAGAGCGTCGCCGTAGTCGGGGGCGCGAACATGGGCAGCCAGATCCGCGCGCTCAATTCCGGGGTCGATATAATAATCGCCACCCCCGGCCGTTTGAACGACCTGCTCGAACGTCGCGCGGTCTCGCTCAAGTCCGTAGAGGTGGTCGTGCTGGACGAGGCGGACCGCATGCTCGACATGGGTTTTCTCCCGCAGGTGAAGCGGATCGCCGCGCACGTCCCGAGCAACAGGAAGATGTTCCTCTTCTCCGCCACCATATCGAGGGAGGTGGAGAAGCTGGCGCGGGAGATGCAGACGAACCCCGTCCGCGTGGACGCGGCGCGCAAGAAGGTCACGGTCGCGACGCTGACGCAGAAGGTCTTCCCGGTGCTCACGCACGCCAAGACCCCGCTCCTGCTCGAGCTGCTCAAGCAGAATGCTGAAGGGTCGTTCATCGTCTTCACGCGGACGCGCAGGGGGGCCGACCGCCTCGCCCGAGTGCTTTCGGTGAACCAGTACAGGGTGGCCACCCTGCACTCCGACCGCACCCAGTCGCAGAGGAACGCGGCGCTCGAAAGCTTCCGCTCCGGGAACGCGAGGGTGCTCGTGGCGACGGACGTGGCCGCGCGGGGGATAGACGTGGACGACATTTCGCACGTAGTGAATTACGACGTGCCGGCCACGGCGGACGACTACATTCACCGCGTCGGGCGGACGGCCCGAGCGGGACGCGGCGGCTCCGCGCTTACACTTGTAAGTCCGGAAGAAGAATCAGTATTATCCTCTATCGAACGTGCTACGGGACAGAAGTTCGACAGGTCCGGTCTGAAAGGCTTCTCGGATGGCAGGTCTGAAAGACAGATAAGCCTGGCGGCAGAGATAGCGCACCTGCGATCATCGGGGACCAGATCGTTCACTCCGCGCAGGGCGTCCCGTTAATTTGACGTGTTCAGATCTCCGATCTGAGTTTCAGAACTTTGATAGACGAGGTTGAGATGGCTATTCGCCTTTTTGTTGGAAACCTTCCGTACAACGCAACCGAGGCAGACCTGAGAGAGCACTTCGCGCCGGTCGGTGCTCTCTCCTACGCCTACATCCCGATGGACAAAGAGACGGGTAAGCCGCGCGGCTTCGCGTTCATCGAGTTCAGTGATCGCGCGCAGGCTGACGAGGCCATTCGCCGCTTCAACAATCAGCCCTTCAAAGGCAGGAACCTCGCGATCAACGAAGCGCGCGCCAAAGAGGACCGCCCCCTGTCGAGCGCGCCGCGGACGGGCTTCGCCCCGCGGCCCGCGCCCATCCCCTCTTTCGACAGGGACCCCGGCCCCCCGCGGGGCGAAGCGCCCTCCCGCAACTTCGGGCCGGACGCCGCGCCGCGCCGCACCCGCAAGAAGCCCGGCGGCGCGTCGAAATCCGAGCGCGGACCCAAGGGGCCGATCCGGGAGCGCACCAGCGGACAGATCTTCGGCGGAGAAGATGACCAGGATGATTTCCAGGATCAGGACGATCTGTTCACTGACGATGATAATTTCGCCAGCCGAGAGGCAAACTTCGACGGGGACGATGACGAGTAGCCGCAGCCTCTAACGAGAAACAGTCGCGCGCTTAGCATTCACCCGCTTGCCTCTTCAGCTATCCGAGCGACCGACCGCCAAGCCGGTCCGGCTCCGGAGTGATTCTGTTGTCTGCATCGGGGCCGCGAAAGTCAGGCTTCAGTCATAGGAGATTGTTTTGGCAAAAAAATCGAGACCGACATTTCAGAAGCGGGAAAAAGAGAAGGCCCGCCAGCAGAAGCAGAAGGACAAGGAAGCTCGCCGGGTCGATGCCAAAGAGCGCAGGGCCTCGGCCCCAGACAGGCCCGGAGACGAAGACCCGGACATCGCCGGCATCCGCCCCGGCCCGCAGCCCCTGCCGGAGGATTGGGACTACGTCAAAGAGTGACCGTCGAAGCGCGGGGCTCGGGGCTCGGACGATTCACCCTCAGTCACCGTTGGCTTCATAAGAGATAAGGCCGCTCGATGGCGGCCTTTCTTCCTTCCCCGACTCACACCATGCCCGGCTCAAACATCCCACCTGTTATCTAGGAAACTCAGGCATAGCCGCTCGAACCCATCTTTATCGACGTACCTGTTGCAGACCGTCGCAAGGCTTTCGAAGGTGCGGTTGAGGTTGGCGACCCGGATTATGTCGAACTCGGGGGGCGCGGCCTTGAGGTAGATCCTCGCGCCGCCGGGGCTGATGTTTTCCGTGACCGCGACCATCTGCCTGACCGTCTGCATGGACTCGTTCAGGCAGTCGACCGTGATCGTCTCCACGCGCTCGACCCGAGGCTCTTTCCTCCGCTCCTCGCCCGACCACTTCGTGCGGTAGGTCACCCACGGCTTCTGGATGTACCCGGCCGGCGGGCGCTCGCCCACAAATTCGAGCGCGACTATCCTCGCGCCGTCCCGCGCGGGCTCTATGCGCCGCACGAGGGCGTAGACCCCGTAGCTCGGCTCGGTGTGGCGGTGGCAGCGCAGCTTCATCGGAAGGGGCAGGGCCAGGTGGAGCAGGGTCCGGTGGCGCACGCGCTTGCGCAGTTCGAGGGTGACGCCGGTGCGGCTCACGTCAATCGTCTTCGTGATCTCGTGCCACTCGCCCGCGATGCGCTCGTGCCCGGTCACGTACACGGGCAGGGCCATGGGGTACCGCTCGAACTTCCTCCGGTCCCCGCCCCCTTGCCCGACGACTTCCACGAAGCCCCCGTCCCGCTCGGCGAACGGGTCGAAGCCATTCTGCGGAGTGTCGAGAGTACACAGGGCGGGCTCTTCGGACTCCTGCGGAGTGATCGACCGGGCCGCGGGCTCGGGCGCTCCGAGGTCTTCCGCCGGCTCCTCCGCCGCCTCTGAGTCTTCGGGCCGCGCCTCGACCAGCCCATCGTATTCGAGCCGCTTGGCGACGCTGACGAGCACCGAGTAGGCATGGGCCACCTTGCTGAAGGCCAGGTCTATCCGCGTCCCCGTCTCGTCGGGGATGGAGAGGCTGATGCCATAGTAAGACGGGTTGAGCAACGTCACCGCCTTGCGGTAGGCGAGGGTGATCTCCTTTCCGGTCGCCGTGCGCGGCACGCCCAGCACGTGATAATGCGTCGTGGAAGATTCGACCCTCTCCAGAAGCCTCTCGATCTCCTGAAGGTAAGAACTCACCTGTTCCGGAGTGTAATCGGCGCGCGGGTCACTGCTCTGATCGTACTCGTGATTGCTCATCATCTCAATCAAGACTCTACCTCGGGATGAAGATGTAACAGGGGCGAAAATCGCACGGGAATCAACTGCAAGAATTATTCCACGAATTTGCGCGACGGTTCGGCCATTCTACGGGGTGTTAGGCCGGGGTGATGTCGGCCGGGGCGGGTGGGTCGGTCAATCTGCAAACTGCCTAAGGTCAAAATGAAGAAATGACGGATGGGGCCCGCCCGTCATTTCCTCTTCCAGCGGGTGCCCTGAGGCGTGTCTTCGAGGATGATCCCGCGCTCGGCCAGCTCGTTGCGGATGCGGTCGGCCCCCGCGAAGTCGCGCGAGGCGCGCGCGGAGTTGCGGGCCTCGATCATCGCGTCCACCTCCGGGTCGAGCATCTCCTTCTTCTCCTCGCCGAGCACTCCGAGCACCGAGTCAACGCGGCCCAGCAGGTCGAGCGTCGCGGCCCTGTCTTCGCTTTGAAAATCTCCCGCGTCGAGCGCGATGTTGACCTCGCGAACAAACTCGAAGATGGCCCCGAGCGCGCCGCTCGTGTTGAGGTCGTCGTCCATAGCGGCTTCGAAGTCGGCCCGCGCGCGCTTTATGATCTCCGCCGCGCGCGGGCTGGACCCGTCGCCCCCCTCGAAGTCCGACACCCGGCGGCGGAAATTACGCAGGCGGTCGAGCGCGCTTTCGGCCGCGCGGAGGCCGTCCATCGTGAAGTTGAGCTGGGTGCGGTAGGGGACCGACAGGAGCAGGTACCTTATCGCGTCGGGCGAATAACCCTTCTCGATGAGCTGGCGGACGGTGTAGAAATTCCCCTTCGACTTCGACATCCGTTCGCCTTCCACTTGCAGGAACTCGACGTGAAACCAGTTGCGGACGAACGGCTTGCCCGTCGCGCCTTCGGACTGCGCGATCTCGTTCTCGTGGTGCGGGAATATCAGGTCGACCCCGCCGCAGTGGATGTCGAACGACTCGCCCAGGTACTTCATCGACATGGCGGAGCATTCGAGGTGCCAGCCGGGGCGGCCCGCCCCGTACGAGGTCTCCCACGTCGGCTCGCCTTCCTTCGGGGCCTTCCATAAAACGAAGTCGCGCGCGTCGTCCTTGTCGTACTCGTCCACGTCCACGCGCGCGCCGGCCTTGTTGCCTTCCAGCTTCAGCCCGGACAGCTTCCCGTAGTCTTTGAAAGACGCGATCCTGAAATAGAGCGAGCCTTCGCTATCGTACGTGTGGCCCGCCTCGGTCAGGCGGTCCATTATCTCGACCATCTCCGGCACGTGGTCGGTCGCCCGCGGCAGGTGCTCCGGCCGCTCGATGTTGAGCAGGTCGACGTCCCTCAGGAACTCGGTGATGTAATAATCGGTGAACTCGCGCAGCCCCTTGCCGCTCGCGCGCATGTCCCGGATGATCTTGTCCTCAACGTCGGTGATGTTCATGACGTGGACGACGTCGTAGCCGGAATACTTGAGGTAGCGCCGCAGCAGGTCCACCGCGACGAACGTGCGGAAATTGCCGATGTGCCCGAAATCGTAAACGGTCGGCCCGCACGCGTACATCCGCACAGTGTTCCCTTCGAGCGGCTTGAACTCTTCCTGTTTGCGCGCGAGCGTGTTTCTGAGCCTGAGCATTCGACCTCCAAAACGATAAACGAATGAAAAGGAGATGCTATCTAAGGCCCGATTGCTTTGTCAATGAAGCGTCCATGCGGGCGGGCGACCCGCTTCGACTTCAGGCCTTACCCTTCAGGGCTCGGCATTCAGGGTTTGGCATTCAGGGTTTGGCATTCAGGGTTTATCAAGGACCTCCCGCACTTTGCGTAGTAGCACCTCCGCGCTGAAGGGCTTTTGCAGGAAAGCCACCCCGCGCTTCATGACTTCGTCATCTAAAATCGCGTTCGCGGTGTAGCCGGACATGAAGAGGGCCTTCACGTCCGGGTACTTGAAACGGACCCGCGTGACGAGGTCGCTGCCGTTCATCTGAGGCATCACGACATCGGTGAGTACGAGGTGGATCGGGCCCGTGTGCTGCTCGTACCTCATGAGCGCCTCTTCCCCGTTCGTGGCTTCGAGCAGATCGTACCCGTTCATCTGGAGGACGCTGCGCGCGAGCCTGCGGACCGTCTCGTCGTCTTCGACCAGCAGGATGGTTTCCGAGCCCTTGGGCGATTCCCCCGGCTCGTCGTAGCTCTCCTTGTCCGCGGGCACTTCGACCCTGGGCAGGTATACTTTGAACGTCGTCCCCTGCCCCGGCTCGCTGTAAACCCACACGCTCCCGCCGCACGTCTTGACGATTGCGTAGACCGTGGCGAGCCCCAGCCCCGTCCCCCTCCCGACCTCTTTGGTGGTGAAGAAGGGCTCGAAGATGTGCGCCAGAGTTTGCAGGTCCATGCCGACGCCGTTGTCGCTGAGCGAGAGCATCACGTAGGGGCCGCGCTGCAGGTCGATGTGATGCTTTATGTACTCCTGATCGAAATCGACGTTCGCGGTCTCGATGACGAGGGTGCCGCCCCTCGGCATCGCGTCGCGGGCGTTCACGGCGAGGTTCACGATGATCTGTTCGATCTGGCCGGGGTCGGCCCTCACGCGCCCGAGGTCCGGGGAGAGAGATGTCTCCACGGTGATGTGCTCCCCGATCAGACGGCGTATCATCTTTTCTATGCCCCTGACGACCATGTTCAGGTCCAGCACCTTCGGCTGCAGGACCTGTTTGCGGCTGAAGACCATAAGCTGGCTGGTGAGAGAGGCCGCCCGCTGTCCCGCTTTCTCGATCTCCTCGATTGGCCCGCGCATGGAGTCCATCAGGTCATCTTTCCTGAGCAGGACCTGGCTGTAGCCGATTATCGCCGTGAGCAGATTATTGAAGTCGTGCGCGATCCCGCCGGCCAGACGCCCCACGGCCTCCATCTTCTGCGACTGGCGGAGCTGCTCTTCGAGGTGCCTCTTCTCCGTCAGGTCGCGGAAGAACCAGACGCGCCCGTTACTCTCCCCGTCGGGGTCCAGGATGGGGGAGGTGTACCTGTCGAAGACGCGGCCGTCCTTCAGTATTACCTCCCCACGGTCCTGCTCGTACGGGTGGTCGCGGAGGTGATCGAATAAGGCCAGAAGCTCCTGCGGGTCGACCAGCCTGTGCTGGACCGAGTGGAGCGCCCCCTTGTCCGTGAGGCTCCCGAGCTGCCGCTCGTCGACCCCCCACATCTCCGCGAAGCGCTTGTTGAAGGCAACGATCTTCCCTTCGGGCGAGACCACCAGAATCCCATCGACGGACGCCTCGATCACGAACTCAAGGATGGACTTCTGCTGCCGGATCGCCTCCTCCGCCCGCTCTTTCGACCGCCGGTCGCGGCTCTGCCCGATCAACAGCTCGATCTTCTTGAGCAGCAGGCTCGACGGGCCTCCCATCTCAAGGTAATCGTCCGCGCCCGCTTCGAAGCCCTCGACGACTCCGGAGTCGTCGAACCTGAGCCCCGTAACCAGCAGTATCGGTATCCCGGCGGTATCGGGGTTAGACTTGATGCGGCGACAGAGTCGGATGCCGTCGATTCCGGGCATCACGACATCGCTCACGATCAGGTCCGGGGTAACGTCACGCAATAATGTGATGGCGACCTCCCCGTTCTCGGCGGTGTAGACCGTGTAGCCTTCGAACCTGAGCAGTAGAGACATGGCGTCGAGTTGAGTCGGGTTGTCGTTCACCAGAAGGATTCTGGTCACCTGAGCGGAAGGGTGTGAGGATGTCATCTTTGTTTTATACCGGGACATGTCCGGGCCTCCTGGCTCTGCTCTCGTTCGGAGCGAGTAGCCCTGCTCCTCGCCTGTATTCGTGAAGCCAGATACCTGCGAATTCGTGCCGGGCGCTGGGGTCGGGTCTGTTGCTTAGCCTTCGGCCTCGCGCCTGCCCGCGCGCCGCCGAAGACGCGGCCTTGCCTCTTAACGGGCAGTCACCTCCGTCCCGGTCGAATGGGATCTCGGACACGTGATCGAATAATAGAGTTACACTGCTACAGCAACACCGTTATCAACCGGGCAACCAGCGCGGCCCTCTCCCTTAGTATCATGGCTGTTTTCAATTTGGGGAGGCCGTGATTAACGATGTAAGTTTTGTCACAGGTGGTATATACCACAACGCATGTGGGGTTGCAATAATCTCGCACCGGAGGAGTGTTACAAAAAAGCGGAGGGCGCGGCCGCTTGATACGGCCGCGCCCTCTCATTTCCGAAGAAGTTTCGACTAAAGCTTCGTGCCGCAGTCGGGGCAGAATTTCGTGTTGGCCTGAACCTCGGCGTTGCACGAGGGGCATTTACGCTGCATCGCCTGCCCGCAGTCCGAACAGAACTTAGTCCCCGCCTGCACCTGCGCGTGACAGGACGGGCACTCGACGGTCGCGGCCGCCGCCTGCTGCGGGGCGCCGCAGTTCGAGCAGAACTTCGTGCCCACGGCGTTAGCGGTGCCGCACTTCGGGCAGGGGGCCGTCTGCGTCTGCTGCTGCCCGCCCTGGCCCTGCTGCGCGCCCTGCCCGCCCATGGCCCCGGCCATCATCTGCCCGTAGCCCATGCCCAGGCCGAAGCCCATCCCCTGCCCGGCCGCGCCTCCGGGCTGCTTGGCCGCGTCCGGCATCGACTGCGCGGCCTTAAATTTCATGTACGCCTGCATGTCCCCGATTGCGCCCATCCCCGAGCGCTCGTCGATCAGCTTCTGGACCTCTTCGGGCGGCGTTATGGCCGAGATGATCATGTCGACGAGTTCGAGCCCCTGCTTGGTGAAGTCTTCCGAGACTCGGGCCTTGACGCCCGCCGCCAGCTCGTCGTAATAAGCGGGCAGGTCGAAGATGGTCTTGAGGTTCTCCCCGAGCATGTCGTTGAGCCGCGCGACGATTATGTCGCGCAGGAAAGAGCCGATGGCCTCGGTCGACACGATGCCGCGAGTGCCCACCACGGACCCGACGAACAATTGGGGGTCGGAGACCCTCAGGGAGTACTTGCCGAAAGCGCGCAGGCGCACCATCCGCAGTTCGGTGTCGCGGAAAGCGATGGGCTCTTTCGTCCCCCACTTGAGGTCCTGAAACGTGTGCCGGGCGACGAACACCACGCCCGCCTGAAAGGGCGACTTCCCGCCGAACGGGATGCTGAGGAGGCGCGTGAGGAGAGGCACGTTCATCGTCGTCAGAGTGTGCCGCCCCGGCCCGAACGTGTCGAGCGCCTTCCCGTCCCTGAAAAAGACCGCCGCCTGATTCTCCTGAACGATGAGCTGCGCGCCCAGCTTTATGTCCGCCGACCCGCTCTCCGGCACCCGGTGAACTATCTCCGAGCCCGTAGAGTCGAAGTACTGTAAAACTTCAATCGCCATCCTGTGATCTCCTTCGCAGATTTACTTGGAGAGTTCGATCCCTCCCGAAACAGTCTTAATCCTCAGGGGCTGGCCGCCGTCGCCCACGCGCCCGCTGGCCCGCGCGCCGACCATCCTCTTCTCGACCTCGACCCCGTCGAAATCGCCGTTCAGGTCTATGCCGCCAGAGACCGTCTCGGCCGCCAGTTCGAAATCGGGCTCGTCCTGAAATCGAATGCTGATGCCGCCGCTCACGCTCTTGAAGTCGAGCGGGCCGCCTTGAGAGAGGCTCTCAAACATCACGTCGGTCTTCCCGCTCACCGTGGTCGTGTTCGCCGTCCCCGTAACGTCCGTTATGTTTATCGACCCGCTCTGACTGCTGGCCGTGATGTTACCCTTCACCGACCCTATGCTCATCTCCCCGCTGGCCGTCTTCGCGATCACGTCCCCCGTGGCGTCCGCGATCTCGATGGAGCCGCTCGCCGTGTTGACGCTGATCTGTGCCGCCGTGACGCCGCGGAGCTCGAAGTCGGAGCTGGCCCCGGAGAGTTCTATCTTCCCCACCTGGCGCGGCAGCTTCACCACGTAATCGACCGTCACGTTCGTCGTGCCGCGGGTGGGGGCCATCTGCAAG
Organism: Blastocatellia bacterium; assembly: GCA_035634255.1. GTDB lineage: Bacteria > Acidobacteriota > Blastocatellia > UBA7656 > UBA7656 > DATLMR01. The sequence goes on from DASQDI010000043.1 coordinate 90,716, forward strand.
GAGAGCTTGCCGGGGTCGGAGTCCATCATGACCCTCGCGTCCCTCTGCTCTCTGGCCGAGCCCCCGCGCTTGACGATCCGCACTTCGGCGTTCGGCTCGTCCCACCCTTCGACGGTCACCTTGCCGCTGACGTTCTTCAACAAGACCGTCGCGTCCTTGTTGAGCGGGACGGAGACCGGCCCGGCGTCGTTGATGGCCGTGCCGCTCAAACGCTCGGCGGGGGCCGGGGCAGGTATGCTGCGCGCGGCCTCGCGCCCCGCTTCGCGCCCCGCACGGATGCCCACGAAAATGCCGAGCACGATGAAAGCGAAGAGGCCGATCCCGATCAGCGCGATGATCCACCCCCACGGCGAGCGCGACCGCGCCGGGGGCGGGGGGTAAGCCTGCGCGGGGTACTGCCCGTACGCCGGGGGGTACGACGGCGGCTGGTACGTGGGCTGCGGGTTGTAGACAGGGCTCGTGTCGGGCCTCGACGGCGGGGCGGTGTTGACCTGCCCCCTCGCTCCACGCATGTCCGTGGGAGGCATCTGCTGCGTGGGCATATGCTCTTCCGATGTCGTGGGCCTGCCGCAGGACCGACAGAAGCGCTGCCCGATGAACAGCTCCGACCCGCAATTTTCACAATGCTCTGCCATAATTTCCAGTTATGCCGAGCGCCGCCTTAACGGGCACGGGGGCCGGCGTCAGGTGAACAGGGGCCTGCCCGGAGGCTGTCCCTGCCCGAAATTATTAATCGTGCGGTACCGCTCGTCGAAGGCGCGGTCGAGCGAATCGATCTCGCCCGCCACCTCCGCCGCCGCGACCTTCAAGCCTTCGGAGGTCCCGGCATTCGCCTTCAACTCGCCCGCCTTCGCTTCGAGCTTGTCTATGTGCTCCACGAGCTTGAGGTCGAACTGGTAGATGGCGTCGAGCTGCGGCTGTTCGATCTTCACGACGTCGAAAAATCCCGAGTAGCCGTAGCTCGCGAACCGGACGCGGTTCTCGATCCGGTCGAGTTTCTTCAGGGCCAGGTCGAGCGGCCCGACCTCGAAGAGGCGGCCGCCGTTGGTCAGCTCGCGCATAACGTCCGTAAGAGGGGCCTTGATCGAGCGGAGCCTGTCGGCCATGTGCTCGCGGTGGAGTTTGTCGATGTCGCGCCGCCTCTCGCGGTCCATGTACCCGCTGTACCCCGGAATCTTTTCGGTCAAACGCTCAAGCCAGTTCTTGTCACTGCTCATCTCTTGATACCCTCCGTCAATCTTGCCGGATTCAATTGCCCTGATTCAAACGCAAGGCCCGGCTCGAAAAGTTGCCGCCCCCTGACGATCTCCCCTCCCCGCGGCTGACAGACGGCTCCGCCGGCCTGTGAATCATGGCCCTGTCAATCAGACGCCTCCCGCTCGCCCCTGTTGGAGAGGTCCGCGAGGTACTCCTCATACACGTGGCGGTCCGCCGAAGGCATGTCCCTTATGTAAAGGCCGACCACCCAGTTGACGCCGTCGCCCGAAGGCTTGTACCACGAGGCGACCCCGTTCAGCTTGACCGTCCCGCGCGGCAGATCGACTTCGACTTCGAGCTTGTTCTTGAAGGCAATCGTGTGGTCCCGGATTATATTCAAGTGTCCGGTCTCGACCGTGCCCGTCTGAATTCGCATCCCCTGCTGGCTCAGATCGAGAGCGAGCCCCTGTATAATGCGGGAGCGATTCCCTTCGTCGCTCTGGTCGATTATACGCAGGCGCATGGGGAGCGGTTCGGGCGGAGGCGGCACCCGCCTCTGGTTTTTGGATTCCTCGCCGTCGTCGGCCGCCTTCGACTCCGACTCGACGAGCTTCACTCCGTCCGCGACGCAGAAATTGATGCTGGTGGCGTAAGAGCGGTTGCACTCAGGACATACTTTCATAGGTCGCTCCGAGCGGCAAAATGATTAGACCACGAATCGGGGGCCAGGGGCCAGCGGCCGGGGGTCAGGGGGACGGAGGCCCCGGCCCCTTTAATGATTTCAAGCTCTCTTTATTTAATCCCCTTCCTCGGCCCCCTAATCCCGGCCCCTGACCGCTATAAAGGAATATTCCCATGCTTTTTGGGCGGATTCTGATCGCGCTTGGTGTCGAGCAGCTCAAGCGCCCGGATGAGCTTCGGGCGCGTCAGGCGCGGCTCGATGACCTCATCTATGAAGCCGCGCTCTGCCGCCACGTACGGGGACGCGAACTTTTCGCGGAACTCGTCGGCGCGCCGCTTCGATTCGGCCGAGGGGTCTTCCGCCTGCGCTATCTCCCTGCGGTAGAGTACCCCCACGGCGCCCTCCGCGCCCATGACGGCGATCTCGGCCGTCGGGTACGCGAAGTTAACGTCCGCGCGTATGTGCTTCGACGCCATCACGCAGTAGGCCCCGCCGTACGCCTTGCGCGTGATGACCGTTATCTTGGGCACGGTGGCCTCGGCGAACGCGAAAAGGAGCTTGGCCCCGTGGCGGATGATGCCGCCGTGCTCCTGCGCGACTCCGGGCAGGAAGCCGGGCACGTCCTCGAAGGTTATCAGGGGGATGTTGAAGCAGTCGCAGAAGCGGACGAACCTCGCGGCCTTTACCGAGGCGTCGATGTCGAGCACGCCCGCCAGGTGCGCGGGCTGGTTGGCGACGAGGCCCACGGGCCGCCCGCCCAGCCGCGCGAACCCCACGACGATGTTCTTCGCGTAATGCTCGTGTACTTCGAAGAGGTAGCCGTCATCGACCACCGAATGAATTATGTCCCGGATGTCGTAAGGCACGTTGGGGGACTCCGGCACCATCGAGTTCAGCCGCTCGTCGGCGCGGTCGGGCGGGTCGCTCGTCGCCACGCGCGGCGCGTCCTCCAGATTGTTCGACGGGATGAAGGAGATCAGTTCTCTGATCAGCCCCAGGCAGTCCTCGTCGTTCTCGGCCGCGAAGTGGGCGACGCCGGAGACGGAGTTGTGCGTCATCGCGCCGCCCAGCTCCTCTTTCGACACCTCCTGGTGCGTGACGGTCTTTATAACGTCCGGGCCCGTGATGAACATGTAGGAGGTCTTCTTGACCATTATGTTGAAGTCGGTGATCGCGGGCGAATAGACCGCGCCGCCCGCGCACGGCCCCATGATCGCGGATATCTGCGGCACCACGCCCGAGGCCAGGGTGTTGCGCAGGAATATGTCCGCGTAGCCCCCCAGGGAGACGACGCCTTCCTGTATGCGCGCGCCCCCGCTGTCGTTGAGGCCTATGACCGGCGCCCCGACCTTCATGGCCATGTCCATGACCTTGCATATCTTCTCGGCGTTGGTCTCCGACAGAGAGCCGCCGAAGACCGTGAAGTCCTGAGCGAAGACGAAGACTCGGCGGCCGTCGATCAGCCCGTGACCGGCCACGACCCCGTCGCCGGGGTACTGCTGGTCCTGCATGCCGAAATCGAGGCACCGGTGTTTCTTCAGCCGGTCGAACTCTTCGAAAGTGCCGTCGTCGAGCAGGAACTCGACCCGCTCGCGCGCCGACATCTTCCCGGATTCGTGCTGGCGGGCGAGCCGCTCGCCCCCGCCCCCGGCCAGCGCCGCGGCCTCCTTCTCGGCCAGGCGCCTGAGCCCCTCGCTTTTTTCCATGCCGTCGATCTTTCCTTTCGAGGTTGCCATCGGCCTCCCTTAAAAATATTTTTTTATTCCCCTCGCCAGTGAAGTCTATCAAATTGATCGCGCGCCACGAAACTGATAGACACTGATTTGCCCGAGCGGGCGCGATCCGCCGGGGCGTGAGCATAACTTCTTGACAGGCTTTGGGATGATTCCTATAATGACGCCCTTCCAAGCTGGCTCTCAGGAAGTTTCAGAAATGAAGCAAAAACGGAGGCTGACGTGATCAAACTCGATATAGTCAACCAGGTGGCCGATAAGACGGGGGTCCCTAAAATAAAGGCCGAAGTCGCCGTCGAAGCGCTGTTCGACGCGATGAAGACGGCCCTTCAGCGCGGCGAGCGCATAGAGCTTCGCGGCTTCGGCGTCTTCGTCGTCAAGCCCCGCAAGCGCGGCGTCGGCCGCAACCCCCGCACGGGCGAAGTCACAGACATCCCGCCCGGCAAGACGATCAGATTCAAGCCCGGCAAAGAGCTTCAATCTTAGAATAATTTCAGAGCCCGCATCCGGCCTCGCAGGTGGACGACCAGAGAGTTGAGAGGATACCTCTCTGCCCGGCCGCGCGGGGGCGGGCCCGCGCCCGCAACTTGTAGTCACTTCCGGTTGACAGTGAAGCGTTCGGCAGTTGTATTCTACTTCTGTGGAAAGCACGAACCAGCCTTATCTTTTTCCCGAAGCGCAAACCTCTCAACCCCTCGCGAGCGCCGGGCCTCTGGCCCACCCGCCGCGGGAGCGCGAGCTGGCGACTTCGCGTGTGCTCTTACACTTTTTCCTGCTCGCCGTGACCGTCGTGACCACGGCCATGACGGGCGCGGCGATGTCTGTCGAGACCGGCGACTCCGAGTCGATCATGGGGGCGCTATTCGCCCCGGTCCTCGCGGTCTTCAGCGAGACGGCGGCGGGGCATCTCGCGCCCCTGACTAATGGCCTGCTCTTCTCCTTCACCCTGCTCACGATTCTGGGCGCGCATGAGCTCGGGCATTATTTCGCCTGCCGCTACTACGGCATCCGGGCCACGCCTCCGTTTTTCATACCCGCCCCGCCGGTAATCACCCCGTTCGGGACTCTGGGCGCGGTCATCAAAATAAAGGAGCCGATCACCACGCGGCGGGCGCTTTTCGACATAGGGATAGCGGGACCGCTCGCGGGGTTCGTCTTCGCGGTCCCGGCTTCGGTCATCGGTCTGTGGTTCGCGGTTGCGGACCTGCCGCCGAAGGCGGGGCAGCTCCTGTTCAACGACCCCCTGCTCTTCAAGATAGTGATGAACCTCGGCGGCCTGCCGCAGTGGAACAAGTGGAACCCGATCTACTGGGCCGCATGGGGGGCCCTGCTCATCACCGCTCTGAACCTCTTCCCGGTGGGCCAGCTCGACGGCGGGCACGTCTCCTACGCCGTCGCGGGGCCGCGCCTTCACAGGTGGGTCTCGCGGATCACCTGCGCGTCGGTCGCGGTGCTGGCGGTCGTGTCGATCATCTGGTACGGCTCGCCCGTCTGGCTGCTCTGGGTCTTCGTGCTGCTCTTCCTCCTGAGGGCGGGCCACCCGCCCGTCGTCGACGGCGAGCCGCTCGGGCCGGCACGAGTAGCCCTCGCCATCGTAGCCGCGATAGTCTTTCTGCTGTGCTTTATGCCGTTCCCCATCACCGTCTCGTGACGTTCGACGAGTTTCGGGAATCGACATCGACGGAATCAGTTCGATAAAAGGGAGCAGACAATGGAGCTGAATATAGGGGTAGTCGCGGTGCTGTCTTTCGGGTTCGTGGCCGGGCTCAAACACGCGCTCGACCCCGACCACGTCGTCGCGGTCTCTACCATCGTGAGCGAGCACAGGAGCCTGGCCCGCTCGTCGCTCGTCGGGACGTTCTGGGGGCTCGGGCACAGCGCGTCCCTGCTCGCCGTGGGCCTGCTCATCATCCTCCTCCGCGGCGCGATCCCCGCCGAGGTCGCGCTCTGGATGGAGCTCCCGGTCGCCGTGATGCTGATAGCCCTGGGTGCCGGGGTGCTCGTGAAGATGGCGCGCGCGCGCGGCATAGAGGTCCACACGCACTCGCACAGCCACGACGGGGGGCTGCCGCACAATCACATCCACGTGCACAACCGCGACGGCCACGACCACAAGCACTACCTCTTCCGCCTCGGCCGCAGGCCCTTCGCCGTCGGGATGGTGCATGGGTTCGCGGGGAGCGCGGCCGTGACCCTCGGGGCGATGACGACCATCCCGTCCGTCTCGCTCGGCCTGATCTACATCGCCCTTTTCGGCCTCGGCTCCATCGGCGGGATGCTGCTGATGAGCGCGATAATCGGGCTGCCCTTCGCGGCCACGGCCAGAAGGTTCGCGGCCGTCAACTCCGGCATAAGAGTCTTCGCGGCCCTGTTCAGCATCGGCTTCGGGCTCTTCCTGGGGTGGGATTTGATTTCTCAATTGATGAACGTAAACCCTAACTAAACGTCGATTCAGCGGAGATCGAGATGGCAGATTCGGACAATCACAAAATCCCCCCGCTCGCGTACCTCAACTCCGAATTCCTGAAGAGCAACGAGGGGAGGGTCGTGCGGATCCTCTCGGAGTATCTTGAGCCGGCCGCCCGCCTGCGCCGCCACCGCATTCGCGACACGATAGTCTTCTTCGGCTCGGCCCGCTCCGTCACGCCGGAAGAGGCGTCGGTAAAGTTGAGGGCTTTGAAAGAGAGCGTCGAGAGCGCGGGCGAGATCACGACCGAGCATAAGATAGCGATCTCCAGGGCGGAGTACGCGGTGAAGCTCGCGCGGTACTACCAGGACGCGGTCGAGCTCGCGCGCCGCGTGACCGAGTGGTCTAAGGCCCTGACAGGCAATCACAACTTCATCATCTGCTCGGGCGGCTCGAGGGGGATGATGGAGGCGGCCAATCGCGGGGCGTCAATCGCGCGGGGCAAGAGCATCGGCCTCAACATCGACCTGCCCTTCGAGCAGGAGGTGAACGGCTACGTGTCGCGCGAGCTGATCTTCAACTTCCACTACTTCTTCATGAGAAAGTTCTGGTTCGTCTACCCCGCGAAGGCCCTGGTCGTATTCCCCGGAGGGTTCGGCACGATGGACGAGTTGTTCGAAGTCCTCACCCTGATACAGACCCGGATGCCGCGCAAGAAGATGCCCGTCGTGCTGTTCGGCACCGAATTCTGGGACGACATCGTGAACTTCGAAGCTCTGCACAAGTGGGGGGTGATCAGCCCCGAAGACCTCGACATCTTTTACAAGACCGACTCGGTAGACGATGCGTTTGAATATTTGAGGGACAGCCTCGAAGACCTTTACCTCAGGCCCAAGGGACTCGACGAAGTTAAGCTGACCTGACGCGGCGGGCCTCAGAAGGCCCGCCGCTTTCACCTCTCGCCGGGGAGCGAGTCGATGGCGTCGATGACGCGCTCGATCTGGACCAGATAGCCGGCGAACGTCTGCCGGGTCTCCGCCTCAAGCCATATCTCCTCGTCCGCCGCGTACTCGAATATGCGGAGGAAGACGGCCCGGTCGAGTTTCAGGACCTCCACGAGTTTGAGCACGCACTCGCGCTTGTCGTAAGGCGCGTCAACCCCCAGCACCCCGAGCGCGTGCCTGAAGAGGATGGCGAAGCTCTCAAGCGAGTCCGACATGAGGCGCGCCAGCCTGTCCGGGTTTTCGGCCACGGAGATGTAAACGGTGCGGAGCCGCAGGAGCTTGCCGCGCAGCTCGTATTCGAGTTGATGGCGAAGGTTGTAGGTGGGGACCTCAAGCCGCTCGAACGGGTCGGAGCCGTGAAGCACGCGCCGCGAGCGGCTCATGTCGATGAACTCCATCGGGAAGACGTCCGACGAATCCTTGATCTCGCGGCTCGTGAAATAGATCGGGACCGGGTTGCCCTGCGCCCTCCACCACTCCGCGACCGGGTGCGCCGAGTGGAGGTCTTCCGGGGTGATCTCGTCCAGAACGACGAGCAGGTTCTTCGGGCGGTCCTTGCCCGCCTCGGCGGAGGCGGCGGCCGACCCGTAGATCACCACCGATTTCAAGTTCTCCCCGTGCGCGTCGTTCAGCTTCCCTATCATCTCATTCAGTTGATCGGCCAAATCTCCCACCTCCATCAATCTCATCAGACCCGATTATGAAACTCCCGGACTCGCGGGCTACCAGCTATCGCTCGCGCCTCCGCCTCCGAAGTCGCCTCCGCCCCCGAACCCTCCGAAGCCTCCGCCGCCTCCGCCGCCAGAGCCGCCCCAGCTTGAGCCCCCGCTGTAACCTCCGAAGCCGCCGGAGCCGCCGCCTCCGAATATGAACGGCAGGAGCATCCAGTCGCTCCCCCCGCCCCCGCGGCGGCCGCGCCCCCCGCGCCCCCCTCCGCCCCCGCGGATGGAGCCGATTATGACGAAGAGGATGAAGATGCCGAGGATGATCAGAGAAGGAGATATGCCGCGCGAGCGGCGCTGCGGGGCCGCGGCCGGCTGCCTGTAGGCGTAACGCTGATCGATCCCCTCTATCGAGAGGCCGCGCTTGGCGGCGATGGTGGAGAGTATGGTCTGCACCCCCTGCGTCAGAGCCTCGTCGAAACGGCCCGCCCTGAAATTATCCCGCATGCGGCGGATGAGTTCACCGGCGAGCCCATCGGGTATGTCGCCTTCGAGCCGGCGGCTGATCTCAAGCCGGGTGAAGCCGGAATATCTCCCCGTTTGATCCGGCGGCTTGATGGCGATTAGCAGAAGGGCGGCCGCCTTCTCGGAGTCGCGCCCGATGCCCCACTGCCTGCCGAGTTGAAGGCTGTACTCTTCAATCGGGTACCCCTGAAGGTCGTCCGCGGACATGGTGACCAGGGCGACCTCGATCCCGGTGCGGTCGCGAAAATTCCTGAGAAGATTTTCCAGATGGCTTCGCGTCTCGGGGCTGAGCGCGCCCGAGAAATCGTTCATCATGCCCTGGGGCTGAGGCAGGTTAAGCTGTGCCTGTGACGTGGAAAAAAGAATGAGAAGCAGACCCGCAACCTTCAACGATCCGCTTATTGCTCGTTTCATATTTATATTTTCAACTCCGTCGCACGCGCGACCGTTCGTTAATCTCGCAATCCGCCCGTCCCGTCAGACGCGGGCGGCCTGACGAATGCAGACCGGCCGCCCTGACGCGGCGCGCCTATTTAATGATAACGGACCGGACGTGAAAGCATAAAGGGGATCAGGAGTGGCCGAGGTGGAAGGCTTCGAATAAGAGCTCCATGATGTAAAGCAGGGCCACCCCGGCGAAGACCATCAGGGAGATTTTCAGCCCGCCCTCGCGCGTGTTGACTTCCGGGATCAAGTCCGAGGCCGCGACGTAGAGCGTGGCCCCGGCCGAAAGCGGCAGGACGTAAAAAGAGAGGGGCCGCGAATAGACCAGCACGTCCTGAAACAGCACGACCAGGGTCACGCCCGCCAGCGTCGCGATCCCCAGAAGCAGGGCCGACACCATCGCGCTGCGGCGGCTCCGCCCGGCCGCCAGCATCATCGAAGCGATTGTGAAGCCTTCGGGCAGTTTGTGCAGGAGGATGGCTATGAAGATGAGCGCGCCGAGTTCGAAGCTCACCAGAGAGGCCGCCGCTATCGACACCCCATCGAAGAAGGCGTGGACCATCAGAGCCCCCAACCCGGCGAGGGCCGCGTGCTGGGCGAGCATCGCCGCCTCGTGGGTCTCCTCCCCGAAGTGGAAGTGCGGCGCGACCGTATGCTCGAAGAACTGGATCAGAAGATACCCGACCAGGAGCCAAGCCATCGGGATCAGCGTCTCCCCGCCCCACTGCTTCAGGGTCTCCGGCACTATCTTCAGAAAGACGGCCGCCAGCATAAATCCCGCCCCGAGCGCTATCAAATACCTGAGCGTTGCCTGGCCGACCCGCCTGGCCGATATCAGAAAGCCGCCCAGAAGGTTGGCCGCGGCGGCCATCAGCCCGTACGAGATCACGACAAGAGTGCTTTTATCCATCCGGCTCCGTTTCGCTCACCAAAGCTTGGCAATATACCACACTTGCCCCGCCCGTGAAATTTCATTACAAGTCCCCGCGCCCGAATCTCCCTCCGTGACTCCCCTTCCCGGCCCCCGAAACGGCCGGAACTTATTATTCCTGTAGAATTTCACGCTTGACAGCCATGCACATCTGACGTACCATACGCGCACGGTGGACCAAAGTGGACCATAGTGGAGATGTATTTGAAAACATAGTTAAGCAGGGGAATCTTAAGATCACACTTTAACTTTTTTACTTAAGCTCGTCGAATGCTGAGAGGAAATTACACGGTCAAGATGGACGAAAAGGGGCGGATAAAGCTCCCGGCCGCCTATCGCCGTTACGTCGACGAGCACTACGGACCAGAGTTTTACGTGACGAGTCTGACCGGCGAATGTGCCCGCCTCTACCCGATGCAGGAGTGGATGGCTATCGAGGAGAAGTTGCAGACGAGGGGGACGATGGACATCTCCGTGCGAAAGTTCCTGGACAGGACGAACTACTATGGGCAGCTTACGGACATGGACTCGCAGGGGCGCATTCTGGTCCACCCTCTGCTCCGTTCAAGCGCGGGCCTGGTCGGGGACGTGGCCGTGCTTGGCTACCTGCAATACCTTGAGGTCTGGGAGCTGGACCGGTTCAAGGCCCGTATGGAGATGGAGCCTTACACGGCCGAGGACGCGGCCAGCCTCGCGAGCCTGGGCGTTTAGAGATCAGGCTGCCGGTAAAAATCTGTGATGGAAAAGGGATGGCTTCTGAGCACCAACAGAGAGAGTTCGCGCACGAGCCCGTTATGCTCGCGGAGGTCATCGGCTGGCTGCGGCCGGAGCGGGCCGGCACCTTCGTCGATTGCACTTTAGGCATGGGCGGCCACGCGGAGGCGATGCTTCAGTCCTCTCCCGACACGAGAGTGATCGGCATCGACAGGGACCTCGAAGCCCTGTCCCACGCCCGCGAGCGCCTGTCGAGATTCGGGGAGAGATTTCAGGCCGCGCACGCCAACTTTGACACGGTAGCAGAAGTCCTCAGCGGCATGCAGGTGCCCGCGGTACGGGGAATCCTTGCCGACCTCGGCGTCTCGTCACTTCAGCTCGATAAGACCGAGCGCGGTTTCAGCTTCGCCAGCGACGCCCCTCTGGACATGCGAATGGACCGGACGATTGAAACGACGGCCGCGGACATCGTCAACGGCCTCCCCGAAGAGGAGCTGTCGGACATGATCTTCAGCTACGGCGAAGAGCGTGGCGCGCGCAGGATAGCCCGCCTGATCGGGAGGGAGCGCGAGCGCCAGCCGATCACGACCACGAAGCAGCTCGCCGACCTGGTCGTCCGCGCGCTCAACATTCCGGGCCGCTGGCGCATACACCCGGCGACCAGGACCTTTCAGGCGTTGAGGATCGCGGTTAACCGGGAGCTCGACTCGGTCAAGGGATTCATCCCGCAGGCGGTCTCGGCGCTCGAAGGCGGGGGGAGGCTGGCCATCATATCGTTCCACTCGCTGGAGGACCGGATAGTCAAGCGCGGCTTCCAGCTCGAACAGGGGCGGTGCCTCTGCCAGTCGGAGCCGAAGGCGGGCGGGCGGGGCGGCTGGCGCGGGGGCCGGGCCGCCGGTTTTGAAGAGAGGTTTGATGAGAGACATGGCGGGAGGTCGGACGGAGGTGATGACTCGCGCGACGCGGTGATCTGTAGCCGATGCGGCGCCCGTAGGCGGGTCGCGGTTTTGACGCGGAAGCCCATGCGCCCCGGCCTCGAAGAGGTCGAGCGCAATCCGCGTTCTCGCAGCGCTCTCCTCAGAGTCTGTGAAAGACTGTAAGCGACAAGTCCAGGATGTAGCCCCAAAGTAAGCCGGGTATGCAGGTAGCTTTAGTGGTGCGGCTCATGTTCAGAAGGAGTAAACGCCGCGAGGCTAATTACCCGAGTTCGCGTTTGAGGCGTAGCTTATGACCAATCGTTTCTTTCCCGAAAAGCAGATAAATAATGCGCGAGTCGCGCGGCCGGTCAGCGGCCGCGTGTTCGTATGGCTCGCGGTTATAGCAGTGGCCGGAACTCTGCTGTCCTCAGGTTTCATAATCAGCGCGCGGCAGCATTTCGAAGCTGTCTCGCTCGGCTATCAAAGCGAAGAGCTGAGGCGTCAGGCGTCGCAGCTTGACCAGAAACGCAGGCAGTTGGAACTCGAACACGCACGCGCGACCTCACCCGTCGAAATCGAACGACGCGCGGGAAAGATCGGCCTGAAAAGGCCCGTCCCTGAAGTGCGCTCGGACTCTCAGGCGAAAAACATTCGCCGCCCGGCCCTCGCCGCCGGCGATAAGAAGAAAAGGTGAGAGGGCTTTCAACGCGGGCCGCCTCCAACGGCTTCCCGCACCCACTCGAACCCTCCCGAGAGTCGGGCGAACAGATAAGGCGGGTATAGATCATGTCACGTAACGAGAGAGCTTTCGACAGGCGCATAGCCATCATCCAGCTGCTCGTATTCCTCTGGGTGATGGTCATCGGGGTCAAGCTCGTCTACCTTCAGGTGAACGAGCACGCCAGCCTGCGCGCGCGCGCGGAGCGGCAGCAGCAGTTCGCAATCGACCTCAGCCCCACGCGGGGCGTCATCTACGACCGCAACGGTAACGAGATGGCGCGCTCGGGGCTCGTGAAATCACTTTACGCATCGCCGGCGGAGATATCGGGACCCGAGCAGATGGCGGACCGGCTCTCCAAACTCCTGAACGTGGACCGCGAGGCGCTCTTCAGGCGGCTCACCTCGAGCCAGGTGCTCGTGGCCGTCAAGCGAAAGCTCTCGCCCGAAGAGGTGGCGCGGGTCGAGGCTCTCGCCATCCCCGGCCTCCGCTTCGTCAACGAGATGAAGCGGTTCTACGTGAGCGGCGCGACCGCCTCGCACGTGCTCGGCTTCGTCGACATAGACGAGCGCGGGCAGAGCGGCATCGAGCTGACTTACGACAAGATGATACGGGGGAAGGGCGGGCGGCTCCTGCTCGACGTGGACGCGCTCAAGAAATCCTACGACCACGAGATAGAGGAGTCCGTGCCCGGCGTCAACGTCACGCTCACCATCGACACCCTGATCCAGCACTACGCGGAGAAGGCCCTCGCCGACGCGGTCCGCGCGGGCCGCGCGCGCGGCGGGACGGTCGTCGTGATGAAGCCCGCCACGGGCGAGATACTCGCGCTCGCCAACTACCCGACCTTCGACCCGAACAAGGTCTCGGAGTCGGACGACAACGAGCGGCGCAACCGCGCGGTCGAGAACGCCTTCGAGCCCGGCTCGATCTTCAAGATCATCCCCTACTCCGCCGCGCTCGAAGAGGGGCTCATCCGCCCCGACAGCCTGATCGACTGCGGGGGCGGAGAGATTCGCATAGCCAACCGCGTGGTGCACGACAGGCCGTACGGCACGCTCACGGCCACGCAGGCGCTCGCGAAATCTTCCAACGTCGCCGCTATAAAGATCGGCCTGCGGCTCGGGGAGGAGAGGCTCGCCCGATATATCGAGCAGTTCGGCTTCGGCAAGCGGACGGGCCTCGAACTGCCCGCCGAATCGCGCGGCCTGACCCGCCCCGCGAGCCAGTGGGCCCCGACGACGATGGGGTCGATCCCGATGGGCCACGAGATCGGGGTCACGGCGGTCCAGGCCGTCGCCGCCTTCGCGGCCATAGCCAACGGGGGCGAATACATCCAGCCGCACCTCGTCGCGCGAGTGACGGCCCCTTCCGGGGAGGTCCTCGAAGAGGCGAAGGCGGAGCCGCGCAGGGTGGTGAGCCAAAAGACCGCCGACACTCTGAAGACCATGCTTGAGAGCGTGGTCGTTCAGGGCACGGGCAAGAAGGCGCAGATCGGCGGCTACCGCGCGGCCGGGAAGACCGGCACCGCGCAGAAGGTGGACGAGCAGACGGGCCGCTACTCCAACACCCGATACGTCGCCTCGTTCGCGGGCTTCGCGCCGGTCGATAACCCGGAGATCGCCTGCATAGTCTCCATAGACGAGCCGAAGGGGGCCTATCACGGGGGCGACGCCGCCGCGCCCGTCTTCGCGCGGGTCGTGGCCGACGCGCTTCACATACTCGGAGTCCCGCCCGAAGAGGACCCGCAATCGACGCTCACGGCGGGAGACTTTCAGGTCTACGACATGCCGCGCGCGGTCATCGAAAATCTCACCCCCGCAATCGCTCGGGAGGACGACTCCCGCACCTCGGTAGACGTGGCGACGGGTTCCGAGGGGCCAGACCTGCCTGCGAGGAAGGAGGGCAGCGTGGTCATGCCAGACCTCACGGGGCGCGGGCTGCGCGAAGCCGTGGCGCTCTGTTCCGGGCGCGGGCTGAAGATCAAGGCGAGCGGCGAAGGCGTCGTTTCGAGCCAGAGCCCTCCGCCGGGCACGCTCGTCTCCGAAGCGTCGGTCTGTCACGTCAAGCTTTCGAGTCTGGTGAAGAAGGCGAGGCCGGACGCGGACCGAGAAAAATCACGGGCCGCCAGAAGCGTGAGCGCCGGAGCGCCTTAGATAGGATAAGCATTGAAGCTGTCTGACCTGGCAAAAGAGGTGAAGGCGAAGGCGGCCGCGGGGCCGCTCGATAAGGTTGCGCGCGACGTAACTCACGATTCGCGCGCGTGCTCGGATGGCTCGGTCTTCGTCGCGATTAAGGGCGACAAGGTGGACGGGCACCGTTTCATCCGGCAGGCGCTCGCGCAAGGCTCGGTCGCCATCATCTCCGAAAACAGCATGCGCGAGACGGTCGAGGGTGCGGCCTGGATCGAAGTCGAGGACGCGCGCGAGGCGATGGCCCTCGCGGCGTCGGCCGTGCACGGGTTCCCTTCCCGGCAGCTCAAACTGGTCGGCGTCACCGGCACGAACGGCAAGACGACGACCGCCCACCTCATCGATTCGATCATCCGCGCGGGCGAAGGCCCGTCCGCCATCTTCGGGACGATCAGCCACCGGATAAATGATTCGGTCCTGCCGGCGAGCCACACGACTCCCGAGGCCACCGACATCAACCGGATGCTCGCGAGCGCCGTCAGGGAAGGGTGCCGGTCGGCGGTGATGGAGGTCTCGTCCCACGCGATAGAACTGAGGCGCGCCAACGGGCTCAGGTTCGCCGTCGCCGTATTCACCAACCTCACGCGCGACCACCTCGATTATCACAAGACGATGGAGAACTATTTCGCGGCCAAGAAGAGGCTCTTCGACGGCAGCCTGGGCTCGTACCCCCTGACCTCCGTCATCAACGTAGACGACGAGCACGGCCGCAGGCTCATCGAGACGACCGGGGGCCGCGTAATCACTTACGGCTTCGGCGAGCGCGCGGACGTTCGCACCGACGGGTTCGAGCTCACGGCTCGCGGCCTGAGCTTCGAGGCGGCGACGCCGGGCGGCCGCGTCGGGATCGACTCGCCCCTGTTCGGCCGCCCGCACGTCTACAACACGCTCGCGGCGGTTGCCACAGGACTGGCTCTGGGATTCGGTTTGGAGCAGATCGCACGCGGGGTCGCGGGGTGCCAGAGCGTGGCGGGCCGCTTCGAGCAGGTGCGGTTAGAGGAGTCGGATCGACTCGGCTTCGCCGTGATCGTGGATTACGCGCACACGCCCGACGCGCTCGAAAACGTTTTGAAGACCGCGCGCGAAGTCGCGGGCGGGAGCGGCCGCGTCATCACGGTCTTCGGGTGCGGGGGCGACCGCGACCGCACCAAGCGCGCGCCGATGGGCGAGATCGCCGCCCGCCTGAGCGACCTCGCCATCGTCACGTCGGACAACCCCCGCGGCGAAAACCCCGACGCGATAATCGAAGAGATCGAAGCCGGGCTCCGGGCGGCCGGGCGGCCTTACGTGAAGCTGCCCGACAGGCGGGACGCCATATTCCACGCGGTCAGCGCGGCGCGGGAGCGGGACGTGGTCGTCGTCGCGGGCAAGGGCCACGAGACGTACCAGATTCTCGGGGACCGCACGGTTCATTTCGACGACCGGGAAGTCGCGCGCGAAGCGATGATGGAAGCGATTTCAACGGGGAGAGAGAGAGTTGGGCTTCCGAGATGAGACTGGGAGAGATAGTAAGAGCTCTGCGCGAGGGCGACGAGGCGATTGAAGCGGCGGAGGCGGAGCCGCTCGGGTTCTCCATAGACTCGCGCGCGGTACGCGAGGGCGAGCTGTTCTTTGCGATCCGGGGGGAGCGTCACGACGGGCACGACTTCCTCGCGGGCGCGCTCGATAAGGGCGCGATTGCGGCCGTGGTCGCGGATGATTTCCGCGGCCCGCGCGGCGACGAGGCGAAGCTGATCCGCGTGCCCGACACGCTCGCGGCTTTGCAGAAGCTCGCCTCGGCCGTGCTTGCGAACTGGCGCGGCCGCGAGGTCGCGATAACCGGAAGCTCCGGCAAGACGACGACGAAGGAATTGACGGCGGGCGTGCTCGCGCGCGCGGGCAGCGTGATGAAGACTTCGGGCAATCTGAATAATCAGTTCGGGCTGCCGCTGTCGGTGCTGAAGATGGAGTCGGACCGCAGGCACGCCTCGGACTTTGATTTCGCGGTCCTGGAGATGGGCATGAACCACGCGGGGGAGATAGCCGCCCTGACGCGCTTCGCGCCGCCCGACCTCGCGGCGGTCACGAACGTCGCGGCCGTGCATCTCGAATTCTTCCCCTCGGTCGAGGCCATCGGCGACGCGAAGGCCGAGATCGTGCTCGGGACGAAGCCCGGAGGCGCGGCCGTGCTCAACGCGGACGACCCTCTGGTCGCGCGGATGCGGCACCTCCGAGACGACATTGGGGTCGTGACGTACGGCATCGAGCAGGGGGCCGATGTGAGGGCGAAAGAGGTGGAGCCGGAGGGGCTCGCGGGCTCGCGCTTCGTACTGTCCACCCCGCGCGGGGAGGTCGGTGTGTCGCTCAGGCTCGCGGGCCGACACAACGTTTACAACGCTCTCGCGGCGGCGGCGGTCGGGCACTTTTACGGGCTCCCGCTCGAAGAAATCGCCGAAGGGCTCGGCGGCGCGGGGAGCTCGCGGATGCGGGGCGAGGTCCTCAGATTCAAAGAAGGCTTCACCGTGATCGACGACTCGTACAACTCGAACCCGCGCGCCCTGATCGAGATGGCCTCGACCGTCTGCGCGAGCAGGGAGTGCCGCCGAAGGGTCGTGGTCGCGGGCGAGATGCTGGAGCTCGGGGAGGCGGGGCCGGGCCTTCACCGGGAGGCGGGGCGGGCCCTCGCCGCGCTCGGGGTGGACAGGCTGATCGGCGTCCGCGGGCTCGCGCGCGACCTGGTCGAAGGCGCGCGCGAGGCGGGGATGGGCGAGGGGGCGGCGGTCTTCTGCGACACGCCGCAGGAGGCTTCCGAAATACTCTTGCGGGAGGCGCGAGAGGGCGATTTGATTCTGGTAAAGGGGTCGCGCGGAGTTAAGACCGAGATCGTAGTCGAGAGGTTGAAACAAAGATGGGAGCTGGGATAACGGGCCGGGCCCGCGGGGCGGCGGTGCAGCCTCGGGAGCCAGCCCCGCATCCAAAACTGGATGTTTTACTACTTACAACTATTTCAAGACGTCCATGACAGCCTGTCGTTTCTGCGCATTTTCGACCAGGTAACATTCCGCGCCGCCTGGGCGGCGATCACGGCGCTGGTAATCAGCCTGATTTTCGGGTCGCGGATGATAAAGATGCTGAGAGAGTTTCAGATCGGCCAGCAGATTCGCGAAGAGGGGCCGCGCACGCACATGTCGAAGCGCGGCACCCCGACCATGGGCGGGGTGCTGATCATCCTCTCGGTCGTGATATCGACCCTGCTCTGGTCGAACCTCTCGGTGGTCTACGTGTGGATCGCGGCGGCCGCGACGCTCGTTTACGGGGCGATAGGGTTCGCCGACGATTACCTGAAGATCAAGCGCCGGCACAACCTGGGGCTCACGGGCAAGCAGAAGCTCCTGCTCCAATTCGTCTCGGCAATCGGCATCGGCCTCGCCCTGAAGTACCTGACCAACTACGACACGAGCCTGAGCCTGCCGTTCATAAAGAGCTTCAACCCGGAGATCTACTGGCCCATCTACCTGCTGGTCTTCGCGCCCATCGTCATCGTCGGCTTCTCGAATGCGGTGAACCTGACGGACGGGCTCGACGGGCTTGCGATCTCGGTGACGATGGTGACGGCCGCCGCGCTCACCGCGTTCACCTACATCACGGGGCACAGGGTCTTCGCGGAGTACCTGGGGCTGGTCTACAACACGGACGTGCATGAGCTGACCATATTCTGCGCGGCGCTGACGGGCGCGAGCCTCGGCTTCCTCTGGTACAACGCCCCGCCCGCCGACGTGTTCATGGGCGACGTGGGCGCGCTCGGGATCGGCGGGGCCATCGGGGTGATCGCGGTCATGATCAAGCAGGAGTTCCTGCTCGTGATGATCGGAGGGGTCTTCGTGATAGAGGCCCTCTCGGTGATATTGCAGGTGGCTTCGTTCAAGCTGTTCCGACGCAGGATATTCAAGATGACGCCGCTGCACCACCACTTCGAGCTGATGTACCCGCCCGAACTCTCGCGGCGCATGGAGCCCAAGATCGTTTTCCGTTTCCTGATACTGGCGATACTGTTCGCGCTTCTGAGCCTCTCGACTCTGAAGCTGCGGTGAAAGGCCGGATGGAAGTGAGAGGTAAAAAAGTTCTGGTGGTCGGGGTGGCCCGCAGCGGGGTGGCGGCGGCGCGCCTGCTCGCGGCCCACGGGGCCCTCGTGATCGCGAACGACCTCAAGCCGGAGGCGGGGCTCCGGGTCGAGGCGGAAGAGCTGCGCGGGCTCGGCGTGATGATCTCTCTGGGCGGCCACCCCGAGAGCCTCTTCACCAACGCCGACCTGATCGTCCTGAGCCCCGGAGTCCCGGCCGACATCGCCCCGCTCCGGGTCGCGAGGGAGGCGGGCGTGGAGGTCATAAGCGAAGTCGAGCTCGCGGGCCGCTTCATGCGGGGGCGTCTGATCGGGATAACCGGGTCGAACGGCAAGACCACGACCACCGTGCTCACGGGCGAGCTGATGCGCGCGGCGGGCGCGCAGGTGCTCGTCGGGGGCAACATCGGGACGCCCCTCACGAGCATCGCCGAGCAGTCTTCGGACGAGACATGGAC
>DASQDI010000044.1:0-44022 GCA_035634255.1 Blastocatellia bacterium
CTCGTACCAGCCGAGGCCGCCCGGCTCGGGCGTCCCCGTCTGCGCCACGAGCGACGGGTCGAGCCCGTCGATGTCGATGGTCAGGTAGACGTTCTCCGTCAGGTGCGACAACGCTTCTTCATGCCAGTCGGTCCGCCCGACCACGTCCCTCGCCCAGAATACCTTTGTCGGCGTGTCGGGCAGGCGCAGGGCTTCGGCCTCCGAGATGGACCGTATCCCGACCTGGACCACCGGGCACACCTCGACCGCGCGGGCCATGATCGAGGCGTGGGAGTGCGGGGTCCCGTCGTAGC
This sequence comes from Blastocatellia bacterium, assembly GCA_035634255.1. GTDB lineage: Bacteria > Acidobacteriota > Blastocatellia > UBA7656 > UBA7656 > DATLMR01. The sequence goes on from DASQDI010000044.1 coordinate 294, forward strand.
TCTCGCGCAGGTCCGCGTGCGCGTCGATCTGGAGTATGGAGAGGTTCTCGACGCGGCGGCCGAGCGCGCGGATCACTGGCCCGCTGATGGAGTGCTCGCCCCCGAGCATCACGAGGAACTTCCCGGTGTCGAGCAGCTCGCCGGCCCTTCGCTCTATCTGCCCCATCATCGCCTCGGGCGGTTCGATTGCCGGGAGCTCGTCCAGGGTGTGAATGCCAAGCCTGTAGGCGGAGCCGTCCACCTCGTCATCGTAAAGCTCCATGTTGCGCGAAGCCTCTATGATGGCGCGCGGGCCGTCGGCCGCGCCGTGGCCGTAGCTGACGGTGCCTTCGTAGGGGACGGGCCACACGAGGATCCGCGCGCGCTCGTAATCGCTGTACTCGGGCTCCGCGATGCCTCCGAAATTGAATGGCAGGAATTCCGATTCGCTCATCAGCTTAAAGTTTAGAAGGAAGGGTGGCGCGTGACAAGCGGCATGCGGGACGCGCCCCCGCATGCCGCCCGCCGGGGTGATTAAGCGAAGTTGACCGAGAGTTCGCGCCCGAAGTTGAATTGCGGGCGGCGGCGCTGCTTGAGCGCCTTCGTGCCGGTCTGCGAGAGCGCGGTCACCAGTATCGGCATGGCGATGGTCGGGTCGCAGAGCACGGAGACGGTCTTGGCGTCTTTCGCCACGCGGCCCCAGGTCTGCGCCTCCTCGAAGCTGCGCCCGGAAGTCGCGCTGCTCTCCGGCAGTTCGAGGCCGATCTGCAGGGCGTACTTGTGGCCGCGGACCGACTGCTTGATTATGGAGGCCGTCACCTCCGTCTGGTGCACGAAGCTCTTGGGCGTGCCCCCGCCGAACAGGACCACGGCGGTGTTGACGGAGCGGGCCATGACCTGCCCGGCCTCGACCACGTCCTGAATGATGTCGAACTGGAAGGGGTTTTTCCTGTTGATGCGCGAGGTGGCGATGCCGACGGCGATGGCGGAGTCGGCCACGCCGGGGCAGTAGATCGGCACCTTCGCCTTGTAGGCCGAGGTCAGTATGCCGTCCTCGGTCGCTATCTCCGCCAGCTCACGCCCGAGCAGGTGAAGGAACTCGCGGGTGGAGTAGGGGCGGGAGTGATCTACGGTGTTCGCGAAATTGCCCACCCACTCGTCGGCCTCGCGGTACTCGTGGTCGCTGGCGAGCGTGTCGTAGAACCGGCCCACCTGCGCCTCCTGGAGTTCCGCGTCGCTCACGTCGAGGGGGGCCTGGTAGTGGTAGCGGCCGAGCGTCTCGTGCAGGTCGTGGAAGAGGTTCGCGCCCGTGGCGACGACGACATCGACGTAGTGGTTCTTGATCAGGTAAGAGATCAAGCGGCGCATCCCGGCCGCGACGAGGGCCCCGGACAGCCCCATGAAGACGGTCGCGTTGTCCGACAGCATGTCGAGCCAGAGGTTGTGCGCGTCGGCTAGGGCCCTCGCCTGAAAGCCCGCGCCTTCCATTTTGGTCAACAGCCCTGCCACGGAGCGGTCCCGGTCGATCTGGATGGGGCGTGTGGGGGTAGTCAGATATTTCGTGCTTTTTTGTTTCCTCATCATTGTAGTATTAGCCCTCGCAGGTTTCAGGTAACTGAGGGCGGATAGAAGAGACGGGGAGGGGGCGCCGCCTGCCGCGATCCCTCCCGCGTGTCTTGTATATTGCCACCTGTCACCTATTCAAGATATGTGTATCGGTTAATTTCGCTCTCGTAATCTTTGACGAGCCGGTCGGCCTGCTCACGGGTCAGGTGACCGGACTTGACTCGCGCTTCCACCGTGCGGCCTAAGCTCTCCCAGGCCTGCTTCTTGTCGTAGCGCGCGAAATTTATCATGTCGCCGATGCGGCTACCCTGCACGATCTTGGTGATGTGATAGGCCCCATCCTTGTCGATGACGACGTGCGCCTCGTTGGGCTGGCCGAAGAGGTTGTGGTAGCTGCCCATCACTTCCTGGTACGCGCCGACTAGGAATATCGCGATGTAGTAGGGGGCGCCCGTGAACGGGTGCAGCTCGAGCACGTCCTTAACGTCCTTGAGGTCGACGAACTTGTCTATGTGGCCGTCGGAGTCGCAGGTTATGTCCACGAAAGTCGCGTAATCGGTGGGCGGCTCGTTGAGGCGGTGGATGGGCATGATGGGGAAGAGCTGCCCGATGGCCCAGTGGTCGGGGGTCGAGCGGAAGACCGAAAAATTGCAGAGGTACTTGGACGCCAGAATCTTCTTCAGGTCGTCGAACTCCTCCTCCTGAACCTTCGCCCCGCGCGCGAAACGCGAGGCCCGCGCGCAGACCTCCCAGAACAGGACCTCGCCCTTGGCCCGGTCTTCGAGGCTGATGAGCCCGAGGTTGAACTGCGTGTGCAGCTCGTCCTTGTGGTCGAGCGCGTCGTGGTAGTACTCGCGGTAGTTCTTCGCGTTTATGTCGTCGTAGAGGGCCTTGAGCTCCGTGATGACCTGCGCGTCGTCTTCGGTGACGGTGACCTCGGGCTGGTCGTCCGCGAACGTCTCGATCTCGTCCCTGATCGAGGTGATGAAGACCGCGTGGTAGGCCGACATCACGCGCCCGCTCTCGGTCACGAGGTTGGGCTCGGGGACGTTCTCGTCTTCGCAGACCGACTTGATCGTGTAGATCACGTCGTTGGCGAACTCCTGAGTCGTGTAGTTGACCGAGGACTCGAAGGTCGTCTTCGACCCGTCGTAATCGACCCCCATGCCCCCGCCGATGTCGAGGAACTCGATGCCGATGCCCATCTGCCGGATCTTGGAGTACACGCGCGCGGCCTCTTTCATGGCGTTCTTCACGCGCTTGATGTCGGTTATCTGCGACCCGATGTGGAAGTGCAGGAGCTTGAGCGAGTCGAGCATCCCGTATTCGCGCAGCAGGCGGGTGCATTCGAGTATCTCGGACGTGGTCAGGCCGAACTTCGCGGCCTCCCCCCCGGACGAGGCCCACTTGCCCGAGCCCTTGGAGTAGAGCTTGGCGCGCAGCCCGATCCAGGGCGTGACGCCCGTCTCCTGCGCGAGGCGGATGATCATCTTCAGCTCGTTCAGCTTTTCGACGACCAGCATCACCCGCTTGCCCATCTGCGTCCCCATCAGGGCGAGGCTGACGAAGGACTCGTCCTTGAACCCGTTGCAGATCAGCAGGGAGTCCGGGGCCTGCTGGAGCGAGAGCGCCGCGTAGAGCTCGGCCTTCGAGCCGGCCTCGACCCCGACGTTGTACTTGCCGCCCTCGCGGAGGAACTCCTCTACCACCTCCCGGCGCGGGTTCACCTTCATCGGGAAGACCGGGTAGTGCCCCCCCGTGTAGCCGAATTCGCGCGAGGCGTCTCTGAACGAGCGGTGCAGCTTCTTTAACTGGTTGGTAAGTATCTGAGGGAAGCGAAGCAGTATCGGCAATTGGAGCTTTCGCTGATCAACGAGATGATCTATGAGTTCTTTAATATCCAGATACCGGGGGTCCCCCTCAGAGGGACGGACAGCAAGATGTCCTTTTCGGTTTACCTCAAAGTACCCTGCTCCCCAGTTCTCCACACCATAGGTCTGAATGACCTCTTCCAGTGTGACGTTCTTCATCTAATTCTTCCCCGCCGTATCTCGCACATGTCTTTAGAACATCAGGACCTATAAGCGACTGAATTTAACAGAATAAGCGGGGGGTGTCAAAAACTTTTTTCCGAGCCTTTTCGGGCTTTCGCCCCCTGTTCGCCGCCCCGTCACGCGGGCCGCCGGGCGTCGGGGCCCCCCCGCCCTACGCGGGAGGGATGGGCGGCGCGTCGGGCTTCGTTTCGTGCCTGACCTTCCTGTTGAGGTATTCCCTGCCGAAATTTATCTTCAGCTCTATCCACATCGGCAGGTGGTCGGACATCTGGAAGGTCCGCCAGTCGTTGTAATACCGGGTCCTCCCCTTCTCGTCGCGCTCGGAGCCGTCCTTGGCCTGAAGGTAGGCTTTGCCCATGTCCTCGGCGTAGACCGACTGCTCGTCCTTCCGGTAGACGTGCTCGAAGAAGTTGAAGACGCCCGCCTTGCCCAGCCCCAGGTGGTCCTGAACGTCGGGGGCGATGAAGGCGATCTGGTCGTAGTGCTTGTTCTGCGGCACGTTCGAGGGCAATTTTTGCAGGCTCTCCGGCACCGTGAACCCCGCCTTCGTGATCGCCTTCATGGTGGTGTCGCTCGTGTCGAAGATGTTGAAGTCTCCGAGTAAGATCATGTTCTTCGCCCATGCGTAAGGCTTCCTGGCCTGCCCCGCGAGGTATTCCGCGAGGACTTTTATCTCATCGACGCGGTTGGGGTCTTCGGCCACGGCCTTCCCGTAAAGTATGTGCGTAGTGCAGAGCGTGAACTTGAACCAGCCCGCGCGGAACCCGACCATGAAAGGCGCGCGGGCGAGCTGCTTGGACGGCTTCAGTTCCTCGCCCTTCTTCTTGACCGGGGGGATCACGATGTTGGTGGCGAGCCCCCCGAAGTTGAGCTTGCGCGAGTCGTAGAGAAAAGCCATGCGCTCGCGGTTCCCCTGCGAGCCTTCGGTCACGTCGGTGAGGACGCATTTCCACCACGCCCCCAGGTACCTCATCAGAGTGGTGAGCGCCTTGAGGTCGTCCCTGACCTCCTGCACGGCGACGATGTCGAAGGCGTTAATGATCTCGGCGATGTAGAAGATGGGCTCCTTGCCACGCACCCCGTACTTGGTCGAATCGAACTCGCGGATGTTCCAGGTGGCGAGCATGAGAGTGTCGTCCATGTTGCGCTGCGGCATCTCAAGTTTCTTGAAAGCGTCTTTTAGCTTAAGCAGGCCCTTCGCGATTCGCTTATCGCTATCCTTCCTGCCGTCAATCGAGTAGTAGATAGGCATGCGCGCCTCCTTGTAGATCGATTATTCAGGTTTCTTTAATGAATTACTGAGAGCCCAAAACCGAGTAAGCGCGCCTAAGATAAACCTTCGACGGGTCAAAGTCAAGAAGTACTGAGTACACCGACTCGTTAGGGGCCGCCTGACAACTCGCTGCCCCTGAGCTTGCAAGCGAATCCCACAGGATTCATAATGCACGCGCTCCTACAGCGCCTAGCGCACCAGACAAATTTGCCATGTAAGGTATGACGATATGATCCAAACACCCAGGTACCTACTCGACAAGATAAATAGAGCCAAAGTAAAGAAGCTCAAGAAATTAGATTTGAGCATAGACTTGAGCGACCGTGATAATAAAGGGTTGATAACCATGCCGGCCGAGATTCTCGATTTGTTACATTTGGAAGAACTATCCCTGAGAAATCACCAAATGACTTCCATTCCTGAATCTATTTGTCAACTAACGAACCTCACCAGCCTGGATTTACGCGGCAACTACTTGATCTTTCTACCCGACTCGATCTGCCAACTGACAAAACTCACCAGCCTTAATTTAGGCTATAACCAATTAATACTTCTGCCCGAGTCAATCTCTAAACTAACGAACCTCACTGATCTTAATTTAGCCTTTAACAGCCTGACTTCTCTTCGTGAGTCGATCTCTGGATTAAGTGGATTAACGGAGCTGGAGGTATCTAATAACCAGATAAAATACCTTCCAAATGCTTTAGGTAATCTATCAAACCTGACTAAACTTCGTGTCGGCAATAATCTTCTTACCGAGATTCCTCAATGTATTGCAGAGTTGAAGAGATTAACCATACTTTCGCTCTGGGGCAATAAGATTACATCTATACCGGACTTTCTTTATGACATGAATGCTTTGGAGGAACTTAACCTGAATAATACTTCCACCAGGATCGGCAACCAAATTAAAGAGATCTCACCAAGAATAGTGCGGATGGAGAACTTAAAAAGCATTTTCCTGAATGGAAATCCGGTAGAAACGCCGCCGATGGAAGTCGTCAAGCAGGGCGTTGACGCTATCAAGAATTACTTCAGGCAACTGGAAGCTGAAGGGACGGACCATCTATACGAAGCCAAGCTGCTCATCCTCGGCGAAGCAGGCGCGGGAAAAACGTCTCTGGCGAAAAAGATCGAGAACCCGGATTACAAACTCAGAGAAGATGAGCAATCAACCGAAGGCATTGAAGTCACCCGTTGGGATTTTCCAATGGCGAACGGCCGGCGGTTCCGGGTAAACATCTGGGACTTCGGAGGGCAGGAGATTTATCACGCCACCCACCAGTTCTTTCTCACCAGAAGGTCGCTTTACATCCTCGTGGCTGATACGCGCAAGGAAGACACGGACTTCAATTACTGGCTCAACGTCGTCGAATTGCTCAGCGACAACAGCCCCCTGTTGATCGTCAAGAACGAGAAGCAGGACCGCCACCGCGAGATCAACGAGCGGCAGCTGCGCGGGCAGTTTGAGAATTTGAAAGAGACGCTGGCGACGAACCTCGATACCAACCGGGGGCTCGAAGAGATCTTAAGGCAGATAGAGCACTTCATCACCAGCCTGCCGCACATCGGCACGCCGCTCCCTAAAACGTGGGTGAAAGTCAGGCAGGCGCTCGAAACCGGCCCGCGCAATCACATAACTCTTGATGAGTACCTGAGGATCTGCGAGCAGAACGGATTTAAGAATCTGATAGATAAGCTGCAACTGAGCTGCTACCTGCACGACCTGGGAGTCTGCCTCCATTTTAAAGAAGACGACCTACTGATTAAGACCGTTATTCTCAAGCCGAAATGGGGAACCGACGCTGTTTATAAAGTCCTCGACAACAAGACCGTCATCGACAAACAAGGCAGGTTCAACCGCGCGGACTTGAAGGAGATATGGAGCGAGGCGGAATACGCGACCATGCAGGGTGAGCTGCTGCGGCTGATGATCAACTTCAAGCTCTGTTACCAGATTCCCGATAGTGATAATTACATCGCTCCGCAGCGACTGAGCGAGAACCAGCCCGTTTATGACTGGGATGAAGCCGACAACCTGATCGTTCGGTACACATACGAGTTCATGCCGAAGGGCATAATCACCCGCTTCATTGTCGTGCTGCACAGGCTGATCTCGACGCAGGAGCTTGTCTGGAAGAGTGGAGTCATCCTTGAGCGAGACTCCACGAGGGCGGAAGTGATCGAATATTACGACAAACGCGAGATCAGGATTCGAGTAGAGGGCAAGCGCAAAAAAGATTTGATGACCGTCGTAACTTACGAGCTTGATAAGATTCACGACTCGTATCCGCGATTGAAATTCAATAAACTCATCCCCTGCAATTGCTCCCGGTGCAAGAACAGCCGGGAGCCTCATTTTTATCGCTTCGATACATTGCAGAAATTCATAGACGACAGGCAAGAGTTAATCCAGTGTCAGGAAAGTTACGAGATGGTCAACGTCCGGGGGCTCATCGACGACGTGGTGCAAAGAAGTGTTACGCGGAGCGCCTCACCGTCCGCTCGCGGGCAGGTCTTTATAAGCTACAGCCACAAAGACCGGGAGTGGCTCGACAGGCTCAAGACCGTTTGTAAGCCTTTAACGAGGACCGGCCAGATTTCGGCATGGGACGACACGACAATCAAGGCGGGCGATAAATGGAGGGGTAAGATCGAAGAGGCGCTCGCGTCCGCGAAGGTCGCGGTCCTGTTGGTGAGCCCGAACTTCCTTGCCTCCGACTTCATCGCGGAACACGAGCTACCCCCTCTGCTCGAAGCCGCCGAGAAAGACGGGCTAAGGATTTTATGGGTGGCCGTGTCTGAGAGTCTTTATCAGGAGACTGAAATCGAGGCTTATCAGGCCGCGAACGATCCCTCGAAACCTCTGGACAGCCTGAGCCCTGCGGATGCGAACAGGGCGCTCGTTGAAATCTGCAAAGAGATAAAGGAGGCGGCGAATCGCCCGTGACGCCGCTATTCGCCGCGGTGCCGACGCGAATGGCTGTTTACATCAACGGTATCCTGAAAACCCGCCTAAAAATCCGAGGATGAATGCCAGGATTATCACGGCGGTCCACGCCATCATGATGGGCCTGATGCCTTCGCGGTCCGCATTCATCCATCCCCAGATGAATGTGTAGATTCCGCAGATGATGCCGAGGATTCCATGAAGGACCCCTTTGCGCTGGAACAGCTTGACGACTACCAGGATCGTGAACACAAAACTCACCGCCGCTAAAAGATACTGCAAGATAAGTATCATCTGTCGAGCCTCCGTTCGGTTGTTGAGTATGGAGCCAGCAAGAAACTGCCTGTTTTTCGTGGTGGAGCATAGCACGAAGTGATTGAATGTCAAAACGCATTCATCAGTCGCGCCAGCCGACTTTGCGAGCCCAGTCGTCTTCCCCTTTTCGCCGCTTCGCCAGGTCCGAGGGCGGTCGCTCGGCCGAAGACGCCGCCTGCGCCCGCATCCGCGCGAGGTTCTCTTCAAGCGTCGCGAGCCCGGCCGCGCGGCGGCGCTCATTCACGTGCTCCGCGTCTTCTATCCGAGGGTAGGGGCTCATCTCGCCGTTTTCGTCCCAGTCGTATTGCGTGCCGTAAATTTGCGGCCGGCCTTCGCAGGCGCGAATCCTGTCTTCGAGGTAGGCGACCTGCCACTCCGGGGCCTCCGCTCGCGCCGCGGCCTCTTTAAGCAGTTCCAGCCCGCGCCTCTGAAAGGCGGGCTCTCCTATCGCATGCTGGACGATCAGCCACGCGGCACCCTCCCCGTCCTCGCCGGCGAGGCTCAGGCCGGGCCACCCGCACGCGTCGAAGATGGCGGACAGCCGGGCCGAGTTACGCCGGTGCACGGCTTCCATTCGCGGGTGGTAGCCTTCGAAAAGCGAGCCGTCCGCGGCAAGCTCTTCGCGCGTGGCATTGTCCTCCGCGACCATCTCCAGCAATTCATGCCGCAGGTTTTCATCAATCGATTTGCCGTCACTCATCACATCTTCTCCTTTATCGAAGGAAGCTCGCTATGAAATTATTCAGTATGTGCGCCGCCACGCTCGGCCAGATCGAGCCCGAGAGCTTCACCAGATAGCCGAGGAAAAGGGAGAGTATGAACATCGTCACGGAGGTGACCGCCATCCACGGCTTGAAGCCCGTCGCCCATAGCCAGTGCGGCCAGTGAATCGACACGAAGAGGACGGAGGTTAGCAGGTTCGCCTTCCAGAATCCCATCCGCTCTCCGAGTTCGGTCAGGATGAAGCCCCTATACAGAATCTCTTCGGACACGGGGGAGAACGCGACGCCGAAGAGCACGGCCAGCCATTCGCGCGCGCCCGAATCGAACAGCGCCGCGAGAGTCTTCCCCGAGGTGAAGAGCTCGAAGGCGATGACGCCCGCGAAATAGAGCGCGATTGCGGCCGCGGAGTACAGCAGCCTCTTCCCTCCGACGGGCGTGCTGATCTTTAGAACCTTGAGCGGCGCTCTCCTCTCCACGACGGCGACGTAAACGACCGCCGGGATTACCCAGAGCGCGAGCTTGACGGAGTTGGCATAAATCTCCTTCAACAGTCCGGACTCGATCCCCTCGTCGATGGGATAAAAGACGGTGGCCCTGAGCGACCATGCGATGAAGAACAATGAGAGGAATACGACGAGGGCTTTGGTCGAGCCCGCGCGGGCGGGCTCGCCGTGCGCGCGGCCGGTGGTAATCGGCTGTTCTTTCATAAATCGATCCCGCGATCAGGAGTTATAGATGTCCTCTCCTTCAACCCGCTCGACGATCACGGCCGTGCCGTACGCGAAGACCTCCGTCACGCCAGTCGCGATCTCCGTCGCGTCGTACCGGGCGCCGACGATGGCGTTGGCCCCGATCTCCGTCGCGTGCTGAATCATGATCGCGAATGCGTCGGCGCGCGCGTGCTCGCACAACTGGGTCCAGGCCGTGATGTTGCCGCCGACTATGGTTTGAAGCTGCGCGCCGATTGTCTTGAACACGGAGCGGGACCTAACCACTATGCCGCGAACGATGCCGAGGCTCCGCGTGACGCGGAACCCCGGCAGCTCGAACGCCGTCGTCACCATGTGGTCCGAGACCGAATACCTGGGCTGGCTGATTTCGTAAGGGACCTTCTTCTGTAGGTTGTCCACCGGCACCCCTCCACTTCGAGTTTTCGGGCCTTATGCCCGTAACAGTTTCTACACTTTTACCCGAGGGCTCAAGCCCCGGGGCCGGAGGCCGAGTCGCCGGACAAAATCGTTGACACCGCATGGGGCTTATGCTATACCTATGCCCGCTTAGTCGTAACGAGGCTCACACAGGTCTTATACTTTCCCCAATGTTGGCGTCTTTCTAAACCCGGTTGTTGGACCATCGAGGTTCCCGACTAAAAGCGAGCAATCCCCGTGGCTCAACATAAAAAAGGCTCTTCGACGTTGAGCATAGACCTAACACTTACTTGCAGCCGATCCGGCCGGCCACCGGTCCGGCGGGCATGGCGGGTACCAGAAATCGCGCCGGGGCCGTCCTAGCGGGATTTCAAGACGGGGCGACCGGGCCTTTCCGCGCCCGATTGCCCGCAAGGGAAAAAAGCATGAGCACAGAAACGAACGGTAATCCGACATATGATTACGCCATCATCGGCTCGGGCGCGGGCGGCGGGCCGCTCGCGGCGAATCTGGCGAAAGCGGGCAAGAAGGTGCTTCTGCTCGAAGCCGGTGGCGACCCCTCGAACTACCACTACCACGTGCCCGTCTTTCACGGCCTTGCCACCGAGGACCCGGAGATGAAGTGGGACTACTTCGTGCGCCACTACTCCGACGACGCGCAGCAGCGCCGCGACTCGAAGTTCACCCCCGAGCGCGACGGGGTCCTCTACCCGCGCGCGGGCACCCTGGGCGGGTGCACGTCACACAACGCGATGATCACCATCTACGGGCACAACAGCGACTGGGACGCCATCGCCCAGTTGATGGGGGACGACTCCTGGAAAAGCGATAACATGCGGAAGTACTTCGAGAGGCTGGAACAGTGCCAGTACGCGAGGCGTCCGGGCACCTATTCCAGCAACCCCCTCCTGGCCTTCTTCGAGCGCCTCCGCAACCTGTTCGGCGGGGACTCCGGGAACCCGAGCCGCCACGGCTACGACGGGTGGCTGACGACCAACACCGCCGACCCGAAGCTGATCATAAAGGATGAGCGGCTGGTCAAAGTCGTCTTCTCGGCCGCCGCGCAGGCCTTGGTCGAGAACATCGGCAGACCTCTGGAACGCATCGAGACTCGCTTCGACCCGAACGACTGGCGCGTGATCAACTCGAACCCCGAGGGGATCACCGTCACGCCCCTCGCGACCAGCGGCGGCAAGCGGCGCAGCGTGCGCGACTGCATACGCGCGGTGCAGGAAAAGTTCCCCGACAACCTGATCGTGAAGACGAAGGCGCTAGTCACCCGCGTTCTATTCGACGCCGAGAACAAGGCCATCGGGGTCGAATACCTCGACGGCGAGCACCTGTACCGCGCCGACCCGCAGGCCCCGTCGGGCGGCGGCACGGACCCCGGCGACGCGATCAAGCGGACCATCTACGTCAACAAGGAGGTCATCATAAGCGCGGGCGCGTTCAACACCCCCCAACTGCTTAAGCTGTCGGGCATCGGGCCGAGGGAGGAGTTGGAGAAGCACGGGATAGAGGTCCGCGTCGACCTGCCCGGCGTCGGGGAGAACCTCCAGGACCGCTACGAGGTCTGCGTGATCACGGAGATGGAGAAGGATTTCGAGATACTGGAGAAGGCCACCTTCATGCCCCCGGCCGAAGGCGAGCCCGGCGACCCGTATTTCATCGAGTGGCAATCCGGCAAGGGGCTTTACACCACGAACGGGGCCGTCATCGGGGTCATCAAGAGGTCGGACCCGAGCCGCCCCGACCCCGACCTCTTCATCTTCGGACTGCCCGGCTTCTTCAAAGGTTACTACCCCGGTTACTCGAAGGAGTTGGAGCGCGGGAGGAACTTCTTCAGCTGGGCCATACTCAAGGCGCACACCCGCAACACGGCGGGCCGCGTCACCCTGAAGTCGGCCGACCCGCGCGACGTGCCTCACATCGAGTTCCGCTACTTCAACGAAGGGAATGACGTGAACGGAGAAGACCTGGATTCCGTGGCGGCGGGCGTGGAATTCGTGAGGCGGATGAACAAGTACATACGCCTCATCGCCAAAAGAGAGGTGCTGCCGGGCGAAAACATAAAGACGCCCGAGCAGATTAAAGAATTCATCAGGAATGAAGCGTGGGGCCATCACGCATCCTGCACCTGCAAGATCGGGCCTAAAGATGACCCGATGGCCGTCCTCGACAGCCGCTTCCGCGTCTACGGGACGAAGAACCTCAGGGTCGTGGACGCCTCGGTCTTCCCGCGCATACCCGGCTTCTTCATCGTTACGCCGATCTACATGATCAGCGAGAAGGCGAGCGATGTTATTCTGGAGGATGGATAGGTCAGGGGCCGGGGTAGGAAATGATTCTATAAATAGAATCCGAAATGCTCCTTCCTTAGTCCCTGGCCCCTGACTCCTGAACACTGACCCTGATTCCGGAGCTTCAAATGATGCAAGAACCTGTTCATTCCCCGGCCCCCGATCTCCGGCCTCTGGCCGCCGAGCGAGACCTCGCCATCACTTTTGCGGGAGGCGGGAACAGGTCGTTTTATCAGCTCGGCCTGATGAAACGCTGGCGCGAGCAACTGCTGCCGCGAGCCGCCGTCCTCGCGACGTGCAGCGCCGGGGCCTGCGTCGCCACGATAATGTTGAGCGGGCGGGAGGAAGAGACCGGGGAGTTCTTCAAAAAACGGCGCGACGGGGTGACTAAAAATTTTGACTGGGCGCGGCTCCTGTCGGGCCAGCGGCCCACTCCGCACGAGCCGATTTACCGCGACACCCTGCTCCATGCCCTCGCCGACGGAGGGCTCGACCGCGTCAGGTCGCAGCCCTTCCCCATACTCATCCTGACCACGGCCTTCCCGAGAGGCGTGCCCGCTTTCGCGGCGGTCCTGCTCGGCCTCTGCGCTTACAACATTGAGAAGAGTTTCCGCGCGGGCATGGTCCACCCGTCGTACGGGCGGCGCGTGGGCTTCAGCGCGATGGCATTCGATGCGCGGAGGTGCGAGACCGCGGAGGAGTTGGCCAGCCTGATCATCGCTTCGTCGTCCACTCCGCCCTTCACGTCCATCGGCAGTTTCGCGGGCCGCCGCCTGCTCGACGGAGGGATAATCGACAACGTCCCGGCCTTCATGGGTGACGAGGCGCAGGGCGTGCGAAGAAATCTCGTGCTGCTCACGAGCCCCTACCCCGCGGGCGTCACAGGCCGCCGCGGGTCGCGCCTCTACATCGCTCCCGACCGGCCCCTCCCCATCGAGCGGTGGGACTTCACCCGGCCCGAATTGCTCGAAGCCACCATCGCCGCGGGAGAGCGCGACGCGGAGAGCAATCAACCCCTGCTAGACGAGTTTCTCGCCTGATCCGCGGGCGCCTTCTCTCGAAGTCGGCGCTCACGCCTTCAGGTCGGCGGTGGGCAAAAACTTCGGCGGCCTGCGGTGCTTCGTCGCCTGCTCGAAAGCGTAAGCAATCCTGATGAGCGCGGGCTCGCTGTAGGCCCTGCCGAAGAAAGATATGCCCACCGGGAGGCCGAATATGTACCCCGAGGGGACCGATATATTCGGGTACCCGGCCACCGCAGCGGGCGTCGAGCTGCCGCCCGAGTAGTGGTCCCCATTGACCAGGTCCGTCACCCACGGCGCCCCTCCCGTAGGGCCCACCAGGGCGTCCAGCCTGTGTGCCCGCATCACCGCGTCTATCCCCTGCGCCCTCGAGAGGCGAAGGTTCTTGCTGAGAGCGAGCCGGTACTCCCTGCTAGTGAGCGGCCCCTTGGCCTCGGCCATCACGAATATCTCCTGCCCGAAATACGGCATCTCCTTTTCGCGATTCTTCTCGTTGAATTCGATCAGGTCTTTCAGCGAGCGGGCCGGAGCGGAAGGCCCGAGGCCGGCGAGGTACTTATTGAGATCGGCCTTGAATTCATAAAGGAGCACCTGGAACTCGGAGTCGTCGAACTTACCGGCCGTGGGCATGTTCGCCGGGTCGATCACCACCGCGCCCTCCCGCTTCATCACGTCGATGGCCTCGTTCAGCAGTTTATCCACCTTCTCGCTGAAGCCGAAAAAGTTGCGGGCGACCCCGATGCGCGCGCCCTTGAGCCCGCGCGCGTCGAGAAACTTCGTGTAGTCCGCGTGAGACTTTCCCCGGCCCCCGGCCGTCGCCGCGTCCCTCGGGTCGACTCCCACGAGCGCGCCGAGGAGTATCGCCGCGTCCGCCACGGTCCTCGCCATCGGCCCCGCCGTGTCCTGGCTGTGGGCGATGGGGATTATCCCCGACCGGCTCACCAGCCCGAGCGTCGGCTTGATCCCGACGATTGAGTTGGCCGACGAGGGGCAGACTATGGAGCCGTCCGTCTCCGTGCCGACTGCCGCCGCCGCCAAACTGGCCGCCACAGCCACTCCTGAGCCCGAGCTTGAGCCGCAGGGGTTTCTGTCGAGGGCGTAAGGGTTGCGTGTTAACCCTCCGCGACCGCTCCACCCGCTGATCGAGCGGGTGGACCTGAAGTTGGCCCACTCGCTCAGGTTCGTCTTGCCCAGTATCACGGCCCCGGCCTTCCTCAACTGCTCCGCGACGAATGCGTCTTTAGACGCGATTGAGCCCGCGAGCGCGAGCGAGCCCGCGGACGTGGCCATGCGGTCGGCGGTATCAATGTTGTCTTTGATGAGGATGGGTATTCCGTGAAGCGGGCCCCGCGGCCCCCTCTCCCTGCGCTCGCGGTCAAGCTCCCCGGCTATCGAGAGGGCGTCGGGGTTGACCTCGATGACGGAGTTGATCGCCGGCCCCTGCCTGTCGATCTCTTCGATGCGCGCGAGGTACATCTCCGTGATCGAGCGCGACGTGTACTCGCCGGACTTGATCCCCGCCTGCAATTCGGCCACGGAAACCTCTTCGAGCGCGAACGGCTTCACGGCCGGCGCGCTCGCCGCCGAGCTTGCCACCGGGCGAGGCAGATACGGGACGGCGAGGGCCGCCGTGCCGCCCGCCAACCCCTTCCGCAAAAACCCTCTGCGATTCAGGCCGGGCTTCTTTGAAGTTTTCTTACCTTGAGTCATCGATATTCTCCAGAGGCCGGTGGCCGGGGGCCAGGGGCCGGTGATGCCGCTAGTGATTTTGATTTAATCGAAAAGAATTCCGTAAAGAGAATCTGAAATATTTTTCCTCAGCCCCTGCCCCCTGAATCCTGGCCACCGGCCCCTGAGGTAAACTTCGTCCGCGCGTAGACGATGTTGAAGCCCCGCTTCTGGACGTTGCGCTGAGAGACGGTGCCGGGCAAAGTCGTCACGGTCGCGAGGTCGCAGCCCTTCTCCGCGGCGAAGCTGAGCCGGGCCTTAAGCAGGTCCGTCTGAATTCCGAGGTTGCGGTAACCGAGCAGCGTGCTCGCGCCCGCGAGCATCGCCACGCCGTCTTTGATGAAGACCGCGCCGCCTCCCGCCGGCTTCCCGTCGCGGAAAGCGCCGAAGCAGGCGCAGTTGGATTGGCGGAAGAAGACTTTGAAAAGGTCCGCCAGAGATTCCGTGACGGGCCCGCCCTCGACGAACCCTTCGGTCACGGCCCTCGCGAAATCATCGATCTCTTCCGGCTTGATTTCGCGCACGCCGTTCTCGGAATCGGAGGGGGCGTCGAGAAGGTCTCTCCCGTCCACGCTCTTCGCCTGAACGTCCGTGTACTCCGTGACCCTGTAGCCCCTCTCCATGAAGAGGTGGGTCAGGCTCATGTCCGCGAGGTGAGAGGTCTCGACATTGACCGGGGCGCCCCGCTGCCTGAAGAACTCTTCCAGTTCGATCAGCTCCGCTTCCGTCACGGGGCCGTCCAGCCCCAGCCCGAAAGCCTGGGTGAGCAGGGAATGAACGCCCGCGAAGACGGCGTACCCGGTGTTGATCTTTTTGTACACGCCCTCGGAGAAATTATGATACCGGTTATAAGCCGCGACGAACTCCACGTGGTTGAGCGCCTCGGCGGTCTCAAGCCTCAGGGCGAGCTCTCTGCTTGAAAATATCATGAACGTTTCGCTCTCTTATAAACTGGATTCTTATCAACCGCGCCGCACCCCATCGCCTGCCATTCACCGGCGGTTTATCTCAGCGTCGGGCTTCTTCAGCATCTCCGTCGTGTGCTCGCTCACGCTTGAACCCGGCTCGGAGAGCCAGTTCCGTGGCGGGGCCTCCGATAATGCGGCGGCCCTCTGGCCCGAGAGCTCCGGAGCCTCGCCCCTTTGATTCCTCGACTTCTCCAGCAGCAGGCGGATCGGCGTCGAGATGAGGAGGATCAGGAACTTCAGAGGCAGGACGTTCCATATGATGAAGAACAGGACGACGTCCGCGAGCGAGGTCACGGTCGCCTGCCCTAGCAGCTTCCACGAGTTGGCCGTGGAGCGGTTGAGCGCCTTCGCCGGGGCGTCCTTGAAGACGTGCTCAGAGTATCGGGCGATGAGGTGGTCCAGGGCCATGTCGGTCCGGGTGAAGAAATCGCCCGAGGTCCCGGACAGGGCTTGAGACACGGCCTCAAGGTTGGTGCCGCAGGCGACGCAGAACTTCAGATCGCGGCTGTTGTCTCTTCCACAATTCGGGCAGAACATAAGCCTTTCTCCTGATTCATCGCGATGAATCTGATCGGACGGTTCATCTATTCAAGCGCGGCCCCCAGATTTCCGCCACACGTCTCATGGCTTCCGGCTCTATCGCCATATCGCCCGCGAAGGGGAAATCCAGACACAGGATAAGAAAGAGTACGAAGCCTATCAACCCGGCGAGCGAACTGACAATGATTAATTGCGCGGCGGCGCTCTTCGTCCCGAACAGGTAAGTGAACCCGACGGTGATGATCCCCCCGCCGAGCAGGAGCACCCACATGAGCAGAGGCAGCCCCGGCCGGCTCACGTGCAGGCGCGTGCGCCTGAGCTGCCCCATCTCGTTTAAGGCTTCGAGCGACTGCACGTAGAAAGCCTCTTCTTTGACGCCCTGAGGCTGAAAGTCGTAATACGCCTGCCACACCTGCTCGTAAGCCCTGGACGTTTCAGGGCCGGCCTCGCCCCGGCTCATAGCCTCCCACTCTTCGTCCACGACCGACCGGGCGTAGTCGAGGAGTCTCTGCTGCACGAGGTCCCGCGCCGCGTCCGGGAAGCCCTGAGCGTCGCGCAACAGGTTGCCTATCTCGCCCGCCTCCTGGTGCGCGCTCTCCTCCGCCTCGGAATACTGTTCCCAGACGGCTATGACGACGAATGCCAGGATCACCGCGTAAATTACCGCGACCGCCGCGTAGATGAAGCCCGCGACTTCGTTGTTATCTTTCAGAGTCGTGTGAGGGAGCTTCCGGCGCACGAGGTAGAGGCCGGCGGCCGAAAGGCCGACGCTGAAGACCAGACTGAGAGCACACAGAATCCAGGTCGAAACACCGAGCAATCGCATAGCCACTCTCCTTAATCGCGGGGGCGGAGCGGGAGTCAGGCGGGGGCGGGCCGCGAGGCGATGAAGGCGGGCCGGAGCCCGCCCCCGGAATAATTTAATAACGGCACTACTTGATCCCGATCACCATCGAGTCGGGGCCTACGAGGTGCTCGACCTGCGTCTCTCTGAATCCGGCTTCCCGCATCCACGACGAGCAGTCCGCGCCCGTGTAGTCGAAGCCTCCGGGCGTCTCTATCAGCATGTTCAGGCTCATCAGGAGGCCGAAGGCGTTCCGCCTGCGGTCATCATCTATGAGCGATTCGTAAACGAGCAGGGCCCCGCCCGCGGGCAGGGCGTCGTACGCTTTGGAGATCAGCATCTTCTTCTCTTCCAGGTTCCAGTCATGAAGGATGTGACCCATCACCAGCACGTCCGCCGACGGCAGAGGGTCCTCGAAGAAATTCCCCGGATAGAATTTCAGGCGGTCCCCGAGGCCGTGCGAGTCGACGTACTCTTCGAATATGGGGCGGAGCAGCGGGAGGTCGAAGCCGCCGCCCGTAATGTGCCCGTTGGCGAGCGCGACCTGCACGGGCAGGCCGCCCTGAGCCGCCCCGACGTCGATGAACGTGGAGTAGCGGTGCCACGGGAATTTCTTCGCGATTGCTATCGCCGCGCCGAGGCTGAGGCCGGTCATCGCTTTCAGAAATATCCTGAGGCGCTCGGGGTCGGAGTACACGGACTCGAACAGACCTTTCCCGCCCTTCGACTCATTCTGCGGCTCGCCGGTCCTCAGGGCCTCCGAGAGCGCGCCCCAGAACCCGTACAGCCGCGCGTTCGCCATGTCGAGAATCCCTCCGACGTAAGAGGGCTTCGCCTTATCGAGGAACAGGTCGGCTTCGGGAGTATTCGAATAGAGCCCCCCGTCTCTTTCCAGCATGCCCAGGGCCACGAGCGAGTCGAAGAAATCGCGCGCGGACCGCGGGTGAATGGAGAGGCGCTCGGCCAGCGTTTCCGCGTCGAGCGGCCCCCTGGCCAGCTCCGTGAAGAGGCCGAACTCCACCGCGCTCAGAAGGGTCTTCGAGCCCCAGAAGCCCAGTCCGAGCTGTAGTATTTTTTCGGGCGTCAGTTGAGATGTCATAACAGTTCTCCTTTCTACAAAGGCCAGAGTGCGGTCAATATATAATTTGATTACAGAGCCGTCCGGTACCGCGCGAGCCCGTCCGGGCCTCGTGGCGAGCCCCGCGAAGAATCGAAGATTAGCACATCCCGGAATGATAATTGTAGGGCGGGCGCGGCCGCCTTCGCCTCGGTTGACCCCGGAGAGGCGCGTGAATATACTGGCGCGTGATCAGAGGAAGATCGAAAGCGAGCCCCTTATGAACTCAGAGCAAAGAGCCCAGTACGAGCGCGACGGTTACACCATCCTGCGAGGTTTCTTCGGCCCGGAAGAGCTTGAGACATGGAGGGAGAGGTTCCGGGCCATAGTCGAGCAGCGCGCCAGCCGCCCGGAGAACATGCTCGTGATGAAGGACGTGATGGTCGCCAAAAAAGTCGTCACCCCGGCCTCCGCGGAGGCGTCCATCCAGAAGCTTCAGGACCTTCATCGGGACCCCGTATTCGACACTTATATCAGGCACGAGCGGCTGCTGGACGAAGTGGAAGAGATCACCGGCCCCGACATAAAGATGGTCCATAACATGTTCATCAACAAGCCGCCCGTGGTCGATGGCCGGCACCCGCTCCATCAGGACCTCGTATACTTCCCCTTCCGCCCGGCCGATAAGATCGTGGCCACGTGGACCGCCATCGACAGGTGCACGCCCGAAAACGGCTGCCTGACGGTCGTGCCCGGCACCCACAAAGGCGGGCTGATGGAGCACGAGCTGCCCGAATGGGAGTACGTGAACTTCTCTTACCTCGGGGCGCAGGGCGTGGGCCAGCAGACCGAGCGCGCCCACCTGGAGATGGAGCCGGGGGATGTCGCGCTCTTCCACCCGGTCCTGCTGCACGGCTCGGGGCACAACCGCACGGCAGGCTTCCGCAAAGCCATCTCCGCGCACTACGCGAGCGCGCGGTGTCACTACCTCCCCCCCGAAGAAGACATCGACGGGGTGTACGCGGGCGTGCGCGCTTACAATGAAAAGATGGGGCGGAGCTACGTGCTGGTGCGTGGCCGCGAATTCGAAGGTGGGCTGTAGGGCCGGGGCCAATGCGGATAATGCCCGCGATCATGTCTGATTACAAAATGCTTTGAAGAACCGTTCCCGACCGCCTCTCCCCCGCGCGGGGAATTGACCCGCCGTTTTTTTGCTGTATCATCACCTTCAACGACTTTGCTGACGAGAGGTGATTATGGATTCGACCCTGATGAACGTGCTGCTGCTCACCCTGTGGTTAAGTCTCGTGGTGATGTTGATACTGGATAAGATTTTCGAAAGAGGGAAATGAGCCCGACTCACCCGAGCCCTCCCCTGAGCCCTGGCCACCGACCACCGGCCCCTGACTCACTTCTTCTCCGCCGCGAAATCCAGGCCGTTCTTGTCGACTCTGATCCTTGTCCGTCCCTGCTCCTGGCCGTTGATGTAGAAGAGCATCTCGCAGGTCAGGCTGTCCCCTTCCGCCATCTCGACGGTGAAAGGGAGGACCGCGCCCTGCTTCTTCATCTTAATCGTTTGCGGGCCGGACAGGGCGGTCGGCACCACGCGCACCCCGTTCTGCTCGATGGCGAGGACGTGGACCTCGACCTCCTGCTTGTCTTTATAGGGGCGGAGCTGGATGGCCACGCTGCTTTCGAGCTTCCCCTCCTTCAGCGTGTAGTTGAAGAGGGCGAGGTGAAGATTCTCTCCCACGATCCGGGTCACGGAAGGCACGACGTTTTTTTTAGGGGCCAGATTGCCCCACTGGTCGTGTATGCCGACGTGCGCTATTCCGGGGTCTCTTATCGAAGGATTATTGAGCGGGTGCGGGCGAGTCATACTCGTACCGGCCCCGGTCGTGTCGGTGTGAGACGGGCGCTGTGCGTTCGCTACCGCGGAGAGTAGTGCGATGCAGGCGAAAGCTAGCAGGAATGATCGGCGCATGGCGAGTTACCCCTTTCCAACAATTTAAGGGACCAAGCCGGAGCGACCGTATATTAGCCCAATTCCGCGTTCCTGGCCATACGCATTCGACACTTAGAACCCCGCCCGCCGCCCGCCTCGACCTATCCCTGGGGATTCGCCAGGTATTTCATCGCGGTCCTGCTCGGCAGGTAACAATAAGCTCCGCCGCGTGTAATGATGAATCGGTCGAAGCCTTTGACCACCGTGTTCTTCCCGTCAGGGTTGGCGAGCGTGAAGCTACTCGTGGCCGGGTCGTTGTCGCCGAGGAACACGTCGTTCCCGCTGACGTTGAAGAACGTGTTGCCCCCGTTGGGGCACTTATTAGCCATGACAAAAGGCGTGGGGCTGTTTATCCAGTTCGTCATCAGGAACTCGAACTGGTTGGCGAGGTCGGCGTTGATGAAGAACCCGACCAGCCCGCGCTCGATGTCATCCGGGTTCTTCGGGTCATACGGGGGCCCGTAAGGCACCCCCCGTCGCAGGATCCTGTGCAAGTGTTGGCCCCCGCCCACCACCGCCTCGCCGCGAGGGTTGCCGCGCCGCATGTGCGACCCAATCGGGCACACGAACCCGCACGTGTCGTCCGGGTAGGGCGGAGGGTCTTTGACGGCTTCCCCCGAGCCCGCGGCTGGCGCTGAAGCGCCCGCGGAAGTGTCCGGCACGTAATCATAGTTGTTGAGCTGGTCCGCCGGGGTCGGAGGGTCGGGCCACGGCGTGTCGGGAGAGAACATGAGGGGCACTCCGTTGCGCCACCTGCCGCTGACCTTGGCCGCCAGCTTCTCCGGGTCGAGGCCGTATTGCCCCGCGGTCCCGAGAAAAGACTCGAAGGCCGCGACATCCTGCTTGAGTATGCGGAATGCCGCGAAGCTGCTGTTGAGCGACAACTCGGGGGGCGAGACCCGGTAGGTCTGATTCGGGTTCTGACTCGGGTACCCCATGAGAAATTCCCCCGTGGGAGAGAGCGGCTGATGGTCCGGGATCGAGTGCTCGGACGGGGTGCCCGCGATCCTGGGCTGCGAGATGCCGTCCGTGTACCCGAAATGGATCTTGCCATACTGCGAGTACATCTCGTCGGGGTTGGGCAGGTTATTCGCGTCCTGTGCGGACAGCTCAGTGATGGCGTATTGCGCGAACAGGCCGCGGAGGGTCTCTGAGACCTGATCGAGGATGGCCGCGTTCTGCGCGTACAGGGCGAGCACGACGTGGACCGAGTTCACGTCCGACAGGCCCCCTACCCAGTTTGCCGGCGCGCTGTCACCCGTATCTCCCACGGTGGCTGCGGCGGCGGCCGCCCCGTCCTGAAACGTTTGCGGGAACGAGCCGAGGTAACTCGGGTCCACCTGAAGCGCTTCGAGGCCCTTGAAAGTGAAGCCGATATTCAGACAGTGATCGGGCTTCACAGGCCCCCAGTGTTCGGACGTGGTGATCTGTGGGACCGAACCCTCTCCCGACACAAGGAGGCCCGTGAACTGCCGCGCCTTCGCGCCATCATTTATTTGAAGGATGAAGAAGCGCGTGACATCCATATTATAGCCCCGAAGAATGACTCCCTGAACGTCTCTGAGATCAACGGTGTTGCTGGTCATAAGCTCGACTCCGATAGGATTAACGGGTGAGGCGGTAGAGACTCCGATCCCTTCGGATGGGAGTCTCTGATCTCTACCCCGGGTTGGTCTTCAAGCTTAGCAATTCAGCGTGCGAACCTGCTGCACTATGCATGTGTAGGCGGAGTACATCGAGTTATTCGGGGTGAAATCGCTCAGGTTGTGCGCGTGAATGTAATCCTCAAAAGCCTTGAGGTTTTGCGAGACGGGTGGGATGTGCTGCCCGTCCACGGTGAAGCTGAGCAGAGCGTCGAACAGGCCGCTCAACTGGTTGGTGAAGTCTTGAATATATTTGTCGAAATCGCCGTCGTACGCTGTGATTACGCTCATGTGCGTGGCATTCGATGCCATCTGGTCGGGCTGTAGCGTAAGCGGGTTGTTTGTGTTCATGAAGATGAACCGGGCATAATGGACCGTGCCCACAGTGTTAAGGGCGTTATCGATTTGAGCTTGATTCGCGGCGATGTACTCAAGCAATTTGGTGGGCGATTGATTCGGGTCGAGTTGAACAACGAAGGTCAGAGGATTTGCCATGTCTTTTCTCCTTTTTTTATGCAGACCGGTACACCCCCGAGGCTGACATGAACGGATCGTGATGTATATAAGATCTTATGGCCTAAGCGTGAGTGACGCGCACGATACTATCATGTAAACCTTTTAAGTCAAGTATCAGCTCTTACATTAGCAGCGTCGGGCCGGAACGAAGCGCGATAATTAGGTGTTAGAATATGATCGCGACGGCATGATCGATTTCAGGCGCAGGAAGGAAATACAATGACAGACAAAGTGAACAAGACGGACGAGGAGTGGCAACGGCAGCTAACTCCGGAACAGTTCGAGGTGACGCGCAGGAAGGGCACGGAGCGCGCGTTCACCGGCGAGTACTACGACCAGCACGGCGAAGGCGTGTACCGTTGCGTCTGCTGCGGCAACGAGCTATTCGCCTCGGATACGAAGTTCGAGTCGGGGTCGGGGTGGCCGAGTTTCTGGAGCCCGGCCTCGGAAGAAGCCGTGGACATGGAGGCCGACTACAGCCACGGCATGAGGCGCATCGAAGTGATGTGCAGCAAGTGCGACGCGCACCTGGGGCACGTCTTCGACGACGGCCCCGCGCCGACCAACTTGCGTTACTGCATAAACTCCGCCGCCCTGAAATTCGAAGAGAAAGAAGGGGAGGAGTAACAGGGATGAGGTGCGTCGCGTGCGGGGGCGGCTCTCTGGTCGAGGGCTCCCTCATCGAATCCGACTCGGGGAAGGTCTGCTTCAGGCCCGAGGGCGGCTCGATTCTCGGGATGATTTTCGGGGTGGGCAATCGCCCCGTCCGCGCTTATGGCTGCGCCCGCTGCGGACATCTGCAACTGGGCGTCGAGTTCACGAAGGAAGACCGCGAGAAGTATCAGAGCTTCGAAGGGGAGCAACAGCCGAGCGTGGTGGAGAGCCCGGCCGGCGAGGCGCAGGAACCGGACCGGTGAGGCGCTCGGGTAAGTCTTAGGTTTCGGGCGTCCATAATCCGAGGGCCGGCGTCAGCCCGCCGGCTCTTTCGCCAGCAGCCCGTCCCGCCGCGCCCTGACCGCGAGGCGGCGCGCCTTCTCTTCCCCGTACTTGTTTATCGAGAACTTCGCGCTCCTGCGCTTCCCCTCGGAGTCATTCCACGAAGCCTGCCAGTACTCATACACCCGGTCCCCGCTCCTGGAGGTGCTGCGGCTCACGCCGACCTTACCGCTCGTGTTGCGAACGCTTTTGATCTCGCGCTTCTTCCCTCCCCTCGATTCCGCCCTCCGCACCAGCTCGGCCTCGTACTGCCTCGCGGCGCGCAGGGCCGCGCGCTTGCCCCCGTTGGACCTGTCCGCAAAGAATTTCGATTCGGTCCTGCCCTCGCGAGACAGGCGAACGTAATACCCGTGGTTGTGCTTCTCCGGCTGATCGATCCGACTTATCCCCATAAGTATCCACGCTCCTTCACGTCGAACACCCCCCGGCATTGTACCAGCAAGCGCGCCATGCGCCTAACAATATGATGCAGCTAACCGGGAGGGGGAGGCGGGCGCGAAGGGAGTTTTTTTGGTACTCGCGCGTGTTAGGGGCGGGCCGCCGCGCCGTCAGATTTCCGGGCCGAGGTAGCCGTTGCCACACGGCAGCTTGTCGAACCGCTCGCGGATGCGGTGATAGAGCGGGTCGCAGACTTCGGGGAGGACGGGGCCTATCCACGCGGGCACGCCCGCCCCGTTCGCGTAATAATGGGGCAGGCGCGAGAGCATGACTCCCGCCCCTCCGTCCACGTCCACGGCCCCGAACACCACCCGCCCGACCCCATGAAGAAGAATTGCGCCCATGCACATCACGCACGGTTCGAGGGTCGTGTAGCAGGTCATCTCGCGGCAGAGCGGCCATAGGCTCGCGGGCACGCGGCTCAGCGCTTCCATCTCCGCGTGCCTGCCGGGGTGGTAATGAGGCGACAGCACGGAGTTCCCTGCTTCGGCGATCACCTCGCCCTTCAGAGCGACGACGGCCCCGATGGGCAGATTGCCCAGAAGTTCGGCCTCGGTCGCGAGCCGGACCGCGCGGTTGACGTATTCGAGGTCTAGGGCCGTGAGGGGATATGACCGTTCAGACATCGCGGGAGACACCGGCCTGATGGCCCGCCCGGTCGATGCTTCTGACCGTGGGGCTCTTTTCCGCCACGGAAGCCTGCCGGTATGTGCCGAACAGCAGGTCGAGCGAGGGGTTGGTGACGCCGAACCACAGGCCTTCGTTCTTGTAGTGGTGCAGCAGGTGATACTTCTTCATCCAGCGGCCCCAAGGCGTGCGCGGAGTCACGGGGACGTGGGCGATATAATGCACCCACTCGTAATAGAGAAAGCTGACCAGATTGCCGAGCACCAGCGCGAGCATTATCGGCGCGCTGCCGCTGAGCAGGTAATAGAGCGCCGCGTAAACCGAGAGACTCGGCAGGGAGAACCAGAGCGGCACGAACAGAAGCTCAGGGACCTCCGGCTCCCTGTGGTGGTCGTAATGCAAACGCTTTTGCAACCTCGACAGAGAGGGCTCGGGCCGGGGCGCGGCGTGCAGGAGAAAGCGATGGCTCACGTACTCGACGCAGAAGAAGATGAGCGCCCCCGCCGCGACGAAAGGCGCCGCCGCGAAGAGGTACCCCAACTCAAAAAGAATTACGACGCCCCCTGCCGCGAGCAGAGCGGACACGGCGTTGCTCGGGTGGCGAAAGAAACCTGTGACGGGGGAACTTCCCTCTCTCATTATCACGCTCCTTGTGGAGACCTGCCCCTAGCATTCTAGGTCTACCGCGCGCCCTGTCAAGAAGCCTCCCGCAAAACAGAAATGAAGCGACGGGGAGAACGGGGCCTCCCCGTCACTTCATTATCACTCGCATTACCGCGCGGAGTTAAAGAAGACCTTCAGGAGTCGATGCGCCGACACCTGCTATTTTACATTAGGTCGGCGGCCGGAGCTTTCACCTTCCGCGCCTGCTCCTGCGCTGCTCCACGAGCAGGTTGAGCTTAAGGACCTCCCGGTCGATCTGCTTCTTCAGCCTGCCCTTCTCGCCCTCGTCGCGCGACCGGTCAAAGCTCTCCCTCAACGACTCGATGTCCCTGAGCAGTTGCACCTCTTCGGGGACGAACCCCGAGTTTTTGAGTATGGAGTGGCCGACCCTGATCTCCTCAGGCGTCGAAAAATAGTCTTCAAGGTCGATGGGCTTGCCCTTGCCGGGAAGGTTATCGAACTCCCCGCGGGCCATCGCCTCTTTTATTTTCTCGTCGATCAATCTGTCGAAGGACATAAAAAACACCCCGCTCCGGGCCCGGACCGCTCATTCGAAATAAAGCGCTTTCGCCAGTAGGAAGACGCGCTTCTTGAATACCTTGAAGGGGATCTCGACCGACAGGTCCCCGAGCGGCACGCGCAGGATGACCTCTTTCGCCGACGAGTCGCGCGAGAAGTAGAGCGCCCCCGAAGCGCTCGCGCCCGTCTGCAAAGTCGCGGGCTTCAGGGCGTATTTCACGAGGCTGTAAGCTTCGCCCTGCGCGCTGGTGCGGATGTGCGACGCCTCCGATTCGGCCTGCCAGCGCGCGTGGTCGTCGGGCACGGTCTTGAACTTCGTCTCCGTCACCAGCCGCGACTCTGTTTTAGGGCCGTCCGCGCCATAGGTCGTCACGTCCACCCACTTCGTCTCCGTCTCGGCCACAGTCTTCGTAGCCATCGAGCCGCTCAGACTCTTGCTCGTCGCGCGCGACTGGGCCGAGCTCCGGATTATATTTCCGAGGTTCTTCGCGGGCACGTAAGCTAGGCTCTTCGATTTCGGGCTCGTGAGCTCAACCTCCACCGATTCAGGGCGAACGTCCAGATGGCTCGGGCCGCCGTTCGACACCTTGAGATCGACTCGGATCCCATGCCGGCTGTCCCTGATGAAAGCCTCGACGACCACGCCATCAGTCTCGACCTGTTTGACCACGACGCGGTCACGCTTGAACTGCCGGGAGCCGGGGCTGCCATCCTGCCAGCGGACGACGCGCGGGCCCTGTGCGAGGGCGGGCGTGACTAGAAATAAGAGCGCAAAACCGATGAAGGGCCGAGAGACTTTGGTGGTCATAATTTCCTCCGGCCTGAAAAATAGCACGGGCGGACTGCTATTCAACCGGACCTTATTATCAGGTTGCGCACGGAACTCGGGCCGCAAAGATTCCGTGGATTTCCTCGCAACCTTTCGCAGGCATATTATAGTCTCGCCCGTTTTCGGAAACAAGATTGGACAAATTACGCCCCGTCACGACCGGGCGCTCTGGCTACTTATGCCTTGGGCGGCGGACATTTTCGTCTCAACTCGCGGGCTTACGTAAGGAAGCCTCCCGAACGCGGCAATAAAAAACGGGAGAGGTCAGGGCCGTGGCGCTCACATCTTAATGTATTGGATTAATGATTTAGGCGCGCTCCCCGGCGGTCACGTCGGGCTTCTCTACATTTTTGCCTTAATAATTGGCCCATAAACAGGCTCCGTTGCATAGAATTTGCCTGAGCAATCAATCCCCGTGGAGGGATCAGAAAAATATTAGGAGTAAAGTAGTATGAAAAAAGCCATTCTAGTTCTCGCGGTGCTGATTTTAGGAGCCTCGCAGGCTCGCGCTCAGGATAGCTACCCGAGCGTCGAAGTTTTCGGAGGGTATTCTTACTTGAGCACTGACGTAAGCATCGACGACCCGTTCGATGACGACGGCGATGATTTCTTCGACGACCGTGAAGGTTTCCATGGCGCCGGATTCAGCGTCGCCGGAAACGTTTCGGGCGGCGTCGGCATCGTCGCCGATTTTAGCTATCACAAGAGGGAGATCGAATTACCCGGCGGAGACATTGACATCAGCAATTTACTCTTTCTCTTCGGGCCGCGCTTCACCGCCCGCGGCGACCGGGTCGATGTCTTCGGCCACGTTCTCATAGGCGGGGTCAGGTCGAAGGTGGAGGACCTGGATTCCGATGTCAACTTAGCTCTCGGGTTCGGGGGCGGCCTCGACATCAAAGCCTCGGACAGTTTCGCCGTCCGCCTCTTCCAGATCGATTACATCCCAGTCCGCTTCGAAAACCCGATAACCGAAGACGACGAATGGAGCCACAACCTGCGCTTTCAGATAGGCGTAACGTACCGCTGGGGCGGACAGTAATCTCCGGAAGCGTCAGCGGGTCTTCGCGCTCGCGGGGATCGCGCCGTACTTGCGAAGAATATCAAGTGTCCGCTCGATAGGGAGCGCCTCGACCGTGCGGCCTCGGCCCGTTACGGTCGAGGCGCGAAACAGAGAGTTGTATATCGCCTCTTCGGTCGCTTCGATGACCGCCAGGAAGAGCGGCGACATAGCGTCGTTCCCGACGAGCTTCACGTCGCGCGGGCCGGGCGTTCCTCCCTGGGAGGCCGGGCGAATCCTCACCTCGGCGGCCGTCGAAAATGCTATCGCGTAATCCCCGCTCCCATTCGTCCCCGCTGCGCCAGTCCGGGCCAAGCCCATCATCGCGCGCGCGCCCATCCTTCTGAGGTTCCGCTCGTCGACAGGGGCGTCGGTCGCGATCACGATGATGACGGAGCCATCGGCCGCGTCCCCCGCGCCCGCGTCGGGCCTGACGCTCCCGGTCTTCCTGTCCTCGCTTTTACCTGAGCGCTCCAGCTCTTCTTTCAGGAAGTAGCGCCCGAGCTCTCGCCCGACGGGCGCGCCCGCGATGGAGAGTACCCCGCCGTAATTCGTCTGCACCAGAACGCCCACCGTGTAGCCCCCCAGGCTCGCCGGCAGGCGGCGGGAAGAGGTGCCGATGCCCCCCTTGAAACCGAAGGCCACGCAGCCGGTCCCGGCACCGACGGACCCTTCGTCGACCGCGCCGCCGCTGGCACTTGCAATGGCTTTGAATACGTCCTCGCGGCTCACGTGCCGCCCGCGAATGTCGTTGAGGTACCCGTCGTTCGTCTCGCCCACCAGAGGGTTGATCGATTGCACTGACTCGTTCCCCGGCAGGGCGAGCATGTAATCGACCACCGCGTCCGAGACGCGCCAGACGTTGAGGGTCGAGGTGAGCAGGATCGGGGTCTCGATCTCTCCGAGCTCGTTGACCTGAGTCGAGCCCGCGAGCTTGCCGAATGCGTTCCCGATGAAGACCGCGCCCGGCACCTTCTCGCGAAACAGGTTGCCCCCATGCGGCAGCACGGCGGTCACCCCCGTGCGAACGTCGTCGCCGCGGACGAGCGTCGCGTGCCCCACGCGCACGCCCGAGACATCCGTGATCGAGTTGAGTGGGCCGGCCGGGAGGACGCCCACTTTCAGGCCCGCTTCGCGCGCTCGCGGTCGCTCATTATTTTGAGCAGTCTGTGCCATTACCGTGACACAAAGGATAAGGCCGGAGATGAATGCTTTCAATCTGCCCTCGCTTATATCGGTGTGGAGCAAGCGTTCGGAGGGATAATAGCACTAAAGCGGCCCGCCTTCAGCACCGGGCCGGCGCTATGGTCCCCGCCTTGCTTTATGAAAGTCTTCGGCGGCTGCGGGTCGGGTCGCTAAGATTTAAACGGCAGGAGGAGCTTTATGATTGACGAGCGAAGGCAGCATCTCGAACTTGTGGCGGCCAACCTCACGAAGGCTTACTACACGGTGCATACGGGCGGCAGCCCGGACCACCGCGACATTCTCGAAACGTACAAGTTTCTGCTCGAAGCCCTCGTGGAACAGGACGACCTGAAGCCCGGCCAATCGCCGCTCCGGGCGAGCGACACGCTCGCCCCCTTCATGGAGGGCGAGGGTTAAGCCCCGGATGAGCTACGGGCACGCGGGCGGAGGGGCCGCCTGATGGCCGCGCCCCTCCGCCTCCGAAGGAATAAGTCCGGGTCGTCGCTTTATGATGCGAGCAGGCTTCTGAGCATCCACGCGGTCTTCTCGTGGACCTGCATGCGCTGGGTCAGGAGGTCGGCAGTAGGCTCATCGTTCGCCTGCTCGACCACGGGGAAGACCGAGCGGGCCGTGCGCACGACGGTCTCCTGGCCTTCCACCAGCAGGCGGATCATGTCTTCGGCGCTCGGCACGCCTTCCTCTTCTTTTATTGAAGAGAGCCTTGAAAATTCCTTGTAAGTTCCGGGCGCGGGGAATCCGAGGGCGCGGATGCGCTCGGCTATCAGGTCGACGGCCAGAGCGAGTTCGTTGTACTGCTGCTCGAACATCAGGTGTAAGGTCTGGAACATCGGCCCCGTAACGTTCCAATGAAAATTATGAGTCTTGAGGTATAACGTGTAAGTATCGCCGAGCAGCTTCGCAAGCCCCTCCGCGATCTCGCGCCGGTCCTGCTCTTCTATCCCGATGTTGATGGGCATCGCCTTCATTTGCGACGCAGCATTCTTCGCCATTGGTTCAGGTCTCCTTAAATGTGCCTCAAGCGGCCCACGCAAGGAGTATAACAACTATCCCGAGGAATGGAGAGGGCCGCGCTTTCGCACCGCCGGGCGGCCGGTTTGACTTGTGCCCGGCATCTCCGGGATGTTATTTCTTGTTCCGCCAAACCCGGCGGGATAGCGATGCAGACGGGAGACCATGATGGCTGATTCGAACGCGACGAACCCGGAAGACCGGGACAAACTCTGGCCCGCCCTTCCGCTCGAAGAGTGGAAAGACACCTACGCGACTCTGCACATGTGGACCCAGATCGTCGGGAAGATTCGCCTGAGGCAAAGCGCGCCGGTGAACCACTGGTGGCACGTTCCGCTCTACGTCACCTCGCGCGGGCTGACGACTTCGCCCATGCCCTACGGCAATAAACTTTTCGAGATCGACTTCGACTTCATCGACCACCGGCTCGACATCAACACCAACGACGGAGCAAGCGCGGAGCTGTCTCTGGGGCCGCGCTCCGTCGCCGATTTCTACGGGGAGTTGATGGAGAAGCTGGGCTCTCTGGGCATCGAGGTGAAGATTCGCGCGGTACCGGACGAGGTGGCGGACCCGATCCCGTTCGCCGAAGACCGCGAGCATGCGTCGTACGATCCGGAGTACGTCAATCGCTTCTGGCGTATCCTGATGCAGGTCGACAGGGTATTTAAAGAGTTCAGGTCGGGCTTCATCGGCAAGAGCAGCCCGGTGCACTTCTTCTGGGGGAGCTTCGACCTCGCCGTAACCCGTTTTTCCGGACGCCGAGCGCCGGAGCGGCCGGGGGCGGACTCCATAACCCGAGAGGCTTACTCGCACGAGGTCATTAGCTGCGGCTTCTGGCCCGGCAGCGGCCCGGTAAAGGCCCCCGCGTTCTACTGCTACGCCGCGCCGGAGCCTCCGGGCCTGAGCAGGGAGCAGGTGAGGCCGGAGGGCGCATTCTACAGCGCCGAGTTGTCGGAGTTCCTGCTCAATTACGACGACGTGCGGCGGGCGGCCTCGCCGGACGAGTCTCTGACGGAATTCCTGGAGAGCACTTACGAGGCCGGCGCGCGGCTCGGCAACTGGGACCGTCAGGAGTTGGAGCGGGCCGGGGCGGCGGGAAAGTGAACGCGGGCGCGGCCTCAGTTTTTTTTGGTACGCGGAGTCGTTAGTCCGCCCGCGCCCACCGGGGCGCTCTGTCTCGGCCCGACTCTCAAAAACGATGGGCAGGAACGATGAACTTGCGAACTAGGATCGACTTCGCTAGAATCATCAATTCCGAGTCGGCACGTTTTCGCTGCCGGCTCAACCCGGCTCTTTAAGTGACTCGTTCGTCTAGGGGCCTAGGACACCGCCCTTTCACGGCGGTAACACGGGTTCGAATCCCGTACGAGTCACCATTCCATATCAAGCGCTCACAGCCAGCCCTACTCCGCTTACTCCGGTACCTGCTATGTGGTCTTAGTTGATTTTTTATTAAAGGTCACGCCATCACATCGCGGCGTTTTAACCGAGCAGGGCAAGATTTAATTTTATATGCTTTCAACCGGAGTCCCTTAAGTGTCTGGTAGTATGCTCGGTGACACTAGTCCCAGGGGGCGCAGACTTTTGCCAGTCGGCGGTAGGAGTCAAAACGTCTTCTCCGTTCTTCCCGGTAGCCTCCAAAATCCTCCCTGTTTCTTTTCGTCGTAATTCGCGCATTTTTATTTCAACGAGCTTCTTACTCACGACTACGCCGTTGAATATCAACCCTAGCCCGATGAAAAATGGTATCACCCCGGCAACCCAAACACGGCTCAGTATCTCCTCAGTGCCATCCGAGATCCTGCCACCCAATATGATGCCCCTCATAAAAACGAAGAGGAAGATCGCCACCGCGATGCCAACGCTCGTAGTGATGACCCCTGCCTTGATCTCATTATACCTTTTCTCTTCGGCTGTGATATTGGTCTGGCGCTCTTGTTTACGCCTATTCTGTTCTTCTGATGAGAGAAGCATCTCAGCAACCCATGTCTTGTTCCAATCAAACTTCTCGTCCGTGTCGCGAGTGGTGACTGCCTGCCGGACTGCATACAAATTCGCGCCACAGGATTTGCAGAATTTCAATTCATCGCTCTGATTTAAGCCGCATTGCGGACAGAACATAAGTTACTCCTTTTAAATTCTCAAAGAATACGAAGATTATAGCTTCTATGTTTAGGCAATTACTACGGCCGGGGCTTGTTTTACCTAATAGGGTGCGGGACGAAATCTCTTTTGACCTGGCAGACGAATCACCGTAGAATGGCAATTCAGTTTGGCTTAAACATCGGGGCGTAGCACAGCCTGGTAGTGCGCTCGGTTTGGGACCGAGAGGTCGTAGGTTCGAATCCTATCGCCCCGACTTTCTATCCCAACACTTAGCGGAGTCAATCGGCTCCGCTTTTTCTTTGCTCCCTCTTTTACTCACTCATTCGTTTTATAATATCAAGTAACTTTGTGTTACTCACTCATCAAATTATTGGTGCTTATCGGCATCAACGGTTAATTCTGTTCAGCCGGCATGGCTTATTATGCTTATCTTATTCGGCCTACGAGATAGAGCAGCCGGCTTTGCACAAAAAGTCCCTCTTGTGGCTCTGGGAGTCCTATCTTCACGACAGACCGTCGGCTCAGGTAGTTATGTCAACCCAGCCTAACACCGTAACTTTCTTGCTTGAATAAAAAGTAATCTGTAGTACAATTCCCCCGGTGGCCGGGACGGTCAACTGCTTCTCCCAAGTCTGGCATGTCGCAGCCGGGTCTAGATTCTAGCGTAGATTACAGTCGCATTCCTAACTCAGCAGTGGGATCGCTAGGGGACTTATTTTTTGAATTATAATGTTACATTTATTACGTCTACCGAGATAGCCCTAAATACATCCGGGCGTGCCGCAGTAGGCGGAATATCAGAAGTACGTAACCTATTCCGGCTTGTGATGGCTTCGCCTCTTGCGCCACTCTACCCAGAATGGCAAGAAACAGTACAAGAGTTGAGAAAACATGATCGCTCATTTGTTGCAGCCCCATCAATCCAACGTGAGCCTCTAGAAATTGCAACAAAGAGGCTTGGCGTTTCAGCAAACAAAAGAAACCTGATAAAGTCATTGCCCTTTCATCCCTTTAAAGAAGCGACTGAACCGAATAGGCCGCGACGAGTCACGCCACGAAAGTTTAAAGAAATGGAATCGGAGACGGCCATAATTTATCCGGAACATCTTGGCGGTAGCCTGCAAGAGGTGATAGAGGTCATCAAAACAACGGCCGAACTTGCGTTTCTTCAAACGGCGTGTGTGATTTGCTAATTACTTGCAGCCATTCCAGGCCGGTGGCTCGTAGCGATGTTGGTGGCTCATAGGCCCGATAACCTGGGAATGATTATGGTTACTGCTACTCCAGGATATCAAGGTGTTCCCACTGAAGACAACCGTTCGGCACCACCACGCCCGGTAAGAAAAACGACTGTGCTTTTGGTTAGTCGTCAGCCGCTTATCTCCGAAGGACTGCGGATGTTGATTGACCAGCAGCCCAATTTGAGAGCTATCAGCATCGCGGGGGAGTTAGATGGAGAGTCCTGGTCGGCTGCTAATTGGCTACCGGATATCATAGTGTTTGATCTAGATCCCAGTATCAACGGCGGCGGCTTCGGCCAAATACCTGAATTACTAAGGATATGCAAAGGAGTGCCGATCCTCGTATTAGTAAGCGCTGGCCTGCTAGGAGCTGAGCGTCGGGCAATGCAGTTCGGCGCCGCGGGAGTGGTATTTAGAGAGCAGACAGTGCAGATTTTTCTGAAAGCGATTGAGAGGGTCAGCGCGGGAGAGAATTGGTTTTCTCGGGCTTTGTTGAACAGCCTTGTCCACCAAATGTTCTCCTCGGAGTTGGCTCAGATCAGGAAGCTGAGCGAGCGCGAGCATCAAGTGATTGCCCTGGTGGCTAAGGGATTCAAGAACCAGCAGATTGCCGCCCAACTCTCTATCAGCGAAGCCACGGTTCGACACCACCTGACCTCCATCTACCAGAAGCTCGACGTTGCGGACCGGAGTGAATTGATAGTCTATGCCTACGAGCACTTCTTGGCCCCTGTCCTCGTAGCCCATCGAAGCTGATTACAAAGCATTAGAGCGGGAATTCCCAACCCAAAACTACTCCAGAGCAGATCAATCCCTAAGTGGGTCAGTTCTTCATGATCGTCGAGATACTGAACCCGGGGGGAGGATTCGCCTATCCTTAGTGGGAGGGATAGCCGATGTCGGGTGAAGTGGACATGTGTATAATGCGTGATGATCGGGGATGAATTAATCGGTAATCCGGCGATAGTCTAGCTCAGACGATTCGTAAATGCAATCAATGATAAAGAAATAGCGTTAGAAAGTCTTTTGGTAACGCAACCCGTTTCCCCTAGCCCGAATTTTAGATGCATAGAATCCTCTGGCCGAGGAGTATGAGCTAAACAGCTAAGGCGCAGAGGATGATTAGCATAAGTCTGCGTCGATCATAGAGACAGGGTGTGATCCGCTCAAAATCTTAACCGCCGGAATCGGCTTCCATCTGGTTTAACACGACATGAGGATTTGTGTGTCAAATTGTCGCCGAGGTTATCGCCGGGTTTCTGATCTGAGCCTGATACATACTCCGAGAGGTCACGCCCACAGTAATCGGTTTATGTGAAATGCCGTGATTACAGTCTCTCCGGTTTCAGAAAGGAGAATTGTGCTTTATAGACGGTATGGACTCTATTGCTGCTTCGTCGCGATGTTGGCGGTAACTGCGTGGGGACGGCCTCGTCATAACGACCTGGTGAGCACCGCGTCGGGCGTATCAGCTAATCCTTCTCAACGCACCGCACCAATCACACGGACATATTATATCGCGGCCGACGAGGTTGAATGGGACTACGCGCCAACCGGCACCCATCTCATCGAAGCGCGGCCGTTCAATAAGGATGAGAAGTTGTTTATGGAGCCTGGCCCCACCTTGATCGGGCGACGGTTGAAAAAGTCGCTTTACCGCGAGTATACCGACAGCACGTTCAAGACGCTGAAGCCTCGCCCCCCCGAATGGGAGCATCTGGGGTTCCTGGGACCGCTCATCCGCGCGCAGGTCGGTGACACGATCCGCATCGTGTTCAGGAACAACACCAGATTCCCGGCGACGGTGCATCCGCATAATGTTTTTTACGAGAAAGACTCGGAGGGGGCCATCTATGACGACGGTACTACTGGCGCTGACAAAGTAGACGATGGCGTGCCCACTGGCGGCACTCATACATACGTCTGGCAGGTTCCGGAACGCGCCGGCCCCACAGAGCACGAAGGCAGCTCGATGATCTCGATGTATCACTCACATGTCGACAAGGTACGCGACGTGGCGAGCGGTCTACTCGGCCCGATGATCATCACCAAACGCGGCATGGCGCGAGCCGACGGCTCGCCGGTTGATGTTGACCGCGAGATCGTGGCTGGCTTCATCGAAGTCGATGAGAACGCCAGCTGGTACATAGAAGAGAATGTTCGCACACTCGCCACAGACCCTAAAAAAGTTGAGATCGTCATGGGGCGATTCTTCAACCACGCGGCTATGCCCCATTTCGACAAGTACTTTAAAGAGACTATCAACGGATTCTCGTATGGCCACACGCCCGGTATGACGATGAAGGTAGGTCAGCGGGTGCGGTGGTATTTGATGGCTTCAACGTTCGTCGAGATCCACTCGCCGCACTGGCACGGCAATGTCGTCATATCGAACCACATGCGCACGGACCTTGTCACGCTCCTGCCGATGGCGATGTCCGTCGCCGACATGGTCCCTGACAATCCGGGCAAGTGGCTCTTTCATTGTCACGTCAGCGTCCATTTTAAGATGGGCATGCAAGCAATCTACGTCGTGGAGCCGTCGTCGGCCAAGGATAGCAATCGTCGGCCACAAAGCGGCTCCGGTGGCCGGAAACACTAAGCACCTCAAGCAGAAACATCATCATGACTAGAGACGACTCTATAAAAATCGAAGAGAATTTGAATCTTCCCGGAGATCACGAATTGTCGGAAGCCCTGCCTTCAACACCGGTTTGTGCATTTCAAGCAGGGGCTTCACGGGTCAGGGAGTATGGGGCGCCACGCAATGAAGTCGAGGCTGGCGTAGCCGAGATCCTTGCGGGCTTGTTGGCGGTTGAACGGGTCGGGATTCACGACAATTTTATTTTGCTCGGCGGCGAATCCTTACTCGCTGCTCAGGCGGCGTGGCAAATTCAGAATCGTTTCGGTTGCGAGGTCAGCTTGCGCTCGATTCTCATCGGCACCGTGGCCGATGTTGCCGCCGAGATCGCTGCCGCGAGTTGACCACGAGACTCGGATCGGCCGCGGCCGATCAGTTGTGGCGTTTCCCGCGCCTTTGAGCTGAGCGGTCACGGCTCGGCAGATCATCACGATCTCGCGATGCAGCCTTCGCGCGCGCGGTCCATCTATTGAAGCCTACCTGTGTTCGCCTGATTCGACAGCAGCGGAGTAACAAAGATGTGGTCATTGACAGCAGTTCTCGAAGGCCAGGTGGCGGGCCTAGTACCTGAACCTGGGCTTGAACGTCTAGAGACAACGGCTCAATGGTGCCGGAGCTACCTCCTCCAAGGACATCCGGAACTGGGGCGTGCCGGGCCCGTCTGCCCGTGGTGCCCGCCCTCCGTCGCCCATGGTCACTTCTATCTCATGCACGCGGACGTAAAGTTCTGCGACCAGGCATCCGTAGCCTCCGACCTGTACCGCGTTCGAGACCAATATCTTCAGATGCCGCCGGATTCGGGTCCCGATGCGCAGTTTAAGACCGTAGTTTATGTCATGTCGTTTACCGACAGAGAGCCTGATGCCGATGAACTCAGAAATTGGATGACGAGTTTACACACGACAGCCAAGCCGTCCTTCCTCAGCAGAGGGCTGATGCTCGGCGAGTTCTTTCCCAATTACTCCGCAACGGGGGTTAGGAGCGATTCGTTCAAGCCGCTCCAATCGCCCGTGCCGATGTTTGTGATTCGAGCGATGGTCCCATTCGATATTACATTCTTGTCCAACCGCCGAGAGTACGCGGAAGCCTACTTCGCCAAGTTCGCCGGAGACTCGGCGAAGAATATCAGTGACATTCTGAACATTTCGCCGAAACGGCTCGCGCCGAGCAAGCTGCGCTCCATTTTGGAGTGCCTTCGCTGGTATGACCTTCAGAGCACGAGTGTAAATGGGCTCGATATTGTTACAGGCGCTCTCGTCAAAGAATCGGGTCGGTCCAGGCTCCAGCAAATACTCGACGAAAGCAGGACGTTCCGTCCGCTGGTAACGACAATAGTGTTCCAGCCGCGGAGTTTCGGAAGAGAGGTGGAATCAGGATCGCTCAAGCACCTGGAGTGGCTTTGGCAGACGGGGCACGTTTTGCGACGCGCCGCCGGAATTCATGACTTCATCTTTCGCGACGGAGATCGGGTCGTCGCCGTCATCTCCACATCAAACCCGCTCGAGGTGCAGCGAATCGCCCAACTGGGCGAATCCGCAGATTGGACGGGAGCAGTATCCGGGCTGGCGACGGAGGCCGTTCATAATCCTTACGCGGAAGAGTGGGAGTGGGATGGCACGGAACATACAAGCGGGTCGGACCTCCTGAACAGCGCATACGCGGATCTGGCTCTACGCGAGAGTGCATGTGAAGCGTTTAACGTGAAGGGTTTCAACGCAAGTCTGTAGGCCCAGGCTTTCACACCGTTGCTGCCAGGCCGGGCCGGTGTGAATTGAACCACCTTATTGCCGGGTTTGAGGAGATTATGAAGTTCTCGATTTTTTTCGAAATGCAGATGGCGGATTCGACGCCGGAGAAGGAGGCAAGGCTGTTCCAAGATTGTCTGCAACAGGCTCGGCTCGCCGACGAGGTCGGGTATCATTGCGTGTGGGAAGTAGAACACCACGGGTTATATGAATACTCGCACTCTTCAGCCCCGGAGGTATTTCTCTCGTTTGTGGCAGCGCAGACTAGCCGCATCAGGCTCGGGCACGGCTGCACTCTCCTGCCCTACCGCTATAATCATCCGATCCGGATCGCGGAGCGTATCGCAACTCTCGACATTCTCTCCGGCGGTCGCGTCAACTGGGGGACCGCGAGGTCCGGGTCGAGGGTGGAGCAGGAGGCTTTCGAAGTTGACAAGTCCACGCTCTACGATGAATGGCGTGAGGCACTCGAAATGATTCCGAAAATGTGGAAGCCCGGACCCTTCAGCTACAAAGGGCGTTTCTTCAACATCCCTCCCACCTACATCATCCCCACGCCGCTGCAGAAACCGCATCCGCCAATCTTTGCCGCCTGCACCAAGCCGGAAGATGCGCGCGCCGTAGGCAAACTCGGAATCGGCGCATTGAATCTGGGGATGTACCGAGATGATGTTTTAACGGGCTATGTGCGCGATTATAGAGAGGCAATAGCGACCTGTACGCCCGTCGGGTCGGCTGTCACGAATCATTTCGCATGTAGTGCGTCTAGTCTCGTGCTGCCGGATGACCGGAAGGCATGTCAGTATGGGCTGAGCGGCTCTATGTATTTCACCCAGGCTCTACTCCATTATTATCGAGGCGAAAGACCTGTCGGTGCGATTCCTATCAAGAAGGATGCTTTACCCGATGATTATGTCCAGGATTTTAGACGTATCCGCAACACTCCTCAGTCGCAACTCTCTTCGATCATAGGGGACCCACAGTCAGCTCGCGAGTCGGTTCAGCGATTCGCAGAGGCCGGCGTTGACGAACTGCTGCTCGTCATGCAAACGGGAATTACGCCTCATGAGCTGGTCATGGAATCTATCAAGACGTTCGGTGAGAAGGTCATACCCCATTACACTTAATTATTATCTTTGACACACCTGCACAAACTAGAGGATTTGCGTTGGATCAGTGTGTGACCCACGCACGTAGCAGCGCCGGTCTTCTGGGGATGAAATCATGGAAAGAACCTTTAAGGCTCCGGACCCTTCGGCAAGAGCAGTCGGTCAGGGCAACGCACCCGGTCCGCACGCTCGGCCCACAGGCATGAAGATGTCTCCCGACCCGCAGCCCCGGCCCGCGCGCTTGCCGTTATCATACGCGCAGCGGCGATTGTGGTTCATCAATAAGCTGCGCGGGGCGGGCGGCGAATACAACATTCCTGTCGGGTTAAGGTTCAGAGGAGAGTTAGACGTGTCGGCGCTTGAGCGGGCGGTCAACACGATTGTTGAGAGGCACGAGAGTCTGCGGACGCGCTTTGAAGAGATAGACGGCGAGCCGGTGCAGGTCATCGAACCGGTGTTGCGAATCCCTATGCCGGTCGAGGACTTGAGCGGGTCGGATGAACAGACGCGCCTGGAACGGCTGGCGGCATTAGAACAGGAACGGTTGGAGCCGTTTGACCTGGCACGAGGCCCACTGTTGAGGGTGAGACTTCTGAAGCTAAGCGAGCGGGAGTATGTCTTCTCGGAGACAATGCACCACATTACTTCCGACGCATGGACCTGGGGAGTGTTCCACCGCGAACTTATGACGCTCTATGACGCCTACCGGCAGGGCCTGGACAATCCTCTGAAGCCATTGACGGCGCAGTACGCGGATTTCGCGGTGCGGCAAAGGGAGTGGCTGGAAAGCGGGGCGCTGGACGAAGGGCTGAGGTATTGGAAGCGGCAGCTTGAAGGAATCCCGGCACGATTAGAGTTGCCCACTGATCGCCCGCGTCAGGCGATGCAGACGTTTGCGGCTGAACTGTGTCAGACCGAACTTTCCGTCGAGCAGGTGGCGGCACTGAAGCAATTGAGCCGGGAAAACCAGGCGACGCTTTACATGACCTTGTCGGCGGCCTTCGGCGTGTTGCTCCAGAGGTATAGCGGGCAAGACGATGTTGTCGTCGGATCGCCTATCGCAAACCGCCTGGATGCGCAGTCGGAGAAAATGATCGGCTTCTTCGTGAACATGTTGGTGATGCGCATGAGGATAAAGCCGGAATTGAGTTTCCGGCAGTTGCTGGCCGAAGTGAGAGACACCGCGTTCGACGCATATCAGCATCCGAACATCCCATTCGAGCGGCTGGTTGAGGAGCTGTCGCCGAGTCGGAGTCTGAACGTAACGCCTGTGTTCCAAGTGGTGTTTTCGCTTCAGCGCATGCCCTGGGAAGGGGGGCCGCAGGGGGGGCTCCTGGAAGTGGAGCCATTCCTGGCGGACGAGGCTCAAGTGCGATTCGACCTTGAAGTATACGCCTGGGACACCGAAGGCCGGATCAACTTTAGGTGGTTATATAATCGCGACCTCTTTGACCGCTGGCGGATGGAGCAGATGGCCCGCCATTACATGAGGGTGCTGGAGGCGGCGCTAAGTGATCCGGAACAGCAGATCGGAAGCATTGACTTGCTGGGAGAGGAAGAGCGGGGACGGATTCTGGAGGAGTGGAACCGGACGGCGCGAGAGATTCCGCAGGCGACTCTAACGGAGTTGTTTGAGGAGCAGGTGCGGAAGAGGCCCGACGATGTGGCAGTAGTGTGCGCAGACCAAACACTAAGTTATCGGGAGCTGAACGAACGGGCTAACCAGTTGGCACGCTACCTGCGGAGGCTGGGCGTGGGCCCTGAGGCGCGGGTAGCGCTGTGTGTGGAGCGGGGCCTGGAGATGGTGGTCGGCTTCCTGGGGGTTTTGAAGGCCGGCGGCGCTTATGTGCCGCTGGACACCAGTTACCCTGTCGAGCGGCTAGCCTTTATGCTGGAAGATGCGCAGGCTACAGTCCTGCTAGCCCACGAGAAATTGAAGCCGATACTGCCGTTATGCGCGAACAAAGTGGTCGAGCTGGATAGCGAGTGGGAGCAGATCGCGCAGGAAAGCGGGGAAAATCTTAAAGACCTTTTTGATTCACGCAACCTCGCCTACGTGATGTATACATCGGGCTCGACCGGGAAGCCGAAGGGGGTGATGATAACTCACCAGGCGATTATACGGCTCGTCATCAATACCGACTACGTAGATTTGCGGGAGACGGACAGGATCGCGCAAGTTGCAAACGCGTCCTTCGACGCAGTGACATTCGAGATTTGGGGAGCGCTGTTGAATGGGGCCTCGGTGGTGTTGATAGACAAACCGACTGCCTTAAGCCCGGCCGACCTGAGCAGAAAGCTCAAGGACGAAAAGATTACGGCCATGTTCTTGACCACGGCGCTATTCAACCAAGTGGCGCAGGCCGTTGATGGGGCTTTCAGCGGATTGCGTTATTTGCTGTTCGGCGGCGAGGCAGTTGACCCACAGTGGCCGGGCCGTGTGCTGAAAGATGGCGCGCCGAAACATTTATTACACGTATACGGTCCTACTGAAACAACAACATTTTCATCATGGTTTTTAATTAATGAGATAGAGGAAGGGGCGGAGACCATCCCCATTGGCAGACCCATAGCGAACACGAAGGCTTACGTGTTGGACAGCAGGTTGGAGCCGGCGCCGGTGGGGGTGGTGGGAGAAGTTTACATCGGGGGAGCGGGATTGGCGCGAGGGTATCTTGGCCGGCCGACTCTGACGGCCGAACGCTTCGTAGCCAACCCCTTCGGAGAGCCGGGGGAGCGGATGTACCGGACGGGAGACCTGGCGCGATGGAGGGAAGGCGGGGACATAGAGTTTGTGGGGCGGGGCGATCAGCAGGTCAAGCTGCGCGGCTTCCGCATCGAGCCGGGCGAGATCGAGGCCACGCTCAAGGCTCATCCGCGTGTTCAGGACGCGCTGGTCACAGTGCGCGGGCAGTCCGAACAGAAGCAATTGTTAGGGTATGTGATCGCTCGGCAGGACGAGGCTGAGCAGGCGCAGGCGCAGGCTTCCCACATCGAGCACTGGCAGCAGTTGTATGAAACTACTTACCGCCAGGGCGAAGCCTCGACGGGTGATTTCAATATCACCGGCTGGAACAGCAGTTATACGGGCCAGCCGATTCCGGCCGAGGAGATGCGAATCTGGGTAAACGAGACAGTGGCCCGCCTCCGGGCACTCGATCCACAGCGGGTGATCGAAATCGGATGCGGCACTGGGTTGTTGCTGACACGACTGGCGGCCTCATGTGAAAAGTACGTGGGGCTGGACTTCTCAGACGAAGCGCTAGGCCAATTGGGAGCCTATCTGAAACACCGCGAAGACCTGCGCCACGTCGAGCTGCGACGCGGGCTGGCGCATGACCTCTCCTTCCTTCCCGATGACAGCTGCGACCTGGCGATCATTAATTCCACCGTTCAGTACTTCCCTGACGGCGATTACCTGCTTGAGGCCCTTTCGGAAGCGGTCCGCGTGACCAGGGCGGGCGGCCACGTTTTTGTGGGCGACGTGCGGAGCTTGCAATTGATAGAGGCATATCACGCATCGGTGCAGTTATACAAAGCGCCTGACGAGATGTCTCTGGGCGAGTTGAAGCAACGCGTGCGGGACGCGCATCGCAACGAGGAAGAGTTGACTGTAGACCCGGCCTTATTCGAGGAGCTAAGACGCCGGTGGGCCAAGGTCGGACGAGTCCAGAGTCAGCTTAAGGCCGGAGGCTACGACAACGAGTTGAGCCGCTTCCGCTACGACGTGACGATAAGACTTGGTGCGAAAGAGGAGGCGGCGTCGCCGCAACGGTGGGTGGACTGGGACGAGGCGGGGCAGTGGGAGGCTCTTTTGGAACGAGAGCTGGCCTCAAACGGTGAGCACTCGGTCGGGTTGCGGGGGGTGCGAGATGGGCGAGTCGCCGGGGCGGTCGAAACTGTAAGACTGCTGCAGAGCGAGGAGACCGCCTTGTCGAATGCCGGTCAGGTGCGCGCAGCAGCTGCGCAGGCTCGAGGGGCGGACCCCGATGCCGTGATGCGAATGGGCGAACGCCTGGGAGTGCCGGTGCTTTGGCGGGGGTTCACGGC
The DNA here is from genome assembly GCA_035634255.1 of Blastocatellia bacterium. GTDB lineage: Bacteria > Acidobacteriota > Blastocatellia > UBA7656 > UBA7656 > DATLMR01. The sequence continues at coordinate 43,163 of DASQDI010000044.1, forward strand.
CAGCGGTGTATATGATGTGGTGTTCCGACCTCAGTGGGTAGAGTCGTCAAGACTCGGAGTTGCACCGAAGAGTTACTACAAGCGGTACGTGAACGCGCTCGCACCGAATGGGGGCGGTCTCAAGCTTGGCAGACAGTTGCAGGAAGACCTGCGGCAGAAGTTGCCCGATTATATGGTGCCGAGCGCGATCATGCTGGTACCGGCCTGGCCGCTGACGCCCAACGGTAAGATTGATCGGCAAGCCCTGCCGCTGCCGCAGCAGCAAAGGGACAAGCAGTACCGTGAGCCACTAACGCCTCAGGAAGAGTTGCTGTGTGAGATATTCGCCGACGTTCTGGGGCTCGAGCGGGTCGGTGTTAACGAGGACTTCTTCGAGTTAGGCGGACATTCGCTGATGGCAACGCGGCTCGTCAGCCGCATTCGCGCGCAGCTCGGCGCGGAGGTGGCAATCCAGACAGTGTTCGAAGCGCCTACGGTGGAGCATCTGAGCGCTCGTCTGCAAGAGGTAAAGACCCATCGGCCAGCGCTGACGCCACAGGTGCGACCGCAGCCACTGCCGCTATCATTCGCGCAGCAGCGGTTGTGGTTCATAGACCGGCTGGAGGGAGCAAGCTCGGAATACAACGCAACACTAGCGTTGCGGCTGGAAGGGGAACGGGACGAGGAGGCGCTCGGGAAGGCCATCCAAACCATAGTCGACAGGCACGAGAGCCTGCGGTCCCGCTTCGAAGAGGTCGACGGCGTCCCGGCGCAGGTCATCGAGCCGACATTGCCAATCCCCATGCCGGTCGTCGACCTCAGCGCCCTCGACGAGCAGGCCCGCTCGCGGTGCGTCTCGCTGGCCCTCGGGCAGGAGTGGA
>DASQDI010000045.1:0-10454 GCA_035634255.1 Blastocatellia bacterium
GCCGTCCTGCTGTCACCCACGATTTGCCCGCGTTCGTTGATGGCCTCGGCGAAGCTGCGCCCTCCGCCCAACGTACCCAGGTCTATGATCCGGCCATCCTCCCAAAGGAGGGCGTGGTCATCCTCTTCCCCCGCGTTGAACGTGCCGGATCCTACGATCTGCCCGCGGTTGCTGATGTCTTTCGCTATGCTGAAGCGTCTGCCCGGCAGCGTCCCGAGGTTGACGGCCGTAAGTTGCTTGGACACAGGCCGACCAGCAGCCAGGGTCGCTACCAGAATGATTAAAACCATCGCCTTGCTCATCAATCGGTTCATTGGATTCTCCCTTTCCTGGTTGGAGGCATACTTAGCCCCGAGTGGCCCGACGGTACTCGGGCCGGGTGATACTGAGGCCGTGAGTGCGATCTGTAACTGGCTCTACACGGCATGCCGATACAGACCGCCCTGCGCTCAGTGTGAGGTTGGGCGTTAAGCTAAAGTCAAACACCGATAGGGACGCGATGCCGGGAGCAGTCGTGTGTTTTTTAGGCGCTCCCAGGTTTTGGGATTAATAACTGTTAGGCAGTCGGCTTAAGGGTCTACTTCGATTTTACCGCTCGGACCCATCGTCCATAACGTGGCAGGGTAATGTATATCCCCATTCAACCTGTAAAGCAAGCATGATTTTTGCGCGGAGAAGTCGGATCAAAAGCTGGCTATTGTGCGGCCCCCGGTCAGTCGCCCGTGAAAACGTGCTTGAACGATGTGAGGCGAAATGCCTGCGGCGGAAAACGGCTTCTTTCACGGGATTGTCACGCATCACACCACCTCAGCCTCGACCATGTTCTTTCCTTGAACCCATAATTGTACTTCTCATGTCGTAGCGGCAAGGGGCTGACGTTTAAGCTGACCGGGCAGGCTTTAGCCGGAACCATCAGCCCTAATTTGCTTTCCTCGCCCGCCCGCGTATCTTCCCGTGTAAACCTCTAATGTACCTGATTATTTTAGGCAGTATGATGAACGAGGTGGTCACGCCGACTACGACCACTATGATCAGGGCCACCGGGTAGAAGGCCGCTAACAGTACCGAACCTATGGCAACCACGTCCTCCGCCAGACTTGCCGTCACGTTCGTTACAGGCTCGGGGCTGGTGTTTATTACCGCTCGTGTCGATGCCTTAGTCCCGTGTGAGCTTAACGCAAGCCCGCCGCCGAGCAGGAAGGCGATCACCTGTATGCTCTTATCGAACTCTCCGAATGCTGCGGCCGCCAGCACCGCCCCGGCGGGGACTCGGATAAAGGTGTGAACGGCATCCCAGATGCTATCGACCAGCGGGATTTTATCTGCCACAAACTCGACGGCATAGAGAGCTAAGGCAACGCCGATAATCCACCAGTCTGTCAGTATGGAAAGCTCGCCCGGCAGCCGAAGGCCCGCGAATCGGCCGAGCAAGCCGAGGGTGGCCACGGCGGCGTAAAGGTTTATCCCCGAGACCCAGGCCGATCCCATCGCGAGAGCGAGTGTGCTGAAGAGGCTCATAGGGAATTGAGTATACCACTCCCCGCATCGTGAAACTGAAGCGAGGCGGCCCAATGGCCCCCATAACCGAGCGTGAGTGGAACTGATAAATGGATGCGAGACTGGCTTCGTGGCCTCCGCTGCATGCGGTTGTTAGGCATCCTTTATCCCGGCCAGAAACCTTTCCGCCTCCGCGCCCGACCTCAGCCAGATTACTTTCTTGTCCCGCGGGTTCTCTCTTAACACCCTTACGATTTTCGGCCTGCTCCTTCTCTTATAGTTCCACACCCACAGCATAAATTCTAAGTTCAACCTCTCAGGGCATCCTTCAGCCATATCCGGCCTGCTCCTGTTCCTATACTCCACCGCCCTTTTTATAACTCGCCAGAGGCAGACCATGCGCCCAATATCAAGAAATATAACCGTGTCGCAAGCCTCGAACCGCGACTCGAACGTGCCCGAGTAGTTCCCGTCCATTATCCAGGAGTCACGCGCGGTTATGTCTTCAACCGTCTTCTTCCACTCCTGCTTAGGGGTCTCGACCCAGCCTGGGCGCCAGTATATTGAATCTAAATGGATGACTTCTATATTCAGGGCCTTACCGAGTCGCGTGGCGAAAGTTGATTTGCCAGCGCCGCCTGATCCGATCACCAAAATCCTCTTCATATTGATAATTGATACGGGTACTGACGTCCTCAAATTGCAATCAAGTCATTCATCTTTCGTGGGTCAGGTTTCGACTGCTTGGTGTAGCGGCGGTCATTATATTCCTGGTCAGAACTCGCGACAAAGGATTAAGTGTCTCCTTATCCTTCCCCCTAAAGACCGCAGTTTTGCTTGCTCCGGCAGATGCCTGCCGCCCTACATAACCGGGCGCGCGAACGGCACTCGTAGGAAGTTATGAGATCCGCTTCGCGCTCCGGGCCGACGCCGTGTCGGGCGGCACCCGCTTACGGTCGCGTAGTCAATCCACGTCAGCGGCCCGCGAGGGGCAGCCGGAACGCGGCCATCTCTTCGCTGTTGCGAACCAGCAGGGTGTCTCCGACCAGCACCGGGTGGTTCCACGTCTTTCCCTGGATCGCCGGGAATCGCGCGAGCTCCGTGAACTGCTCGGGGGCCGCCCTGACCAGCGCCAGCTCGCCCTTCTCCGACAGAACCAGCAGCAGGTCCTGATCGGGCAACAGGACGAGCTGGCCGTAGCCGTAGCTTTCGCCCTCCCACTTGTGCTCGCCGTTCTCAACGTCGATGCAGGCTAGCGTGCTGCTGTCGAACCCGTAGGCATGGCCATTGTGAACGACGAAGTCGTTGAAATTAGGTTTCAGCCCGGCGGACGCCCAGCGCTCTTCGACCGTCCATTCGCTGGCTCCATGCGCGACCGCGATGCGGTGCATGTCGCTCCCGTCGCCGTCGCTGACCAGAAGATCGCCGTCCGCGGTCAGGGCCGGCTGCACGATGCGGGTGCCCGGCGGCGACGGGTGCTGCCAGAGCAGCTTGCCATCGGCCGGCGCGACGCTGACCGCTCCGGTCCCGCACATCAGCACGATCTGCGTGACTCCGTCTATCGTCACCCGATGGGGCGAGCTGTAGCCGCCGCCGCCTTTCGGGCCGAACCAGCGCGGCTCGCCGGTGGCCAGGTCGTAGGCGGCGAGCGTGCCCGCGGTCGCGACGACTACGACGTTGCCGACCACCAGAGGCGAGCTCGCGAAACCCCAGCCCGGGACCTTCGTCTTCGTGTCGGAGGCCGCGTTGCGCGACCACACGACGGACCCGTCGTCGGCGTTGAGCACGTTCAGGATGCCGGTCGCGCCGAACGTGTAGACCCGGCCGTCGCTGAGGGTCGGCGTCCCGCGCGGGCCTGCGCCTGCATTCGACTCCCAGAACCGGGCCGCGTCGCGGTGGACCCAGACCGGCTCGCCGGTGGTCACGCTGTAGCAGGTGACGACCTCGTCCTCACCGCGCTGCTCCTGCGTGTAGAGGCGGTCGCCGCGAACCGCGAAGGACGACCAGCCGGGTCCGATTGGCCTACGCCACAACTCGACCGGCGGCGACGCCGACCAGTCGGTCGCGATCCGCACGCCGCGGACGACGCTGTCGCGATTTGGCCCTCGAAAGCCGGGCCAGTCGGCCCCGGCCCCCGCTGCTGCCGGAGCCGGCGGCGCTCCCGCCTGATCGCGGCCGGCCTGAGCCAGGAGCCGCTCCTCGGGAGTCTGCGACCACCGCCACGCGAAATCCGAATCCGCGTCGCCGGTTATGCCACCGGTCCGGACGAGCGCCCACACTCCGCACGCGAGCAGGATGGACGCGGCCATCACCGCGCGCCGCGGCCCGTCAGAAAGGCGGCGGCTGGCCGCCACCGCGACGACGAACGCGAGGCTCACGACCGGGATGGCGTAGACGGGGAACATCAGCCCCATCATCCCCGTCGCGACCGATTCGTGTAGGATGAGCGGCGTCACGGCCAGCGCGACAATCATCAGGAGGATCGCGCCCCATCGCTCGACCCGAGGTGCCCGGCTGAAGAAGGCCCACCACACGACTATCGCCACCCCGCCGCCGACCCCGCCTAATATACCGTAGAGCAGGGCCTTGGGCGCGACGACGGGGAGGGCAAACCTGCCCAGCCATTGCAGCACTACGATGACCACTCCGGGCCACAACCGGAGCGGCTGCCGAGAAGTCGTTTGGTCGGTCTGTACGATGTGCATACCAGCCCAATACGCTACTCAACAGGCCGTTTGTTCCCGGCTTTGTTGGCGGGACTCTACTTCTGACTCATTATGTCAGGCAAGACGATAGAAGAACTGGGGCGCGCGGGCATTCACCTGCTGCCCGCCCGACGCCCCGCATAACCCGGCCCGCACACAACTTTGGGATGGCCATGCGAGATTAGATCGCGGCTTGGGTACAACCGGTTGTTAGGCCACTAGCCTCACGCTTGAGCCTCCGCCTGCGATCTTAGCAGCGCGGGTATGGAGACGCCTGATTTTACCAAGCGCTCTGCCGGCGTTATGCCCACCGCAAGCCGACGCGCGGGACATAACGCAGGCAGGGCGAAATATTCCTGCAACTTTGAGGTGCCCTCCGCGTGTACTTAACCTGAGACGCAGATCCTTATTAGCAACCAGACTCAGATAACCTTCAGCGGTAAGCGCCATAAGCTGAAGGTCGGGCGGAATGTTACAGTGGTGGCTAAATCGGACGGGACTAACCTGATCGCCCTCGTCATCCATCTGGATGAGCCAGCCGTGCTCAGAGGCGCGAGCTTCCTGTAGGTCGATTTATTAAGCGGCTCGACGAGGCCGGCATCTCTCCGGCCTCGTCGAGCGAAACGGCGGAGTCTTTCCCGCGCGGGTCAGCGGGTCTTCAGGTATTCCACCAGGGCCCACCGCTCTTCGTCCGTGAGCGCGGGGCCGATCACCCCTTTCGTCCGCGGGCCGTCGCGGTACTCGTGCCCGGCGTTCGAGTTGCCCTTTTTGGAGGTGTCGAACTTGAAAGCATTCTTGACCTTGCCCGTCTTGTACCCAACACGCTTGGTGTCGAACTCCATGTCTTTCACGTAGAAAGTGCGGCTCCGTTGCGAGGCCGGGAGCAACAGCTCGTACAGGTTGGGCACCGAGCCATTGTGCAGGTAAGGGGCCGAGGCCCATATCCCGTTCATGTTGCGCGCCCTGTAAGAGAGCGTCGGCCGCAGTTTGTTCGCGCGGAATCCGTTCATCTCGATCCGCTGCTCCGGCGTGAGGCCCAGCTCGTCATACTTCTTCTTCTCGACCTGATTCGCGACGGCCTCCAACGCGCCCGCCGCCGACATGGGGTTAGGCAGGGGGAGCCCCGTCGTGCGCACCGTCCGCTTGTTGAAATTGACGGCGGTCGTGGGGTCCGTGCCGATCACGTCCAGGGGGAACATCTGGATGTGCAGAAACCGCTTGCCGAATTCGTTCGGGGGGCCGAGCTGGCTCTCGTGGCAGCCCGCGCAGTGCCGTGCGTAGAGGGCCTCGCCCCGCCTCGCCTTCTCCTCGTCTATGCCCCCCAGAATTTCCGCGGGCCACTTCGGCGGTCGCAGCTTCTCAAGCAGCATCTCGATCTTGTGCAGGTTGACCACCGGCACCGTGGTGTTGAAGAGATCCTGACTGTTGCCCTTGAGGGTGATCGGGGCGTTGACCCCGAGGGCTTCCGCGATGTTCCGCGCCATCGGCTGCTGTATCGAGCCGTTCCACTGCACCCAATCGAAGCTCGGCGCGTCCCACAGGTGGGGGAGGCTCACGGGGCCGTCCGCGACCACGAAGTTGCGGCTGTCCAGCTCCGTGCCGAAGATCAGATTGCCGCCCCTGCCCAGCGCGTCGAGCCTTCCGAATCCCTCTTCGACCGGGTAGAGGTGCTTGAGCTTTCCGAGCAGAGCGTCCCCGAAGACCGCTTCGAGGACCTTAGTCATCTCCACTTTCAACTTGAGCCTCTCTCCCAAGTCGTCCCGCTCCCCGAGCACCTTCTTCGCGAACCGCCTGAACTTTATCGGGTTCACTTTCGTCTCAAGCAGGGCTTTGAACATGGCCGCGCTGAAGGTGTTGGGGCTGCTCATAGCCGCCCCGCCCTCGATGCGGACCTTTTTACCGTTGAATTGAATCTGGCTCGTGTGGCAGGCGGCGCAGGTCAGGCCGACGAATTCCCCGTCAGGCGCTACGTTCTTGACCAGCCCGACCGGCAGGCGGTCGGGGTTGTTCGTCGTGTCAGGGTCGGGGAGCAGGTTGAACTGCTCAAGAATTTCGTCGGAGAGGAATGGCTTGCCTGAGAGGCCCGGCTGTTCGAGAGCCAGGAACCAGTTGTAGGGCATCAACCTCGTGCCCTGGTCGGCGTGGTAGTACGCCTGCCGCTCGCCGGCGCTCCACCCCTGATCCAGAAAGATAACGTCGCCGTTCGTCGCGGCCGGCGCGGCGGGCGAGCTCGCTTCGTTCGAGAAGCTATGTAGAGTCAGGACGCCGAGCGCGATCAGCAGAATGATGCTGGCCTTGACCTTTTTCATGTCGTGTCTCCCTTCTGCAAAGAGGATTGGCTGATATTCGGAACCCTGCGGACTTCCTGGCCTGCCTGATCGAGATGCCAATTTGGTGAGGCCACTCTATGCCCGGCCAGTCTCCGTGTCAACAGAAAAATGTATAGCTGATTACACGGCCGGCGGGTCTGAAAAGCGGAAGGCAGCCGCGAAGGGGCCGCGGCTGGAAGTGGCGGGCGCGGGATGGGCAGGGCTTCAGTCGGGGCTCTGCGAAGAGCTTCGCGCCGACTCGGAGATCAGGTCGGCCAGTTTGCGCATGCCATCCGGTATACCTCTTTCGAACTCCCGCACGCCCTGGTTAACTAAATCGTCCGCGGCCGGCCCGTCGAGGCTCGCGCGCTGAGTGATGCGCGTGCCGCGTTCGGCGGTGTCTTCAAAGCGCCAGTGAAAGCGCAGGGTCGCGCCCGGCAGAGCCATCTCGACGACCGCTTCTTCTCCCGCGCGGACGCCCTTCAACTCCCAGCGCACGGGGTCGAGCCCCGGAGATTTCGTCTCCCCCATCGTCCCGCTCGCGAAAGGCCCCTCAAGCCGGACCCACTCTATGCTGCTGTCGAAGGCCCAGTTGGACACGTCCGTCCAGAAGCGCCAGGCGAAGGCCCGCGACGCCTTCGTCTCGACCGAGTGCTCGAATTCCCACATCGCCGCCTCCTCTCCCGCCCGCCTTAACCTCTCGCGGGAGGCATTTTAACACCACCCGGCCCGGATCGGGCGTGATTGATTTAAAGGGAAGGAAGACGCCCGTGGCCGGCCATACTATTACGCTTCTTGACTTATACAGTTGGAAGGGCGAAACTTTCCCAGGACGCTGCGGGAATCAGCCAGTGGATATAGAGCCTAGTTCATGCCTGCCAGGATCATCGTCGCCGAAGACAATCCCGACGCCCGCGAGATGTTGTGCGTATTGCTGAGCGATCATGGCTTCGAAGTTGTCGGAGTCGAAGACGGCCGCGCGGCCATCGATGCGGTCAGAGCCGGCCGGCCCGACCTCATCATCACGGACATCCAGATGCCCCACCTCGACGGCATCGAAATGATAAAGGAGTTACGCACGGAGCCGGAGGTCTGTGACGTGCCGATTCTGGTTATGACCGCCAATCACAGCGGGGCCGTCAGTGACGCGCTGGACGCGGGGGCCAACGCCGCCGCGCAAAAGCCTCTGGAACTCGGCCCCCTCATCGATTTGGTCAAGTCCCTGCTCGGCGCGATGGGCGTCTTTCTATTCTCCTACTGTTCGAATATGTTGATAGAGTCCGTAGAAGGTGTGACACGTCTACCGGTTTTATAAAGCAGCCCTGAGCCCCCGCCTGCATAGCCTTCTTGATGTGCGAGTCGTAAGCCATCCCCGTGTAGAAAAAGATCGGGATCTCTTTATTGAAAGTCCGAATCGTCTGACACAGCTCTATCCCCGTCCCGTCCGGGAAGTGCCAGTCAAGCAGTATAAGGTCAAATATATCGGTGCGGGCCTTGTTCAGGCCCTCGGCCACGCTCATCGCCGAGACCGCTTCGTACCCGGCCTGCCCGAGCACGATGCGAACCATCTCGCATGTATCGGCGTCGTCATCGATGAATAAAATGCGCCCTTTGGCTTTGCTCATCACCCACCCTCTTGCTGCGGCCATTGCGGCCATCGTAAACCCTCTCTTACCCCGCTTCGCGGGAGCGCCGCCACCATCTTTTCGAGCAATCTCCTTGCCGAAGCGGCTCCGCTTCATTACGAGAGGCTGCAAAAAATATTGTTGATTTATTGTATTTACCGCTTCTCGCGACTGCGCTTCGATCAACCGTCCCTGTAACGCTTCCGGCTCCGGATTAATTTTTATAATAAGCTCTTCATTCTTTCGCCAGTGTTACACTTCCGCCAACAATTCGTAACGTATTTGCGTGAAACAGATAAGCGCAGAGTGGAGGGAGCTTCTTCACACATTACGTTAAGACTTATTTTCAACTCCCATATTGTGCACTTTTGAAGCAGCTTTGAACATTGGGAAAATAAGAATGACGGGGTAGGGTTTTCCCTTAGTATGGGTGCGGTTAAACTCGGGGCAATACTGACTAATCTCCCTCCTAATTTTCCTTGAGCCAGCCCTGAAGCAGCGCGAAGCGGACTACGTCTATGCGGCTGCCGAGCTCCAATTTTCTCATCGCGTTCGATTTGTGAGCCTCGACGGTCTTAACGCTGATGTCCAGTTGCGCGGCGATCTCTTTATTGCTGTAGCCCCACGCCACCTTTTTGAGCACGTCCTCCTCGCGGTCGCTCAGCTCGCTCTGTTTGCTGATCAACGAGTTATCCTGCTTGGTGACGTAGCCGCTCAGGACCTTTTGCGTGATGGCGGGGTCGAGGTAGCTGTTGCCCGCGACTATTGTGCGGATGGCGCGGACCAGCTCCGACGTGGCGCTCTGCTTGAGCACGTAGCCCGACGCGCCGGCCCTGAATAGCTGCTGCATAAATCCCGTGTCGGCGTGGCGCGTCAGGGTGAGCACCTTCACCTCGGGGCAGACCTGTTTGAGCTTTTCCGTCGCCTCAAGCCCGTTCACCTTCGGCATCGTCACGTCCATTATGACGAGGTCGGGCCGCATCTCCTGCGCGAGGGCGATGGCGGCCTCGCCGTCTCCGGCCTCGCCCACCACGATCATGTCCGGCTGCGAGTTGACGAGCGCCTTCAGCCCTTCGCGCACTATCTCGTGGTCTTCGGCGATGAAGATGCGCAGGGGGGCCGCGCCCCCCTCGTCGTTATCGTTCTTCATGTATCAGGCCCTTTCCTTCGAGCTGATGATCGGGACGCGCGCGAATATGGTCGTGCCTTCGCCCGGCGCGGACTGAATTTCGAGCTGGCCCCCGCTCAGCGACGCGCGCTCGCGCATGCTGACCAGCCCCAGCCCCCTGCCCGAACCCGGCTCCTCGTCCGGGTTGAACCCCGTCCCATTGTCCTCGACGATGAGCACGACGTTGTTGTCGCGCCGCTCAAGAATCACGCCCGCGCGGTCGGCCCCCGAGTGCTTGTACACGTTGTTGAGTCCCTCCTGCGTGATGCGGTAGAGGTTCGTCTCGGCCTCCGACGAGAGGCGGAGGCCCGCCAGCCCGCCCGAGTGAAACTGCGCGGAGATGCCGAAGTGCCTGGACCACTCGTGGACGAAGTTCTCGACGGTGGCCTCCAACCCCAGTTCGTCGAGGGAGCTCGGCCGCAGCTCCCACGCGAGAAAGTCCACGTCCTTGTCGATCCGCTCCGCCCCCGTCTGTAGCTGCTCCACTTGTCTGCGCAACGTCTCGTCGTCTTTTATCTGCTCCCTGAGCGATTCGAGCGACAGGCGCAGGGCGGTCAACTGCTGCCCGAGCTGATCGTGCAGGTCGCGGGCGATGCGGCGGCGCTCCAACTCCTGAGTGTTGACGACGCGGCGCAGCAGTTCCTTCACCTGATTGTTGGAGGCGCGGCGCTCGGAGATTTCGTTCGCCAGAGCCTCGTAGCTCAGCTCTATCTCATGGGTGCGTTCCTTGACCCGCGCTTCCAGCTCGTCGCGCGAGCGGCGCAACTCTTCTTCCATCTGCTTGCGCGCGGTGAGGTCGCGCAATATCTTGACGCTGCCGATAACGTCTACGTCGCGCAGGGCGTTCATCACCCCGCTGGCGTAGAACAGGGAGCCGTCCTTGCGGATGTGCCACCGCTCGTCCTCCGCCCGGCCCTCCGTCAAAGCCTTCTGCCTCTCCTGCTCCGGGACGCCCGCCGCCCGGTCTTCTGGCGTAAAGGTTATAGCGCCCGGCTGGCCCACCGCTTCGCTTTCGGTGTAGCCGAATATTTTTTCCGCGCCGGGATTCCAGGAGGCGATAAGGCCCTGCTCGTCGAGCGTCATTATGGCGTAATCGTCTATGCTCTCAACGAGCGCGCGAATGCGGGCCTGCGCGGAGCGCAGGCCCGCA
>DASQDI010000046.1:0-54412 GCA_035634255.1 Blastocatellia bacterium
CGGCGAGCGGGGAGGGCCGGCCATGAGGTTCCCGTCGCGGAGGCGCGAGGAAGAGCTGGACGAAGAGATCCAGGCCCACCTGCGGATGGCTATTGAAGACCGGATGGGGCGGGGCGAGACGGCCGAGCAGGCCAGGGATTCGGCGCTCCGTGAATTCGGCAACGTGGGCCTGGTCAAGGAGGTCACGCGCGACGTGTGGGGGTGGAGGCCCGCCGGAGAGTTGGCGCAGGACCTGCGCTACGGTGCGCGGATGCTGGTGAAGAGCCGCGGCTTCACCTTTATCGCCGTCATCACGCTCGCCTTGGGCATCGGCGCGACGACCGCCATCTTCAGCGTCGTCAATGCGGTGCTGCTGCGCCCCTTGCCTTATCCTGATGCGGATAGATTGCTGTATGTCGGGCAGCAGTTTCGGGGCGGCCTGGCCGCGGCAGGCGAGCCGAAGTTCCTCTTCTGGCGCGAGCAATGCCAATCGTTCGAGGCCCTGGCGGCCTACTCAGGATTTGGCGGTGCGGACGGCAACCTGGCGGGCGGTAACGAGGCGGAATTCGTGCGAGGCTTGCGCGTGTCGGAAGATTTCTTCCGCGTCCTGGGTGTCTATCCCGCATTAGGCCGCACGTTCACCAAAGAAGAAGACTCGCCGGGCGGCGCGCGCGTGGCGATCATAAGCGATGAGTTGTGGCGCAGGCGGTTTGGTTCTGACCCCACGATGCTCGACGGTACGGTGTTGCTCAACGACAGGGCAGTGACGGTCATCGGCATCATGCCGCCGCAGTTCCGGCTCGGCTTCGGCGCCGACCTGTTTTTGCCGATGCGGGCGCGACCCGACGCAAACTACGACCCCAACGCTACGGTCGTCGGCCGCTTGAAACCCGGCGTAACCGCGGCACAGGCCGAAGCCGAATTGAAAGTGGTCGCCGAGAAATATCGCGCGGCCTTTCCGCGCCACATGCAGGAGGGTGAGGGCATCGGCGTGCAGCCCTACCAGGAAGTGTTTACGGGCAGCGTCGCGCAGTGGCTCTGGCTGCTGCTCGGTGCGGTCATCTTCCTGCTGCTGATTGCGTGCGCGAACGTCGCCAACCTGCAACTCACGCGCGCGGCGGCGCGGCAACGTGAGATTGCTGTGCGCAAGGCATTGGGCGCGAGCGGCGGGCGGATAGTGCGGCAGTTGCTCACGGAAGGTATATTTTTGGCCCTCGTTGGCGGCGGTGCCGGATTGCTGCTTGCCGTCTGGGGCACTGACTTGCTCATCGCTTTGACGCCCAGAGGGTTGCTGCCGAATATGGCAGTGGTCAACGTGGACTGGTACGTGCTGGCGTTTAATTTCGCTGTTGCGGTTGTGATGGGCTTGATATTCGGGTTGGCCCCGGCGTGGCAGGCGCGCAAGGTGGAGGTCAACGCGGCGCTCAAAGAGGGTGCGGGCAGAGGCAGCTCGGCTCGCGGGCGGTTGCGGGGCGCGCTGGTCGTGGCCGAAGTGGCGCTCTCGCTCATACTTTTGGTCGGGGCTGGGTTGCTGACTCGCACATTTGCCAATCTGCTGGGCGTTACACCAGGCTTCGATCCGCACAACGTCTTAACCTGTCAGATTGCCTTGAATGGTGAGCGCTACGACACGACGAATGAAGCGGCGGCCTTTTACCGCGACGCGCTCGAGCGGATCAGCAGCTTGCCCGGCGTCGAGGCGGCGGCAGTCACCAACAAGCTGCCGCTCGATTGGCAATTCAATATGCCGGTCGTTTTTCCGGGTAAACCTGACAGGCTAGAAAGCGTGCAATTCCGCATGATCTCTCCCGACTACTTCCGCGTCATGAGAATCGACGTCAAACAAGGGCGGGCTTTCAGCGACGCCGATAGTGCCTCCGCACCACCCGCCATCATCGTCAACGAAGCCTTCGCAGAGCGCTTCTTCGACGGGCAGGACCCCTTCGCGCAGCAACTATCGGTCGGACGCGGTCTGGGCGACCCGGTGCGCCAGGTGGTCGGCGTGGTGGGAGATGTAAAGCAATCAGGGTTAGACCGCCCCGCGCCGCCAATGGTCTACGTGCCAAACTCGCAGGTGTCTGACAAGCTTCTGGCCTCTGTCCGCGCCTTTACGCCAAGCTACTTCACCGTGCGTACGACGGTCGAGCCTTTGAGCTTGAGCGCGGCTATCAAGGGCGAGGTCGCGGCGTTGGACTCAACCCTGGCGCTCTCCCAGTTTTATTCGATGGAGGAGATGGCGTCGCGCTCTATCGCCTCGCAACGCTTCTACATGCTGCTGCTCGGCCTATTCGCCGTATCGGGGCTGGTTTTGGCAGCAGTGGGCATCTACGGCGTGATGAACTACTCGGTGACCCTGCGGACTCGCGAGATAGGGATCCGTATGGCGCTAGGGGCACAGCCGGGCCGCGTCTTGATGATGATCCTGAAGCAAGGATTACTCCTCACGCTCATCGGCATAGGGGCGGGCTTGGCCGGCGCGCTCGCTCTGACTCGTGTGATGAGGGGGCTGCTTTTCGGGGTAGACGTTACAGACCCGATAACCTATGCCGCCATCATGCTGCTTCTGGCGGCTGTATCATTAATAGCTTGTTTTATCCCGGCGCGCCGGGCGACGAAAGTGGACCCTATAAGATCATTACGCTACGAATGAGCCGCGTTACTATTTACTTGTGGGTGTAGGTATGGCAGCTTCCCTAACTTCTAGGACGCGGCCCCTGTAGGAGTTACAGGATGATTCCATAATCAACCTGGAGAAAGAATTCTTACAGGAGCCGGTGTTATCCCGGTCGAGCCGCTGCTGCACTTTGTAGGGGAAACCCTCCGGGTCCTTTTATTCGGAAGCTATTTGTGGAGGGATCGCCCTCAGCATTGGTTGCGCACGCTGGCGATCTGAAACAGACTCAGGACTGAGACCGGCTGTAGCGACCTGACAATGCATCATGCACTGTAATGTCCCCACTTTTACAGTTCATTACCAGATATCCGGATAGTCTCCTTTACTGTTTATCCTCAGGTTTCGTTTCGAGTTTGTTTTGAAGTTCGATTGCACTTTCATATTTCGGGTCTAGCTCTAACGCTCTCTTACAAGACTTAAAGGCCAGTTCCCTCTGCTTATTGACCACATAGGCTTCAGCCAACTCATGGTGTACGCTCGCTGCATTAGGGTATGTCTCGACGTTGAGTTTAAAGACCTCGATTGCGTCTGCCGTTTTCCCTCGCCCGAGTAACTGCTGGCCTAAAAGGTATATGAACCTTCCGTTGATGAGCGGAGCCAGCCTATGACTCTCCTTTGCCACTATATGCATGCCTCTGAAGTTACCCGCGCCCTCCGCAATCACGGCATCCGCTACCGTGTCCACAACGCTGGTTAGTAAATTGGCGAAAGGGTCATTGTCGTCCAAATACTGGATAACGTCCTTGGAGTTACGCGCAAATCCTTCCCTGACGAACTTATCTTCCTTTGTGTAATCGGCCGCAACCCGGTCGAGCATTCGGCGGAGTTCGGCTGATGGGAGCCATCGTCCGCGAGTCATTACACCGACCGGGTTGGAAACCTGAGTAATATCCTGCAAAGGGTTCCCGCTTACCAAAATTAGATCGGCACGTTTGCCGGCAGCGACGGTGCCGAAGTCTTGCGTCCCGCTCAGAAACTCGGCAGGGTAGCGCGTCGCCCCCTGTATCGCTTCAAAGGGGGTGAAGCCAATCTCTACCAAATTGCGCAACTCTTCATGGAGGGAGAACCCAGGCACGACCCCCATGTTCATAGCGTCAGTGCCGGTCAGTATTTTAACGCCCGCCTGATGCAGGGCCTTGAGGAGCTTTTTCTGCAGCGCCAGGGATTTGTTCAAGTAAGCAATGCTCTCAGGGTTCGCAAACTTCTTCTTATACAGATTCTTTTCTGGGCCCCATTCGCTCCTCACCCATGGTGCCAGGTAACTCATCTCCGGCCGGGCAAGCAGCGCGGGCAGGTTCTCGGCCTGGCGTATGATGTGGTCAAAGGCTACCAGGGTCGCGATGACCGGCACCCCGGCTTCTCGCGTTTTCTGAACCGCCTGCGGTATACGGCTGTCGTCATCAACTTTATTGTCGAAGAACGTGTACATGAACTCTTCCGCGTGCGCTACCGCCTGCCCGGCCTTGAGCGTGCCGTCGAATCCTGGGTCGCGCGATATGTGTCCGACGTAAAGCATGCCGCGCTTCTTGGCCTCATCGATCAGGACCTCATATGCCTCCTTCGAGACCCAGTTGTAAATCTTGATAGAGTCGTAGCCGGCCTTGTGTTGCTCTTCAATGATCCGTCGCGCGTCTTCGGCCTTGCCCAGAACCCGGATAGTCGGGCCGCAGGTGTAAATGGTAGGCCCGATCATACTCCCTCGATTGATCGACTCGCGCCACTTCAGGTGAGCGGGGCGACCGTTCAGGTTGTATACCGTCGTCACGCCGTTGGCCAGATAGAGCGGCAATTCTTTAGGCGAATTAAGGTGGGCGTGCATATCAACGAGGCCGGGCATCAAATATTTCCCCCTCCCATCAATGCGCATAGCACCCTTCGGGACCTTAGTCTCGGCGGCTGCGCCCATACCAATGATCTTCTCACCTCGCACGATCACCGTCTGCTTCTCTAAGACCTGATCTCTATGTCCTGTTACGACGTTAACTCCTACGAACGCGATCACGTCAGGAGCCATCTGCCCTTTGAGAAACGGCTTGCCGTTGATGGCGCTTGCGTTCAACCCGAGGCACAGCAGTACTATTAGAAACGATTTGGTTTTCATAACAATCAATCCTGTTTACGGTGGTTGGGAGCGCTCACTGGTACTGACTTAAAGGGTGCTAGTCAGGTATCCGGTCCGGGAACACTTGCAGCTCGCACGAGCCTTTACTCTGGCCGCTCGGGTTTCGTAACCGCACCAGCTCCCTGAGAGATACTTTCTTTTGCCCCTTGTCAGTCACCCGATTAATAAAATCTACGGTAACCCCTTGGATGCGCAGGCAGGTTAGCAGATCAATAGGAAGTCCCCGGTAACCGAGGGACTCAACTGCTTGGATGAAGCCCAGCGTAACGCCGAAGAGTTTCATACCAAGCATCTGATCTATTGATGCGCCCTTGTACCCCCTTGCTTCCAGTTCCTTGATAAACCCGGCGGTCACCCCGTGCATTTTCATGCTGGCAAGTTGGCTGAGCGGAGGGCGCTTGTAGCCCATGGCTTCCAGTTCTTTAATGAAAGCTACGGTGACGCCCATCAGGCGCATATCAATTAATTCTTTGGCGGAAGGGCGTCCGTAGCCCATCGCCTCTATCTCTCCGATAAAGTCTTCGGTCACCCCGTGCTGTCGCAGCTCGGCCACCTGCTTTTCTGACTCCGGCTCAACTCCGGCACTCCTCAGTTCTCTGATGAAATCGGCACTAACCCCCTCGCGCCCGATGCTGATGAGCTCATCGAGAGACAGGTTGGCTCCTTTCAACCTTCTCAACTCCCCGGCGAGCGAAAGGCCTATGTCATGGACAGCCATCAGAAACTGATTTTCTGGTGATATTCGGTCGTAGCCGAGATCTCGCATTTTACTTGCGAAGGAGGGGTCGGGAACGTAGGTGTAGCCACCTGCCCCCTCGCCGCCTTTGAAAACGCCCTCGAACAAAAATGCGCCCGCGTCGCGTTTGAGCCGGAACTTGAGACCCGCGCCATTCTGGATCGGCAACGCCTGAGCAAGTCCTTCCAGGCGGTATAGGGCCAGGCGAAAATACCTCTTATCGCTTCCGCTTGTCCCGACGCGGCGGTGAATCATCAAGTGCGCGGTCCCCGTATCGGGCCTGAATTCGGCGGCCCATTCCCCGGTAATGACACCCTGTGCGTCAGACTGAAGTAGCGCGTGTTCAGCGCCGGAGAATTGTTGTGCCGCGCAGAGAGGCACGCACAAGATGCATACGAGCGGTAGAAGACCCTTGCTTAACCTATTCATCTCGTAGATCACTCCTTATACCTAGATCCGTCGACAGCCACTTTTTGAGTGAGCATGTCTATGAGTCGGTCAGCGGTAAGATTTTCATGCCCCTGCGCTTTAAGCCCGCGGACATAGCCTTCGCTAACCCCGAGTCTACGAAAAGCGACGAGTGTCTTAGCGGGTAAGTTGGCAAGCCCCAGAGCAGCCATCGCGTTGATGTAAGATGGGGTGATGCCATAAAGACGAAAATCTATCAATGTATTAGCCGACAGGTCATTGTACCCTAGCGTTCTCATCTCCTTGATGTAGGCGGGATCGATGCCAAGCCATCGGAAGTTGATAAGGGCGTCGGCAGTCAGCTTACTGTATCCGGAGGCCGCCATCTCTTTGATGTATGTTTGGCTTACGCCATAAGCCTTCATAGAGGCAAGTTGGTCAGGAGAAAGGTTCGTATATCCCAGCGCCGCCATTTCATTTTCAAAATCCCGAGTCATGTCATCAGTGCTCGGTGTAGCGGTTTGCGGCGTCAACGTACGTAGCGCACCATTGGCGGCTTGCTCTTGTGCATGATCGGATGGCAGACCGGTTGCGGCTCTGACCGCTTCTGGCCCGACATAGTTTAGAATTGATTCGTCCTTTAGCGTCGGGCGCCAACTCTTACCCTGAGCCACCAACAAACTACCGAGATCCGCCCCGGCTCCTCCAGAGGCTTCTTGATCGGTGGAAGCCGCTTTGCTTTCTTCAACCCTTCCGGCATCGATAATACTTGAGCCGGGTGTAAATGCTATCGGTCTGGCCGCAACAGGCAGAGAGCATGATACCCAGGCAGTCGCAACGAGGGCGAACGTGGCCAACGCCGTGCGAGTACAGGTGGGGCGTGAGGAGATCTCTAGTAAGCGAGCCACCCGGCTCTCAAGGTCAATGCGGCTGCCGGCTTCTGTTGCCGCTAACCGATACTTCCAGTGCGTCGATGTCGTACTCGAGCGGCGAGCTACTTGGACCAGCAACGTCGCATACTCCAGTGCAGCGCCATTTATATCGCCCTCAGATGAGGCAACCGCGGAAACGTCAGCGGCCGTTTCCCGTTCTATGCGGGCGATCCGCCCGATAAAATGCAGTGGCAAACTCGGCCATAATAGTGCGCGGATGATCCGCAACAGAGCATTTACTAGGGGGTCTCGCCACCGGGCATGCGCCAATTCGTGCCGCGCGATGAGACGTGCGGCACCTAACGGGATGTCACCGAGCAGGCTGGCAGGTATGACTACGGCAGGTCGGGCGAGCCCGACCGTGCAAGGGCCATCGTGTTCACTGATGAAAAGCGGATAAGCACTAGGCCATCTCAGATCATGTATTACCTTTGTGTCAGCTAGCCGCCACGTATGTCGCGCCCGAGCAAGGTGTATGTATCCGAATATGTCTCTTCCGAGGAGCAAGGCTACGACGAAACCCCAGAGGCATAGTGACCCCACACCCAGCCAGCTCTCCGCTGAAATGCGAACGATATGATTAACAAAAGGGCCGATTTGGGGAGGTGATGTGGGCCGTAGCTCATCCCTTAAGAAGGGGGCCTCATCCGGCTTGCTGGTTTCATGTGAGTCATCAGTGGGGCTCTTACTGTCTCTAGCCGGGATCGCAGCTATGCTTGATGGCGATTGTTCCCAATCAATGGGAATCTGAATAGTATCTGTCGGTTCGACTGAAATACGTAATGTTGAATAAATTGGCAAAACTACAGCCGCAACGAAAGCGGTCACAGCAATTACGTAGCGAACGCGCGGGGACAGCTGGCGCACCAGTAGGAAAGACAAGGCCAGTCCGGCAGCAATGCAAGTACCTACAATAGTCAGGTTGATGACCAGACTAACCGCGTATGACGCCAAGTGAGAGTAATTGCTCATTCGTTTGATTTCCCGCGACGGTGTTCGTCAATAAGAGACTGTATCCGCTCAAGCTGTTCAGGGCTTAGCCCTTTTTCAATCAGATGAGTAGCCAACGCCTCGGGCGAACCTTTGAAGAAGCGATTAGTAAGGCGTTGAACTGCGCCTCCCACCACGGTCGGCTCCTTGAGTAAGGGCCGGTATTTATGCGCGCGCTCGGAATGATCTCTCGCAACTACTCGCTTCGTCTCCAGCCGGTTGAGCATGGTCTGCACGGTAGTGTACGCGACGTCACCACCCTGTTCTGCCAACATATGGTGTACTTCCGTGACTGTGGCTTTACCAAGGCGCCATAAGACCTGCATAATGTCTAACTCTCGCTCTCCCAGTTCAACGCTTCTCTTTTTTCCCATGTTTGCCTCCTACTAAAGTAGGACTACGGGCAGATAATACTACCTTACAATTCAGATGTCAACTACTAGAGTAGGACTTCACTCTCACTGACCAAGGAGTTCATTTGCGACCTACCGGATTCTACGGTGATGTGGTTGGAAAGGTACGACAAGCTCCCGAAAGAGAGCTTCCTCACTTGAAATGTCTCGGTTCGCTTAAGAGAAGTGCGATCTTAGGGCTGGAAGCTTTTGCCTCAAACTCCCATCTTCTCACACATCACGGATTGGGCTAGGGGGATCGAGCGTTACTTATGGAAGTGTTACGCTATCCCCGTCCTAATCAGTATGGGCTATCCTCATTGAACCGGAATAGCACCCGACAAAAGATATTTCACAGTCTACAAAGCAGTCTAAAAGGCGGGGGGTCTGAAACGCAGGAGTCTGCTTTTTACGAGCTTCCGTTTTGCTGCCGAGTAGAATTGGTTTGTCCGGCCTAATATTCGCTGTTAGAGATTATTTATTTGGGAATTTCTTAAGAACTTTTCAGGAAAGAGGAATAAACGATGATCTACTTCAAATACATTCTCGAATTATACTTCTCGTATATCAAACTGGCTCTAATTAGTAGGGGGCTTACAGTACTTCGTGCCTTAGCAACTGCAGGAATCGGCTCTATGGCATATAGCTTTCTGAATGATGATAAAAATTATCCACAGAGACACCTAACACCAGCTTCCAAGCAATTGACGTAGCAGTAATGCAGAGGGTATCTTTGCACTCAGGAGGTAACAATGAGTACTGAAAACGAAAAACCATTCTTTGTTAGATTTCTTGAAGGCCAAGAGTTTCCCAACGTTAAGACTAATGTAAAAGCTGGGCCTGGGAATGTAACTCATAAGTATCCATCTGACAATGATGATAACCCAACCAGTTAAAGCCTAGAGATAACTGCCTCTAGCCAACAGAGAGCAGTTTGATACAATTAGTCTGTAAGGAAGTTTCCTTACGGCGTGCTCACACAGGCCACAAGACCTCTGGTTTACCCCAGCGGGGAAAGGGAGAAATCCTAAGTACTTGTTGGGGAGCACGCCAGAGGTTTTTCTTTTTCCACGTGGTTCGTTCAACCCTTGGCGTGGCGGAAAAGAGGATGACACCTCCATTAGTAGGGAAAGAGTACCGCAGTCTACGGGAATCCCTACCTCCAAGAATCGAGGGAGCCACAAACAGGATAGACCACCCGCCTTCTAAACAAACGGTCTACCCTGCTGTATAATTGAAGCCACAACCCTCCTAATGCTCTAGGATTTTGAAAATTTTATCGACTTGTAGGTTTTATAACATTATAGAAGTTGATTCTAGAGCCTTGTGAATCGGTGACCTGGCGAGAATGTATTAGACCGGGCCAAGATCGGACAATGCATGAGTTGTCTCCAACTTATTTTTCTTACTATGAAGTATTTCTAAGATCAGAGTTGTTTAATCGAATAAGGGAGGGGGCTATTTCCCTCCCATAATAAATACCGGCGGGTTTATGTGCCGATTGATGATTTCCGAATCCGCGAAACGAAAGCGGCCCAGCATCCGCGCACGAGTTGCTGTTTCTGCCGACGCATTGCTGGAAGGCTAATCTCATGGGGCAGTATTCCGTGACGGGCATGACAAAGGCGCGACAATCACCGGCGCAAAAGATTAAACGATTAGACGGCGACGCGGAACAGCATCTTGGAGGGGGCGGGTCGCCCCCTCCAAGATGTCAGCGATTTACTACATGGCAGTCAATTCCGCGGGGTAGGGGCTTAAAAATATTAGCTACTCAAGGCTAATAGAGTGTGACCATCTCGCGCAGATAGGGTTAGAAAAGTTAAGCTCCCACCCGATTGCCACACCGCCTGGGAACGGCGTCTGGTCATAAGAAGAACTGAGACTTGCCCGCCTGATATAAGGGGCGCAGGCACAGCGGATCAAGATATAGCTTTTCTAATCAGCGGACGTGCTTAGATACGACAGCAGAACCACGACTATTCTCTCAACCTGTGGCTCAATTAAGGAGGATGAGGATGAAACAAGTTATTCGCAAAGGTCTTAAACACATGATTGTGGATGAGGTTCCGGACCCGGTACTGCTGCCAGGCCACATTTTAATCAGGTCTCTGTATTCTTTAATAAGCAGCGGCACAGAAACAGCAAGTATACACCAGGAAGGCGTCCTGAAGACGGTTAGCGAGAACCCTTCATATCTGAATAAGGTGTGGAATGCCGTTAAGTCGGTCGGCCCGACGCTGACATTACAAGAAGTTATTGCCAAATTCAAAGAATACAGCGTCCTCGGATACTCCGGGGCGGGCATTGTAATAGATAAGCATGCGGCGATTACAGACTTCGAGATCGGAGATCGTGTCGCTTACGGCGGGGAGGGCACAGGCCATGCTGAAACGATCCTTGCCGGGAAAAATCTCGTCGTTAAGGTGCCGGATTCTGTGCCCATAGAAGATGCCTGCTTTGCCACTCTCGGCGGCATTGCCCTGAACGCCGTCCGCACCGCCAGCATCGGTCTGGGCGACGTGGTCACTGTAATCGGCCTAGGTATAATCGGACAATTGATCGCACAGGTAGCGCGTCTGCAAGGCGGCGTAGTGATCGCGGTTGATACTAACCCGGTTCGTGTTGAGTTGGCTCGCCAGTTGGGCGCAGATTATGCATTTTCAGACGGGTCAACGGTGGAGGAACAAGTCAATTCCGTTACAAACGGGCGGGGGGCCGACTGTGTCATTGTCGCGGCAGCCTCTAAATCTTCCGCTCCCTGCCTGCGAGCGTTGCGCGTCTGCAAAGACCGTGGGCGGCTGGTCATCGTCGGGGCCGTAAAACTGGACTTCCCGTGGTACGAGATGTATTTGAAAGAGATCCAACTCTTTATGTCACGTGCGTATGGGCCGGGCAGCTACGACCCCGCATACGAGACCTTAGCCATAGATTACCCGATCTCTTACGTGCGCTGGACAGAGAACAGAAATATGGAGGAGTTCCTACGCCTGCTGTCTCGCGGCCGTATGCAGGTACGGCCCCTCGTTACACATGAGTTCCCGCTCGAAGAGGCGATGAAAGCTTACCAAACGATTCTAGAACCGTCTATAAACAGTCTGGCGATCCTGTTGCGCTATCCGGCGGCTATTTTTCCCCGGCCATCCGAGTCCTTTAAGCCAAGCCGACGAGTGGAAGTCACGGCGTGTTCACCCGGTCAGCAAGACATACAAGCGGCACTGGTGGGGGCGGGCAATATTGCCCGATGGGCTCACCTCCCGAATCTCAAGAAGTTGCATAACGTGAGATTGCGAGCGGTATGTTCGGCGAGCGGTGCGCGCGGCAAAAGTCTCGCTTTGCGCTTCGGCGCCGACTACTGTTGCTCCGATTACGACGAAATATTGCAAGACCCCGAGATAGACGTGGTGATAATCGCAACGCGCAACCAGCACCATTTCACACAGGCGCTTGCGGCACTGCGGGCCGATAAGCATGTCTTCCTAGAGAAGCCGATGACACTGACTGAGGAGGAGTCCCGGCTGCTATATCAGGCGGTAGAAGAGACGGGCAAGCATCTCACCGTCGGATTTAATAGACGGTTTGCTCCCTTCTACCTCGATCAGAAGAAAGCTCTGGGTCGTCGCACAGGCCCGGCAGTAATCAATTGCAGGGTCAATTCTCCAGCCCTCTCCGGAAGTTACTGGATGGCCGATCCCCGTATCGGAGGCGCTATAATAGGTGAGGCTTGCCACTTCGTTGATTTGATGTACTGGCTTTTGGAGTCGGAACCGGTTAATGTTTCTGCCTACTGCCTGCCCACGGGGAAAAAACATCCGATTGGTGAAAACAATCTGGTTGCCAGCTTTCGGTTTGAAGATGGCTCGATAGGCAATTTGACGTACTGCACTGTCGGTAATAACTCTTCAGGGGGCGAACGGGTCGAGGCATTTTCGCAAGGCCTGGCTATTACCGTGGAGGACTTCAAGCGCCTGGAATCTTACGGTTTTCTCATGCGCAAACGGTCGAAGTGGTGGCCCGATAAAGGCTATAAAGCTCAGATGGGATCATTCTTGACCGGGCTGCGTAATAATGAATCGCCGAAGGTCACGGCTCGTGACGGCGCCCGCGCGACTCTCTGCTGTATTCGAATGTTGGAGTCGGCACGCGACCTTCAACCCTGTACAATTGACCTTGAGGCATTACTGTCGGAAGAGTAGGTCATGACCGTTCTTCAAATAGGGCCTTACCCTCCGCCACACGGTGGTATACAAACGAATTTAGTAGCCATCCGCCAATATCTGCTTGCCCGACAGATTAAATGTCACGTGATCAACGTGACGCGATATAGGAAGGCGGATGCTGATCATGTCTATTACCCCAAGAGTTGGCTTCAGGTCCTGCTTCTTCTCTTTAGGCTTCGCTATGATGTCATACATTTGCACATAGGGGGCAGTGTTACGCCACGTCTGCTGGGGTTGAGTTTAGTCTGCTGCTTAATGCCCGGCGCAAAGTCCGTGCTGACATTCCACTCCGGTGGATACTTACATTCTAAAGGTGGGAGGACCGCGCGCCGGTGGTCGATCCGGGGCTTAGTTTTTCGCCGGTTCGATAGGATTATCACCGTTAATAAAAAAATGGTTGAGATGTTTCAGAGGTTCGGGGTTGCGGAAGAGCGAATCCGCTTAATCAATCCCTATTCTTTCCCGGACACGCCCCCTGATATAGACTTGCCGGAGCCGCTTAAGAGCTTTGTCCGGTCACACAAACCGACCCTTATAACGGTCGGGGGGTTGGAAGTGGAATATGATATACCGCTTCAAATCGAAGCGCTTGAAATAATCCGCGAGCGGTCCCCCAACGCAGGGTTGATAATCATAGGCTCAGGCAGTCTCGAAGCGGAAATGCGGAGCAAAATTGCAAGTAAACAATCTGGCGAACATGTATTGCTCTGTGGCGACGTCCCGCACCCCCTCACGTTGCGGGCAATCGCGGAAAGCGATCTGTTTCTGCGGACCACGCATTACGATGGAGATTCTATCTCGATTCGGGAGGCGCAACACTTCGGGGTTCCCGTAATCGCAACTGATAACGGCATGCGCCCGGATGGCGTGGATTTGGTTCCTGCTTCTGATTTGCGCGCCCTTTGCTGTGCAATTGAACATCGGCTCACACACGGCGGGCGGCAAGAGAGCACTGATGACGGTGATGCAAACTTGCAGGAGGTACTGGAGCTCTACAAAGGACTTCTAAGCGAATTTAATGGAGGCGCATTCCGGTAATTACCAGAAGCTATTTAAATACCCGCGTCGGGCCTTCAGCTTTGAAGGATGCAGGTGACAGCGGACACGAGGAATTCGCGTACCACAGGCAACTTATCGGCAAGCGGCAGCCCCCTCGTCGTGTGGTACTTAAGGTACTCGACCCGCAGGCCGCTCGCACGGATGATCTCTTCGAACTTCCTCAGCGTCATCCTGTTGAGCCCTCCCTCGACCTCTTCGTAGCGCGTCGCCCCGTCCGAGCGGAAGCGTTCGCGCGCACGCAGTACGGTCTGCTCCGAGAAGAGAACGTTCACCCATGGAACCTTCGTAAAGAAGTTCATATGCGAGCCGCTGTGCGAATACCACGGCTCGGCGAACGAGACGACGACGCACCCGCCCGGCCGCGCCAGCCCGCGCATACGCGCCAGATGCCTTGCCGGATCATTGAAGTGTTCAAACGAGTTGAGTGAGAGCACAACATCGAAGGTTCCCTGCGAGTCGGCCCGCACCGCGTCGGTGAAGGTGACGGCGCCGCCGCACCGCTCGCGTTCGGCCAGCGCGCGCGCCCGCGCCAGCCACTCCGGGTTGATGTCGAGGCCCACAACCTGGCGCGCGCCGCACTGCCTGTGCATTGCGACGGCCTGCCAGCCTGGTCCGCACCCGTAATCGAGAACCGCGCGGTTGCGGACCAGGGCTGGGAAGTCGGGGATCATCTTCAGGGCGAAGTCGAGCGCGTTGTCAAGCGTGTACTCAGTCGTGGTAATTGAGTAATCGGGCGCATTCGGGTCACGGCTGAGAGCCAGTAACAGTCGTTCGCTGAGGGTCACGCGTTCGCTACGTTCCGATGTCATTTATCAACTCCCGGAGATGTGGAGGTTTGAAAACGCATCTATCCAGACAGATAATACGATAAAGTTTTCAGAGATTGAACCATTTATTAAATGAAGCGGGAGCGGATGGGGAGTTGCTCAGGACGTGGGCCTCGGAAGGGGAGGGGGCTAAGCTCTGGCTGTCGGTCGTCACGGAGCTGAAGAACCGGGGGGCGGCCGACATATACGTTGCCTGCGTGGACGGGCTGAAGGGATTCCCCGATGCTATAGAAGCGGTATTCCCGCAGACGCAAGTGCAGCTGTGTATGGTGCACCTGGTGCGTCAGTCGCTGTCGTACGTCTCGCATAGAGACCGCAAGCAGGTGGCAACAGACCTCAAGGGTATATACCGGGCGACGCTTGGAGAGGCGGAGCGGCAGTTGGATGAGTTCGCCCGCGTGTGGTCCGCGCAGTTTTGAAGGGAGAGTCCCGATGAGCGGATTCGCAGCTAATCCATTTACACAGAATCTATGATAGGCTCGACATTCCCCTATCAACCAAGACATATCTGTTTGTGGCTCCCAGGTGAGGGGAGAAGTGATATGGCCCTCCTTGCAAACAAGCAGGCGCGTCTATGCCACTACCACTTACTACACTCAATCTGAGAACCATTTTGAATAAGAAAACCTCTCCGGGGGAGGCACACGGCTTTAATTTGGATTGCTCCGCTTCTCCACCGCGCAACACTCCCAGAAAGGCTTTACAGTGTTGAGCCTTCACCCCCCGCAGAAAGCAGGTATAGAATTTTCCTTACAGAGTAATTCTATCAAACCGCTTTCTATTAACCAGAGGAAGCTATCCCCAGGCCCTTTGCTATCTCTCCACCTCATTGTTATCAGAGGGGTACTTGTTAGTTACGTGCTCGTCACTGTCGGATGGGTACTTAAGTGTGGCCCCGGCTTTCACGTCCGTCTTAACGCTGGGGAAATCTTGACCCTCAAGAAATCTCACGAAAAATGGCTTGTCTTTGGTGTCCATGTACCTCCTTTGAAATGTCAATTACTTTTAGCGAATCCAGTTTGGCTGTTCTGGTGAATAAGTCTAGTAAAAGTTTCAATGTCCAGTGCCCGACTTTGAAATACCGTCTTTCTTTAGCTTTTTCTCGAAAGGTTTCTCGTTTGTGGGGTCTACCCAAATTGGTTTTTTGACGTACTGCATTAGGATTGTTTGGATAGTTGCTCGACTTTCCATTCTTCAAAATTCACATTGAATTTCTCCCGGTCTTGGAAGTAAAGGTAATCTCCGTAAAGCCGCCTTAGCTGATGGTACTGATAGTTCTTGTGCTTACTTCCTCCATTAGCTTGTTGCTCTGCGTCCTGCCTATTCAGTTCTTCGCGGAATGCCTTCTTGGTGATCTTCATACTCTAAGTCTACTACCTGGGCGTCCGGTGTCCAGTACCCTCCCTGTGGATAACTGTAATTCGCTTTACATTGAATTTGATTTGACGTAAAGTAGCGGCCATCACGTTATTAGCTTCGCAATGTCCTGAAGCAAGTATACCGCTTATGCGAGGCGTACTAATAACTGCCGAAACTAGGAGGTTACAATATGCGAAAGCTAAGAGTTTTGCTTCTCTCGATTATCGTTTTACTATTCCTATTTGCTCCGATGTTCGTACTGACAGAAGAAGCCAAGGCGAGGCCGCCGATGGTACAGTATTACAAGGTTTACCACGACGGTACCTGTATCGTTGGGCCGGTGATTCCTCACGGCACACTCATGGGCGAATGGACACGCAACTGTGATGGCACATGGACTGGATGGGGAAGTAGGCCGAATAGTGCATGCACGTATTCTGAGATCGACTACGACTTTTGTTAGTTTTAACTGTTTTCTCAAGTAAGAAAAATAATCTCTTTAGAGCTGATCTAATAGCTTGTTAGAGAGTGTCGTCCAGTTGATGAGGCGGCGTTGATAACTCTTCTCGCCGCCTCCTGTACTCGACACGTATTTCTCTTCGGGTGTGATACTTCAAGTCCCGGCCTTTCTTGGTGCGGTGTTCTCGGTGGGGTCTGCCTGGAAGCTTGGCGAGGGTTTTCTTTATTCGGGCTGGCATTATTCTTTGAATGATTCTTGACTTGAGTTGCGTCTATTAGGTAATGAGTAGCACAATGTCTCATATCAGTCCTGTTCAGATTGCAAACTTAGGAGGCCACAATGAAAGTCCGATCCACCCTTTTAGCAACTCTGTTGATGATTCTAATGTTTACTGCCGCATGTAAGAAGCCCTGTGACTGCGAAGACTTCATAGGCGGAGACCAATGCCCGGAAGGTACAACACCGATTACGGTGATAACTCCTGAGGGTGAAACGATTACTGAATGTGTTCCCGCAGGTTTCTAGAGCTGATTCAATAGCTTGATATAAATCTTGGTGTAGTTATTGGGATTCCTTATAGCTACTATGAGGGTCAATAGCTCTTTCTCTGTCCAAGTCTTTGATTTGCGGCTGCGCTCGACCAGGGCGTTAAACTCCTCAATGCCATACTTTTTAATAAGAGCCTCGGCGTACAGTCCTAGATTTGGGTTGTTCGTTCCTGTCTCGGCCTCTAGGAAGTAGGAGCGTTTGCGATCTTCTGATAGTTGAACCTTGAAGAAAGCATCAGGTTGAACGCCGTGCTTCCATAAAGTCTTTCTGTCTTGTCTCCAATAGGTCACTTGGTCTTTCAAGGATATGTGAATCTCGGTTATTAACTCCTCGTGGCGTAGCCCTTTGTCTTTGCGCTCTGATAAGTCTACTGGGTGGCCTCCAATCTCTTTGTCCTGGGCAGCGTGGCGCGTCACAGCATACACGTACTTGGTGTTGATGCTTTCCCGGTTCACGTTGCGGTTAATGTAGGGGGGCTTCTCGTTGCAAAGTTTTAAGAGACTGCGGCCTACTGACTGCATAGATCGGTCTGTGAGGCGGCAGAGTTGTTCAGCCGTAATAAGTGGGTAGTCACGTATCAGGCATATTAATTCTTTCTCGTGGTTACTCATCGGGGTTCAAGTCCTCTTCATTCTGTGGCCTATCAAGCAACCTGTCTACTTCCTGGGGTGTTAAGAAATCCTTTGTCACTCGCTCAACGTAGCTTTCAACCTTCTCAGGCGAGACGTGCGAAAGATTCATAAGAGGAGCGATAACATCAGCCGTTGTGTGGTCTGATTTTCTGAGGGTGAAGTAGCGTTGCTTTTTCGGGTTGTCCTCAGTTGAAAAGCAAATCTTAGTCTGGGCGTTTTTGATCGCTGAGGCTAGGGCTGGTGAAAGCTGGCCCTGATCTTGATGAGCAAGGATGCAATGCAATCCGTACCCTGCCGAGCGGGGAAGCATTTCAATCAAATCAGGAGTCATAAACTCGGTCATCTCATCAACAATCAAGTAAAACTCCTGGGGCTTGGTGCGCTTCCTGAAGCTCTCCCACAACTCGCTGATAAGAAGCGTTCCTAATGCCCTCATATTCTCGCGCCCTACAAGGTCAGTTTCAGAGGCTTGGAGGTTGCAAAACATTATTCCCTTTTGCTCGATCAAGGCATTCAGGTCCATGTTGTTTTCTCTCAGTCCCATAATTCTTCTCATCTGAGGATGGGTAAATCGTTGCAGCTTGTTTTTGGTAGAGCCAATCTTTTTCTCAAACTCGATTTTGGAAGAATAAAGCTCGGTCAGGTCGGCCTTGATCTGCTGTGAGCCTATCCTTGCAATGAGTGGTTTGCGCTGCGCGTCAAACTCCCAGTAGAGAAAGTATCGAAGATCAGAGATGGAAAGCTCCAAATCCAGCAAGACGTAAAACAAAGCTCTCAGGAGCCGTTCAATGTTTCCAAACTGGTCAGTGTTTTCCAGTCCAAATACGTGCATAAGCTGCTGGGACAATCTTTCAGCCTTAGTCACCTTTCGGCCTTCGTCGGTATAGGGAGTCTGGAAGGGATTGAAGCCAACAATTCGCTTCTCAAACGAGGGGTCAAACAGAATTATCGGGCGGGAAATGGAATGACACACCAAGTAGCCTAGAATGTACCAAAAGAGCTTCCAATGCGGGTCAATAACAAGCATTGGCTTTCCTAGCCTTAGAAGCTGCAAAATCAGGTGGAGAAGCCAGATACTTTTACCGCTGCGCGTCAAACCTGTAATGTGCAGGTGACTCTCAAATTCTTTGGGGGTGAGATACACTCCACCCCCGTTTACGTTGCGCCCTATCTCTATCTTCATTTGCCTCTCCTGAATATGCCAAGCACTTGCTTGGTTCGATCAGCAAACAGGTCAAAGCGTGACTCTGCCCTAGACTCCCATAAAGCTTCTTGTCTTTGGTGGAACCAAGTTTCTATGGAGCTTTTCATATGATCGGGTGCTTGTGAGACGGCGCGTATGCGCTGCTCCTCAAGCTTTATAAGCTCGCGCATCCGTTTGCCGTCGCCGTACTGTTTGTCCCTGATGTAGCGCAAAAGGAAAAAGGCAACAAGGATAAGTGTTGTGAAAAAGAGTATCCACGCAAGCCCGAAAAACAAGAAGCTAAGAACGGCAATAATCAGCATTACCAGCTCATAAATGAGGTAAGCTGCCCCGGCTAAAACAATAAGCTTGAGAATGTCGCCAGTTGAATCATCTTTTCTATCGTTCATGAGTTTCTCCTTTCAACCCTGGTGCGCCTCACCAGAGATTTTGAGCTATCCAGTTGGGGTGAATTGGTGGGTCTAACGTCAACGAATTGGGCGTCAACTACTTCAGGAGGCTTTTGCCTTTTCCAGGCTTCAAACTCCTCGCGTTCTTTTTGTCGCTTGTCATACCACGCAACCAAGTACGCAAGCAGAATCAAAGCTGCGACGCCAAAGACAGCCCCAGAAACAAAGGCGTAGCCCTCGGAGGTTGACGAGTAAAATCCTAATACCATAGTTTTCTCCTTTCGGGCGCTATGATAGATCAACAGTGGTTTCAGCTATTTAGAATGGGTAGGATAGAGGCGGGAAAATGGACAATACTTGTGAGTTACTTGTGAGTAGAAAAGAAAAAGCCGCTCGGAAGCGGCTGCAAATGGTGTATAATAAGTGAGCCGTGTAGGGCTCGAACCTACGACCCGCTGATTAAGAGTCAGCTGCTCTACCAACTGAGCTAACGGCCCGAATATCTCATCCTACCAAATTACAACTTAAAATAATTTAAGGATTCAACAAGGTAACAATTCACTGGCTGATTCCTTAAATCTCAAACCGCAGTTGGATGTACATTTTTGCCCAGCTCCTCGCCGGAAGTCAAGTCTCGGATGAGATATGCAAAAGGTTCTGTTTTCTTGCAGGCGGATTACCTTAACTCACATTAATCGGGCATTATAAATAACCTGATAAACCGCAAAAACCCCAACGCCTCCGGCGGTTCACTTGATTATTGCCCTGCCAATCAGGAATGAGAATGCGTCTATGTTCGTCGCGTTCGTGTTGCTCAAGATGATGATCGTCAGATCCTCATTCAGGAAGCGCAACAAGACGACATTCGCCCCCATGATGCTGCCCGGTCTATGCGCTATTCTATACTTTTTTCCCCGGACCTCCGTGCTCGCGACCCAAAGGCCATAGCCATAATCGTCCAGGCCCGATTTTAACATCAGGCTCAAAGTCTCGGGTTTTAACAGGCTGGCTCCGTACAGAGCGTCCGAGAACTTGAGGAGGTCGCTCGCTGTTGAGTACATGCCGCCCGCCGAGTACCAGTTTTCGGTGTAGACCGGCAGGTCGTTTATCAGCGGCTCCGTATCGCCGGTTTTGAAGTAAGTATTGGCCAGATTTTTTACTACGTCGCGCTGGTAGAGCATGCCCGAGTCGGTCATCTTCAGCGGGTCGAGAATGCGCTCCTTTAGCGCTACATCGTAGCTCTTAGAGGTTATCTTCTCGATGACTTTGCCCAGGATGATGTAGTCGGCGTTGTTATAGTCAAATACCTTCCCCACTTCATGGACGAGTTTGCCGCTGCAATACTTAGTCAACAGCTCGTCGGTGGTATGAGGCAGCTGGTAGGCTTCCATCCCCTTCCGGACCGCCTCTTCGTAAGTCCTGATCGTGTCAAAATTCTGAATGCCGGAGGTGTGGTTCAGGAGATTGTGGATGGTCGCCCGCCCCGCGCCCTCGCCCGCATAGCCCGGCAAATAAGTGCCGATAGTCGCGTGCAGGTCGAGCTTTCCCTGCTCGTAAAGTTGAAGGATCAGGGCGGCGGTGAATGCCTTGGTGATCGACGCGATTCTGAATTTTGTGTGGTTGTTGATCGGGACGCCGAATGCGCGGTTGGCGAGGCCGAAACTCTGGTGGTAAATCTTTTTCTTCCCATGCTGAACAAGGATCGTGCCGTTAAAGTTGTGCTCTCTCGCGTAATCGCGGATTCGGGCTTCGAGCGTTTGAGCTCGAGCCTGCGGGAGCGCGGACTGTGAGACGGCCGCGACCAATAGCATGGCAGCCATCACTAACGCTCGTCTGCCCATCGTTTCGCATTCTACGCTCGGCCCGCAGGTAATCATGCATCTCTATACGAAGCCGGGTTGTGAATCGGGTGCAGAGGGTTGTTAGGCGTCGCACGCGCGCATGACGTCAGGCGCTCGATTTTATCCCGCGTACCGGCGGTTGTTTTCTTATACGTTATCGTGTAGAAGGGCCGCTTTTGGTATGCCCAATTAGGCGCGGGCGTCTCTTTCTCGGGCTTTCAAAATGGCACTCTAATTGCTGGTTCAAGCGCGCTCGCGCTACACGCAGATCTCAAGGAGATTTCTATGAAGGCCACTAAATCCTATAACTCTTCTCCGCTCCCGAAATGGGAGTCTTTAAAAATGTCGCTCCGAGTCTCGCTCCGCGTGGCACTGCTCACGCTCTCTATTTTATGGCTCGGGAGTGTCTCGCCGGCTCGCGCGCAGGATATACAGATAGGATTGGATTTTGCGACGGTCGTCCCTCGGGGCGGCTTCAGCGAGAACGTGACTAATAATGGGTACGGGGTCGGGGGCAGGTTTCTAGTCGGCCTCGGGCGCAGCCCGTTTCATCTGGGAGTTGACGCGGCATTCACAAATTATGGGTCGGAAGAGCACGAGGAGCCGCTCAGCACAACCATTCCGGAAATCGATGTTAAAGTGCGAACGGACAACAACATTATCCTGACGCACTTGCTTCTCAGGGCCCAGCCCCGCAGCGGCAGAGTTCGCCCATACGCCGACGGGCTCATCGGCTTGAAGTACCTGTTCACACGAACGAGTATCAGCAATGAGTTCGACGAGGAGATTGCGTCGACGACGAACCTCAGCGATACGACGTTCAGTTACGGGTTCGGCGGGGGGCTACAGGTACACCTCGCCAACATCGGGCCTACCGGCGACATCTCTTTCGACACCAAGGTGAGGTATCTGAGAGGCTCTCAGGCCGAGTACCTGAAGAAGGGCTCCATAAGGCGAGAGAACGGCTCCGTTTCGTTCGACGTTCTGTCTTCGAGGACGGACGTTGTAACGGTCCAGGTCGGAGTTACTTTTCGGTTCTGAGCACCTCTGATCATTCCGAGCCCCTGACCGATTAATGGGCAGGTCAAATATAATTTTGCGACGGGTTAATCTACAGGCGTATAATTCATTCACCCGAAATCCTGAATCTGCTCATGGAGGAACGCCGGGACGTGTTGCCTGAGTGGATCGTGAAGGCTTGGAGATGCACAACGAGCAAGGGGGTTGTTAATGGGACTGCGGAGATACTTTCCTGCGCTTACTCCTATACTTTTCGTACTGTGTCTCGGCCTCCCCGCGTGGGGGCAGGCCGCGGACCCCGATAAGCCCGTAGACGCCGAGCAGATTCACCGGACTGGCGTGTCG
Organism: Blastocatellia bacterium; assembly: GCA_035634255.1. Taxonomy (GTDB): domain Bacteria; phylum Acidobacteriota; class Blastocatellia; order UBA7656; family UBA7656; genus DATLMR01. Next base: position 22,139 of record DASQDI010000046.1, read on the forward strand.
TATTACGAGTCGGGTGAGTTCGAGAAAGCGATTGAAGCTTACAGGCAGGCCATCAGGCTCAGGCCCGACTCGCAGGAGTCCTACTATCATCTCGGCATGGCGTACAGCAGCCTGGGCAGGTATAAAGAAGCTGTCGAAGCTTACAATAATGCGATTCGAATCAAACCCGACTACGCGGCCGCTTACTATAATCTGGGCCATGCGCACAGTAATTTAAATCAGTATGGCAGGGCCATTAAGGTATTCAAGCAGGCCCTCCAACACGACCCGGACAACGTTGAGATTTACCTCGCGCTGGGGGACGCATACTCCGATTCCGGCGATGAGGACAAGGCCGTCGCCGCCTTCGAGGCGGCCATTCGGCGCGAGCCGAGTAACCCTTACACATATTACAAACTCGGCCTGTTTTATTTCCCGCACGGGCCGCACGCCAGGGCCGTGGACGCCTTCAGTCAGGCGATCATCCGCGACCCGCGACACGCCGAAGCCTACTTCCACCGGTCTTACGCTTACCTGTTCATGGGGCGGGGCGAGTCGGCGGTCGGCGACGCCGAGACCTATCTCGCGCTCAAGGGCTGGCGCACCAACCAGTCTTTATACATGGTGATCGCCGCGTATTTCGGGCATATGCAAATACGGCAGGAGGCCGCCGCCCGCAAAGCTTTGGGAGACGCCGTGCGGCAGGCCGACAGGTCGGAGTGGCCGTACCCGGTCATCGAGTACCTGATCGGCGAAATATCCCCGCGACTCCTTTTAAGGTCGGCCTCCGAGGAGAGCCAGAAGGCTGAGGCGAGGACGTATATCGGGCTGAGCCTCTCCCTGAAGGGCGATCAAAAGGCCGCGCTCGATCACCTGAAGTGGGTTAAAAATAACACCCACGAATCTTCGATCCCATTCGCCCTCGCGATGTCAGAAATAGAGAGGATTGAAGACGCTTCCTCAGTCTCCCTCAAGCGGTGACGCCGGGCGGCTAAGAATCATCTGTGAGGGGCGGCCCGATTTAGTCCTTGAAGACGAAAGTGATCGTCCCCACAACCCCGGCCCGGTTGCGGTCCACTCTGGCGGGTGTCCACTTCCAGCGCCGCGCCGCAGCCACGGCGGCGTCTCTCAGCTGCTCGGGGCCTGCTATCGGCCGGGCCGAGACGACGCTGCCCTCTTCGTTTATCGTCAGCTCGACCGTCACTGAGCCTCTGATCTTCGCCTCCCGCGCCGCTTTCGGATAAACGGGTCTGGGGCGAATGATGGCCGTGTTCTGTAGCACATCCCCCGACCTTCGTATGACCTTCGGCGCAGGAGGTTCAGTTTTCGCGGGCTGCTCCGGCGCGGGGCTAGGCTCCAGAGACTGCCTGTCCCGAAGATCAATGTCTTTGACCTCGGCGGGCGGCTCGCTCTTAGACATGAGTGTAGGCTCAACCGGCGAAGCGGACGGAGGGGCTGCTTCGGACGACGTGCGCGGAGACGGCTTTGCGGAGGCTTCTTCCGCCGGCTCTTTTTTCTCCGCGACGGCGGCCCTGTCTTCTCCGTTATCGGAGGGCGTGTCGCCGGCGGCCTGAGTCGCCGGCTCGGATTTCAGAGTCGACTCTTTCGCCTCTTCCGCTTCTGCCGAAGCTGCCATTTCCGGAGTGGGTACAAACGCTTCGGGTTTGGAGGCCGCCACCTCATTGCTGATCTGTTGTTCGGCACCCGAGACTACGTTTTCGGTTTTGCCCATGAATCGCCCGCCTCGGATTGCCCCGAAAAGCCCGCCTCCGATAAGCAGCAACACGAGCAGCCAGGCCAGAGGGCGATATGTTGCCCTGCCGCGCTCTTCCTGAATCGGCCCCGCGCCTGCTTCTATAAACTCATCCCACTCAGGCTCGCGCGTATCCGCCTCCCGCTTTTCGAAAAGGTCGATGACTATCCTGTCTCCGCAGGCGCGTTCGTCATCCGACTCCGACAGGCCCGCGGCGACGCCGACGCTCACCGAGTCGCGGTCCGGCGCGCGCTCGTCTTCAACGGCAGCCACGTCCTCCACCGCCTCAGGTTTCTCCTCGACCAGTCTCAGAGTCTTCGGAGTATCAGGCTCGGGCAGGACGATAACATTATCTGAAGCCCGGTAGGTGTCCGGCGCGCGTGGCAAGTCCGCGGGAGCCTCCACGGGCATGGACTGTCGGTCATCGGGCTCGCGCGAAAGAGACGACTGCTCCTCAGGTTCCTCTTCCGCCCTCGCCTCGGCGGCCAGAATTTGTTCCAGAGTGGATTTGAAAACGCTGACATCAAACGGGCGCTCGTCGGGCCTCTTGCCGAGCAAACTCATGACTATCTGCGACAGCCCCGCGGAGAGGTCGAAGCGGAACATGTGAGGCGGCTTGGGGATTCGGGTCAGTTGTTTCAGCCTGAGTGAAGCGTGGTCCTCCGATTCGAAAGGCGCGCGGTCGGTCAGCATCTCGAAAAAGATGATGCCGAGCAGGTATAGGTCGCTGCGCCGGTCTACCGCCCCGGAGAGTATCTGCTCGGGGCTGATGTGCGACGCGGCGCAATAGTGCGAACGCTCCTGGCACGCCCAGAGTAAATCTTTGGAGCGAGGGATTCCGAACCCGCCCACGAGCACATTGCCGCTCTGATCGAGTAAGACCTCACCCGGCTCCAGCCTCAGGTGCAGCACGCCCTGCGCGTGAGCGTACTCAAGCGCGTCGGCGATTTGCCGGGCTATCTGTACGGCTTCGCCTTCTTCGAGCCACCCCTTCCGCTTCAGGTATTCGCGCAAGGTTACGGCGTCCGGCCTATCCTCGGTGACGTAGAAGTGAATGCCATTCTTCTCTTCGGCGGGCGTCGCCTTCAGGATGTTTCGGTGCGAGAGGCTGGCCGCCGCGTTAGCTTCGAGGTGGAATAACTCCACCTGTCTCCTGTCGCCAGCCAGAGAGCCCGAAAGGACTCTGAGCCTGACGAGGCCGCAAGGCTCCGGGCCGAGGCCTTCAGGGTGCGCGAGATCACGGGCGAGGTAAATAGGGTGTGTGTCGGATTCTACGAGATTTCTTACTATCGTGAATCTTTCACCGAGGGCCGCGCCGACTTGTGCGCCCATGTCCGGCCCGGATGGTTCCTGTGCCGGGGCCGCTACCGAAGAAGAGTTTGCAGAATTGTATGAGTTGCTCATGAGACACTACTCGCAACTGTTTAGTAAACGCATGGTAGAGCGTTCGGTGATTATTTGATGCAGTCCGCTTCTGGATGAGCTAGCTAGCGTTTAACCGGTAACCTTAATCGCTCGTTCGTCCTCGTGCATTCTTACATAACTGGGAGTCGAATGCAAACTTTCTGACCTGCGCCGCGCCCCTCGGGCCTGCCGGTTTTCGCGGGTGAGGGGGTGTTCCGGCGCGGACTGGCATAAAGCTTGCTCATAGGTATTCATAGAAGTTTGAAGGGCCGCGCGGCCCCGAAAGCTGCGGGAGGGGAGGGTGAGTCTATGATTATAAGAGCAAGCAAAAAACTGCTGACTTTAATGTCGTTAGCATTAATTATTGCGCCGGGGGCCGGGTCAGTCGCGGGCTCTCCGGCGACGGTCCCCGTCGGGACTGTCATACCTTTGAAGATGGAGACTCAGTTGAGTTCCAGAACATCCCAGGCGGGCGACCCATTCACCGCTACCGTCATCCGGGACGTGGAGATTGATATGTCCGTGGGGTCTTCGGAGAACAGAGACGAGGGCCGCCTGCTGCTTATTCCCGCCGACTCCCGGGTCGAAGGCCACGTGAAAGAGGTCCAGAGGGCGGAGCGCATGAGCAGGGCGGGCACGATTGCGGTAGCATTCGACAGGCTTATTCTGCCCGGCGGAAGGTCCATACCGATAGATGGCACGCTGACTTCGCTCGACGATAGTGCGCGCGAGAGCTTTGAGGGCTTCGAGGAGGACGACCGCGTTGAGGGTGAGGGCCGAACGCGACGCGCCATCATCTTCATCGGGGCCGGGGCCGGCGTCGGCGCGGCGATAGGGGCCATGACCGAGGGCGGCAAAGGGGCGGCGGTCGGCGCGGGCATCGGCGCGGTGCTCGGCACGGTGGGCATACTGTTGAGCAGGGGCGAGGAGGCCGAGATAGATCCCGGCACCGAGTTCGGCATGCGGGTGGAGCGGGCGTTCACAGTTGATACGGACGAGGTCGGCGCAGCGGGCGAGCGCCCGAGGACTGTACTGAATCATCCCAATTATGATGACCCGAATAGCGCCGACCGCGAAGATGACGGGGCCGGCTTTGATTCATCACAGCCCATCTCGTCGATTTCGTCGGAAGAGATTCGCGCCGCTCAGGCCGCCCTCGCGGGGCGAGGCTACTACAGAGGCCCGATCAACGGGGAGTTGTCCCGCGCTACCAGCAGGGCTTTACGGCGATTCCAGAGGGATAATAACCTGGCCGTGACAGGCGACCTCAACCAGGAGACGGCCCGGAAGCTGGATGTCCTCAACAGGCCATGAGATTGAATCAGTACGCCGGTACGACCGGAATCATTACCGAACAGCGGATGCGGACGCCGAAACTTATTCGCGCCGCAGGGCCTCCATCGGATCAACTTTAGTGGCGCGGCGCGCGGGGATGTAGCTGGCCGCCATGCCCACGCCGATGAGCACCAGAGAGATTGAGATATAATGTCATCGGGTCCGTGGCGCTGACTCCGAACAGCAGGCTCGACATCACGCGAGTTAGGACGAAGGCCGCGGCGAGCCCGATCACGACGCCGGTCACGAGCAGGCTCAACCCCTGCCCGGCCGCGAGCTTCAGAATGTCGCGGCGCTGCGCGCCGAGCGCGACTCGCAGCGCGCGCGCTCTCCGTTATGCCATCCTCGATGGATCACGATCTTGATCTTTCATTGTATGTAGCGGTCGGTCCCCGTGACGGGCTTCGTAAGCCTCAGGAACACCTGTTCGAGCGTTTCGCGCTGCGGGGAGAGTTCCATCACCCGGAACCCTCGCTCGACCAGCAAGCCGTTGACGACCGGTATCCGGTCGTCCGACATCTTCACGTAAAGAGACTCCGCGCCGTTACGGCTGACCGAAAGCGCGGGGTCGGCGGACAGTAATTCGTACGCTTCTTCGACCCTGTCAACCGTCAGCTTAACGACCCTCTCTTTACTTATCAGGTCTTCTATCGCGCCTTGATAAAGTAATCGCCCGTGATCGATGATCGCGACGCGGTTGCAAATCTGCTCGACTTCATGGAGCAGATGGCTCGATAAGAACACGGTCAGGTTAAGCTCGTCCCGCAGGCGTTTGATCAGCAGGCGGACCTCGTGAATGCCCTGCGGGTCGAGGCCGTCGGTCGGCTCGTCCAGAATGATGAGTTCCGGCGCAGGGAGCAAAGCCTGCGCGATGCCGAGCCTCTGCCGCATGCCGTGTGAGTATACGCGCACCTTGTCGCGCGCCCTCGCCCGCAGCCCGACGATGTCGAGCACCTGATTTATCCGGCGCTTGTCAGCCCCCCCGGACATAGCCGCAAAGAGGCTCAGGTTTTGCCAGCCGGAGTAGCTCTCGTAAAACGCGGGCGTTTCGACGATGGCCCCGGTCCGCGCGAGCGCGCGCAAAGGGTGTCTGGACATGTCGTGCCCGAGCAGCTTCACGCGCCCGGACGTGGGCCGCACCAGACCGAGCGCCATCCTGATCGTGGTCGATTTGCCCGCCCCGTTCTGCCCGAGGAAGCCGAAAATGTCGCCGCGCCCGACGCTCATCGAGAGGCCGTCTACGGCCACCCTTCGGCCGTACTTCTTCGTCAGCTCTACCGCCTCCAGCACTGTGTCGTCCATAATGAAAACGTCTTCGGGTCAACCCCGACATCCGAAAACCGCGGACCGTTACAGCAACACCTCGACCAGCAGAGGCAGGTGATCCATGCGGCCCACCGCCACGCCCTTGAGCACTTCCGCCCTCTGCAACAGCGCGACCTCGGGCAGGCCGAAGATGTAATCTATGCGGCGATCATTGATGGCGGTCGCGCCCGCGTCGCGCCCCAGGTCGCGGAAGTATTTCAGGAGGTGGCTGTACGCCTCGCTGTCATGCTTGATGTTATCGGTGTAGATGTTGGATTGATTCCGGGCCCTCAGCTCGAAGTTGAAATCGCCCGCGATGAACACCGCCTGATCGGAGGGCCGCGCGCGCGCCCAATCGACCACGTCTCCGGTGAAGGAGCGGCGGCGCGCGGCGTTGAATGCGTCGGCATGTGCGCTTATCACCACGACCTCCGGCCCCTCCCCCCCTTCCTTCTGAAACCTGAAGACCGCGCCGACCGCGTACCTGTCGCTGGTCGGTATGTCCTCGAACTGAGCCTCGCGGCCCTTGACCAGCACCGCCGCCACGCGGTCCTGACCGCCGAAGCTGCAAACTTTGCCCCGGTACTTTCGCCTCAGATGACCGAGCAGTATTTCTAGCTGCTCCTGCCCGGTTAGTTCCTGTAACGCCACGGCGTCGGGATCGTTTCTGAGAATCGTTTCGGCCACCGCTTTCAAATCGTCCGTGTGAGCGCGCGAGTCACTCTCCAGGCTGGCATGGCCGATGTTCCAGGTCATCAGACGGAGCTGAGCCCGCCCCGAGTCGCGCACCCCGAGAAGGGAGCGGTCTCGCACGGGGTCGACATAAATCGCGCCGCCCACCATCAACAGGAAGAGCGCGCCTGTTAAAATCTTCGCCCACATGTCAGGTCGTTATGTCCTTCCGGTCAAAAATTATGAGAGAGGCGAGCAGCAGCCCGAATATGTACGCGCCGCAAATGCTCCCGTAGTGGTAGAAGCTGCGCCACGGGACCACGGGCTTGAAAACGTCCCGCCAGAAGTCCATGTCCGTCGTGAAAAAGTAAGGGCGCAAGTCCTCGAAGAATTCTATCCGCCCGATGATGTAAAGCATAATGTAGACGGCCAGAGTCGCCACCACCGCCATCGAAGAGTTCTCTAAGAGTATCGAAAAAAGCAGGGCCAGGGCCGCGACGACCAGCAGCGCCCACGTGCCCGAGAAGCTGGCGTAAAAGAACCGCCAGAGCGCCTCGTCCCACGCGATCCTCCCCGGCTCCTCGACCAGATTGAGGGGGCCCGGAAAGAGTTCGAGATTATCCCAGCCGAAATAGTACCCCACCAGCAGGTTCAGCCCGATGAAGAACGCCATCAGCAGATAGGTGTGCAGGGCGACTATCAAAAACTTCGAGAGCAGGATCGAGACGCGCGACACCGGGCGGATGCAGATCATCCGGAGCGTGCCCGCGCGCGCCTCGCCCGCGATCTGCGAGCCCGCCGTCATCGCCACGAATATCGGGATCAACAGGTTGAAAGAGAAGACGACGGAGTAGAGCGCGAAAGTGAGGCCGTTGAAATAACTCTTCGACTCGTAGGTGTACTTGAATTGCGCGGCGGCCGGCCCCCCTCCCCCGGCTTTGCGCTGAGAGTAGGAGTAGAACCCCCAGAGCATCAGCGCGATGAACCCCACGAGGGCCGCGAAGGAGAGGTAAAAACTTTTCGACCGGATCAATTTAAGAAACTCTATCCTCAGTTGTGTGAGCATACTCCACTTCCGGGTTTAATAATCGTTCCCGCAGTCCCGTTAAAGAGTATATCAGCGCGCGGCCGGCGGCCACTCCGACGCGATGCTTTCGCGAGCGTCGGCCGGGCCGCCGCTCAGATGCGTTAGATTAGAGGGGCTTGACGGTTAGTCAGTGGTCAGGGCCTTCACGCGCGGAGGGTCCGGACGGGGGGTCGCTGCCGGAGACTACGGCCACGGCCTCCTGCGACAGCAGCAGGCCATTTATATGCGGGTGAATCTCGGCGACCTGCGCGTACGGGTGTCTGTTCCTGACCGCCCGAAGGACCTCAGGGTAAAAATCGGCTTTAGGGTCGATCAGGATTATATCGACCGTGTAGGCTTGCGGAGGGAGCTCGCCCCGCCGGATGTCCGGTATCTCGGCCACATACATCTCCGTGCTGCGGAACATCCTCAAGGGTATGCGATTGACAAGAAAGCCGTGCACCATGCTCCACGGCTCCCTGATGGAGCCCTGTACGAAAGAGACCATCCTGATCTCGTCCGGGTCGCTCTGCTTAACCTTCGCCAGCCAGTCGTCGAGCGCCTTCTGCGCGGTGGTCTGCGCCTGCAAGGGGAGCCAGCCCATCGGGAGGCGGTTATTTCTGCCGACCCACCATGCGGCCGACTGCGTCGCCATAGTCGCCAGCAGCAATCCCGCTAAGACCGGCGCGGGTGAAAAGCGCCGCATCATCGCGGCCCAGGCCACGGCCGAGTAAGGTATCAGGTTCACGAAACAGAGCAGGACGTATCGCAACTGCGGACGCCACGCCGAGGTGAGCGTCATCGTCAGGTAAAAGCCCACCTGCGCTATAAACATCCACGCGAAGAGGTCGTAACGAATTCGGCGGCGCGCCATCCAGAGCCCATAGAGTCCCGGCACCACCACGAACATGGACGGCACGCTCATGGGCATGAGCACCCACAGGTACAGGCAATCCCGCAGAGTGTAACCTTGCAAGGCGTTCTCTTCAGCTTTCATGTTTCTGACCAGAGACGCGAATTCGAAAAAAGAGCCGTGGTTCAGCCAGGGCTCAATAAACTCTCCCGCCGCCGCGTACGCGGGCACCGCCGCGAATATGAGGATCAGCACCCGCTCCCTGATGTTCAGCGCGTACCAGATCAGAAACACGACCAGCAGCAGAGACCCTTCGTGACGCAGCAGGATGGCCAGAGCCAGGTATATGCCCGCCAGAAAAGCGTCCCTGCGGCTGGAGGTCTGCGCCGTCCTTATCGTGCGATGTACCGCGAGGAAGACCAGAAAGATGAACGGTATCTCGACCCAGTAAGACGACGTGAGCCATATGTGCGTCCAGTAGACCGCGAGCAGGAGCACGGATATGGCGGCGACCAGGTCGCCGAAAAGCGGCCGGATGGTGCTGCGCAGAATTACGAGCGTGCCCATTCCGAGCACGAAGTTGACCAGCTTTGCCAGGATGATCGGCTCGTCCCAGAGCCAGATCAGCGCGCCGAGAAAGTAAAAGTGCAGGGGGGGCCAGATTTCGTACAGGCCGTGGTAGTAAGGCTTCTCCGCCCAGTCGACCGCGAATGCCAGTCGCCACATGCCGTCCCCGCCGGAGCTTATGTCCCCGTAAACGACCGAGATGAGCCGGAGCAGGAAGCCGAGCGCGATGGCGATCAGGAATATTCTCTGGCTCCGTCGGGTGATGATCCCGGCGCTGGATTCCTCGGAACCAAGCGGGTTTACGTCGGTGGACATAATGTAACCGTTCGACGGACGCATTACACTCACGCGGAGTCCCGGCCGGAAACACTTCGGCCGGCTGCGCGAGTCAGTTATTAAAGCCGCTGCCTATAACAGGTTCTATGATCTTCTAATAGGACTTTTCGGCCGATTTTGTTAAAGAATTTATAAAGGCGAGCTAAACCGGCGTGGTCAAATACAAGTCCGAGACGGGCGGGCGATTAAATTTTCGGAACGCACCTGCTATAATCGTCATTCGCTCAGCTAAGCCGTTTAGCCGGAAGAAGGGCATTCGCACAGGTAAGTGAGCATGGGAATATCATTCGACGTGATTGTAATCGGGGCGGGCCACGCGGGCTGCGAGGCGGCGCACATCTCCGCGCGCATGGGGGCTAAGACGGCCCTCATCACGATAGATAAGAACTCCATCGGGCAGATGAGTTGCAACCCCGCCATCGGGGGCATAGCCAAGGGCCACCTCGTCCGCGAAGTGGACGCGCTCGGCGGGTTGATGGGCGAAGTGATCGACGCGACCGGAATTCAGTTCCGCCTGCTCAACCGCAGCCGCGGCCCGGCCGTGCAATCTCCCCGCGCGCAGGCCGACCGCAACCTCTACAGGAGGGAGATGCGGCGGCGGCTTGAGGCGACCGAGAACCTCACGATAGTCGAAGGGGAAGTGGCCTCGATCAGGATCGTCGGCGGAAGGGTTGAGGGCGTCGAGCTCGCCGGCGGGGCGGAGGTCGCGGGCCGCTCGGTGGTTCTCACGACCGGCACTTTCCTGAACGGCTTGATCCACGTCGGCCACAAGCGATTTCAGGCGGGCAGGTCGGGCGAGCCCGCTTCGATCAAGCTGGCCAACTGCGTCCGCTCGATTGGGTTTCAGGGAGGCAGGCTGAAGACCGGCACCCCCCCGCGACTCGACGGCCGCACCATTGACTACTCGAAGTTCGAGCGCCAGCCCGGAGACGAGAGCCCGGTCCCCTTCTCCTTCAGGACCGAGGAGATCAACCGGCCGCAGATCGAATGCCACATAGGCTACACCAACGACGAGGTCCACGAGGTGATACGCCGCAACCTCGATAAGTCGCCCCTCTACAGCGGGGAGATCGTGGGCGTGGGGCCGCGCTACTGCCCCTCGATAGAAGACAAGGTCGTGAAGTTCAGCGACAAGCCCCGCCACCAGATATTTCTGGAGCCGGAGGGCTACGACACCTACGAAGTCTACCCCAACGGCATCTCGACCAGCCTCTCGGAAGAGGTGCAGCTTGAGATGGTCAGGACCATTCCCGGCCTTGAGAACGTGAAGATGCTCAGGCCCGGTTACGCGGTCGAGTACGACTTCGTGGACCCGCGCGAGCTTTACTCGACGTTCGAGACCAAAAAAATACGGGGCCTCTTCCACGCGGGGCAGATCAACGGCACGTCGGGCTACGAGGAGGCCGCAGGCCAGGGCATACTCGCGGGAATGAACGCCGCGCTCGCGGCGCTCGGGCGCGAGCCGGTCGTGCTGGACCGGATGGAGAGCTACATCGGGGTGATGACCGACGATCTCGTCACCAAGGGGGCCGACGAGCCCTACAGGATGTTCACTTCGCGCGCGGAGATGAGGCTCTCCCTGCGCTACGACAACGCCGACCAGAGGCTCACGCCCATCGCCCACCGCGCGGGCGCAGTAAGCGATTGCGATTACGAAGCGTTCCTTGAGCGCCGGAGGGATGTCGAGAGGGTCAAAGAGGCGCTCGCCTCCATCAGGATCAACGACATCGCGCAGGATATTCCGGGCCTCTCGGAGCTTGAGGGGTCGCGCGAGAGCCTGTCGGGGAAGCGGCTCGACTACCTGGCCCGCCGCCCTGATTTCGATCCCGGCACGCTCGTAAAGCTGGCGAAGCGGGCGACCGGCGACTCGGTGAAGGCGAAGGAGATCGTCGTCGCGCTCAACGACATCAGGTACTCGGGGTATTTGAAAGACCAGGAGAGTCTGGCGAAGAAGCGGGGCCGCTACGACGACCTCGAAATACCCGCGGGTCTGGAGTTCTCAAAAATCTCGGGCCTCTCGAACGAAGTCGTGCACAAGCTCGGAGCCGTCCGGCCCCGCACGATAGGTCAGGCCGCGCGCATACCCGGCATCACGCCCGCGGCGGTCTCCATACTGATGATAGAGATGCTCCGAAGATGAGGGGCTTGAAGACCCAGGTCTCTCATCCCTCTTCGGGAGCGCGGGCCGGCGTCACTTCTTCTGACCGGTCGCCTGCCGAGGCCCGGAAGCCATCCACTGCTCGATAGCGTCGGGGTCGGATGGGATCTTGCCGCTCAGCTTGACCAGCCCCGTGTCGGTGACGAGGTAATCGTCCTCGATGCGCACCCCCAGCTTCTCGTCCGGGATGTAGATGCCCGGCTCTATGGTGATTACGGAGCCGGGGGGCAAGGGGCCGTTGTAAGAGCCCACGTCATGCACGTCCATGCCGAGCCAGTGTCCCAGCCCGTGAATGAAGTAACGGTCGAGCGTGTTCCCCGCCCTGTCGCGCAGGGGGCTTTTCCTCATCACCTCGCTCGCCACCTGCCCCAGTTGGTGCATCGACATCTGCCCCGGCTTGAAGGCCTTCTCGCACGCGCGCTGCGCGTCGAGCACCAGTTGATAAACCTCTCTCTGTCGGGGCGTGAATTTTCCGCTCGCGGGGTACGTCCGAGTGATGTCCGCCGAGTAATAACTGTACTCCGCGCCGATGTCCACGACGACCGTGTCGCCCGCCTCGATCCTCTTCCTGTTTTCGTTGTAGTGAAGGATAGTGGAGTAGACGCCCGAGCCGACAATCGAAGGGAAGCCGGGCCGCTCGGCCCCGTTGCGAACGAAGGCGTATTCGAGCGCGGCCTGCACTTCGTACTCGTAGACTCCGGGCCTGATGGCGCGGGCCGTGTCGCGGTGCGCCTCCGCCGTAATGTCTACGGCCTTCTGGATGAGCTGGACTTCGGCCGGGGATTTGATCTTGCGCATCTCCGCGACGTAAGGCGAGAGGTCTTCTATCTGGACTCCGGGGAAGAGCCGTCGCAGGGACTCGACGAAGTGCTTTTCGCGCGTAAGGTCCGCCGCCGGCCCGAAAGGGATTACCGTGTAGAGCTTCGCGGAAGGTTGCCCGTCCTTGCGAGGCACCGAGGCTAAGACATCGCGCAGGCGCTGTTGAAATTTATCGGAGCTCTCGACTTCCGTTATGCCAAACCTCTGCTCGGCTTCGGGGCCGGGACCGACCTGAACTCCCGTCCACCGCTCCTGTGAGGGGTTGCGTTGAGGGATGAAGAGGGTCTCCTGCGCGGGCTTGCCGGGGATGAGCCCCTGCGGGACCAGCACCAGAGAAGCGGCCGGCGTCTGGACGCCCGTCAGATACATGATGTCGTTCTTCTGGCGGAACCTCCCGACCTCGCCGAAATCTTCTTCGTGAGCGCCCACGAGGACGATGGCTCCGTCCCTGACCTGCTCCATCAGTCGTTTTCTTCGCTCGCGGAATTCGCTCTTCGGCTGATTCGCGAGCAGGTCATTCCCCGACGCCTCCGCCTGCCGCGTCGATTCCGGTAGGAGGGGGGAGGCGAGCATGAGGGCAATCATAGCGAGCGCCGTGGCGATCAGGGCCCACCGTAATCCGGCGCGCGAGCGGCTGTTTTTCTGGCCTGGTCTGTACATATAAAATTCCCTTGTTGTGCGACTGTGCCGAAGCAAGGTATACCATTCCTACAGTCCGAAAGGATACCCGAAGACGGCTGATGGCAAAAGCGCCGAGTGACGAACGGGCCGAAACGTGAGGCGAGTCGCCTCGCGCGATAATGCGCCTCCGGGCCCGAAGCTGATAGAATTCGCGGGGAGGTTCGACACCGAGAGGATTGAGCCGTGGCGAAGAAATCCGAAAAGATCACGATTGAAAAAGAGAAGCTCAGGCCGCGCGCGCGAGCGCCCATAATACCGACCAAACACATCGAAGATAAGCGGACCCGCAGCGAGCGGCGAGTGAAACATAAGAAAGACCTGCGCCGGCTGCCCGAGGAGTAATGGCCCGAGGTTGGCTATGTGACACGATTCCCGGTGAGGGCGGATTACTTACGGCGATATGAGGTCCACGCCGTTGTATGCTCTCCACATCAGGAGGTCGGATACCAGCGGAAAGTTGGAAGGGTTCAACCAGAACATCGTCGGAAAGACCGTGCTACACAGAGTAGCGTGTTGTCTCAGGGTCGGCGCGGGCAGGGTGCCGGTTTGAGACCCGCATTTTTAAAGAGGGTAATCATTATGGAAACAAAACTTGAAAAAGAAGTACGCTTCCTGAAGATCTACGCCGTCGTCGCCACGCTTTGCTGCGCGGTGTTTTCCCTTTCGGCTTTCACCATACAGAACAAAAAGCAGAAGTTTGAGGAGATCGATGTCGAGCGCATCAACATCGTGGAAAAGGATGGCAAGCTCAGAATGGTGATCTCTAACCAGGAGCGCCAGCATCCCGGTATCGTTAACGGGAAAATCATCGAGCGGAAGGGGCCGCGCTCGCCGGGAATGATTTTCTTCAACCACCTGGGCGACGAAATGGGCGGTTTGATTTTCGGCGATAATGGGGGCAACGGGCATGCAGGCTCGCTGACCTGGGACAAAGTGAGGAACGACCAGACGATGGGCTTCAGGTATCTGGAAAGCGACAACGGAACTTACCAGTCCGGCCTGGAGATGTGGCAACAGCCCAATATTCCGTCCGATGTGATGTTAGCCAAATACGAAAGCGCAAGTAAAATAGCGGACGAAGCAAAGCGCAAAGCCGCTATTCAGGCGCTGATTGATAACAACGAGTTAACAACGAACCGGCTTTTCTTAGGTAAGCGACGCGATAATTCGACAATGCTGTTAATGTGCGACGTCAAGGGGAGGCCGCGAATCAGGATGCAAGTCGCGCCGGACGGCACGCCCAGGCTTGAGTTTCTGGACGAAGCGGGTAAGGTCATTTATGTCTTACCCGAAGAGAACAGAGCCGGCAAAAAATGACGGGTGAGTGCCGACATCAGCTGCCGCCGAACAAGGCGTTGCACCGGAGCCGCGCAGGGGACTTTGTATGATCCCCGAGTGTCGCGTGCGCGGCCCCGCCGATGAGCGCCGTTAGATGATTGCAGTCGAAATGACGGGCTGTGATCGCAGTCAGCGGAATAGACGAGACATTGACTGATATTCTCTGATCACATAGAGTCTCAAAGCTATACCGCCTTTGAATTTGATACTCAATAAGGAGCGACTACATGGCCGGAGATCAAGACTCAACGCTTCCCGACGACATCCGGAAATCTACCGCCATCCATAACGTTAAATCCGTCTCCGAGCAAACTGCCCTGCTTTCGAACCTGGCATACTCCAACCTTATCACCAACGTCAATCTTGCCCAGCAAAACGCCGTCTCACATCAGCAGGCGATGAATCAACTCCAAATCACCGTGACCGCCAAGGTTGTCAATCTGATAGCGAATCTTAGCCCCCTGGAAGCGGCGGCGGCGGTCAAGGTAGATACGGGCAACGATGTCGCAGAGATGATTGCCGAACTCAAAGCGGCTCTGGCATCTTTCTCTCCTTCGCCTGCCCCCGAACCTGATGGCAAGGCCGATGGCAAGTAGTTTCAGCCTGAAAAACGAACAGGAGTACATAGATGCCTGACGAACCCATACCACAGAACCCAGCGCGCCCGCGCGGTGACCTGCCGGAAGATGCAGCTGAGTCTATGGCAGGGTCCGACGCCTTCTCAACCGGAGAGCAGCCCGCGATGATTGCAAACCTCGCGTTGGCGAACAAGATCTTCAGCGCGAGCCTGGCCCAGCAAAACATGATCATAAATCAGCAGGCGGTCTTTCAGATCGAGCTTGCGGCTCTGGCAAAATGCATCCAGGTCCTTCTGGCTTTTAATGCGAGTGAGCCTGAGGCCATCGAGCAGCTCACCGCCCGCATGTTAGAGATGTTCAACCAGCTTCATGCGAAGGTCGAAGAGCGTTTGGTGGCCAGCCAAAAACAGATGAATGAGCTAATGGACGAAATGCGAGCGCACGCCATGGCAGGTGTGCCGGAGAAGCTGTAGCATTCGCACGCATTGACTCAGGCTGATATTTCTAGCATTCTCCTTTGTGAAGGAAATAACTATGAGCCCCCAATCACAGGCAGAAGAAACAGCGAACCGCGATATTTCCGTGCGCCCGCTTCGGGAGAGGGATTTATCCACGGCCGATCACATTATGCGGCTGGCTTTCGGCACATTCCTCGGCCTCCCGGACCCCGCGTCTTTTATGGGCGACGCCAGCTACGTGAGGACGCGCTGGAAGGCCGACCCGGACGCCGCTTTCGCCGCCGAAATCGACAACGAATTAGTCGGCTCGAATTTCGCCTCTAACTGGGGCAGCGTGGGCTTCTTCGGGCCGCTGACGATTCGCCCCGACCTGTGGGACAGGGGCGTCGGCAAGCGTTTGATGGAGCCTGTCATGGGGTGCTTCGACAGATGGCAAACGCGGCACGCCGGCCTTTTCACTTTCGCGCACAGTCAGAAGCATATCGGGCTGTATCAGAAGTTCGGGTTCCACCCGCGCTTTTTGACCGCCATCATGTCTAAGCCGGTCGGGCAGACAGGGCGCGCTTCCGCCTGGACAAAATTCTCCGACGCGCCAGCGGGCGAGCGGGCCGCGATCATGGAAGCCTGTCGCGAGTTGACCGACGCGATCTACGAGGGGCTTGATGTCGGGCAGGAAATTCGCGCCGTCGCCGACCAGCAGTTGGGCGACACTCTTCTCCTCTGGAACGAGGGCAAGCTGACGGGTCTGGCTGTCTGTCACATGGGTCCGGGGACGGAGGCCGGGGGCGGCGTGTGCTATGTCAAGTTCGGCGCGGCGCGTCCGGGCGCAGATGCGGAGCAGGATTTCGACCGCCTGCTCGACGCCTGCGAAGAGATGGCTTCGTCACAAAGCCTGTCCCGACTCGCCGCCGGGGTCAATACGGCTCGTCAGGAGGCTTACCGCCAGATGATGGCGCGCGGCTTCCGTAATGACCTTTTAGGCGTAGCGATGGCCAGACCCAACGAAGAGGGGTATAACCGACCGGGCGTTTATCTGATCGACGATTGGCGTTAGCGCCAGTAGAACCTTAAATCAAAGGCAGCTCCCGACAACCGCTTTCGGAACAAGCCGCGAAGCGAGTCCCGCATGTATCCCCCGGTGTTCGGCGCGGCCCCGCTCGACCGAAGCCTTAGACGCATCCGCCTCTATGGAGGAAAAACGTGGACACCATCCGTATTTTCACAGACCTTTTCCGTCATATGGAGTGGGCCGACGCGCTGACCTGGCGCTCCGTACTGGAGAGCCCTTCGGCAATAAGCGATCAGACAATTCGAGAGCGCCTTCATCACATCCACCTCTGCCAGCAGGCATGGCTTCAGATCTGGCTCGGGGAACCTGTTGACCCGCAGGCCGGAGCCTCCCTCGGCATAACCGCCCTCGCTTCCTGGGCCCGCGAATACCACGAGGGAGTAGGGCGGTACCTGGAGAGTGTTCAGGAGTCAGACCTGGAGGGGCATATCGCCGTTCCGGGAATGAGTAAGGAATACTTACAGCCCAGCCTGTGGGAAACCCTTCTTCAGATCGCCGCACACAGCACGTACCACCGAGGGCAAGTGAGCCTGCGGCTACGTGAGATGGGGGGCGAGCCGCCACAGACAGACTTCATCACGTGGGTTGTACAGGGTAAGCCGAAGGCCGGATGGCCGAATGGGGCGGAACCGGAAGAGAAGCCGGAAAGCTAGGGACAACCTGTCGCTCGCAGGCAGCCCCTAACAACTGCATGTAGCAAAGGCCGCGGGGCGAGTCAGGCATGATCCCTCGGAGTTTATTCGCGGCCCCCTGATGCGCGACGTTATACGGCTCACACGAATCTGGAATGTATTAATATCGGATTCCGTCTACTGTTCATGAGTCACAATTCCCGAAAGGAGAATTCATTATGAGCTTCCCTACGCCTGCGCCGACTTTAAAGTCGGAGAGCATCGGCAATATACTGATAGCGTTTCTCTGGACCGGCCTCGGCGTTTCCGTTTTATCTCTTCTCTTCTCTCTGTCTGAATTTCTAGCGCCGGACTTTTATACCCAGCTCGCAATCCTTGACGCCGTTAACGTATTAATTCAGGCACTCATTACAGTAATCACTATTATCCTGTTTCTCGTATGGATGTACCAGCTGCATGCCGATCTGAAAGTCCTGTTCAACCCTTACCCCGTCAGCTCGGGAGAGGCGATGGCTCAACTTATCATCCCTTTCTATAACCTGTGGGGAATTTGGAACGTATTTGCCACCCTCGCGGACCGCTTGAAATCCAAAGGCGGGCAGCTGGCAGGCGCAGGATCGGCTCTAAGGTTCTGGCTCCCGCTGCTGTACGTAGCGGGGATAGCTTCCCGAATACTGAACCGCATCGTCTTAAATCAGAGTTTAATGGATGCCGAGCAGGGCGCATCCACGACTCTGATTCTGGTCACCGTCGGGGTAGACCTGTTTTTATCGATCATCTGGCTACAGATGGCGCGGATAATTGTCGAAGCGGTAAAGCGAGGGGCCGGAAGCAGGGAGATGGGGATGGCCGTCGGGGCGGAATGGTGAACGAAAAATCTCTTCAAGGCCTTGCCCTTCGCTGCGTTACGATTTAAGGCGCACTTGACACGGGGCGTCCCGCGAAAGGAGAATATTTTTCTTGGTTAAGGGTCGGTTACAACTCTGAATGTGACGGGATCATCCCAGTCTTGTGAAGACGGGCGAGCCTTTTCGGTTACGCGGGATTGAATCCCGTAAGAGTCTCTAAATTTTTTGCACACAGCACGGGCCGTTCAGCGTTGAAGTATCAGACCTGACGGCCCGATTGATTTCAGAATGAATATAAGACTTATATCAGCGATCATCCTCACCCTGGCCCTCTGGGCCGGCGCGCGCGCCTCGGGGCCGCCCGCGTCGTCCACCATAGTCGCCATGCCATTCGAGAACGTGTCCGGGAGGCCGGAGTACAACTGGATCGGCGAAAGCTTCGCCGCGACCCTCGCCGACCTGCTCGATAAACCGAGCCTCGTCGCCATCAGGTCCGACGAGCGCAACGTCGCCTACAAGCAGGAGGGGCTGCCCCCTTCGGCCATCCTGACGCGGGCGACCATGATAAAGATCGCGGAGCGGGCCGGGGCGAACCTCGTCGTCATGGGCACCTACCGGATCACCATCGAAGATGCGAAGGCCGAGCAGGCTGAGGCCGCGGGCCAGGTCGCCGCCCCCGTAGCCAGCGCGGACGACAAAAGCGGCAGGAGGATTACGATAACCGCGCGGCTCATCGACATCCGCGAAGGCCGGCAGGTGGGCCGGGAATTTACCCTCGGGGGGAACCTGCTGGAGCTTCAGAAGCTACAGGGCGAAGTAGCCTACGAAATCCTGAACAGGCACAACGCTAATCACCCGTTCTCGCGCGATCAACTCGTGGCGCAGGCGACCCAGGCTCCCATCGGGGCTTACGAGAATTTCATCAAAGGCATGCTCACCCGCGACCGCGACGCCCGCATCGAGTTTCTCGGGCGTGCCATCAAGGAGTTTTCGGATAAGACCTCGCGCCAGTACGCGCCGGCGGTGTTCGAGCTCGGGAAGGTCTATTTCGACAGCGGGGATTACAAGGAAGCCCTGCGCCTTCTGGAATCGGTGGACCCGAAAGACTCGCGTTATGACGAGGCGCAGTTTTACGTGGGCGTGGCGCGCGACGCCTCCGGGCAGACGGACAAGGCGCTTGAGTCGCTCAGGCAGCTCGCGCCTCAACTGCCGCTCTACGAAGTCTACAACAACGTGGGCGTGCTGCTGATCAAGAAGAAGCAGTACGCGGAAGCGATTGAAAACTTGAAGCCCGCCGCCGACGCCGCGCCCCGCGACACCGACACGCTATTCAACCTCGGCTACGCCTACTTTCTCGCCAAAGATTATGCGAACGCGGCCGCCCTGCTCAGGAAAGGGATCGAGCGGCGGCCCTCGGACGGCGAAGCCTTCTACCTGCTGAGCAAGGCGCTCGCGGCCACGCAGGATCAGGCGGGCGCTACCGAGGCGGCCAATCAGGCCAAGAAGCTGCTCACCTCTTTCGCCCAGTGGGAGACGAAAGGCGTCCCCAACATCGCCCGGATGAAGACGGCCTTCAGCAAGGCCAACTACTACCGCTACAAGCGCGACCAGGACGAGAGGGTTTCGGCCCAGAGCGCGGGCGGGGCCCAGACGCTGCAGACGGACCAGATGCTTGAGAGCGCGCGGAATGCTTTCTTCGCGGGCCGCGATGAAGAGGCCCTCGTCACGCTCCGCAAGCTGCTGGAGACCGCCCCGCAGAGCCATGAAGCGCACTTCCTGATGGGCCGCGTGCACGAGCGGCGCGGCGAATTCGACCGCGCCATCAACGCGCTCAAAGCCGCGGTCTTCTGGAACCCCAGGCTGGTCCCGGCGCACGTGCTTCTCGGCAGAATCTCGGTCCTCAAAAACGACTGCGCCGGGGCCGCCGCGTCGCTCAACAAGGCGCTCCAGATCGACTCCGCGGACCAGGACGCGCAGGCGCTCAACCGGCTCGTCGAGCAGAAATGCAAATAGGCCCCCCGGCCCCCGCCCCTCCGCCGCCCTCGTTGAGCCCCGGCATTCCTTTGTGATAACTTCTTGATTCCCGCATTTAATCTTCTTGGTGAACGGAGGGACGGGATGTCGCAGTCCAGCATTGATTCGGTCTTGAAAGAAAGCAGGGTCTTCGAGCCGCCCGAGGAGTTCAGCCGAAGCGCGCACATAAAAAGCTCGGCCGATTACGAGCGCATCTATCGGGAGGCGCAGGACGACCCCGAAAAATTCTGGGGCGACGTGGCGAAAGAGCTGCACTGGTTTAAGCCGTGGGACAAGGTGCTCGAATGGGAAGTCCCGTGGGCGAAATGGTTCGTGGGGGGCCAGATCAACATCTCTTACAACTGCCTCGACCGCCACGTGGAGACTTGGCGCAGGAACAAGGCGGCCATAATCTGGGAAGGCGAGCCGGGCGACATCCGCACCTACACCTACCAGCAACTCCTGCTGGAAGTCTCGAAATTCGCGAACGTCCTGAAATCCCTCGGCGTAAAGAAGGGCGACCGCGTGGCGATTTACATGGGCATGACCCCCGAGTTGCCCATCGCCATGCTGGCCTGCGCGCGCATCGGCGCGACCCACTCGATAGTCTTCGGGGGGTTCTCGGCGGCGGCCCTGGTCGACCGCATCAATGACGCGCAGGCCACGGCCGTCATCACCCAGGACGGGCTCTACCGCCGCGGCGCTGAGATCCGGCTCAAGGCCGCCGTCGACGAGGCGCTCGAATCCTGCCCCTCGGTCGGAAGCGTCGTCGTCTACAAACGGACCGGCTCTGAAGTTGAGATGCGGGGAGGCCGCGACCACTGGTGGCACGAACTGATGGAAGGCGCTTCGGATGAGTGCGCGGCGGAGCCGCTCGATTCCGAGCACCCGCTCTACATCCTCTACACTTCCGGCAGCACGGGCAAGCCTAAGGGGGTGCTCCACACGACCGGCGGCTACTCGGTCGGCACCTACCTCACGACGAAGTGGGTCTTCGACCTCAGGGACGAGGACGTCTACTGGTGCACGGCGGACATCGGCTGGGTGACCGGGCACAGCTACATCGTCTACGGGCCTCTGCAAAACGGCGCGACCGTGCTCATGTACGAAGGCGCGCCCAACCACCCGGAGCCCGACCGCTTCTGGCGGATCATCGAGCGCCATAAGGTCAACATCTTCTACACGGCCCCCACGGCCATCCGCGCTTTCATGAAGTGGGGGGAGCAGTACCCGCGCAAGTACGAGATGAAGAGCCTCCGGCTGCTCGGCTCCGTCGGGGAGCCGATCAACCCCGAGGCGTGGATGTGGTACCGCGAGGTGATAGGCCGCGCGCGGTGCCCCATCGTGGACACGTGGTGGCAGACCGAGACCGGGATGATCATGATCGCCCCGCTCCCCGGCGCGACGGCGACCACGCCCGGCTCGGCGACCAGGCCCTTCCCCGGAATCCAGGCCGATGTCGTGACGAGGGACGGCCAGCCCGTCCCCCCCGGCGCGGGCGGGTTCCTCGTCATCAAGCAGCCCTGGCCTTCGATGCTCCGCACCATCTACGGCGACCCCGACCGCTACGTCCAGCAGTATTGGTCGGAAATACCGGGCGTCTACTTCGCCGGGGACGGCGCTAGGAAAGACGAGAAAGGGTACTTCTGGATTCTCGGCCGCGTGGACGACGTTATCAACGTCTCCGGGCACAGGCTGAGCACGATGGAGGTGGAATCGGCTCTGGTGGCCCATCCTATGGTGGCGGAGGCCGCGGTCGTGGCCCGGCCCGACGAGGTGAAGGGGCAGGCCATCTCCGCCTTCGTCACCCTCGAATCGGGGCACGCGCCTTCGGACGGTCTCAAAGAAGAGCTGCGGGCATGGGTGACTAAAGAGATCGGGTCGCTGGCCCGGCCCGACGACATTCGCTTCGCCGACGCCCTCCCGAAGACGCGGAGCGGGAAGATCATGCGCAGGCTGCTGCGCGACATCGCAACCGGCAGCGAAGTCCGGGGAGACGTTACGACGCTTGAGGACTTCTCGGTGCTCTCCCGGCTCAGGGAGGAAGAGGAGTAGGCGTCAGGGGCCAGGGGTCAGCGAACAGGATTCAGGGTAAGAAAAGGATTCAACGGAGAGAGTTTGAAATCATTAACGGGGCCAGGGGCCAGGGCGGTAAAGAGATTCTAGTAAGAGAATTTCTTATCTTCCCTAAACTCCAGCCCCCGGCCCCTGACCACTGGCCCCTGCCCCTGCTAATTTCATGATCAAGATAAAACTCATGCTCTTCGACCTCGACGGCACGCTCATCGCCTCGGGGGCCGACCTCGCGAGGTCGGTCAACCTCATGCTCCGCGACCTCGGGCGCCCGCAGCTTGACGAGGCGACGGTCGGCAGCTTCGTCGGCGACGGGGTCCGCGTCCTCGTGCACCGCTCGCTCACCGCGACGGACCCGCAACTGCGCCCTCCCGACGAGCGCCTGCACGCGGAAGGGATCAGCCTGATGCATAAACATTACGCGGACCAGATGCTCGTCTCCACCCGCCTCTACCCCGGCGTGGCGGAGACTCTGGGTCATTTCAGGGACAAGCGCAAGGCGGTCGTCACCAGCAAGGAGGCGCGTTTCACGGGCCTCATCCTCGAACACTTCGGGATAGCTAAGGATTTCGACTGCATAATCGGGGGTGACACCGTCTCCGCGCGCAAGCCCGACCCGGAGCCGGTCCGGCAGGCGCTCATGGTTTTGAGGGGGGAGGCGAGCGAGGCGGTGATGGTCGGGGACAGCGAGAACGACGTGCTCTCGGGCGCGCGCGCGGGCACCCTCACGTGCGCAGTCTCTTACGGGTTCCGCACCCGCGACCAGCTCAGGCTGACTTCGCCCGACGTGCTGATAGACAGGTTCGAAGAGCTAAAAGAAAATTTCCGTTGAAGGAGCGCGAGTGACTAATCTGACCGAAGAGATACTTGAGCGAGCGCGCAGGATTAAGATGCTCGTGCTCGATTGCGACGGGGTGCTCACCGACGGCCGCCTGATACTGCTCCCGGACGGCGAGGAGACGAAGGCTTTCGACATAAAAGACGGCCACGCCATGCGCATGGCCCCGCGCGTCGGCCTGCGCATATCGATCATCTCGGGCAATAAGTCGTTCGCCGTCCGCGACCGCGCCAGGAACCTCGAAGTCGCGCACCTCTACGAAGGCGCGTGGGTGAAGCTGGGGCCGTACGAAGAGATATTATCCGCCGAGAACCTGAAGGACGAGGAGGCCTGCTACGTCGGGGATGACGTGGTGGACATCCCCGTGCTCCGGCGCGCGGGGCTCGCAATCGCCGTGGCCGACGCGGTCGAAGAGGTGAAGCAGTTCTCCCACCTCGTGACGAAGAGGAAGGGCGGGCGCGGGGCCGTGCGAGAGGTAATAGAGATGATCCTGAAAGCCCAGGGCAGGTGGGACGAAGCCCTCGCGCGTTACATCACTTAGCTCACCGGGCGACCCCTTTTAAAATATGCTCACCCTGACGCTCAGGTATTTCTTCGGGTTCTGGCGGAAGTCGTAAAGCAGCTTGACCAGTTCCGACGACACCTCGTTCGCGCTGTTGTAGAGCCGGTCGTCCTTCAGGAACCTGCCCGCCGTGCCCTCGCCGCGCTCAAGGCTCTGGCTGATGGTGCGGACGGAAGCGACCGTCGCCTGCAAGTCGTCGTGCAGCTTCTCGTCCTTGATGAGCTTCCCGATTGTGCCGCGCCCGGCTTCGATGTCCCCGGTCAGCCGGTCCAGTTTCTCGATGGCCGAGTTCGCGCGCGCGATGGTCTGCCTGGTCTGCTCGTAGACCTGATCGTCGGTCAGGAGTTTGCCCGCCGTCCCCTTGCCCGCCCGCAGGTCGGCGGCGATCTGCTGCAACTGGGTGGTCGCCCCGCGCAGGTCGTTGTAGAGGGTCGGGTCGTTCAGGAACCGGGCGACGGTGCCGTTCCCCTCCTGAATGCGTTTGAGCAACTGCTGGCTTTCGAGCACCGTGCGGTTCAGGTTCACGTAGATGGCGTCGTCGCGCAACAGGCGGCCGAGCGTGCCCTCGCCCCGGTTGAGGTTGTCTATCAGCTCCTGCACCTGTTTACCGACGGTGTTGAAGACCACGAGGATGTCGTTGGCCCCCTGAAAGACCTGCGCGAGCCCGGCGTTGTCGGCGCTGTCGATCTCCGCCCCGTCGGGCACCGGCTCGCCGTTGACCGTGCCCGGAGTTATGTCGATGACGCGGTCGCCGAGGAAGCCCTGCTGCGCGAGGACCGCCCTCGAATCGGACCGTATGCGGTCGCCGACATCTTTCCCGTCGACGGACATCTGCACCACTATGGGCTTATCGGAGGGGCTCCGGGGGATCTCCCCGAAGGCGACGCTCTCGACCTTGCCGATGCGCTTGCCCGCGAGCCGCACCTCGTCACCCTCCTTCAGGCCTTCGGCCGCGTTGAACCTGGTCCTGAGAGTCTTCGTGTCGCGGAACAGGGAGATGTCGCCCGTCACCGAGAGGATGAAGACTATGAGGATGACGAGGGTCGCGACCGCGAGAAGGCCGACGCGAAGCTCCGACAGAGTGGTCTTATTTCTTGACATAACAACCTCCGATGTTCACCCGCCTGA
The DNA here is from genome assembly GCA_035634255.1 of Blastocatellia bacterium. Lineage (GTDB taxonomy): Bacteria > Acidobacteriota > Blastocatellia > UBA7656 > UBA7656 > DATLMR01. The sequence continues at coordinate 46,604 of DASQDI010000046.1, forward strand.
CTATGACTCGCGCAAAAAGTCCTGGATGTACGGGTCGTCCGAATTGTAAAGCGATTCGTCGGTCCCGCTGAAGATTACCTTGCCTTCCTTGAGCATTATGAACCGCGTGTTGACCAGGCACACCTGCCCATTCTCTTTCTGAAACTCGACCTCGCCGCTGTCGCTTATCGTCGCGTAGTTCGACGAGAGCATCTTTATGTCGTCCAGCCTGTGCGTGACGAAGATCGAGCTGACGCCCTCCAGGTCGCGGAGCTTGATGGCGAGTTCGAGTATGGTCCGCGCGGTTATCGGGTCGAGGCCCGCCGTCGGCTCGTCGAACAGCATGAGCTTGGGGCTGCCCACGAGCGCGCGCGCGATGCCGACGCGGCGGCGCATGCCGCCCGACAGCTCGGACGGCATCATGAACATGGCCTGCTCAAGGTTCACGAACCTGAGCATGCGCCTGACGGTCTCTTCGATCTCCGCCTCCGGCACCTGCTGCTCGAAGAGCCGGTAGCCTACGTTTTCGAAGACCGAGAGCGAGTCGAACAGAGCGCCCTCCTGAAAGACCATCCCGATCTTCCTGCGGACCTCGCCCATCTCGCGCTCGGACCTGATCGTGGTGTCTTCGCCGTCGACGAGAATCTGGCCGGAGTTGGGCTTTATCAGCCCGAGCACGAGCTTAAGGATCGTCGACTTGCCCGTGCCCGACCCCCCCATGACGATCTTCGTCTCGCCGGGGTTGACCTTGAAGCTCACCCCGTCGAGGATCACGCGATCATCGTAAGCCATGGTCACGTCTTTGAACTCTATTGCGCTGTTTATAACGTCGATCATGTTTCGATCATGAGTCCGGGGCGGCGCGCCTAACTCCCGCTGAAAGCCAGTATCAACCTCGACAGGAAGAAATCCGCCATCAGGATCAGTATATCCGATACCACGACCGCCTGTGTGGTCGAGCGGCCGACCCCCACCGTGCCCCCGTAAGTGCGCAGCCCCGCGCGGCAGCTCACGACGGCGATGATGAGCCCGAAGACCGCGGGCTTCACCAGCCCCCCGACGATGTCGTTGTAAGTGAGCGCGTCTTTCGCCGAGCTGATGTAGACCGAGCTCGCCACGTTCATCAGCGCGCTGGCGACGAGCCACCCGCCGAAGGCCCCGACGATGTCAGCGACGAGGGTGAGCGCGGGCGTCATCACGAGCAGGGCCAGCAGCCTCGGCCAGACGAGCTTTTTGACGGGGTCGCTCCCGAGCGCGCGCATCGCGTCCACCTGCTCCGACACCACCATCGAGCCCAGCTCCGCGGCGATGGCGGAGCCGACCCGACCCGCGAGCATCAGCGACGCGAGGACCGGCCCCATCTCGCGCACCATCGAGGTCATCACGAGCGTGCCGGTGACCCCGGTCGCGCCGAAAGTTTGGAGCGTGGCCCCCGTCTGCAGGGCGAGCACGCCGCCGGTGAAACCGCCTGTCAGGATGATGATCATCAGCGAGCCGAAGCCTATCGTGTCCATCTGCATGATGATCTCGCGGAAGTAGTAAGGCTTCGAAAGCGCGCGGCCGAATGACCGCACGATCAGCAGCGTCGCTTCTTGAATCTCGTATACGGCCTGTACAAGTGGGTTCTGTAAAAGTGGGTTCATTACTCAGTCGATCTCTTCCGCCTCGCTCCTGTAAAGATCCTCGCTTTTAGAGATTTCGCTTCGTGTCTCAGGCCGATCACGCCACGGGGCTGAGTGCCAGCATGATGAATGTTTCTCAACTTGCCGTCAAGTGGAGGGCCGGGAGGCGGAGGAGGAAGGGCGCGCCCTGCCTGCGGGCGTCCTAATAAAAAAGGTACTTCCTCCAGGACTCGTCGGTCCGGCCCAGGTAGCGAATGATCTGGCGATTCACGTGCAGATTATATCCCTGAGGGCGTTTGAGAAGGCGCATCCCCGCCTCTTCCGGCGAGCGGTCCCCCTTCCGGTTGTTACAAAGCCGACAGCAGGTGACGAGGTTATCCCAGGTCGAGTCCCCTCCGCGGGAGCGCGGGTGTATGTGATCGAGCGTGAGCTCGTGCGGCGCGAACACCCGCATGCAGTACTGGCAGGTGTTGTGGTCGCGGAGCAGAATGTTCTTCCGGGAGAGGCTCTTTCGCTCGAACGGGATGTGGATGTATTCGACGAGGCGGATGACCGATGGCAGAGGCATCGAGAACCGCGAAGAGTGGAGCCACTGAGAAGAGCTCTCCTCGGCGTTGGCCACGCCTTTGAGAATGAGCACAACGGCGCGCCGGGCCGTACAGACGTTGATGGGCTCGTACGAAGCGTTAAGTACCAAAACGCGCGAGTTCATCCTGAAATCGAAATATAGCTTGAGCGTGTCGGTTGTGTCAAAACTGTTCATGGCCGCACCCCGTTCCGGGCGACGACAGCGCCGCCCCCGTCCGCATCACCTCTGCGCCGAATCTTTCGGCACGGGAGGCGGCCCGTTCGGAATGTAAGGCTTGTAGACGTGGCCCCGCGTCTTCTCGCGGAACTCCGCCTGTATCTCCGCGCGGACCGAGGCGTCCTCGAACAGGTCCACCATCGTCGCGGCGAGGGCCTTCGCGGCCTGCTCCATACCCTTATGACCTATCGACATCCCCCCGCAGGCGACGACCGGCCACGCATGCCAGGGCGAGGCCTCGGGGGCGGTCGTCACGGAGAAGTGGAGGGTCGGCACGATCCAGCTCACGTCGGCCACGTCGGTCGAGCCGCCGGGCGGGTCGGGTTTCGGCTCCTCCAGGGGTTGGACCTCGCCCTTCAACCCCCTCGGCTCGACGCCCGTGGCGCGCTGGATCGCGCGGGCGAACTCCTGCTCCTCCTCGGAGTATTTTATCGGCCCGACCCAGTTCAGGTTCGCGTTCAGCAGCTTCGCGCCGGCCATGTTGACGAGCATCTCGTAATCCCCGGCCTGCACGGTCAACTTCGACTCGACCCCGGCCATCATCGCCGCGCCCTCGGCGACCTTGCGGACGCGGGCGAGCACCTCGTCCACCCCCGCGCGCTTCGAGTCCCTCACCCAGCACCAGACCTTCGCGTACTCGGGGACGACGTTGGGGACATCGCCCCCATTCATGACCGTGTAGTGTATCCGCACCGTCGGCTTCACGTGCTCGCGCAGCATGTTGATGCCGTGCGTGAACAGCTCAAGGCCGTCGACCGCGCTCCGCCCGTTCCACGGGTCGAAGGCCGCGTGCGCCGACTTGCCATTGAACTCGACAATGAAATCGACTATGGCCTGGGTGCTCTGCGTGTCGGCGCGGGTCTCGTCCGAAGGGTGCCACGCGAGGCAGACATCGAGGTCGTTGAAGAGGCCGTCGCGCGCCATGTAGACTTTGCCCCCGACCGCCTCTTCGGCCGGAGTGCCGTAAAACCGGACCGTGCCTTTCAGCTTGCCCGCCGCGATCAACTCCTTGATGGAGATCGCCGCGCCGAGGCTCGCCGGCCCGAACAGGTTGTGGCCGCAGCCATGACCCGGGCTGCCGGGCTGGACCGCCTCCTTAGTCGGGGAGGTCTTTTGCGAGAGCCCCGGCAGGGCGTCGTATTCGCCGAGCACCCCTATGACCGGCTTCCCCTGCCCGTAGGTCGCGGTGAAAGCGGTCGGCATCCCCGCGACCCCGCGCTCGACTTTGAACCCCTGCGCTTCGGCGTAGTCGGCGAGCAGCTTCGCCGACCTCGTTTCGCGCAGGGCCGTCTCCGCGAACGACCATATCTGATCGCTCATCCTGATCAGCTCGGGCTTGTGCTTGTTTATCGACGCGAGCGCCTCCTCTTTCTTCTTTACGTCCGCGCCCAGGACCGGGGCGGAAGAGACGACGAGGGCGATCAGTAGAGCCGTTATGCCGCGTAACCGACGCTTCATAGAAATCCTTTCCATCGAGATATGCCGCGTTTTGCTCGCCGATACTGATTGAGGCTTTATCTCTGGCGTGGGCTGAATTGTATAAGCTGAGCCGCGCGCAGGCAAGCGGCGCGACCTGAGCGGGGAGGGGGCTCTATTTTTTCGGCCGCTTCGAGGCGCGCGAAGCCGAGCATTCGTCGCAGGGGCACAGCTCGCGCAACCGCTCCCACGTGTATATGCCGTCGTCGTGGCGGTCGCTGAAATAGAACTTGATGCCATAGCGCCCCACGTGCTCCGCCCCGGTCACCGTCAGGTCGTCGGACACGGTCCGGGGGTCGAGTATCCGCAGGCCCGTCACCTCGCTCACGCACCGCGCGCAGGCGCACTCGGAGCGGAGGTACTTGATCGGGAAGACGCTGAGGTGGCCGTCGTCCCAGCGCACGGTTATCTCAAGGAAGTCCGTCTTCTTTATCTCGGTGGGAATGGGTGTTGCCATCTTATTTGTGCTTCCATTTCGGGGGGCGCTTGGCGATGAAGGCCTCTATGCCCTCCTGCGGGTCCTTACGCGACATGAGCTGATTGAGGTAGACATCCTCGGACCGCTTGAGGGCTTCGTCGAACGGGAGGCCGGTGGCCTCAGTCATCGCGCGGCGGGCCATTTCGAGAGCGGGGGCGCTGAGGCTTCTGAGCACCCCGAGTAGCTCGTCGGCCTTCGAGTCCAGCGCGTTTTCGGCGACGACGTGATTGACCAGACCGAGCGCGAGCCCCTGCTCGGCCGTCAGCAGCTCGCCCGTCATTATCATCTCCCGCGCCTTCTTCTCGCCTATCACCCTCGGGAGCACGACCGCCGCGAGGGGCGGGAATACGCCGAGCTTGATCTCCGGCTGCCCGAAGCGCGCCGAAGGGGTGGCGATCACGATGTCGGCGAAGGCCGCGAGCTCGCACCCGCCGCCGAGCGCCGCGCCCGAGACGAGGGCGAGCACGGGCCTTGAGACGGTGTCGAGCGCGCGGAACACCGAGTGGAAGGCGTCGAGCATCTGATAGACCGTCTCCGGCCGGTGCTCTTCGATGGAGACGCCGGCCGAGAAGGCGCGCATGCCTGGCGCGGCCGCGAAGACGATGGCGCACAGCTCCGGCATCATGCCCGCCCGGTTGACCGCGTCCGTCATCTCTTTCATCATCGAGATCGTGAAGACGTTCAGAGGGGGGCGGGCGAAAGTGATCCGCGCCACGCGGTCCGTCACTGCGAATTGAATGTCTCTGTATGGGCTCGGCATCTCTTCACCTGGGGCCTCAGCCCCCGGAGAGCATCTTCGATTCGAGCTGCCCGGCCATGCTCTTCGACTGTTCGAGCAGGTCCGACATGCTCTCCCGCAGGCCGTTCACTTCCTTCTCATCCTTGAGCATGCTGAGGTTGGCCGCCACGTTGTAGAGCGCGCCTTTAATGGCGGTCAGGGCCAGCTGCGCCCCGACCGAGACGTCGGAAAGGGCATTCTGATTGCCTATCTCCCCGAGCTCCGCCAGCAGCTTCAGGACTTTGAAAGAGCGCTGAGCCGTCTCGTAGGGGGTGTAGGTCGCCTCGCGGCCCGCGCGCGCGACCGCTTCGTCCCGCGCGGCCTTCTCGCCCTCCGACTCCTTCGGGAGGCGGTAGGCCGAGAGCACGGCCTCGAAGCTCTCGGCGTCTTCGTAAACGAGCGCTTCGAGGCGCGCGCCGAGTTGCTCGAGCTCGGAGTTGATCTCTCTAAGCCGGGGCTCGGCGTCGGCGTACTTCTTCTTGCCGATGCTTATGTTGCACATCATCTGCCCGAGCGCGGCGGCGAGCCTTCCCGAGTGGGCGGAGACGCTGCCGCCGCCGGGCGTGGGCGTCCCTTCGGCTATGCGCTCGGCGAACGTCCCGGTCCAGTCCTCGCGCGCGCTCTGTAAAGGCTCGCTCATTGCTCGCCCCCCTCCATCGCATTCTGAAGCCTCTGTTCGAGGATCTGCTCCGGGGTGAACCCTTCGAGCCGGAGGTAAAAGTCCGCGGCCGCGTTCAGGGCGGCCTGCGGCACGAGCCCCACGATCTCCGACCCGACGACCGGGACCCCGTACCGCTCGGCCTCGCGCCTGATCATCTCGAATGCTCGGAACAGGGGGGTGCCTTCGTAGTTGACCATGTTCATCGACACCTGAACGATGCCCCGGTCTTTAAGCTCGAACCCGAGCGCCTTGACGTACCTGAGCCCGCCGGTCTGGTGGCGCACGGCCCGCGCTATCTTGTTCGCGACTTCCACGTCGGACGTGCCGAGGTTGACGTTGTAGGCTATGAGCGGGGGCCGAGCGCCGACGGCCGTGAGGCCCGCCGTGGGGTGGACGCGGGCCTCTCCGAAATCCGGCCTGCGCGATTCCGTGGTCGCGATCTCGTCGCGTATGCCTTCGAACTGCCCCTTGCGAATCGCGGCGAGGTTCTCCCGCGCGGGCCGCTGGGCGGCCTTCTCGTAGAGGTAGACCGGTATCGAAAGCTCGCGCCACATCCTCTCCCCGCACTCGCGCGCGAGTTGCACGCAATCGTCCATGCTCACGCCGGAGATGGGGACGAACGGGATCACATCGGTCGCGCCCATGCGCGGGTGCTCGCCCGTGTGCCTGTTCAGGTCGATCAGTTCCGAGGCCTTCTTCGCGCCCGCTATCGCGGCGTCCACCACGCGGTCCGGAGGGGCGACGAAGGTCACGACCGACCTGTTGTGATCCGCGTCCGACTCACGGTCGAGCAGCACCGCCCCCGGCACCGCCTTTATCGCCGCGACTATCAGGTCGATTATGTCGGCGTCGCGGCCTTCGCTGAAATTCGGTATGCACTCAACTATTTTTCGCATCTTCTCGCTATGAACGATTCATGAAATATATTAAGCAGACCGTATGACCCTCGCTGCGTCGCGCCCAAATCCTAACCCATCCGCCGCCGCCTTGCAAAGCAGGCTTAAAACTCTACTGCGACCAGGGCTTCGGCTCGCGGTCCCACCGGTGTTTCTTCAACTCCTGCCGAAGCTCCCGCGGGAGGGGCCCCGCGTCGCTCGCGGAGATGTTCGACTCGACGTGTTTGATCTTGCGCATGCCGGGAATGATCGTGCTCACGTCGGGGTTGCCTAATATGAATCGCAGAGCCATCTCGGGCATGGTCATGCCTTCCGGCACGAGGGGCTTCAGCAAGTCCGCGCGCTCGACGCTGGGGGCAAGGTTCTCCGGCACGAAGTAGCTGTTGCGCCAGTCGCCTTCCGGCCACGTGCTCTCCTTCGTGAGCGTACCGGTGAGGGTGCCTTCGTCGAACGGCACGCGCGCGATGACCGCCACGTCCATCTCGCGGCAGGCGGGGAAAAGCTCGTCTTCCGGGTTTTGGTCGAAGACGTTATAGATCACCTGGACGGCGTCGACGAGGCCGCTCCGCACGGCGCGCACCCCGTTCCACGGCTCCCACCGGTTGAGGCTGATGCCGACCGCGCGCAGGAGCTTCTGGCGGCGCAGCTCGTCCACCCGCCTCGCCCACCGATCATCCCCGAGCCATGAGTCTTCCCACGTGTGGAACTGGACCAGGTCGAAGCTTTCGAGCCCGGAGTTCTTCAGGCTGCTGTGGACGTACTCTTCGATGTGATCGGGCGGGTAGCAATCGTCGAGGGTGAACTCACGGCGCGAAGGCCACGCGCGATTTTTTGGCGGGATCTTCGTCGCCGTGTAGAGCCGCTTGTCGGAGTTCGCGCGAACGACGCGCCCGAGCAGGTTCTCGCTGCGGCCCTCTCCGTAAGCCCAGGCCGTGTCGAAAAAATTGCACCCGAGATCGACGGCATGCTGCAACGATTGGATCGACTCGTCATCGTCCGAGCCCGACCAGCCTCCCATGCCCCACATGCCGTACCCGATCTCGCTCACGCTCCAGTTCTTTCGCCCGAATCGCCTGTATTTCATGTGCCCCCTCCACCCCAATAATAGAAGCTC
>DASQDI010000047.1:0-14254 GCA_035634255.1 Blastocatellia bacterium
CGTTGGCGAAGTCTGTGTCGCCGGGCGTGACTACGCCGGGGGTGAGCAGCGCGAGGTTGTCGATGGACCCGACGTAAGGCAGCTGCGTCAGCTGTTCCGGTGTGTAGTTGGTCGAAAGCTGGCTCTGCGTGCTTTCGATCAGCTGCGCGCCAGCCGTTACCTCAACGGTTTCGCCGCCGCCAGCGACCGACAGTTGTATGGACGCTTCGTTCTCGACAGCGAGCCGTACGGGGAGCCTGTCCAAAGTCCTGGACGCGAACCCGGCCGCGCTCACTTCCACTTTGTAATTGTCGCCGGGGATAAGGTTGGTCACGCGGTAGAAACCTTCGTCGTTGGTCGTGGTCTCTACCGAGCGGCCCGTATCTGCGTTGGTGACGCGGACCGTCGCGTTAGCAACTACCGCGCCTTGCTGGTCCGTTACGACACCCTGCAAATTACCCGTCGTCTGGGCCATCGCGAATGGCGTAGCGAAGACGTGTATTTGCGTCAGGAGCGCGAGCATCATGACTGTTCGCGCGACCCACTTGTTTCTACGAAACTCACTCATGGGAATTCTCCTCCGCGGATTTGAAATGGGAAATTACGGTTTGAAACAAAACTAGACAACACTATCGAGTCTAGTAAAGCTGATTAGAACCTAGAGGAAGTGTTGCCAGTCAAGCGATTTACTTGCAGACCGGGTTAGCAAGGCAATCGTTGTTCCTTGCCCCACACTAAAGCCAACCCTATTTATTCTTTAACTTAGTTATCCACCATGATGTCCACAAATCCAAAAATTTGGATTTACATCCGATTTTATGAAATTCGGCTCCGGTTCTTTGAAGATGGCTTATAATTCGCGGCCCGATTAGGGTCGGGGGAATCCCGGAAGGAGAGCGCCAGCGAAAATTCGTCGCGGGAAAAAGCGCCCGGATCAGCGAGGAAGATATGCGAGGCGAGCGCCCCTCCGAGGGGCGCTCGCGCCGACAGGATGCTCTGTTTTTGCCCGCGCCGGATCAGACCATGAAGGCCGAAGATTCGGCCTCCGATTTCGCGCGGCTTTCCAGCCCACCCGCGTGCAAAATCATGGACTTAAGCGAAGGGCCGCCGTGCGCCACGGGCATACTCAGCCCGCGTCCGAGGTCTTCCAGGGTCAGGTCGTCAAGGAAGATGTTGCCGGATTTGAGGCATGCCTGCTCTGGGACTATCAGGAAGTGGCCTTCGATGGAATCTCGCGCGGCCAGCAGGTCGCCCCCGGCTAAAAGGCCCGCGACCGTGACCTCTTCGCCGAAGAAGCCGTTCTTCGTCCGGATGACTTTGAGCCGGGTGCCCCACCGTTCGTTCATGCGGTCGACGAACTCTTTCAAAATCGGATAAAAGAGCTCCCCCGTCGCGACCGTGCCGTAAAGCGAGCCCCGTCTGAGACTGAAATCCCTCACCCCGTCGCGGGCCAGGGTCTTGCGGGAGTCGATTATGAAGCGGCGGACCATCCCCACCCCGTCTTCGATCTGCGGGTAGTCGCCATAATGCGTCCGGCCCGGAACCGGCAGCCCCGCGCGCAGGTAAAACTCGTCGGCCAGGAAGACGAACGTGTTCCCGAGCCGCTCCCGGAAGCCCTTCTGCCACCCGCGAGCCTCTTTTATCAGAGCGCGCGCGAAGTCATCGCTCACGGGCGTCATCAGATGGCGGTAGTTGTGCAGCTTAGTGAAGACCACGGGCACGACCGCCACCGACGTCAGGCTCGGGTGAAGCTCGGACAGATCGTTGATCGTGCGGCGCAGGACCTCTCCGTCATTGATCGTCGGGCAGAGGACGATCTGGGCATGCAGTTCGATGCCATGCTCGGCGAGGTAGCGCATCTTGCCGAGCACGTCGTCGGGCCGCTTGCGCCCGAGCAGGTACCGCCGCACTTCGGGGTCCGTGGCGTGGACCGAGACGTATTGGGGGGAGAGGCGCTGCTCTATTATCCGGTCGAGCTCCATCTTCGAGATCGACGACATCGTGGTGTAATTCCCGTGAAGGAAGGAGAGACGGGTGTCTTCGTCTTTGAAGAAGAGGGATTCGCGCGAGCCCGCGGGGTTCTGGTTGCAGAAGCAGAAGATGCAGTCGTTGGCGCACTGGCGGGGGGCGAAGTACTCGAAGTCGAGCCCCCAGATTTCGCCCTCGCCCACTTCCGCCTCGACCTGCCACGACTCGCCCGACCTCTTCAGGATGTCGAGGCGGACCCGGTCCTCGGACCCCGTGTAGAACTGAAAGTCGAGGAAGTCGCGCAGCTCGTACCCATTGACCTTCAGTATGCGGTCGCCGACTTCGATGCCGACCTCGTGGCCGAGCGCGAACGCATCGACGCCCGACACGAGCACACCTTTCTCCTTCTTCGGCGTGTTGATGGGATAGATTGTCTCGAATAATTCCGTGTACATAAGCCGGAAAGTATAGCAGAAGGCGGGGCGGTTTATAAGCTGATCGGAAGAGCGGGGTGCCGACAGCGTCGGGTAACCCCCGAGCGCGCGAACGTCTCGCCCGCACTCTCGGGGGAGTCCCGCGAACAACTTCAAAGTCGCTGGTTCACTCAGATGAGTTGATCAATCGGGGTGTAGTCGAGGCCCTGGTTTATTGCCACGGCTTCGTAGGTGACCTTGCCCCCGTAGGTGTTCACCCCGTTCTTCAGATGCGGGTCCCGCTTGACCGCCTCGACCGCCCCGAGCTTCGCGAGCTGGAGCGCGAACGGGAGGGTCGCGTTCGTCAGGGCGAAGGTCGAGGTCCGGGGCACCGCGCCGGGCATGTTGGTCACGCCGTAGTGCAACACGTCTTCGACGTAATAGGTGGGCTCGCTGTGCGTGGTCGGCCTCGTCGTCTCGATGCAGCCGCCTTGATCGACCGCGACATCGACGATGACCGCCCCGCGCGTCATGGACTTCAGCATCTCGCGAGTGACCAGCCTGGGCGCGGCCGCGCCCGGCACCAGCACCGCTCCCACGACCAGGTCCGAGGCGGCGACCGATTCGGCTATGGTGTAAGGGTTCGACGCCAGGGTGCGTATGCGGCTCCCGAAGATGTCGTCGAGGTAGCGCAACCTCTCCAGGTCGCGGTCGATGATGATCACGGCGGCGCCGAGCCCGACGGCCATCTTCGCCGCGTTCGCCCCGACGACGCCCCCGCCGATTATCGTGACGCGCGCGGGCAGCACGCCCGGCACCCCTCCGAGCAGAACGCCGCGCCCGCCGTTCACCTTCTCCAGGTACGTGGCCCCGACCTGTATCGCCATGCGCCCGGCGACTTCGCTCATCGGGGTGAGCAGGGGCAGGTGCCCATGGTTATTGGTGATCGTCTCGTAGGCGATTCCGGTGACGCCCCCGTCGAGCAAGGCCCGAGTCAGATCGAGCGCGGGCGCGAGGTGGAGGTAGGTGAACAGTATCAGCCCTTCCCTCAAATGACCGTACTCCGATGGGATGGGCTCTTTGACTTTGACGACCATGTCCGCGCGCGACCACACTTCTTGGGCCGTGTCCGCGATCTCGGCCCCGGCGAGCACGAACTCGTCGTTGAGAATGCCCGAGCCTTCGCCCGCCCCATCCTCGACGATGACTTTGTGCCCGCCGTTGGTGAGCGCCTTGACCCCCGCGGGCACGAGCCCGACGCGGTACTCGTTATCTTTAACTTCTTTCGGTAGTCCGACTATCATCTGTGTGTTACCTCGGCAAGCCGGGTCGTGGCCCCCGCCTATTCCTCTCTCAGAGTGAGTTCCACGTCGAGAATCTCGATCCGTTTATCCCCTTCGACCTTGTACGCATCCCCCATGCCGCGCGCGAATTCCGACTGGCGGAATTCGCGCATGGATTCGTGCGAATCCCAGACGTAGATGCCTCCGTGTTCGCCAGTCTGCCCGTCTCTGAAGTAGTACTTCTGAATGAGGCCGGGCACCGCGCGAAACTGCGGCGCCCGCGCCTCCATCAAGCGCCGGACTTCTTCGTCGGGAAGGCCGCTTCTGAACTTCACGAACTGGATTACCGCCACGACTGACCTCCTCGCCGAGTTCGCCTACGGGGCTCACCCGATGCCGCTCGTGACCGTGTCGATCTGCGCGCGCTGGAGCTTGCCCGAGTAATCCACGTAAACCGCTTTCCACTCGGAGAAGATGTCGAGCACCTGCGTCCCGCCTTCGCGGTGGCCGTTGCCCGTCGCCTTCGTGCCGCCGAACGGCAGGTGGACTTCCGCGCCTATGGTCGAGGCGTTCACGTAGAATATGCCCGTCTGCACGTCTTCCATCGCGCGGAATGCGCGGTTGGTGTCCCTCGTGTAGATCGAGGCCGAGAGCCCGTACTTGACGCCGTTGGCGATCTCGATGGCGTGGTCGAGGTCGCGGCATTCCATGACCGAAACCACCGGCCCGAATATCTCCTCCTGAGCTATGCGCATGCGCGGGTCGACCCCGGCGAAGACCGTCGGCTCGATGAAGTTGCCGTACTTGAGGTCGCCCCTCTCCGCGCGGTGGCCTCCGCACAGGAGCTTGGCCTTGTCTTCCTTCTGGCCGATCTCGATGTAGCCCATAATCTTCCTCACGGCGTCCGCGTTGATGACCGGCCCGACATCCGTCTTGTCGTCCGACCCGTTCCCGAGTCGCAGGCGCTTCGCGCGCTCGACGAGCCCCGCCGTGAATCTCTTCGCGACCTTTTTGTGAACCACCACGCGCGACGCGGCGGTGCATCGCTGCCCCGAAGTCCCGAACGCGCCCCAGAGGACGCCTTCCGTCGCGAGGTCGAGGTCCGCGTCCTCCATGATCATGATGACGTTCTTCCCACCCATCTCCAGGGAGCATATCTTGTCGTCGGCCGCCGCCGACTGGCCGACCGTGCGGCCCACGCTGGTTGAGCCCGTGAACGAGATCAGACGGACCTTCGGGTGACTGACCAGGGCCGCGCCCGCCTGCTCGCCCCGCCCGGAGACGACGTTGAGCACGCCCGGAGGCACGCCCGCCTCTTCGCAGGCCGAGACGAAGTTGTAGGTGGAGAGGGGGGTGTCTTCGGCCGGCTTGATCACTACCGTGTTCCCGCAGATGAGCGCGGGCGCGATCTTCCACGAGGGGATCGCCATCGGGAAATTCCAGGGTGTGATTAGCCCGCAGACGCCGATGGGCTCCCGCGAGCACATCGCGTACTTGTTGCGGAGCTCGGCCTTCGTCGTGAAGCCGTGAAGCCTCCGCCCCTCGCCCGCGATGAAGTAGGTCATGTCTATGGCTTCCTGCACGTCGCCGCGGGCCTCTTTGAGCACCTTGCCCATCTCGCGCGTCATGTCGCGCGCGAACTCTTCTTTGCGGCCGATCAGGATCTCCCCGGCCTTGAACATTATCTCCGCGCGGCGCGGCGCGGGCACCTTGCGCCAGGCGGCGAACGCCTCCGCCGCCGACTCGACCGCGCGGTCAACGTCTTCGGAGGTCGAGTCCGGGAACCGGCCCACGAGGTCGCGGGAGTCGGCCGGGTTGCGGTTCTCGATGAACTCGCCCGACGAAGGCGCGACCCACTCCCCGTTGATGTAGTTGAGGTGTTCGGATGATTTGACTGTTGATTTTACTTTTGCTGCTGGCTTAGCCATACGAATATTCCCTTTCTGTGTTCAGGCGAGACGGATGTTGACGGGTTGAAGAAAGCGGTCGGCGCGCCCGCGTCCGGGTACTTGTGACAGACCGCGCAGGGGGTCGTCTGGTCGGGCGGCTTGCCCTTCTTGGGGTGGCGCAGTGGCATGGGCGCGACCTGCGAGTCGGGCGCGTGACAGGCCCAGCACGTCTCGCGAGGAGTCTCCTTCGTCATGCTGGCGTGCTCAGGCCGGGCCGTCATCGGCTTCGGCTTCCGTCCGATCATCGAGAGAAAAACGAACAGACCTATGACGGCGGCAGCCATCGCGAGAAAGTAGAGATCCTTTTTCTTCATAAGTATCGCGCGGACGTAGCGACTCTCGCAGGGTTAATCCGTTAAATGCGAATCTTACAAAGCGGTCGCAGGGTAGTCAAGAAGAGCCAGCCCCCGGCAATCCGATGGGCCCGAGCCCCTCGTAGATTCGATAGCCGGAACGGATTTCGAAACCGCAGCACGGAGGGAGAAAGAGACCATGACAACATCGCCGCTACTCGGCCCCATCTCAAAGTATGTCTTCGCCGCCGGGATCATTCTTGTGATCTCGCTTCCCGGCCTCGCCCAGACCGGCAAGTCGGCGCGCGGTAAAGGGGCGACCGAAAAGGTGGAGGACGCCGGGCTCCGCAGGCTGATCCATGACTACTACGAAGCCTGGAACACGCTCGACCCGGAAAACGCCGACAGGTTCTACGACAAGGACGCGAGACTCGTCTTTTATGACATCGCCCCTTTGCAGTACAACGGGTGGAATGAATACAAGCAGAGCCTCAAGGCCCTCTTCACGCAGTACTCAAGCTTCAGGCTGATCCCGCGCGACGACCTGAAGGTCCGGCGCAACGGTGATATGGCCTTCGTCACGCTCACCCTTCACCTGTCGGCCGTACACAAAACGAGCGGGCCGCTCGAACTCGACGCGCGGCACACGGCGGTACTCGAAAAGCGGGGCGACCGCTGGGTCATCGTTCACGAGCACATATCGGCACCCCTGCCGGTCTGAGGCCGCCCGACGGCCGTCGCGGTCGCGCCCTCCGGTCAGAGAGATTCCGGGCCGGTCATTTTTTACCGCCGACCCTGTCGAGGAACTCGCGGACGACTTCCTTCGCGTCCCTGTGCTCGCCGTCCACGGCGTAGTTGAGCTTCCGCATCTCTTCATCCGTCAGCTTCCCCGCGAGGCTGTTGATGGCAGAGGCTATCTGCGGGTAGCGGGCGAGCGTCTCTTTGCGGACGATGGCCGCCGCCTCATAGGGCGGGAAATAGTTCCTGTCGTCTTTGAGCTGTACGAGGCCGAGCCTGTCTATCAGCCCATCCGTCGAATTGCCCGCGATCAGGTCCACCTGCCCATTCGCCAGAGCGCGGTAAGTGAGCGACAGGTCCATCTCCCGCGGGGGCTCAGCGAACTTCAGATTGTACGTGCGCGCGAATCCCGGGTAGCCGTCCTCGCGCGACATGAAGTCCTGCCCGAAGCCCGCGCGCATGCGGGGCGCGTGCGCCGCCACGTCGGAGATCGATTCGAGCTTCAGTCGCCGCGCGTCGTCCCCGCGGACGAGGACGGCGAACGTGTTGTTGAACCCGAGCGGTTCGAGCCATTCCAGGTCGAAGCCCTCGGCGTACTCTCTCTTGACCTGCTCGTAGACTTCGCGGGGGTCGGTGACGGGCCGGTGCTTCAAAATGGCCGTGAAAGCCGTCCCCGTGTATTCGACGTAAGCGTCGATCTTCCCGGCCAGCAGGTCCCTGTGCGGGATGTCGCCCGCGAGCTCGAACTTT
This sequence comes from Blastocatellia bacterium, assembly GCA_035634255.1. Lineage (GTDB taxonomy): Bacteria > Acidobacteriota > Blastocatellia > UBA7656 > UBA7656 > DATLMR01. Next base: position 7,374 of record DASQDI010000047.1, read on the forward strand.
CTGCCGACCTTGATCTCCGTGTTCGCCTCGATGACCTGCGCGATCATCTCCCCCAGTATGACCTGCTCCGTGAAGTCCTTCGACGCGATGACCACCTCGCCGCCCCTGCCCCCGACGGAGTAGATGACCCCGGCGCACAGCAGGGCGACCGCGGCCGTCGCGAGCCCGAGCTTTAAGGGCCGGCCGAGCGCGCGGCCCTTGCCCGGCGCGAGCGTCTTCTCGACCCGGCCCAGGAAGAAATCCGCCGCGAGCGCCATCGCGGCCGACGGGACCGCGCCGGCGAGGGTCAGAGTCGTGTCGAACATCCTCAGGCCGCGAAAGATGTACGTCCCCAGCCCGCCCGCCCCGATGGCGGCGGCGATGGTGGCCGTGCCGATGGAGATGACCGTGGCCACGCGCACTCCGGCGATTATCACGCTCATCGCGAGCGGGAGCTCGACCTGAAGGAGCATCTGCCTGCCGGTCATCCCCATGCCGCGCGCGGCCTCGCGCACCGATGGGTCCACGCCCAGAATGCCCGTGAACGTGTTCCGGATGATCGGCAGCAGGGAGTAGAGGAACAGGGCGATGATCGCCGGGAGAGCCCCGATGCCGTAAGAGCCCAGGATGGGGATCAGGAAGCCGAACAAAGCGAGGCTCGGGATAGTTTGCAGCACGCCCGCCGCCGCGAGCACCGGCTTGCTCAGGGCGGGCCTCCGCGTGAGCAGTATCCCCAGGGGGATGCCGACCAGGGCCGCCGCGCCCGTCGCCACGAAGACCAGGACGAGGTGCTGGGCCGTGAGGCCTAGGACTTCAGCCCGGTTCTGTATGAAGAAATCGAAGAGCGCTTTGATCTGTTCCATCTCGCGTTAATCTTGCGCGCCCGGAGCCTCAAGCGTCCGGTTGAAGGCGCGCGCCTCCGGGTGCTCGGAGGCGGCGAACTCGCGCGGCCCGGCCAGCTCCACGAGGCGGCCTTCCTGAAAGAGGCCGATCCGTGACGCGAGCGTGAAGGCTTCGCGAATGTCGTGCGTGACGAAGACGATTGTCTTGTTGAGCCGCGCGGAGAGCGCCGCAAACTCCCTCTGCAACTCCGAGCGGGTGAGCGGGTCGAGCGCGCCGAACGGCTCGTCCATCAGGATGATGGGAGGGTCACTCGCCAGAGCGCGCGCCACTCCGACGCGCTGGCGCTGCCCGCCCGAAAGCTCTCGCGGGTAGCGGCCGGCGAAAGTCTTAGGGTCGAGCCCGACCATCCGCATCAGCTCCTCGACCCGCTCGCGCGTGCGCTCGACGGGCCAGCCTTCCAGAGACGGGACCAGGGCCACGTTGCGCTCGACGGTGAAGTGGGGGAACAGCCCCGTCTCCTGTATGACGTAGCCTATCCGCCTGCGCAGGCGTATCGCGTCCCACGCGGAGGTCGGCTTCCCTTCGACTATCACCTCCCCGCTCGTCGCGTCGAGGAGGCGGTTGATGAGCTTGAGGGTCGTCGTCTTGCCCGACCCGCTGCGGCCAAGGAGCACGAGAGTCTCCCCGCGCCTGATGTCGAAGTTCAGGTCGGAGACGAGCGGGCGGCCCCCGTCGATGCGGAGGCTCACCCGGCGGAATTCTATGACCGGCTCCCGATCATCCGGGGCCGGGTTCGGCAGGGGGATTTCGCTCACGCCATTCTTCCCGAGAGAGCGGGCCTCTCGCCCGCATGCGTTGATGATCGCACAAGGTCATACCGGCCGTAATCTTAAATCTTTAGCGCGGCTCACGCGACGCGCAGGTAATCGACGGCCTTCGTGATGTCGCCCCCCCACGCCCCCCGGAAATTGCGGATCAGGATGTCGGAGTGGCTGACCTTCTCGCGAATCACCCTCTGTTCTAATACGTCCAGGTAAGCCGCCTCGTCGGGCGCGAGGGCCTTGAGCCCGGCCCTCGCGAGCTCCACCGACTCGCGCGCGACCTCCTGCACGGAGAGCCGGCCGAGCTTCGCCCGCAGCCCGTGGCGCGCGACCTCCGCCTGGAGCTTCATAAACTCGTCGCGGCTGAGCCTGGGCGCGAGCGCGGAAGCCTGCTCGATTGAGTCCTCCGCGTACATCAGCCCTTTCCAGAAGGCGAGCGAAGCCATCAGCATCTCCTCGCTCCCGCAGTCCATGCTGCGCTGCTCGATGTGCGGCTTCAGGCGCGCCTCGGTGAAGATGGTCGAGAGGTGGTCGGTGAAATCCTGGAAGATGGGCTTATAACCGTTGCCCTCTTCGATGAATCGCGCGAACGAGCCGCCCGACAGGTTTATGTATTCGCCGCCCCGCCTTATGAAGAACATCGGCACGGAGCGGACGTGGTCGAGGAACCGCTCGATGGAAAAATCCCCGATGGTGGCGGGCGACAGGCCCGTCCTGTCCCCGTCCGTTTTGAGCCACACCGCGTAACGGGTCGATTTGTAGCCCGACAGCCTGCCCCGATCGAAAGGCGAGTTGGCGAATATGGCCGCGGCGACCGGCCCGAGCCGATTCGCGAGCGTGAATTTTTTCGTAAGGTCTTCGAGATCGCCGTAATCCAGATTCACCTGTATGGCCGCCGTCCGGCACATCATGTCGAGGGACCGCGCGCCGCGCGTCGAAAGGTAGGGGCGCATGATCTCGTACCGCTTCTTGGATATCCAGTTCTGCTCGTCGATGCCGCGCACTGGGTCGAAGCCGGTCGCGAGGAAGATTATGCCGTTCTCGTCGCTTATCTCCCGGAGCCGTTTCATGTACGCGCGCACGTCCCTCTCGATCAGCGCGAGCGAGGCGTGCTGGGTGCCTGAAAATTCCAGTTGCCCGCCCGGCTCCAGGGTGATGCGCCCGGCGCTGGGCGAGGCGGGCGCGAGCGCCCCGAGCGTGGCCTCGGTTATCTCCTCGCCTTCCAGCTTGAGGTCGACGGTCTGCGGCGAAAAGCCGCGGATTATGGCCTGCACCTGGGCCGAGTCTATCCGCGAGAGCCGGCCGCGCGTGAACCCCATCAACTCTATCTCCGGCCCGATGGCCCACTCGGAGGGGGGCTTGCCGCTCGCCGAGAAGTAGCTCGCCAGGTCGGTCGACGAGTCGAGCGCCTCTTCGGCGGGCGTGGTGCGGGCGGACTTCTTGGTCTTCTGTTGCATGCCAGATTACTACGCTAGACGGCGGCAAAGAGATTGAAGCTGAAGCTTTGCGCGCGGTCGAACCAGCTCTTTCCGAGCGAGAAGCCGGTCTCGCGGGCGAGCGCGTCGAGCTGCCCGGTGTCGAACTTGTAAGAGCTTTCGGTCTGGATCGATTCGCCCGCGTCGAACTTCGCTTCGAGATTTATGCCTCGTACGTGGACGCTCTGAGCCGCGCGGCTTACCAGGTGCATCTCCACGCGGCCGAGCGGCTCATTGTAAATGGCCCTGTGCTGAAAACTTTTAATGTCGAACTCGCCGCCCAGCTCCCGGTTGATGCGCGCGAGCAGGTTGAGGTTGAAGGCCGCGGTGACGCCCAGAGCGTCGTCGTAGGCCGGCTCAAGTATGTCGCGGGATTTCTTCAGGTCGGCCCCCATCAGGAGGGCGTCCCCGGGGCGGAGCATCCCCCGGACTTCCCGGAGGAAGACGCGCGACTCTTCCGGGTTGAAATTGCCGATGTTGGACCCGAGGAACAGCACGACCGAACGCTCCCTCCGGGGCGCGCCCTCTTCTTTGCCAGCGAGCGCCGCGAGCGCCGTGAAGTAATCGGCCGAGTAGGCCGTTATCCTGAGCCGGGGGTAGCTGTGCAGGAGTTCCGCGCTGCTCCTTTCGAGGCTCACGTCCGAAATGTCTATCGGCAGGTAGTGCAGCTCCGTCTGCCTCTCAAGCCACGCCTCGATCAGGTACCGGGTCTTTTCGGCGCTCCCGCTCCCGAGTTCTATGAGGCGGACCGGGCCTTCGATTGCGCCGGCTATCTCTTTCGAGTAACTGCCGAGCAGGTCGCTCTCGGCCCTCGTCAGGTAGTATTCGGGCAGCCTGCATATCGCCTCGAACAGGGCCGAGCCGAGCTCGTCATAAAAATATTTGGGCGGGAGCACTTTCGGTTTAGATGAGAGGCCCGAGTGAACGTCCGAGGCGAAGGCGTTGGAGTCCCCGCCGTGAGCGAGACGATACATGATCAATCGCTGGGGCTGCTGCGCGGAACGTAAGTCAGAAGGCATCCACTGTCTCCGAGGCCGGTTATTCATACACCGCTTGCGCGCTCACTAACTGGCGGCACCGGGATAATGCTATATTACTTTAGTCCCTATGCCAACCGCAGGCTATGGGAAACGGCACCGGTGGACGGACCGGCCCGAACGGAGGAGATGTGATGGCCCACGGTTTTGACGCGCGCGAGATGGCGCTCCGGATGCGCGAGGCGCGTTCGCGCACGCGCGAGTTGTTCGACACGGTGATTTCCGAATCCGACCTGCGCCGCCCGCCGTCGGAAGGATTCCGCCCTCTACTCTGGCACCTGGGCCACATCGGCGCGTTCGAAAGCTACTGGCTGGCGCAGCAGGTGAAAGGCCGGCCCCCCCTCTCCGATAGGTACGACGCGATCTTCGACCCGATCAAAACTCCGCGGGAGGATTCGAGCAACCTGCCGCCCATCCCCGAGATAGAGAGCTACCTCGGCCGCGTGCGTGAAGAGTCGCTCGCGTGTCTCGCGGGCGCGGACCCCGACTCCCCCTCGCCCCTGCTCCGCGGCGGCTACGTCTTTTACATGGTCCTCGAGCACGAGTACCAGCATCAGGAGACGATCTGCTACCTCCTGCAAATGCTCTCGCCCGAACTGAAGCGCCGGCCCGCGGGCGGGCGAAGGGGCCCCGCCGGTGACGTTGAGCCGGTCCATGAAGTTGGGATGATTCACGTCGAGCGCGGGCCTTTCGAGATGGGCTCGTACGGCTACCCGTTCGCCTATGATAATGAGCAGCCGCCCCGCAGGGTCGAAGTGGGCGATTTTCTTATAGACAGGTACCCCGTGACTAACGGCGAGTACGCCCGCTTCATCGACGAGGGGGGCTACTCCGACCGCTCGCTCTGGAGCGACGAAGGCTGGGCGTGGAAAGAGGAGGCGGGCGCGGGGCACCCGCTCTACTGGGCGAAGGCGGAAGGCGGGGGCTGGCGCGTGCGGGAGATGTTCGAGGACCAGCCCTTGCGGGCGGGCCTCCCCGTGACCGGGGTGAGCTGGCACGAGGCCGAAGCCTACGCGCGGTCCGTAGGCAAGAGGCTGCCTACGGAAGCCGAGTGGGAGAAGGCCGCGACCTGGGACCCCCGCGCGGAGCGGAAGCGCCGGTTCAGTTGGGGAGACGAGCCGCCTCGCGCGGAGCTCGCGAACTTCGACAACCATCACTGGGAGCCGACGCCCGTGTCGGCTTTCCCGGAAGGGCGGAGCGCCTACGACTGCTTCGACATGTCAGGCAACGTGTGGGAGTGGACCTCAAGCGTCTTCGCCGCCTACCCCGGATTCAAAGCCTTCCCGTACCCCGAGTATTCCGAACTGTGGTTTGACGGCGACCACAGGGTATTGAAGGGCGGGTCATGGACGACCCGCGCCCCGTTGCTGCGCGGGTCGTTCAGGAATTTCTTCAGGCCGCGTTTCCGGGCCGCATTCGCGGGGTTCCGGTGCGCGCTTTAGGGCGGATTTCAGGCGGGTTTTGAGCTTATGGATACTGCGAGAGTGAGGACGATACTGCTGCGCGGGTTGATGCTCAAGTGCCCCGACTGCGGGCAGACTTCGCTTTACGCGTCGTTCTTCAAAATGAAGCACCACTGCACCCACTGCGGGCTCGTGTTCGAGCGCGAGCAGGGGTATTTCATAGGCGCTCTCTACATCAACGTCATCGCGACCGAATCCCTGCTCCTGTTCCTGTTCATCCTCTACTACACGGTCAGGCCGGTGAGCGAAGACGCCCTCTACCTGGTCCTCTTCAGCCTCGCCCTGATCCTGCCCCTGATCTTTTTCCGTCACAGCCGGAGCCTGTGGCTCAGCATCGATCACATCATCGAGCCCAGCGGGAAAAGGGTCGAGCCGGAAGACTGGTAGGCGGAGGGCGCTTCACTTCGCGAAGTACCCGCGCCGGGTCCTCGCCACTACCCCCGAGCGGTTGACCGTGATCCTGATCTTGCGCCACTGTCCGTCCATCCGCGTGTCTTTCGGCAGGTAGGCAAGGCTGTAGAGCGTGCGCAACTCTTCGCGCACGCGCGAGTAGACCCCGTTCAGGTCGTCCCCCCGGTAGACCTTGAAGTAGGTCCCCCCGGTCTCGTCGGCCAGGGCTTCGAGCTTCCTGCGCGCGGAGGCGAAAATCTTCGGGGTGTAGTTGCCGTCGCCGAGCACCTCTTCCTCCGTGTCGAAGTAGAGCGGGTACACGGTCACGTCCTCTTCCTGCGCGCGCTCGACCAATTGATCGAAGGTGCGGTCGGAGCCATCCTCCTCCCCGGCCTCCGAGCTATCGACCCCGTCGGTCAGGATCACGAGAGCCTTCCGCGCCTCCTTGACCTCCCTGAGCTTGTCGAAAGCCGACCACGTGGCGTCGTAAAAGGCCGTGTCCCCGCCGGGCTTCTTCATCTTGTCGAGGCGGTCTTTCAGCAGCTCCCGGTCCGACGTGAAGTCCGAGACCAGCCTGAAGCGGGTGGTGAAATAGGCGATCCCCATGCGGTCTTCTTCGCCCTGCGAGTCGATGAATTTCTTCGCTGCTTTTCTCACGAGCTCAATCTTGCTGCCGATGCTGCCGCTCAGGTCTAGAAGCAGGAGGATGGTGACCGGGGCCTCGACCGGCTCGAAGTAGGCGATGTCCTGGGCGACGCCGTCTTCGAGCACGAGAAAGTCCTCCCGCTTGAGGCGGGGCAGGTTCCTGCCCGAGGAGTCTGTGACCTTAATGTTGAGGTTGACGAGCCGCGTGTTGAGCTTGAACACGTCCTC
>DASQDI010000048.1:0-10964 GCA_035634255.1 Blastocatellia bacterium
CACCATCAAGCCGCGCGTGTGAGGAATTTGCCACAGCCCGCTGATGACGAAGTTATGCCGGCGGTCGAAATCGGTCGGCCCTTCATTCAGGTCAAGGCGCAAATCGTCCAGCAGTTGAAAGTTCGCGGTAGGGACGCCTGACCCGCTCATGTTGCCGCGCCCCTTCGAGAGCGTATATGCGCTTTTGAACTGAAACCCTCTGCTGAAGCGCTTGTCAACAGAGACCTGCAGCGCGTCGTAACGGGTTTCGCCCACGTTAGCTCTGGTCGTTACGCTTGAGACCCTCGCCGCTTCAAACGGCAGGTTACTAAACAGGTCCGTCTTCACAGGGAGCATGCCATGCCGTATGACTTCGCCCAGTGTCGCGAAGCGCCGGGTGATCGTGTCGGCTGAGTTTGTCGTGTCGCGCGTGCCGGGGTTGAGGTTGATAGTCATCAGCTGGTCTACGCCATCCTGATGGATGTAGTCGACCGTGAGGGCGAGCGTCGGCAAAAGCTCTCTCTGGAACCCGATTGATGCTGATCGCACATAAGGCATGCGGCGATCCTCGTTATCCACGACCGGGGAGGGATTAGCCAGCAATGCGCCCGTTCCCACGAGCGAACTTATCAGCGCGCGGTCAACAACCGGGCCGTTCCTGAGCGTTGGGTCGGTAGGCAATCTCCCCGCCCTCGGCCCCGGATCAGCGGCGTTCAGGGGGAAGTTTCGGACGAAGGAGGTGGAGAATGGCCCGGCGGTGCGGAAGGCGGTTATGAGCTCGAATGGCGTGTTCTGGTAAAAAAAGCCATAGCCGCCGCGTATGACCGTCCTGCCATCACCTGCCGGGTCATAGGCGAACCCGAGCCGGGGCGAAACGTTGTTGTTGTCCCCGGAGATTGTCTCGTCGTCGTAGCGCACGCCCAGATTCAGCGTTAGGTTCGGCCTCACCTTCCAGTTGTCTTGGGCGAAGAGGCTGGTGTTGTGGTTGATGAGAACGAATTGTGATGGGCCACCTACGCGAATCGAGAAACGCTCCGGGTAGGTCCTGGGGTCATCGGCGTCGAACGGAAGGTTGGTCGGGAAGCTGAACTGCCCATTGAGCAATCCCTCATCGGTGTTGTCCGCCGTGACGTAGTTGTATTCGAAACCGAATTTTAGCGTGTGGGCGCTCCGCACCCAGGATGTAGTATTGGCCGCCCGGTAAGAATTATTAATACGGGCCTGTGCGACGTTGCTCTGCTGAGTCGCGAAATCGAGGAAGGCGAGCGTCGGGGGCAACTCGCTCATGGACTTGCCCGCGTTAAAGGCCGGATTGGCAAAGGCCACATCTTCGCGCGTGAAGTTGATGCGCAGGTCATTTACAAGCGACGGACTGAATATAGCCGTCCAGCTTCCCACAACGGTCTGGTCAATGTCTGCCTCTTCGCGCGCCGCGTCGAGTGTCACTGCGCCTATGATCTGGTTGAACTGAGGCGAGCTTTCGCGCAGCCACCGGACCGCGAGTTGGTGGTTCTTCGAGGGCTGGGTGTCAAACCGCAAATTGGTGTTGAACACCCGCGTATTCTCCGTCGTTGAAGTATTGAACTCCGGGCGCGACGGAATGTCAATTATCACCCCTTCGGCTATCGTGGTCCTCTCTAACCCGAAAAAGAAATGGGCGAAGTCTTTCTTGACCGGCCCGCCGACTGTAAAGCCATATTGCTTCATGTCGGCATCCGGCTCTTCGAGCTCGTTGAGGATCGCGAAACGATTCCTCGCGTTGAGAGACCTGTCCTGGAAGAAACCGAAAGCGCTGCCATGAAACCGGTTCGTGCCGGACTTGGTAATCGCGTTTATGATCCCGCCCGACGTGCGCCCGAACTCGGCGTCAAACTGGTTCGTAAGCACCTGGAACTCCTGCACGGATTCGAGCGCCGTCCGCGCCTGCGACCCCGCGCGCTGGCCGATCACATCGTCATTGTTGTTGGACCCGTCAAGCAGGTAATTGTTGAAGCGCGGGTCCTGGCCATTAACGCTGACCGAATCCGAGCCGAACGATTCCGTGCTGATGTTAGGCACGACGCCCGGAAGCAGCCCGACGAAGCCGATGAAGTTTCGATTGACCGACGGGAGCTCGATCATCTCCTTCTGGCTGATGTGGCCGCCTATCTCTTTCGAAGTGGTTTCGATGATGGGCGCTTCACCCGTTATCGAAACCACTTCGTTGGTGCCCCCCGTCTCCAGGGTGATCTTCAACTCCTGAGTCTCCCCGACCTCAAGCCCGACGTCTTCGCGCACGGCGGTCTTGAATCCCTGGGCCTCGACCGTAATGCGGTACCTTCCCGGAATGAGCGACGGAAAGACATAGATGCCCGAATCATTAGTTGTCGCCGTCCGCCGGTTAAGCCCGGTTGCCTGGTTGGCAATCGAGACTTGAGTGTTAGGGATCACAGCGCCCGTCGAATCTACCACAATCCCTCTCAGCACTGATGTGCCTTCCTGGGCAAATGACGGCAACGCGTGAGTCAACAGTGAAAAGACTATAAGAAAGAAAGTTGCGCTCTTGCCTACCCTTCTACTGAATCCTTGACTGAAAAGCATTGTGTCTCCTTTCTATTACTACCAGCGGAATGCAATCACGCCGGACTCACTTGTGGCCTGGCTGTGATAAGTAGTGCGGGCTGGCTTCACGACCTGAGCTCTCGGGCAGTGAGCCACTTAAAACTGCTCCGGTTTTAGAATCGCTCCTGTGATAATTACCACACAAATCGTTCCAGGTAAATGGAACGATTCTCCCTGGTTGCTAAACTGTTCCAGGCGCGGGGAGATTCACTTTTCGGATGGGATTTGGGCGTGGAAGAGCATCACGGCCTCAAGCGCCTCGATAGAATCGCTCGAGAGCATGTTGTCGAGCTTCAACTCTTTGATTCGCGATGGTATAAGGTTGCGTAATTGCTGGTCGCATATAGGCGAGATGTAAACCGATTGCGCGCGGGTGATCGCTGCTCGTACTTGTGCCGTGCTAGTGCTGTCAGTTGCAGTGATGCGGTCGAGGATGGAAGGTGAGATTCCGAGGCTCAGCAGGTTGTGGCGGAAAGCGGGGAAGAAGCTCGCATTCGACACCACCATCAGCACAGGCCCCCGGCGCGCCGCCGTGATGAGTTCGGGCAGGAAGTCTGCATTCAAGCGTAGCTGAAGTATCTTCTTATTGTAGCGAGCGGACAGCGCTTTGACCTCCTTGAAGTGATAGTCCGTCGTGGCGAAATAATCAGTCAGCGCAAGCATTCTCGACGTCCGCCGGTCCGGGCTCCCCAGTTGAGCGAGCAGCACCGGGAGGACGCGCACCTTTAATCTGTTAGTTATTTCGTGAGCGAACAGGTTGACCTGCTCTTCGTTGCATTCGACCACCGTGACCTGCGTGCGTGCGAGGCGAGGTTTCTCAACGAAGCTTTCGACAAGTTTGTAGTACTGGTATGGGTCGAGCCTGAGGGCGCTGGCCGCCGACAGGTTGGATTTAATCAGTTTAAAAATTGAGAGGCAATAAGCCTGGTCCAGGTCTGCTCTGTCTATATCTGCGATGTAAGCGCCCGACCCCGTCCTAAGCTCTATGTATCCTTCCTCGCTTAACCGCTGGTATATTGAAAACGCCGTCTTGATATTAATGGTGCAGTGCTGGGACATCTGCCGCACACTTGGCAGCCTGTCCCCCGCGCGCAGCTTGCCCAGGTGTAGCGCCGTCAGCAACTGCTCGCGCGCTTGCTCGAACAAAGGTCGCTTTCTGTTCTTGTTTAAAATGAACTGCATGCTGAAAAGCCATCTCCCGGCGAACATGAGCATTCATTTCTCATTGTCATCAGGCGCTTTGATTATAACTTGTGGAATCCGGAAATGTACCTTACTGCGTGCCGTCGCATATAGGTTTCGTGCCGAGCTCCCGCAACGGCAAAGCCCCGCGCACGCGCGCCGCATCGCTTAAAGCACTCATCTGGTCGCATGTACTCATAGTGGCTACTATCGATCCATTCTTCTACAACCCCGCATGTCGGATTTGCGGTGAGGTGTGCATTGAAGGACAGAGCCCCTTTGAGGCCGCTTCCGCATCCCCTCCCGTCATTCCCTCGAAAACACGTTCGAGCATAGGCGTGCGGAAGCCTCCAGCCACCAGCGCATTGACTCGTTCGCCCTGCTGAGAATACTTCTGCTCCGCTGATTTCGTGAGGGCCAAAACGCCCGATATCGTATCGGACGGCAAGGTGCAGCCAGAGCCGTTAAATGCGGGGCGGATTCTTCCGGAGCGGCTGAAGCGAATTTCGTATCGTTACTCTCAGCCCGCCCCCCGCCCGGTCAACCGGAGCGTTCGCCCGCCGGTATTAAATTGCATGATTTCTGAAAGGCATTTATAAGATAGGCGCATGAGAGAAACTTTTAACTGCCCTTCTTGCGGCGGGCCTCTTCACTGTGATGGGAACAGCAGGACGGTTCGCTGTCAGTTCTGCCACAACTCCGTCATCGTGCCGGTAGAGTTGCGCGAGCCAGCTGCGCCGAGCGCCGCGCAGCGTCAACGTGCCGGCAACTTGCGGCCGCTTCACTTACTCTTAGCTACACTGGCTCTTTTAATGTTCGCAGTTGGCGGGCTTCTGGCCTTGTCGAGGTGGAAGCAAACCTCCGCCGTCCCCTTACCCAGCCCGACCTCGAAGCCTGCTGCCGCTCAACCCCCCGTAACTACGCCGCCTTCAAGCGCAGCACGGAGGGCCGGGCTTTTCAGCCTTGCGCTCTCATTCGGCAGTAGAGGCAAAGGGCCCGGGTTGTTTGATGACGCCCGTAGCGTCGCGGTTGATGCCTCAGGGAATATATACGTTGGCGAGTATAACGGCGGGCGTATCCAGGTGTTTGACGAAGAAGGGAAGTTCCTCACACAATGGGTGGCCGACGCTAAATGGCCATTGCGCGGGATGGCGGCAGATCGTAAGGGTGTTGTCTACGTCGTGCAACGGGGGACAATTAATCGCTACGAAGGCTCGACCGGCAAGGCGTTGGGGAAGGTGCCTTACGGCGACGGCCCTGGGTTCGACGACGTAGCGGTTGCAGCCGACGGCGGGCTGGTCGCGGCCTGGCACAGGCACCGTGACAACATCGTGCGATTCGACCGAGAGGGCGTGGCAGTCAGGACGATCCGAAACGCGGTCAGTGGGCAGACCGAAAGTTCGGAGTTACAGAGCCGGGTTGCCGTGGATGGGGGCGGCAACATCTACGTTCTGGGCACTTTCAGCAACTCAGTCTTTAAGTTCTCGCCCGAAGGTAAATTCATCACGAGATTCGGCGGCCAGGGCAACGAGCGGGGGCAATTCAGCGCGCCTTCGGCAATCGGGGTAGACGGTCAGGGGCGTGTGTACGTATGCGATTTCGGGGGTGTGCAGGTGTTTGACGGGGATGGGCGATACCTCGACCTGATCAAGGTGGAAGGGGCGGCGTCAGGCTTGGCGTTTAATGATAAGAACGAGTTGTTTGTCGTAGCGCGCGAGAAGGTCTTAAAGTTTATTTTAAATAAGCCTTAAGCCGAATGTGGGACTAAATAACTAAAGCCACCTTTGCGTCGGAATTGTTCGAATTTAGAGTCTTACAAACATTCAACAAATCATTTTACGATGCGCGCGGCTCGTCTACAGGTGGCCGCCACATCCGATGCCATGCTCGCGGATAAGACCAACACTATTTCGAGCGCGCAGTCCGCCCGACCATTGAAACGATGAAAGGCAGTACACGAGCTGACAGGAAAACGTCGTCTCGTCCCTACGTTAAATCAAATTAGCAATCGTCGCCTTTATAGTATGCCTTAATGTCCGGTTTAGGACTTTCGGGCAAAAGGGCTTGCTTCCTGTACGTACCGCAGCTACCGAGAACAGATTAATAAGGTAAGGCTTATGCTCTATATAAGCCTTATGTCCAAGCGTCTTGGCTGAAAATAAGTGACACTAAACCCGGATTTAAAGACTGCTAGACCCGGCATAACCCGGCATACCAGGACAGGCTGTTAACAGCAGGTGATAGTTTAGTGACCTGTTCGGGGCGTTTAATGGTTGGGGAGTCATTTAAATACAGAAACTCTGAATCTCGTTAGTGGGATTGAACCGGAAGGCTTCTAAAGGCAGCGCGTGGTAATGGTCGCTGCGTTGCTGCCGAAGCACCGGCTCTTCTTTCAGAAACGGTCACTACGATGAGAGTAGGAAGGAGCGCGCGTATGCAAAAGTCACATGGTTTTACGGACTACTTCATTGACGGGGAAGGGTTTGTTTCTGCCTCACTTGAAACCGGAGAGGTCAGCCCCGAAACATCTTCAGAAAACGAAGCGACCGGCGCCAACCTCCACCATGCTGACCACCAGCCCAAGCTCAGGTTCGGGCGGATGTTTGATAACCTTGACCCGCACAAAGCGGATGACGATAAGCTCGTCACACTCGGGCAGGCGATGCTGAACGGCCCGGACCTCGGCGACCATACGGGCCTGCCCGCGGGTTACACATACCTGGCTCAGTTCATCGCACATGACGTTTCATTCGACGAGAATAACAATATCCCGGCGGCCGACGTTGCCGCAGACGGCCTTATTCAATTGCGGACGCCATCCCTGGACCTCGACAGCCTCTACGGCGAGGGGCCGTATTCGGACGCCGACAGAAGGCTTTATGATGAATACGACTCCGCCAAGCTAAAAATCGGTAAGACGACGGCGGCCAGCCCAGGCAGCATAGACCGTGAATACTGGAACGACTTGCGCAGAGAGGAGGGCAGTCCCAGGGCGATAATCAAGGACCATCGCAATGACGATAATTTGGCCCTCGCGCAGACCCACGTGGCATTCATCAAGTTCCATAACAAGGTGGTTGACCTCCTCCGGGATAAGAACCTTTCCGGCAGGGAGCTTTTTGAAGAGGCTCAGAAGAAGGTGGTTGAGCATTACCAGTGGATAATCCTGGATGATCTGCTGCCGAAGATCGTCGACGTAGAAATCCTGCAGAGGGCCATCGCGAACCGGGCTAACCCCGAGCACTTCCGGCCGGCTGAGAAGGGAGTGCCTTTCATGCCGGTCGAATTCTCGCTGGCCGCGTTCCGACTCGGACACAGCATGGTGCGCGACACATACGATTGGAATCGGGTCTTTCAATCGCCGGACCAGCTCGAAACACACGCGGCAACACTAGCCGACATCGTCCGCCTGACGGGGTTTCGCGGGAACCTAGCCGGCTCCTTGAAATTGCCTAGCAGCTGGATCATCGACTGGACGCGGTTTTACGATTTCACTGGCCATAACGGGATCGCCAACAACCCGAACTTTAACTGGTCGAAAAAGATCGACACCACGCTGGTCCGAGCCCTGAAAGACTTCGAGATTTTTTTCCGACACATAAATGAAGAGAGGTTTCGCTCGTTAGCGGTCATCGACTTAATCCGAGGGAGACGCCTGAAGTTGCCCAGCGGGCAGGAGGTGGCCAGAGCGCTTAAGGTGCCGCCTATGTCTGCGATCCAGCTGACACAATACCCTCACGGAGACGTTGTGAGTAAGACCGGTTTTGATAAGGAAACGCCACTCTGGTACTACATTCTCAAAGAGGCGCAGGTGTACAGGCGCGGGGAAAGACTCGGCCCGGTCGGCAGCTACATCCTCGCCGAGACATTTGTTCAGCTCATACGGGCTAGCCGGATTTCGATCCTCAAAGACGAAAATTTCACTAAAGACGGATATTTCACCTGGAGACCGGACCTGGGTCAGATAGAGCCGGACAGATTTGCTATGGCGGACCTTCTGGTCTTCGCGCAGGTAGTTAACCCACTTGGAGCATAAGAAACTGAAAGGAGACAAGTATGAGTGCTGATGAAACGAAAACCATAAAGCAAAAGCTAGTCGACATAGAGGCGAAGCATACGAACCTGATCTTCGCCAATGCCTTAGCGGACCTGGCAGTTAAGGCTGTCGTTGAAGGCTCAACGTCCGACGCCTGGAGGGAGTATATGATACAGATCGTCGGCACCGACGCCCCAAGACAATTGGCGCGGCTGACACTTCAGGACGAACAAAAAGACGAGCCATATGTGCGAACTAATGTCGCCTACATAGTCTCGAACGCGATCTGCGGGGCCGGCACGACGCTCCCGACCAGCGGCAGGGTAACGAATATCGATGAGGGGGTTCCGCCCGAGAAATTCGTGGCACCGCCCCCGCCTGCTTAAGCGCGGCTCAAAGGCTGGCTGTCACAATCAGGCGCGGGGAGGCTTTGTAGATGGCTGCCTCCGGACGGCGCTGGGGCGGTAGTTTTGGCGTGGCCGCGACCATTCTCGCCTGGCCGCAAAACGAACGATCTCTTTATGAGCACAAGCGGGCGCAAGGAAGTAATCCAATCCGATTCACCTTACCACGGCGCGGGTGCGGTTGCTCAATCGCACGAGAGGTCGTGGCAGGAGCTTTGCGCCCGCTTCCTGCCCCTGACCTCGGCCGGTTCGCAATGGCGGTACAGCCGAGAAACTGCTCCGGGTGACCCGCAACAAGGATGGAAGCTGCATCTTTCCGCGACCGTCCTCACAGCCTGTGAAGCCATGCGGCGGGTCGCCCCTTTCTTGCAAGGCCGCCAAGTCCTCTTCAAGGCCCCCCGCTCTCTGGATGAATTGGTCAAGATCAACTGCGGCCTTTATTACGGGTATAGCCAGGCCGGGAAGTTCATCACTGTTTACCCCCGAAACGATCAGGAGGCGGTCTCGCTCGCGCGCGAATTGCACAAACTCACCGAAGGCATGCCCGCCCCGTTAGTGCCATTCGATTTAGAATTACGGCCGGGCAGCTGCGTCTATTATCGCTACGGCTCATTCGAGCACCTTGATATGGAGAATGCCGACGGCGTGCGCATCCCTGCGATGCGACATCCGAACGGAGGCTTAGTACCTGACTTGCGCGAGTCAGCGACCGCGAAGCCCGATTGGGTCTCTGACCCATTCATCGGCGAGCGGCGGCGCAGAAATAATGAGACCCCTGACAGCCCTCTAAAGAATACCTACAGGGTATTTCGGGCGCTGGCTCAAAGGGGGAAAGGGGGTGTCTACCAGGCCATAGACCTCAGCGTCAATCCGCCGCGCCTCTGCGTTATTAAGGAGGGCCGTCGCGATGGCGAAGTCGGTTGGGATGGCCGTGATGGTTACTGGCGGGTGAAGAATGAGGAACAAGCCCTGGGGCGTCTCCGGGCATCGGGTGTCAATGTTCCGCGCATCTACTCATCCTTTGAGGTGGAAGGCAATTACTACCTTGTAACGGAGTTCATCGAAGGCAACAGCCTGCAGGCAGTCCTTAAGAAAAGGCTGAGGCGTCTGACGATTCCTCGGGTCCTGCACTTCGGCAACACGATCTCACTCATCGTCTCTCAGATACACTCGGCCGGTTGGGCCTGGCGAGACTGTAAGCCCTCCAACCTCATACTAACGAAACGAGGGGAGCTGAGGCCGCTGGACTTCGAAGGCGCGTGCCCTGTCGATTGCCCCGACCCTCTGATGTGGAGCACGCCCGAATTCTCCCCACCTGAGTCCGAAGTAATATGCCGCACGTCGTCCAGGGCCCCGGAAGACGTCTACGCCATCGGGGCGATAATCTACCTTTTGTTAACCGGAAGGCTGCCGCAGTCTCCCGGCCCGCCCCCGGCCTCGGGCCTGAGACGAAACGCTCCTCCGCTAGTGTGCGCCATTATTTCCGAACTCCTTGCGCCCGACCCGAAGCAGAGGCCCAGCGCACAAATCGCGGCGCTTAGATTCGGGCTCGCCCTGTCACCGGTCGAGGCTCGGCCGGAATCTCACCTCGGCCACGTTTTGACTTCGGTCCGCTAGCATGGCCCGGCGACAGTGCCTCGCCAGCGGTCACTGAGGAAGGTTGGCGCATCGGGCAAGCTCGACGAATCCAGGGTCTGACCGAATGCCATCAAGAAATGGATCGATCAACAGAAGGGGCAGTGTCGCGAAACGGTCTCGGCATGCCTCCCCCAACAACGCGAAAGCTCGGTCTTTATCATCAAGCCCCAGATAAATAATCGCTTGCTCCTGAGGGGGGACAATCGGGTACTTTGATCTGTCACCGATCTCATTCAGGATTCTTAGCGCATCGGCCCTTCTGCCGACTCTGGCGTAAACGTAACCTAGCGGCGCGGCGGCAAAGAGCCTGTCCTTCTCATATACTTTTTCGAGCGAATTGATGGATTCCTGGTACAGCCCCTGTCGCTCATAGACGTAGCTAAGCAGGTATAATGCTTTCAGATCATTAGGATTCTCATCGAGCATTTTACGGAAGAGATTGACGGCCACGTCGTACCGCCGCGCGTAATAATAGGCGCGGGCAAGATTCAAGTCCGAGAGCGGGGAGAGGGGGTCTAGCTCTTTAGCCTTTTCAGCGGCGGCTATCGAATCGTTTGAATGCCCCATCAGCGCTAAAAGATTAGAGTACCAAAAATATGCCGGCGCGTAATTCGGATTCAGCCTGATGGCCTGCTTGAACTCCTTCTCGGCCCCGGCCCAGTTCCATTCGTGCCTGAAGTGGTACACCCCCAGAGAAGTGCGCGCTTCGCAGAGTGTATCGTCGATCCCCAGAGCTGTCTCCGCGGCGAACCGCGCTTTCGACATCGCCTCTTTCGTCGGCAATGGGCCGTACGCCACTGTGCTGAGAATCAGATAGCAGTCTGCCAATCCGGAGTATGCCTCCGCGTAGGCTGCGTCCAGGTCGATGGCTTGGTCAAAGAACGAGATCGCCTTTTGAATGTTCTCCTTATCCCTCTTCCTCCAGCAATGGCGCCCCCGGATATACATTTTGTAAGCTTCGGCGTTGTCGGTCTGATGGGTCGCTAAGAACTTGCGCTCATCCCTGCTCAAAGGGAGTTTTAACTTGTAGGTTATTTGACCGGAGAGATTATCCAATAGTTCCAGCATCTTCTCGGGTTCGACCACATACTGCCGCTGCCACAATTGCGACCCGTCCTCCGTCC